>NZ_JBIWMA010000036.1:0-51972 GCF_044766465.1 Streptomyces sp. NPDC102259 | reverse complement strand
CGAGGCCGCCTGCCGCATCATCATCCTCGAAGACCAGCTCGAAGAAGCCCAGCGCATCAACGCCGAACACCGCCGCGCCGCCTCCCGGCACACAGTCGGCACCTGACCCGCAGCCCGCAACGGCGCCGCGCCGGGCCACACCCGTGAGGAAAGACGCACCGCCTTCCCGAGCCCGACCGCGCACGACGAGGATCCGACCGCGCACGACGAGGACGTGACGAGGTCTTGCGCGCCGTCGCCGGACCGGGCCGGCATCGAAGGGGGAAGGACCTGGTCGGCGCCGAGCGGATCGCCCGACGGATCAGCCCCGATGACGCCCCGGGAAGCCCGGCTGGTGGCCGAAGCGGCCGTCGGCCCGCGTCTGCCGCAGATTCGGCCCCGGCGCCATCGGTGCGGCAGCCGTCTTTCGCCTCGCGCCCCGCACGGTGACGGCACGGACGCCGACGGCCACGCGGTGCTCGGCAGACAGCCTCTCCAGCCGGTCTGCCTGCTCGATGCGGGTCACCGTCTCCCTGACTGCGCATACGCTGGCCCCGGGCCACGGCCTGCGCGGATGAGCCTGCCCCACCACCCCGGCCGGATGCATTGGACGACTACGCCGAACAACATGCCTCTGCCATGTATGCCGGGAGGATGGGTACTCGCGCACTCATGCACGGGGAATGAGGGGAAAGCAGTGGGATCCCATGGCGACGGCGAGGGCTGTACCAAACCGGATGAGCACCTGATGCGTGCCGGCTACGCCCTGGACGGGGACAACGGCTGCATCGCCGACGCCCGCCGCCACGCTGTCGCCTTTCTCGACCAGGCCCACGCCGATCATCACCTGCCCGTGCCCGCACGGGCGAGAGACCTCACGCAACTGGTGGTCAGCGAGCTGGTCACCAACGCCCTCAAGTACGCCCCAGGTCCCGTCCTGATGGAACTGCGCATCACGGTCCGCGTCGTGGACGTCGTGGTGTGGGACAGCGACCCCAGGGTGCCCGCGGCCCGGTCCGTCGACCCCGGCAGGATCGGCCAGCACGGCCTGGAGATCGTCAAGGCCGTCACCGAGGCTCTCCTCATCGACCAGGAACCGGTCGGCAAGCGCATCACGGCCCGCATCACCCTGGCCGACCCCCCTGACGAACACCTCACCGGCCGCCGCCCTCAATAGCAACCGGCGCACCCCGCCGGCCGGCGAAGGCGGGTGAGCCCGGGCAGCACAGCGACCCGAACCCGCGGCCGGCGCCCGGGTGTGACGGTACGTCACCTGACGGGGTGCGAAGCCAGGACCGGCAGCCGGACGCACCCCCGCACCCTGCACGTGCTCGGCATCGCCCTGGACGGCGACCCGATCGGCACCGTCCGGCTCCGCACCACCGACAGCACCGGCCGCCTTCGCCTGCATTCTGCGCGAGGACACCTGGGGCCGCTCGAGGGCGTCGTCGATGTCTCCCACGGCGGGTCATTCTCCTTCGTCGTGGGTGGCGTCGTGGGTGGCGTCGTGACCGTCGCCCTTGATGTGGCCCCGTTTCTGGTTGAAGACGGGGCGGGTGAAGTGGTCGGGTGCGGACAGCCCGACGGTGAGGCGGGCGGCGGCGAGGGAGGCGGGGTTGACGTCCAGCCAGACCGTCCGTGCGCTCCAGGCGGAGCCCGCCGCTCCGTTGCGGGCGAGCGGGCTGTCCGCCATCGCCTCACACAGCCGTCGCAGATAGGCCGGAGACATGGCATCGGCGGCCACGCGATGCGTACGGAGAGCAGCTCTGCGCGCGGGGTAGGGGGCGGTCGGCCTGGCGGGTGGGCCGCCTGGTCGTGCCCGATTACCCGGCGGGTGCCTGTCGGCTGTGGTCCCTGACGGACTTCTCGATGGTGCGCGCACATGTGGTGAACATGTCGATCTGGTCGGGGGTCAGATCGCGTACGGAAATCTGCTCCAGGGTGCGCCACATGCCGGCGATGGGCTCCTGCAGGGCACGGCCGGCATCGGTGAGGCTGACCACCATGACCCGCCGGTCGTGGGCGGCGGGTTCCCGGGTGAGCAGTCCGGCCTCCTGCATGCGGCGCAGTGACTTGGAGACGGTGGAGTGGTCGAGGCCGACCCGCTCCAGCAGTTCTCCCTGCGTCTGGCCGTCGCGGTCGAAGAGCTGCATCAGCAGCAGTTCCTGTCCCGGGTGCAGGTTCAGGGCGCGCAGCATGGCGGCGGCGTGGCCGCGGTGGGCGCGGGCGAGCTGGAAGACGGCGTAGCTCAAGCGCCCCTCGCGCGCCGCGTCCGGCAGCTCCGATGCGGTGGTGTCGGACATTTCTTGCTCCCTGGCCTGAAGAGTTGAGGGCGACCGGCTAGTCGACGGTGAGGACGATCTTGCCGCGGTTGTGGCCGGCGTCGCTGGCCTGCTGCGCCTTGGCGGCTTCTGCCAGCGGGTAGGTGGCGCTGAGCGTGGTCACCAGTGTGCCGCCGGCGGCCTGCTGGGCCAGTTCGGCCAGCCGCGCGGCGGAGCGGCGCTGCGGGCCCTCCGCGAAGACGACGCCGAGTTCGCGGGCGCGGAAGTCGGCGGTGGTGACGATCCGGTCGGTGCCGCCGCGCAGGATGATGGAGTCCTCCAGTGCGCCCTTGCCCGCGGCGTCGAAGACGGCGTCCACTCCTTCGGGGGCGAGCTCGCGGACCCGCTGGACCAGGTTGTCGCCGTAGACCAGCGCGCTCGCGCCGAGCGAGGTGACGTACTCCTGGTTGGCGGCTCCGGCCGTGCCGATCACGCGGGCGCCGCGGGCGACGGCGAGCTGGACGGCGATGGTGCCGAGCGCGCCGGACGCTCCGTGGATCAGCAGCGTCTCACCCGAGGTGACGCCGAGCAGGTCCAGCACGCGTTCGGCGCCATCGCTCGCCACAGGCAGAGCGGCGGCGTGTGCCCAGTCCAGGCCGGCCGGCTTGGGCGCGAGGACGGCCGCGGGCGCCAGGGCGTACTGGGCGTAGGAGCCGGTGTCGGACCAGCCCAGGACCTCGTCTCCCACCTTCAGGTGGTCGACGCCCTCGCCGACGGCGTCGACCACACCGGCGATCTCCCCGCCGGGGACGGCGGGCAGCGTGGTGGGGAAGATGGCCTCCATGACACCGGAGCGGATCTTGCCGTCCACCGGGTTGACGCCGACAGCCTGTACACGCACCCGGACCTGGCCGAAGCCGGGCTGAGGAATGTCGATCTCCGCATCGTGCAGAACCTCGGTGCCGCCGAACGCGTCGAAAACGATGGCCTTCATCACGGTGCTCTCCTCATGTGGGATGCTGCGCCGACCACCTTCTGTGGCTAGCCACATAAAAGTAGCACCGAATGGGTGGCTAGCCAAGTAATCGCTTCGAGGGGATCTCGGAGGCACGCACCCGCCGTACACGCCGGCGTGGCCGGCGAGTTGGACCAGGGGTGTTCCTGCTGTCACGCGGCCATCGCCCGGCATCGAGCCCCTGCACCGCGGTGCCCGGCAGGATCGGCGCCGCTGCCACTCGTGCAGCTGCGCGCCATCGGCTTCGAAGGCGCGTACGGGCGGCGCGCGAGGATGGGATGATCCTCTCCTCTCCGGTACGCCTGGCGACGCCACGTCTGCCGGATCGCACCGACGAGGAAGACGAAGGACCGATGATGCTGAGCGTGGGCCAACGGGTGCGGCTGGCGGCGGACCTCCGGTTGGCCGGGTCGGTGACCCCGGCCGAGGAGCCCCCGCAGGAGACAGGCGCCTTCGCCGCCTCTGTGGCCCTGGCGGCAGGCATCGAGGGCACTGTCGAGCGGGTGGACGAGCATCACCGCCGGCAGAGCCACGAGGTCCGGGAGTACCTGCGCCTCAAGTCGCTCCTCGACGACTTCGGCCACCAGATGCCCCCGGGGAGCAGAAAGCAACTGGAGGAGCAGGTGGGGGCCTTGGAAGAGGAGTGGGCCGCCCACCAGCGACGGATGCTCCGCGTCACGGTCCGCGTCCGGCTCGACAACGGATTCGTCCTCGACGACGCCCCCGAGGAGGCTTTCGCCTCCGCCTGATCATGAAGTCTCGGGTGGCCTGGCGTTCGGCCTCGGGCGCGCGGCGGGCTGCGGCTGGGTGACCGGCCCGGCGGCCAGGCCGGGTCACCAGAGGCCGCTCGCGCCGGGGACCACCGTGGTTCTGCGACGGCCCCGCGCCTCCCTTCCGACAGGTCAACCGGACGACCGGTCAGCCGGACGACCGGCCGGGCCGGCCTGGCACACCGCGCGAGGGATGATGGGGATGGAATGACGGAACGTGAGGTCAGGAGCTTCCATGGCGAAGCGGGTTCACCGCCCCCGTGAGGACGCGGAGTTCGATTTCATCCTCGAGATGAGCAAAGTTCCGGTCCTCGCGTACTTCACCGGGACCTGGCCCAAGGCGGTCGAGCCCTGCCGGGTGATGGACCTCGTCGTGGGTGGCATCGCCGACGACTACACGGGCCGCCTGACGGCCGTCCGCGCCGACATCACGCGCTGTCCGGCCGCAACCGAGCGATACGGGATCACCGGAGCCCCCTCCTACGTCCTGCTGAAGGAGGGAGAGGCGGTGGCGCACGGCACGGGGCCCATGACCAACGCCGAGGTACGGAAGTTCCTGGACGGCCACCTCTGAGCGGCCGCTGCGGCACGTGGCCGCGACGCCCGGCACGTCTCGTCTTTGGGAGCTGCGCCGCCTGAGACACCTTGGGGCTGAGACACCCCCTCGGCCGTCATGGCCGGGTCGCATCGCATCCGAACGTAGGCGTCGACGTCGCCGTACCCAACATCACGTAGCAGCATCCGTGTTGCTTCCTTGCCTACGTATCTCATGCTTCTCCCGCGATTATTCCGGGAGCTTGGATGCGGAGTGACAAGTGATTCTGGTCCTGGTGCATCGCCGTACTGCTGCTGGTGGGTGGGCCGGAACGAAGGCGGGTCCGCGAACAGTCGCCTACCGCACCAGGCAGGGGCGCTTGCTGTCGAACTTCCAGTCAGGAATGAGGTATTGCATCGTGACGGCGTCGTCGCGGGCCCCCAACGCCTTCTCCTGGTAGAGAGCGTGGGCCGCGAGGAGCCGGTCCATGTCGAGGTGGATGCCCAGCCCCGGCGCGTCCGGGACCGCGATCTCGCCGCCGGTGATGCGCGGTGGGGCGGTGGTGAGGCGTTCCAGCCCTTCCTGCCAGATCCAGTGGGTGTCCAGGGCGTTGTACTGGCCGGGGGCCGCCGCGCCGCAGTGGGTCACCATGGCCAGGGAGATGTCGAAGTGGTTGTTGGAGTGGCAGCCCCAGGTCAGTCCCATCGCGTTGCACAGCTGCGCCACCCGGACGGAGCCCTGCATGGTCCAGAAGTGCGGGTCGGCCAGCGGGATGGAGACCGACTGGAGGGCCAGGGCGTGGGTCATCTGACGCCAGTCGGTGGCGATCATGTTGGTCGCGGTGGGGAGGCCGGTGACGCGGCGGAACTCGGCGAGGATCTCCCGTCCGGAGTAGCCGTCCTCGGCTCCGCAGGGGTCCTCGGCGTAGGCGAGCGTGCCGGCCAGCGGCCGGCACAGTTCGATCGCCTCGCTCAGTGACCACGCGCCGTTGGGGTCGAGGGTGATGCGGGCCTCGGGGAAGCGGTCCTTGAGGGCTCGTACGGCCGCCACCTCCTCGGCACCCGCGAGGACGCCCCCCTTGAGCTTGAAGTCCCGGAATCCGTAGTGGCCGTAGGCCGCCTCGGCCTGACGGACGATCGCCTCGGGCGTCAGGGCCTCCTCGTGCCGGACCCGGTACCACTCGACGGGGGAGTCGGGTTCCCGGACGTACTCCAGGTCGGTCCGGTCTGGGTCACCCACGTAGAAGAGGTAGCCCAGCACCCGTACGGAATCGCGCTGTTGCCCGTCGCCCAGGAGCGCCGCGACGGGCACGTCGAGGTGCTGCCCGAGCAGGTCGAGCAGTGCGGACTCGACGGCGGTGACCGTGTGGACGGTGGTGCGCAGGTCGAAGGTCTGGGCGCCCCGTCCGCCGGTGTCGCGGTCGGCGAACCGGTCGCCGATTTCGCGCAGGACGCGCTTGTAGTCGCCCACCTTCGCCCCGACGACCAGCGGCTCGGCGTCGCGCAGCGTCTGCGTGATCTTCTCCCCACCGGGTACTTCGCCCAGTCCGGTGCGTCCCTCGGAGTCGGTGAGGACGACGATGTTGCGGGTGAAGTAGGGGCCGTGGGCGCCGGAGAGGTTCAGCTCCATGCTGTCCCGGCCGGCGACCGGGTAGACGGAGAGCGCCGTGACGGTCGGCTGTCCGATACTCATCGGGTGTCCTTCTGCGGATGGGATGGTGCGGGTGATCAGAGGTTTGCGGTTCAGGGGGTTCTGGTTCAGAGGCTGAGGATGTCGAGGGCCCACTCGGCCGCCAGGACGCCTCCCAGGCCGAGAACGGCGAGCACCGTCGTGTAGGTGGTGCGGACCTTGATCGCCTCGACGACGGAGAGGTTGAAGTACTCCTTGAACAGCCAGAATCCAGGGTCGTTGACGTGGGAGCACGCGATGGAACCGCAGGCGACGGCGAGCACCATGATCTCCGGGTGGACCCCGCTGCCCGCCAGGAGCGGCAGCACCACGCCGGAGGCCGTGACGACGGCGACCGTCGCCGAGCCGAGCGCGATGCGGAGGATGACGGCGATGAGCCAGGCAAGGATGATCGGCGAGATGGACCAGTGTTCTGTGGTGTCCTTGATGTAGTCGGAGATCCCGCCTTCGACGAGGACGTTCTTGAAGGCCCCGCCGGCGCCGATCACCAGAAGGATCATCGCCATCGCCTTGGCCGCCGAGGTGCAGGAGGCGCCGACGTCGTCCAGGCTGCGGCCGATCCGCGGTCCGAACGCCCACGTCGCCAGGCAAAGGGTCAGCAGCAACGCGATCGGGGCCGAGCCGATGAAGGCGACGGCGTGCAGGAGCGGACTCTCGGTGGAGGTGGCCATGTCGGTCACGGCGGCGGCTACGATCAGCACCACGGGGAAGAGCGCCACGAACAGCGACCAGCCCAGCCCGGGCATCTCCTCGTCGGTGAACTCGCGCTCGCTGACCAGTCCCTTGGGGATGGACGGGTTCATCGCCTTGATGAATGGAAGGCGAGGCCAGGTCAGGGCGATGAGCGCACCGGCGGGAACGGCGATGAACAGGCCGTAGAACAGCGTGAGCCCGACGGAGGCGTGGAAGGTCGCGGCGACCGCGGTGGGACCGGGGTGCGGCGGCAGGAAGCTGTGCATGGTGGACAGGGCGATGGACATCGGCAGGCCGACCCACAGCAGCTTCACCCCCGTGACCCTGACCAGGGTGAAGGCTATGGGCACCACGATGACGAACGCGACCTCGTAGAACATGGTCACGCCGATCAGCATGGACGTGACCACCATGGCCACCTGAACCCCGCGCGGGCCGAAAGCGTCAAGGAGCTTGCCGGCTATACGCTGAGCGGCGCCCGAGTCCCCCATGACGCGGCCGACCATGGCACCGAGTCCGATGGTGAGCATGGTGTCGCCGATCTGGTCCCCGATGCCTTCGGAGAGGACGTCCGGGATGGTCGCCACCGGGATTCCCCGGACCAGTGCGACGCCGACCGCCACGAGCAGGAGGGCCGCGAAGCCGTTGACTTTCAGCTTGGTCATGAGGAGCAGCAGAATCAGAACACTGATCCCGACTACGAGTATGGGCATGACAGTTCCCCTTTGAACTGTTGGCTGGGCAGCCGGACGCTCCGTCGGCTCCGGGCGGCCCGATCGGCGTACGGCGAGAACGGCCGCACGTCTCGGAAGGCAGAGGGCACTGGCGCGTGGCAGGGCCGGGGGCGGCCGGGGACGAGAGGTGACCGGGTTCGTCAAGCGGGCCGTCGTACGGCGCCCACCAGACTCAGGCCGTGGTCCAGCACCTTCTCCAGATCGGCAAGGTCGGCCGGGCCGGGGTCGGTGAGCGGGGCGCGCACCGGGCCGACCGGGATGCCGCGCAGCCGGGCGGCGGCCTTGACCAGGGAGACGGCGTAACCCGGCACCCGGTCGCGCAGTTCGACCAGCGGGACGTAGAACTCGCGCAGGAGTTTGGTCACGCCCGCGTCGTCCCCGTCCCGCAGAGCGGCGAAGAAGGCGTTCGCGATCTCGGGTGCGAAGGCGTGGACGGCCGACGAGTCGGCGGGCACGCCGACGGCGGCGTAGGCACGGGCCTGGATCTCGGCGGTAGAGGCGCCGTTGAAGAAGAGGAAGCCGTCGGGCGCGGCCAGCGTGAGGCGCTGGAGCCGGTCGAGGTCGCAGTGTCCGTCCTTCAGGCCGATGACGGTGGGGATCTGTGCGATCCGGCGCAGGCTGTCGGCGGTGAAGGAGACCTGACCGCGCTGGTACGCGATGAGTGGCAGCCGGGTGCCGTCGGCGATGCGGCGCAGCTGCTCCACCAGACCGTCCTGCGGGGCCCCGACCAGGTAGTGGGGCATGACCAGCGCGGCGTCCGCGCCGGCTTCCTCCGCGATACGGGCGAAGCGCAGGGCCTGTGCCCAGCCGTAGCCGATGCCCGCGACCACCGGCGACCGCCCGTCGGTGACCTCGACCGTGGTCCGCACGACAGCCCGGTACTCGTCCTCGTCCAGCGAGAAGAACTCCCCGGTCCCGCAGGCCGGGAACACCGCGCCGGGTGCGCTGTCCAACCGGCCGGCCAGGTATGCCCGGTAGGCGGCCAGGTCGAGACCGCCGTCGTCCCGGAAGCTCGTGAGAGGGAAGGACAGTACCCCGCCGGCCATTCCCTCACGGAGCCGCTGGACGACCCCTGCGGCCTCGGTGCTGATTGCTGTCATGCCCGTCGCCCGTCCCTGTATGCAGATGCTGTCTATGTATGCAGATGGAGGCTAGAACCGTGAACGCGACGGGTCAATGGGTGCGCAGACCCGAATCGACGCGGATCTACGATGAGCGCATGTCGCAGACGAGAGGCGTTCGCGGGGTGAAGTCAGCGGCCCGGACCGTCGTGTTGCTGGAACTCCTCGCCGAGCGGGGTGAGCAGCCCTCGCGCCTGGATCAGCTCGCGGAGGAGCTTGGTGTGCCGCGCAGCAGCATGTACCAGCTGCTCCAGACCCTCGTCGAGTACGGCTGGGTCCGCACCGACGCCACCGGCTCCCTCTACGGGATCGGCATCCGCGCCCTGCTCACCGGCACCAGCTACCTCGACGGCGACCGGCGCATCCGCCTGGTCCGCCCGTACCTCGACGAGGCGTCGGACGCGCTCGGGGAGACGATCCACATGGCACGGCTCGACGGCCCGGACGTCGTCTACCTCGCCACCCGCGAGTCCCATGAGTACCTGCGCACCATCAGCCGGGTCGGCCGTCGCGTCCCGGCGCATGCGGGCGCGCTCGGCAAGGCGTTGCTCGCCGAGCGCGCCGACGACGAACTGCCCTTCACGGGCGAGCTGTTGACTCCTCTCACGAAGAACACGCACACCGACCGTGGCGCACTGCTCGCCGACCTGTCCCAGGTGCGCGCGTGCGGCTACTCCATCGATCGCGAGGAGACGGTGCCCGGTATCGCCGGCTTCGGCTTCGCCCTGCGGTACGACACGCCGGCCACCGACGCCATCAGTTGCTCGGTGCCGGTGGCCCGGTTGACCGGGGAACACGAGGCCCGCATCATCTCCGTGATGCAGGAGACACGAGCGAAGATCGAAACCCGTCTGCCGCCCGTCTCCGGCGTACCCGACTGGCGCTGAGGCCGCGAGCATACGCCCGGCTCTTCGTCGTTGGTCCCGGTCGGCCACTCCCGGTCCTTCTGAAGCCTCAAGGCCTGCCGCTCCCAGGGCTTCCGCCTGCGGGACGGACGCCGAGTCATGAGCGAGGCCGGCTGACGGAGGTTCAGGCCTGCGGCGTGCCGCAGTCCGCCGCCAGGCGGGTGAGCCACTCGCGCAGCAGGCGCTGCTCGGCCTCGCTCAGCACGTCGGCGTCGTCGGGAAGGGCGGCGCGCAGCGCGCGGGCCGCCGGCGCGGGGCCGGACTCCGCGGCGGGGACCGTCGGTTCGGCGCGGGTGACGGCGGCGACCATGGACTCGCGAAGGATGGTCAGCAGCGCCGGGTTGCGGCGTTCCGCGGGGGTGGCGTGCCATGTGGTGACCCCGCCCTGGCCGGTGGCCTGGATGATCTGGGCGGCCAGGTCCTCGTCGACGCGCAGCCATCCCGAGGCCGCCAGCCGGCGCACCCGGCCGCGGAGGATCTCCAGGCCCGCGCGGTGTGCCGCGTCCGTCCCCGAGCCGGTGGCCCGGTTCATCAGGGCGAACAGTTCGGGGCGCGAGACTCCGAACTCCACCACCATGTCCCAGCCGCGGCGCAGCTCTTCCACCGGGTCCTCGGGCGCGAGGTCGAGCTGTGCGTGCTTGCTCTCCAGGAACTGCGCGTAGCCGTGCTCGGCGACTGCCTGCAGCAGCCCTTCCTTGTCGCCGAAGTGGCGGTAGATGGCCGGTGGCTGCATCCCGGCCGCGGCGGCCACCGCGCGGGTGCTCACCGCGTCGGGGCCGCCGCTCTCCAGCAGCTCGACGGCCGCCTCGATGATGCGGTGGCGGGGGCTGTCGGGGGTGTCGCGAATCGGCATGTATCGATGATATCCGGGGTTTGCTTCCACCGTTAGTTCCAGTGTTATCGTGGAACTGATTCCACTGGAACCATTGCTGGGAGACCCTCATGATCATCGTGACCGGAGCCACCGGAAAGCTCGGCCGCCGCACCGTCGAGCGCCTCCTGGAGCGTCTCCCCGCCGACCGCGTCGGCGTCAGTGTCCGCGACCCGCGCAAGGCCCGGGACCTCGCCGAGCGCGGCGTCCGCGTCCGGCGCGGCAGCTTCGACGACCCCGCCTCGCTCCTCCACGCCTTCGAGGGCGCCGAACAGCTGCTGCTCGTCTCCCTCGACCGCACGGGCGAGGAGTGCGTCACCGGCCACCGTGCCGCGATCGACGCCGCCGTGAAGGCCGGAGCCGGCCGCATCCTGTACACCAGCCAGATGGGCGCCGCCCATGACTCCCGCTTCCAGGCATGCCGTGACCACGCCCGGACCGAGGACCTGCTGCGCGCCACCGGCCTGCCCTGGACCGCGTTGCGCAACGGCTTCTACGCCGCCAGCGCCCTGCAGTTCCTGGAGTCCGCCCGCCGCACCGGCGACATCGCCCTGCCCGCCGACGGCCCCGTCGCCTGGACCGGCCACGACGATCTCGCCGAGGCCACCGCGGCGATCCTCACCGACGAAGGCCGCTTCGAGGGGCCCACCCCGCCGCTCACCGGCCCGGCGGCGCTGGACTTCGACGCCGTCGCCGAGACGGCGGCCAAGGCCACTGGGCGGCCCTTCACCCGCACCGTCCTGTCCGACGACGCCTTCCGCGAACAGGTCCTGGCGCACGGCGCCCCCGCCCCGATCGCCGACCTGATGCTGAGCATCTTCGCGGCGGCACGCAACGGCGAGTTCACCGCCGTCGACCCGACCCTGGCCGAGCTGATCGGCCGGGAGCCCGCCACCTTCCGCACCGTGCTGGAGCACACCTGGGCCGCGTAGACCCGGCGGCGCGCACCCGCCGCCGCGGCGGGATCCGGGCACGAAGCGTCGAGATGCGCATGCATACCATCCCCAGAAGCGGGCAGCAGCCCGATATAGCTCGGAACAGCCCACCCCCCGGCCCTCCGAGCGTCTGTCGGCCCTACGCCCCCTCCCCCCGGGGGGCAGTAGGGCCGACCCAGCCCCCGCCATCAGCTCCCAGCCCTCCGGCGGCATCGGCTCCAGAACGCCGGCCCCCGCTGCTCCGCCGCCGGACCCCGCCGGTCCGCCGCCGGGCGGCCGCGCCGGCCCCGGCCCCGGCAGGACGAACACTCCCGCGCAGCGGTCAACGCGCGACGCTCACGGTCCACGACTGCCGTCACCTTGCGTTCCTCGTCGGTCACAACGGAGACGAGCGGTTGTCGTACGGCCGTCCCGTCACCGCCGACGGGGCGGGTTCGCCTCCTGGTTCACCGAACCGGACCAGCGGTGCCCCGAGCCGGGTGCGCCCCCGGTGCGGTGTCTGCCCTCGCAGCCGACCGCGATCGCCGGATCCACAGGCACCGGGGCGGGGGGGCCGGGGGACCCGGCGGCGACGGCGGCGGACTGGGGCCCGGCGGGAGGCTGGGGGCCCGGCGGAGGACTGGGCGGGGGACTGGGCCGCTGCCGTCCTCGCCTGGCAGCGCCGATGCCCTGCCGATGCCTGCCGAGGCCGTGCACGGGCGGCGCACCGGTGGTCGTGCTGCCGACCTGAGTGCGGACAGCCGTGCCGAAGGGCCTGCGGCGGCCGGAGCTTCGTGCCGGTCGGGAATGAAGAGGCCGGAGTGCGTGTTCCACACCATGTAACTGGCATGCTCCGGTCAATCCGGGGGTGTGGGTGAAAGGAGGACCTCATGGCACGCAACAGCATGCGTCCCGTCGTCACGCTGAAGTCGACGGCCGGGACCGGCGTCACCTACGTGACGCGCAAGAACCGCGGCAACGATCCCGACCGGCTCGTCCTGCGCAAGTACGACCCGCTCGCCGGGAAGCACACCGCCTTCCGCGAAGAACGCTGAACCACGCTTCCGCCCCCCGGCGGACAGCCATAAGGAAGGAAACCCCATGAGGCCCCGCATCCATCCCGAATCCCGGCAGGTCGTCTTCCGTGACCGCGCCGCGAACGCCCTCTTCCTCACCCGCTCCACAGCGGCCTCGGCCCGTACGGTCGAGTGGGAGGACGGCAACACCTACCCGCTGATCGATGTCGACATCTCATCGGCGAGTCACCCGTTCTACACCGGCACCTCGAGGGTCGTGGACACCGCCGGGCGGGTCGAGCGGTTCGAGCGCCGCTACGGCCGCACCGCCCCGGCCCGCCCCTGACCGCGGTCCGTCGTCCGAACAGGAGGAAGCAGACCATGAAGGTACGCAAGTCCCTGCGTGCGCTGAAGTCCCGACCGGGGGCCCAGGTGGTACGCCGCCGGGGCGTGGTCTTCGTCGTCAACAAGAAGAACCCCCGCTTCAAGGCTCGCCAGGGCTGACAGCACCTGCCCGTCCGTCCGCCCGTCCAGCCGTCCGCCCGTCCAGCCGTCCGCCCGTCCAGCCGGCCGGGCCGCAAGCCGCGCAGCCGGGCCGACCGCGCCTCGCCCGGGATCTGCGTCCCGTGTGTCCCCGGGCCGACCCGGTCCGGGAGCCCGCCCGGCCGGTGGACGGCGCGGGAATGCCGGTGCGGCGGGCTGTGTTGTGGACGGTGTGGTGGTGAAGGGGACAGTGTCCCCGGGCCTCACCTATTGCCTGCGGGGACGATCGTCCGGCTGAAGCCCCGCAGAGCCTTTCGCCGCGAAGGCGACCGCCCTTCACGACCACGCTCTTTCGTCTGCGGCCCCGGGCCGGCGTCCTCGCCGGCCCGGGGCCGCAGACGTGTGCGCCGCTGACGCGCGGCGGGACCGGCCCGCGGCAGCCCCCGGAGGTCCTCCCTGCCGGGGGATCGGCAACCGCGTGATCATCCACGAGCGGCTCGCGGCGTGCTTACGGCTGCCGGGGGCGGGGAATTGATGATCTCCATGACGAGCGCGATGCAGAACTACGGTCTCCTGTGGACCGACCCGGACGGCACTCCGCAGGCGTCCGCGGGCAGGTACGACAAGCGGTCCGCGAAGCACCGCCGCACCGAACTGAAAGCCGTGGGCTGCACCCGCGTTGAGATCGTGCCGGTCAGACCCGGCGAAGTTCCCGAACCCGTTTCCTGAGCAGGGCAGGAAAGGGCGGACCAGCCCGGGGCGGGACGGCCCCGGCAGGAGACCCGCACGACACCGATACCGCTGCGCCCCGGCCGCGCAGCGCCTGACTGACGCCCGCTCGCGCTCGGCCGCGCCGCTGGCCCGAGTCCCCGACGAGCACACGACTGCCGGCCGGTCCGGGCCGTGCGGCAGCCTGCGGCGGGAAGGGAGCGCCTGAGCGACGAGCTCAGCGCGACGCTGCCACATCCTCTGCCGCCCGGTGGTGTCGACTCCCGCCGACCGGGCTGACCCCAGACCGGCCCATCGGGCGGCCGCGCTCGCCGACCTGACTTCTCCGAGAGCGCGCTCCGCATCTCTCTCGGCGCTCCCTCGGCACCCCCACGGACGGGCGGCCGTCCGCAGCGGTGTTCAGGCCGGCCATCGGCGGCGGCGAGGAGGCCGTAGCCCTCTCCCGCGCTCCTGTGCCAGTCACCGGGCCCGACCACGTCGCCCCGCACGCCGGGCACCGGAAGGGTTGTGGGCAAAGCCGGTGACATCCCTCACGTGCCCGTTCCCCGTCAACGTGCCGCGATAGTACGTGGCGCGTGGTCGACATAGGCGGATCTGGGATGCGGAAGCAGGCATACGAGGCACATCGGCCGGTGTCGTCGGCCCGGGGCACCGGCCCCGAGCCGCCGGACCGTCTCTGCCGTCCTTCTGACGGAGTGTGAGGCGCCGTCGGTGTCCGGCGCGTCGGCCCGGCACAATCCCGGCCCGGATTCAAGGGGCGCCCTCGTCTACTAGGCGAGGTAGTGGAAGCCCCCGTTGCCGTGCCCTCACGCGGCTTTTAACAATGACGGCCCCGCAAGGCGTCCCCGCAGGTCAAGCGCAGTGTCTGTGCGAATCCGAGCCTGCCGGAGGCGTAAGGAGAGTCGACCGAACGAGGTCCGCATGAGGAACCAACGGAAGCACCGCAGGAAGACGCGCCGCCGGCCCATAGCCGTCGCCGTCCTGGCGATGAGTGCGGTGGCGGTGCCGTCGGCCGCCATGGCGTGCATGGGCGACGGGGGAGCGGAGGCCATCACCGCCACGACCAGCTCTCCCTGGACGGACGGGAAGAAGGCGTCCTGGAACGGACACCGCACGGACGGGGGGAAGACGTCCTGGGACGGGCACCGGGGGCGGGACACCTGGACCGCGAAGCCCACGGCGACGGCTTCGCCCTCGGCCTCGCCGACGACCTCTCCCGGGACTGCGGCGCCCGCCCCGGACAAGCCCGAGGCACCCGTCTCGAAGACGACCGCCCCGCCCGCCCCGACGAGGACCACCTCCGCGCCGAAGCAGACCGCCGCGCCCCTCTCGACGGCCACCTCCGCGCCGAAGCAGACCGCCGCGCCCCTCTCGACGGCCACCTCCGCGCCGAAGCAGACCGCCACCACGGCCCCCGCCGCCACCACGGCCCCCGCCGCCGGCACGGCGACCTCAGCCGTCGCCCGCGTGGTCGCTCTGGTCAACAGCGAGCGCGCCAAGGTCGGTTGCTCCCCGGTCACCCTGAACGCGAAACTCTCGCAGGCCGCCCAGGCCCACAGCGCGGACATGGCGAGCCACAACACCATGTCCCACACCGGTTCCGACGGGTCCGACCCGGGACAGCGGATCACGCGCGCGGGCTACCTCTGGAGCACCTACGGCGAGAACGTCGCCTACGGGTACGCCACGCCCGAGCAGGTCATGGCGGGCTGGATGGCCAGCGCCGGTCACAAGCGCAACATCCTGGACTGCGGCTTCAAGGAGATCGGTGTGGGGGTGGCGCAGCCCGGCAACTACTGGACGCAGGACTTCGGCACGGCCCGCTGACGCTCACGGGACCCCACGCCCGTCACGGCCCGCCGACTATCACGCCGGCCGCTGCCCAGCCGATCAACGCGCGGTACGCCGCCCCGGTATCCGCACGGGTGAGGAAGCCGCAGAGCAGGGGGTCTTGCCGCCCCGCGCAGAGCGAGGGCTGCCCTCAAGGCGCCCTGGCTCTGCGTGCGGGGGAGGGGCGGTCGGCCCGGGAAGTGGACCGCGGAGTCGGGGGAGCGGACCGCCTGGTCGTGCCCGATCACCCGGCGGGTGCCTGTCGGCTGTGGTCCCTGACTTCTCGATGGTGCGCGCACACGTGGTGAACATGTCGATCTGGTCGGGGGCCAGATCGCGTACGGAAATCTGTTCCAGGGTGCGCCACATGCCGGCGATGGGCTCCTGCAGGGCACGGCCGGCATCGGTGAGGCTGACCACCATGACCCGCCGGTCGTGGGCGGCGGGCTCCCGGGTGAGCAGTCCGGCCTCCTGCATATCGCTGGTGACCGCTACCAGTGGCTAGCCGCACGGCAGGGATATGTCGTGGCCCCGGTTCTCTCCGGCGGGTACGCCGTACAGGGTCGCCAGCTCGTCGACCATCCCAGCCAGGACCGACCGTCTCCGTGGATCACCGTGGTCCCGTCGTCCGCGGTGATGATCGCGCGCTGGATCAGGGACGGGTTGGTGGTCATCAGTGCGGTGATCCAGCGTGTGCGGGAGGTGCTCTCGCTCCTTCTGTCTGTCCGGACAGGTCGGCCGGTGGTCCGTGCGCCTTTCCAGCCGGGCCCGAGTCCGCGTCGTCACGCACGTTCGGAGCCCGGAGCGGGCACTTCGGCGACGTCCTCGGTGGCGGTGTCGGCGGCGCAGTTCACGTGCCGGGCCCGGCAGCCTCCCGACACCGTTCGAAACGGTATTGGCCCGGCTCGCGGCGCGAGCCGGGCCAGGCCAGTGGTCATGCCGTCGGATCGAGGAACGTCAGGACGGAGGCGTCCTCCTCGATGAGCGGGGTGAGTGCCGTGTTGAATGGGGGGCCGTAGGGGGCTTTGAGGTGTGCCTGGAACGCGTCCTCGTCGCGGTAGACCTCGAAGATCCAGTAGGCGCGTGGGTTGGCTGCCTTGGTGTAGACGTCGAAGGTGAGATTGCCTTCCTCCTCGCGGACGTTGCGGGCGTAGTCGCTGATCATGCGGGCGACCTCGTCCTGTGCTCCTTCGCGGGCGGTGAACTCTGCGAGCAGTGTTTTCTTCACGGTCTCGTGTCCTCGGTGTTGTTGCGGCGGGCGGCCGTTGCGTCAGTTGTGGGTGGAGTCGAGGCGCCAGACGGTGGCCTTGTCCAGTTTCACCGAGCCGTTCTCGGCGAAGACCTGGACTTCCTGGCTGGCGGGGTCGGGGAAGATCTGGTCGGTGATCACGGCTTCTCCGCCGCCGCCGAAAACCTCGACGGACGACCAGTCGACAAGGATCCGCAACTTGATCTTGCCGTTGGCTGCCTTCAGGGGCGCGGTCTGGATGCCGGGGAAGGTGCTGTTGAAGTCCACGGCGCCGGAGTGGGTGCGGTCGACGTACAGCTCCTGGGTCGTGGTGTCGTAGCTGATGACGGTTTCCTCGCCCGAGGTGCCGGTGCGTACCTTGAGCCCGAAGCGTTCAGCGTCCTTGAGGGAGAAGGTGGCCTCGATGTCGAGTGCCTTGCCGGCGGCGGCGGGCCCGGCCAGCGCCTTCGACGTGTTCGTCACGATGCCCGCGCCTGCGGTCGCCGGGGAGGACTGCCGCAGGGACTTCACGCTACTCACCGGCTCGCTGGTCAGCCGGACGCGGCCGTCGACGGTGCGCAGGGCCATCTGGCGGGGGATGCTCTGCGCTCCGCGCCAGGGGGAGGTGGGGACAGCGCCGGCGTAGTCCCAGTTGCTCATCCAGCCGATCATGTACCGCTTGCCGCCCGGGGCGTTCTCCCAGGAGACGGCCGCGTAGAAGTCCTTGCCGTAGTCGGCCCAGTTGGCGCGCTGCAGGACGGAGAGGGCGGGGGAGTCGGCGGCGGTGAACTGGTCGGCGAGGATGTGGCCCCAGCCGCCGGTGTTCATGTCGACCAGCTGGATCTGCGCCTTCTTGCCGAGGTAGGGGCGCGTGCTGAAGGAGGCCCAGTCCAGCATCTCGCTGTCGGATCCGGTCGCGCTGCGCACGACCTGCCCGTCGACGATGAGGTTGACGGCGGTCTCCTGGGCGCCGGGCTGGGCCTGGGTGTCGGACAGCACGATCTGGTCGGCGTTGATGTGGCCCCAGCCGCCGGTGTTGTCGTCGACCACCCTGATCTGTGCTTTCTTGCCGGCGAGGTCATGGACGTCCCAGGAGGCCGTCTCGAGTGCCTCGGCGTCCTTTCCGGTGGCGCTGCGTACGACCTGGCCGTCGACGAGGAGTTCGAGAGCGGTGGGGTGGGGGGAGCCGGCGGGGTGGTTGCCGCCGCCGATGAGGAAGTTGACGTATCGCTTGACGATGGTGAACTCGGGCGACGCGAGGGTGCCGGTGGTGGCGTCGCCGTTGAGGAAGGTGTTGGCCAGGCCGCTGCCCTGGAAGCCGGAGACCTGCTGCTGGCCGGGGAGGGTGCCGGTGGCCGGCGCGGGGCCGAAGGCGTCGCCGGTCGTCGTCCAGTCGCCGTAGCTGCCGCCGTCGAAGTCGGCGAGGAGATTTGCGGGCTGGTGAGGGTGCCGGCCTCCGCCGATCTTGAAATTCAGGTAGGGGCTGTTCACGGTGAAGGAGGGCGAGGTGAGGGTGCCGGTGGTGGCGTCCCCGGAGTGGAAGCTGTTGGCAAGGCCCTTGCCGTCGAAGCCGGAGACGGTCTGCTGCTCGTCGAGTGTCCCGGCTGCCGGTCCCGGGCCGAACGCGGTGGCCGTGGCGGTCCACGCACCGAAGTCGGTACCCTCGAAGTCCTGCACGACCGCTCCGGCGGGAGGCGTGTAGGTGCCGTTGTCCTCGGCGGTGAACTTCGTGCCGTCGAAGTCGCCGATGAAGTACTGGGCTGCCGAGCCGCCCGCGATCCCGCCGGGGTTGATGTTGACGACCAGGACCCACTTGATGTTGTTCGTGTCCCCGTCGACGGCGAGGGGGAACAGGTCGGGGCACTCCCACACACCGCCCGTCGCGCCGGACGGGCCGAACTCGCTGAGCTGTGTCCAGTCCTTGAGGTTTTTGGAGGAGTAGAACCGCACCTTGTGCTCCGCGGACAGTGACACCGTCATCAGCCAGCTCTTGGTCGGCGCGTACCACTGGACCTTGGGGTCGCGGAAGTCCCTCGAACCGATGTCGATCACGGGACTGCCCTGGTACTTGGTCCAGGTGCGGCCGCGGTCGGTGCTGTAGGCGAGTGCCTGCGACTGGATGCCGGTGGTTTTGTTGTGGCTGGTGTAGATCGCCACCATGGGAGGGTTCTTCTTGGTGCCGAAACCGGTGGTGTTGTTCTCGTCGACGACGGCGCTGCCGGAGAAGACCATCTCCTTGTCGTCGTGCGACAGGGCGAGAGGCAGCTGCTGCCAGTGGACGAGGTCCGTGCTCACCGCGTGGCCCCAGGACATGTCGCCCCACGAGTTGCCGTCGGGGTTGTACTGGTAGAAGAGGTGGTACTCGCCCTTGTAGTACACAAGGCCGTTGGGGTCGTTCATCCAGTTCTTCTCCGGAGTGAAGTGGAACTGGGGACGGTAGGTCTCGGAGTGCAGCGGGGTGTCGGCCGCGGAGGCCTGAGGGGCGAGCAGGGCGGCGGACAGGGCGCAGACGGCCGCCGCCGCGGCGGTCGTCCGCACGCGGGCATGCCGGGATACACGTCCAGAGCTCATGGCGTCTCCTGTGCTGCGGCCGTCCACGCAGCACAGCCTGCGGCGGGCGGCCCGAAAATGTGATGCTCCGGCCCGCGATGTCGTCCCACACCGCCGACCAGAGGGTGTCAGCGATGACTTGTGTCAACGCTGACATCTAGTGGCCTGATGATGAGCGCCATCCAGCCGAGGCGTCAACGGTTCGGACGTCATTGCCCGGCGCGGCCTGTCTGCCGGTCAGACGTGATCGGCTGCAGCGAGCAGTGCCAACTGGTCGTGCCACGGCGGATTCGGACCGGCGACCGAGCAGGTCAGAGCCGCTACCCGAGCGGCGAACCGGCAGGCTTCCGCGACATCCTCAAGGCGCAGAGCGGCGAACCGGCCGCCGAGAAGTCCGCGGGCACCGAGGTGGTGCAGCAGCCCGGCGGTGAAGGAGTCTCCCGCCCCCACCGTGTCGACAACCCGCGTCGCCACCGCCGGCACCGCCACCCGTTCACCGTCCAGCGAGGCCAAGGCGCCGTCGGCACCGCGCGTGATCACGACCAGCCGTGCCCCGGCCGCGTGCCAGAGGTCGCACGCCTCTTCCGGCGCGGTGCCCGGCAGCAGCAGAGCCAGGTCGTCCTCGCTGAGGCGCAGGATGTCGGCGAGGGAGCACCAGTGGGTCAGCCGGGCGCGGTAGACGTCCGGGTGCACCAGCAGGGGCCTGACATTGGGATCGATGCTGATGGTGGCCTCGGCCGAGGACCGTGCCAGAAACTCCTCCACCGCCCTCGCGCCGGGTTCCCTGACCAGGGCCAGCGAGCCGGTGTGCAGACAGGACGTGCCGGACAGGTCGACTCCCGCCAGTTCTTGCGAAGTCCACTGCCAGTCGGCCGTGTTCTGCGCGTGGAAGGAGAACGCGGCCTGCCCGTCGGCGTCCAGCTCGGCTACGGCCAGCGTGCTGGGCTCGGCGGCCGCGACGGCATCCGAGAGGTCGACGCCGGATGTCTGGAGGTGGGTGCGGAACAGGCGGCCGAACACATCGCCGGACAGGCGCGCGAGAAAGCGGGCCCGGGTGCCGAGGCGGGCCAGCGCCACCGCCGTATTTGCAGGTCCACCGCCCGGCAGCACGCGCAGGACGAGTTCGTTCGAAGCGCTTGCGGGCTCGGTGAAGGCGTCGGCGACGCACTCTCCCAGAACGGTGATCTGGCGCGGGCTCATGGGCAGCTCTTCTCTCGGAGCGGTACGGGCGGACCGGGCCGGGCATGCGGGTGCCTCCGGCCCACCGTGCGCCCGGCCGTTGTGGGCGTTGCTGATTTGTGACGGTCAGAAGGCATTGACGTTGCCGGGAGACGGAGTCCATCATCCTCGCCATGCAGTGTCAACGATGACATAAGTCAACGGTGACACCGGGGGCGGCCTGCTCGCACCCTGCCTGTGCCGCCCGCTATCCACAGGAGTCGTTCATGTCTCGCACCACGCGCCTGTCCTCCTCCCTCCTCAGAGCCGCTGCCATCACGGGTATCGCGGCCCTCACCCTGACGGCCTGCGGCTCCGGCTCCGGATCGGGTTCGTCCAGTGCCGGTTCGGGCGATGTCAAGGTCGGACTGATCACCAAGACGGACACCAACCCGTTTTTCGTGAAGATGAAGGAGGGCGCGGAGAAGGCCGCGAAGTCCGAGGGCGTCAAGCTGATGACCGCGGCCGGCAAGTTCGACGGTGACAATGCCGGGCAGGTCACCGCGATCGAGAACATGGTCGCCGCCGGGGTGAAGGGCATCCTCATCACCCCGAGCGACTCCAAGGCCATCGTGCCCGCGATCGCGAAGGCCCGCGCCAAGGGCGTCCTGGTGATCGCACTGGACACCCCGACCGAGCCGCAGGGCGCGGTCGACGCCCTCTTCGCCACCGACAACCTCAAGGCTGGGCAGCTGATCGGCGAGTACGCCAAGGCGGCCATGGCGGGCAAGAGCGCCAAGATAGCCACCCTCGACCTGGCACCCGGCGTCTCGGTCGGCGTCCAGCGGCACAACGGCTTCCTCAAGGGCTTCGGCGCCACGGACAAGGACGTGGTCTGCGCCCAGGACACAGGCGGCGACCAGGCCAAGGGCCAGACAGCGATGGAGAACTGCCTCCAGAAGGAACCCGGCATCAACGTCGTCTACACCATCAACGAGCCGGCCGCGCTGGGCGCGTACACCGCGCTCAAAGCCAAGGGCCGTGAGAAGGACGTCCTCGTCGTCTCCGTCGACGGCGGCTGCACCGGCACTCAGGCGGTCAAGGACGGCAAGATCGCCGCGACCTCGCAGCAGTACCCGCTGAAGATGGCCGCCGAGGGCGTCAAGGCCGTGGTGACGTACGCCAAGGACGGCAAGAAGGCCTCCGGCTACACCGACACCGGCGTCACCCTGATCACCGACAAGGCACAGGCCGGGGTCGACTCCAAGGACACGGCGTTCGGCCTGGAGAACTGCTGGGGCTGAGCCGCCCGCCGGCCCCACGAACCGCCTTCTGCTCTCAGCTGGGGCGGCCGCCCCCACCTCCCCGACCCGGGACGGCCGCTCCCTCGCCTCCTTGTCCCCCAGCGGGGCCGACAAGGATTTCTGTCTCCCGACAAGGACTTCGCATGACTGCCACGTCCACGCCACCCTCGACCTCGACGCCATACGCCGAGCTCAAGGCACCGACCACGGCCCGCCGGCTGCTCATGCAGCCGACCACAGGCCCCCTGGCCGCCTTGCTGCTGGCCTGTGTCTTCTTCTCGTTCTCGACCGACCAGTTCCTCACCGGCGGGAACTTCTCGCTGATCGTGCAGCAGGTCATGGTGGTCGGCACCCTCGCCATCGGACAGACCCTGATCATCCTCACCGCCGGCATCGACCTGTCGTGCGGTGCCGTGATGGCGTTCGGCAGCATCGTGATCGCGAAGATGGCGGCGCAGGGGTCGCTTCCGCCGCTGCTCGCGATCGCGCTGGGCCTGGTGGTATGCGGCGGCTTCGGGCTGCTGAACGGGCTGCTGGTGCAGAAGATCCCGCTGCCGCCGTTCATCGTCACCCTCGGCATGCTCAACGTGGCGTTCGCGCTGACCCACATCTACTCCGAGGAGCAGACGGTCACCAACCTGCCCGGCCCGCTGACCGCTCTCGGCGAGACCTTCCCGCTCGGACATACCGACATCACCTACGGTTCGCTGGTCACCATCGCCCTGTTCCTGCTGCTCGCCTACACGCTCAGCAGCACCGGCTGGGGCCGGCACGTCTACGCCCTGGGCAACAGCCAGGAGGCAGCACGCCTGAACGGCATCCGCACCTCCCGCCTCACCATCGGCATCTACACCGTGGCGGGCCTGCTGTACGGCGTCGCGGCCCTGCTCCTCATCTCTCGCACCGGGGTGGGCGACCCGCAGGCCGGGCAGACCGACAACCTCGACAGCATCACCGCCGTGGTCCTCGGCGGCACCAGCCTGTTCGGCGGCCGGGGCTCGGTCCTCGGCACGTTCATCGGCGTGCTCATCGTGGGCGTGTTCCGCAACGGGCTCCAGTTGATGGGCGTCGCGTCCATCTACCAGACCCTGATCACCGGTGTGCTGGTGATCCTCGCGGTGACCGTCGACCAGATCTCCCGGAAGAAGGCCCGATGAGCGCCTCGGACTCCCCCACCCCCGTGCTGCAGGCCCGCGGTCTGGTCAAGCGCTACGGCCATGTCACCGCCATCGACGGCGCCGACTTCGATCTGCTGCCCGGCGAGGTCCTCGCCGTGATCGGTGACAACGGCGCCGGCAAGACCAGCCTGATCAAAGCCCTCACCGGCGCAGTGACTCCGGACGCCGGCGAGATCCGGCTCAACGGAGAGCCCATCGTCTTCTCCGGTCCGCAGAGCGCCCGCGCCCACGGCATCGAGACGGTGTATCAGGACCTCGCCGTGGCCGCCTCGATGGACATCGCCTCGAACATGTTCCTCGGCCGGGAACTGCGCCGCCCCGGAGTCCTCGGCAGTGTCTTCCGGATGCTGGACAAGAAGCGGATGCGGCAGGAGGCCGCCGAGCACATGGCCGATCTGAAGATCGGGCTGCGCTCGCTGACCCAGTCGGTGGAGACCCTCTCCGGGGGACAGCGGCAGGCCGTGGCCGTGGCCCGCTCGGTGGCCTGGGCGAGCAGCGTCGTCGTCATGGACGAACCCACCGCCGCCCTCGGCGTCAAGGAGTCCGGCCAGGTCCTCGACCTGATCCGCCGCGTCCGCGACAAGGGCATGCCGGTCGTCCTGATCAGCCACAACATGCCGCACGTCTTCGAGATCGCCGACCGGATCCATGTCCACCGCCTCGGTCGGCGGGCCGCCGTGATCAAGCCCTCCGACTACTCCATGGCCGAAGTCGTCGCCATCATGACCGGCGCACTCACCGTCGACGAGGCCGGAGGTACCGTCATCACGGATTCGGAGGCCGCCAAGGCCGCAGGAGTCCAGGCCAACTGACAACATCTTCAGCAGTTACGGGTTCCGGCCGAGGCTGCGGCCGGAACCGACGAGCAAGGAGACCGTGTCCTCCATGGCAGCGAACCGCCGCCCCACCCTGGCCGATGTCGCCCGTGAAGTGGGTGTCAGCGCCAAGACCGTCTCCCGCGTCCTCAACGAGGACGGACCCGCCTCCACGCAGACCAGGGAACAGGTACTCGCCGCCGTGGCCCGGCTGGGCTTCCAGCCGAACCTGATGGCGCGCAACATCCGCGTCGGCGGCCCCGACACCACCGTCGGACTCGTCATCCCCGACCTCGGGAACCCCTTCTTCGGAGCCGTCGCCCGCGGCATCGAGGACACCGTCGGCGGCCGCGGCCTGACCCTCCTCATGGGCTCCTCCGCGGACGACCCCGAGCGCGAACGCGCCCTGACAGACAAGTTCCTCGCCCGCAGGATCAGCATCCTCATGGTCGTGCCGTCCGTCGGCGCGAATCACTCCCACCTCAAGACCCAACGCAACGCCGGGCTGACCATCGTCTTCCTCGACCGACCGGGAGTGGGATTGACCACGGACAGTGTGGTCAGCACCAACCGCACGGGCGCGCACGACGGCGTCGCCCACCTCATCGCCCACGGCCACCGGCGCATCGGCTTCATCGGCGACCTGCCCACCAAGCTGTACACGCGCCGCGAACGTCTGGCCGGATACCGGGATGCCCTGCAAAAAGCAGGCCTGCCGCACGACCGGTCGCTGGTCACGAACGCCCATGACCAGCACGGCGCTTCAGCCGCCACATCCCAGCTTCTGGACCTTGCGGATCCCCCCACGGCCCTGTTCGCCGGCAACAACATCGTCGCACTGGGCATAGTGACCGAACTCGCCCGCAGCAAGCGCAAAGACGTCGCCGTCGTCGCCTTCGACGACGTGGCCCTCGCCGAGGCCCTCGAACCGGCCCTGACCGTCGTCGCCCAGAACCCCGAAGAAATCGGCAGAGCAGCCGCAGCAACCGCCCTGGCCCGCCTGGACGGCGACCGCTCCCGCACCCGCACCATCACCATCCCCACCCAGCTGATCAGCCGCGGCTCGGGCGAGCATCCCCCTGCTGCGCAGCACGATGCATGACATCGCACTCGTTTCAACGCCGCCACGAACTCCGCCCCGGTGCACACGCTGAGTGTCGTGACCGCTGGCGCGAGCGGCTGCCCACGGCGGGCCTTTGCGCTCCCGGAAGCATGGAATGCGGCGGCGGAAGCAGCCGAAAGGACACACAGATCCTGCCGGTCGGCCTCCCGCTCGTGCAGCGATGGGCCGATACCCGAGCCGATCAGCCCGACGAGCGCAAGGGCCACTCGTTCTCCAGAGGACGCAGACCGGAAACAGCGGCCGCTTCGACGTCCTCGACGGGCAGTCCGTGCTCGTGGCCGGCCGCGGCGATCGCGGCCAGGGCTTCCTCGTCGATCCGGCTGGAGACGGCATTCAGCAGGACGAACGTTCCGTGGCCGTACCCGTCCTGCGCAGACGCGGCAGCGCCTGCCGCTTCCCGTACCGCTGTCCGCCAGGGAGGCCAGCGCCGCGCCGCGTCCACGGCCATCGCCAGGCGCAACCGCCCGTGCCGGGTACGGACCGAGGCGGCCGTCACCTCACCGAAGACGCCAGCATCGCCCCGGCCGCACGAGAGGCCCCGGCTGCCCGCCGGCCCGCCACCATCACGCGCACCCGCGGGTTAGCTGTAGCGAGCGTGAACGCGATCGACTGCCCAGCTACGACAGGAGTGCGGGGCCCCGGGCGGTCCTTCGCCGTGCGCCCCGGTCAAGGGCCGCCTCCCGCTCCGCCCACGTATTCGTGCGCGATGACGTAGGCCTTGGCGAACGGGCCGCCCTTGGCGCCGAACTTGCTGCTCAGGTCGTTGAAGAAGCCGAGGTCGAGATAGACCTTGTCATCGGCTGAGCAGTAGAAGGGGCCGACGTCAGAAGTCGCGTTCCCACAGCCGGTGTTCACACTGCGGTGAACAGGAACGTCGGAGCCTGCTGGTAGGGCTTGCCGGCGGCTGTCTCCGTCTGCTTCCAGAATGCCTGCACGCTGTCGACCACGGCGACGATCCGGCACTCCTCCTTGCGGTTGGCGTCGGCACCGGTCCGGCAGTCCGCCGCGAGGTCCGCGGCTGACTTGCCGGACGAGGACGTGTCGCTGCTGCCCGAGCCGAACATGCCGGGGTCGACACCCAAGAGCACGGACGCGACCAGCACCACGATCCCGACCAGCCCCCGCCCCTCCTACGTCACCCTGCGCACCGTGGCCCGCTTCTGCCACACCGCCGACGCGACGATCACCCGCCACCACATCCCCCACCTGCGCGGCCTGGAAGAGCCCAGCCTGCACGCACAACTCGCCGCCCACATCGTCCCGTTCGCCCGCAAGGCCTGGCTGGACCTCCAGTACCCCAACGACGGCGCCGTCCGCTTCGACCACGACCACTACCTCAAGATCTGGGCCCTCACCCAGCCGAAGATCGACGCCGACTTCCTGCTCCTCGACGAGGCCCAGGACACCAACCCCGTCGTCGAGCAGATCTTCCTCGCCCAACGCGACCACGCCCAGCTGGTCATGGTCGGCGACTCCGCCCAGGCCATCTACCACTGGCGCGGCGCCAAAGACGTCATGACCGGCTTCGACGGCACCCAGCTCGCTCTGTCCCGGTCCTTCCGCTTCGGCCCCCGCCTCGCCGAGGAAGCCAACCGCTGGCTGTACCTGGCCGACGCCCCCATCCGTCTCACCGGCGCCGACACCGTGCCCACCGAACTCGGCCCCGTCACCCGGCCCGACGCGGTCCTGTGCCGTACCAACGTCGGCGCCATGGCCCAGGTCATGGAGCTGCTGTCCGGCGGACACCAGGTCGCGCTGGCCGGGGGAGGAGACAGCCTGCGCGCTCTGGCCCTGGCCGCCCGCGACCTCAAAGAAGGATGCCGCACCACCCACCCCGAACTGGTGCTGTTCACCACCTGGGGCGACCTGCAGGACTACGCCGCCTACGACCCCGCCGGCCGCGACCTGCAACCCCTGGTCGACCTGGTCGACACCCACGGCGCGGACGCCATCCTGGCCGCCGTGGCCCACCTCTTGCCCGAAGACCAGTCCGAGGTAACCGTCTCCACCGCGCACAAGGCCAAAGGCCGCGAATGGGCACAGGTGAAGATCGCAGACGACTTCACCCCACCCTCCGACGGGCCGCCGGACGGCACGGGGCAAGGAACCGTCCGCCGGATCGACGGCAAGGAGGCCTGCTTGGCCTACGTAGCCGTCACCCGTACCCGGCGCCGCCTCGACATCGGCGGCCTGTCCTGGATCAACGAGCATCCGGAGGGAGCATTGGCCGGTCCTCAGCCACCGCGGTGATGCTCAGGGCGGGTTCGGGGCGGTCGGAGCCTCCGCCTGGAAGGTGCACGGGGGAGCAGCGGTACGGATCGCAATGATCCGGGACGGGTGGCTGCCCCCTGTCCGTGACGGCACATGCGAGAAGCCCTCACTTGCCGCCCGCTGTCCACAGACGGCCCCCGGCAGGCTTCTTGGGCTATGAACATCAGCTCGCCGGGCATCGCCCGGAACAACAAGAAGACGCCGCGCTGCGAACGCCACGACGCCCTCCTCCAGCCGGAGGAGCAGACCGAGTTCGCGGCCCGGTTCCCGGCAGGCCACCAGGCGCAGATGGCGTTCCTCCTGGCCAACTACGCCGGCAACGCCTCCCTGGTCGCCGCACTCCTGGGCACTGGAGTGCGTACGGTGCGCCGCCACTGCCGAGGGTGGCCGCCACCGCCCGGGCTCCGGCTGCGCCCGGGCCCTGCGCCGCCGTGTCGTGGACCTCGTGTGCCCGCGATGCCTGTCCGATCGTGCGGTGGAACAGGCGCGCCAGGCGAATCGGGAAGCCCGGCGCGCGGCCCGACGGCTTCCGCGTGATCCCGGCGGCATGGATCGCTGACACACCGGGTGCCCGAGAACCTTCAGCTCCCTCAGAACGCTGAAAGCTTTCCTGCATCATTGATAGTTAAAAGCTGGCTTAGATGCGAAAGTTGCATGGATTCAGGTAAGATGGCGGCATGGGATTGCGCTTGGAGGAGTCGCTGCGGCTGACGGTGGCCGCGTTGATGCAGGTAACGGGTGAATCGCAGCGGTCGGTCGCGGGGGTGCTGGGACTGACGCAGACACAGGTGTCGCGTCGGCAGTCGGGCGCCATCTCCTGGAGCCTGCGCGACGTCGACGTCCTGGCCGAGCACTACGGCATCGGCGCGCTGGATCTCCTGGCGGGTCCGACCAGAGCGTGCGAGGCGCTGCCCGCCGACAGGCGCCGTACCGTGCGGACCGAAGCGAGGGGGACGGGCCGGTGAGCGACTTCGACGCGATCGACTCGCTGCTCGACGCCGTCGGCCCCCAGGCCGAACTCCCGCCCTGCCCTGTACGCCGCGAGCTGCGAGAGCGGGCTCGGCTGTCCAAGGCGCAGGTGGCACGCGCGCTCGGCGTGAGCCCCTCAACCCTCAGCGGATGGGAAAGCGGCCGGGACCCGGCCGGCGAGATCCGCACCAAATACGCCTACCTGCTGGACGGACTGAACGCCAAGTTCGCCACCGAGACCGAGACCGAGGTGGCGTCGGCTGCGGAGCAGACCGTCACGTCAGGCACGGCCGCGACCGCCACCCCCTTGTCTTCGCCGGACCTCTGCCTGGACGAGGACGGGGACGACGTGGAGCTGCTTGTCGTACCCGAGCCCTGTGTGCTGTGCGGTCGTCCGGCCGGACAGCGCGTGGCGGGGTTCGCTCAGCACCTGGCCCCGGCCGACTGCCAGCCCACCGCCACCGGAGCCCCAGCTGCCCCGCCAGCCGGACAGCCCACCGCGCAAACCCCGAAAGCGCCGCGGCGCACGACAGGTCCGGCGCGTGCGACGGAGCGTTCCAAGGGCCCGGCCCGCCACGCGTTCCAGGAGTCGTCCGGCCCGGCCGACCTGATCCGCGAGGCTGTGCAGTGCGCGCTTGCCGAGCACCGGGGTGACGTCGACGCAGCCACGGCGACACTGTTGAAGCGGGCGATCCCGGACGCGATGCGACTGCTGGACGAGACCCGCAAGGGCGCCCGCTACGACGTGATTGCGCACCCCTGGATCCCCGACATCCTCAAGAAGCAGACCGCGCGCGGCGCGGACCAGATCTGGGAAGCCCGCCCCAGGTGGACCCGTCACGAACTCCCGCCCGGCAGGCATGAGGTGACCGCGCTCGACATCAACGGCGCTTACCTCTCCGCCCTCAAGACGCACCTCCCCCTGGGCCAGCTCGAGCACTCAACCGGTCTCGCCCATGACCGCCGCCGCTCCGGAGTCCACCTGATCACCCCGCCCGAGTGGGGGCACGAGGCGGTGCTGCCCAACCCGATCGGCCAGAGGGACGAGCCCGGTCCCCTGTGGGTCACCGAGCCGACGCTGCGCCTCCTGCTGCGCCTGTCCGGCCCCAAGCACCAGCTGTGCGCGCCTCCTCAGATCCACGAGTCGTACACCTCCGGGACCACGGAGAACCTGCTCGAGAAGTTCCGCATCGCGCTGAAGGACGCCCGCGACACGGCGATCGAGCAGGGCGATACGGTGACGCTGGAGTACGTGAAGGCGATGTACTCGAAGTTCGTCTCCACGATGGGGGAGTCGAACTACAACCGGGAGCTCTACCGTCCGGACTGGATGCACCTCATCCGTAGCCAGGCCTTCGCCAATCTGTGGCTCAAGGCGCTCAAGGCCCATGACGAGGGCCTGGCCGTCGTCCGGGCGATGGGCACCGACGAACTCCACGTCATCGGTGACTGGCGCCGTGTCTTCGCCGAAGGCCGCGGTGTTACCGAGGTCAAGGTCAAGGACACGTACACCGCCGGAAGCGACGCCGCTGAGCACGCAGGCGAGGGGGAGTAGTGCCGGAGAAGAACATCGACTTCGGAAGGTTCGGCGCCCGGGGCATCAAGGGCAGCGACGCCGTCGCGCGCAAGCTCGACGAGCTCGCGGGCGGCATCGCCACTCCCGTGACCGCCAAGCGCGGCTGGACGGCGCGCCTGCACTACCTGACGAAGTCGGCCCAGACCCTGAAGGCCGCCCAGGACGCCGGGCTGACAGTGACGCACCGGACGCTGAAGGCGTGGCTGGAGGAAGACCGTCGCCCCTCCAAGACCAACCTGGAACGCATCGACCAGGTGTACCGGGCGGTGCGCCGTCACTACGTCGCCCGCCATCTCCTCAGGCGCCTCAACCGCGACGGACGCGGCACCCGGGTGGAGATCCACCCGCTCAACCAGTCCCAGGTGCCGCAGCCGCTGCAGCGGGTGGTGGAGTACCGGACGATGAACGTGCGCCGCTGGGACCGCATCGTCGGCTCCTGGGCGGCCGGCGACCACCGGGGCCTCGACGCCGCGTGGCAGGACACGATCGTCGACCTCGGCTCGCAGTGGGGCCAGTACGAGTACGTCACCAACGTCGGCTTCGCCGCATAGGGGCCTGCGCCGGAAGGTGGTCTTCGGCGCCTGCTGGGATGGCGTACGGTGGGGGACACCGACGCGGGGTGGAGCAGCTCGGTAGCTCGCTGGGCTCATAACCCAGAGGTCGCAGGTTCAAATCCTGTCCCCGCTACTGACGAAGAGGGCCCGGATCAACACGATCCGGGCTCTTTCGCGTTCCTGGCACGCTCTCACGTCTGGCTCCTGCCCGGCAGGAGGCCCGGCCGCCCTTGCAGCCTGCCCGAGGTGATCGATCTCAGGCCGTTCTGCTGGACTCTGCGGCGAAGAGAGGAGTCCTCGGTGACGGTGCGCGGACCGCAGTGGCTGGTGTCTGCGCACAGTGCAGGGTTGGCATGTGCGCGGTCCGCACTGGGATCTCGCAGCAGGTCCTGCTCTGAACAAAGCCGGTCTGCGCATACCCGTCATCGAGCCGCCGTGCCGTGCGGGACCTGCGCCGTGGCCCACCTGGCCACGCGGTATGCCGCCCGCAGGCCCTGGTGCCAGGGAAGAGCGGTAGTTCTACCGTGCGGTCGGCGACATAGCACTGTGGCAGGGAGTGGGCGGGATTTTGGAACGTTTGGACGGGACGGCCGTGCCCCATCGGGTGGGATAGTCGGGGCCGCCGGGTGCGGTCGAAGTCGGATGAGGCAGGGTGAACGCCATGGTGACCTTGGCCAGCCCGTCGGTGGGCACGTCGGTTCGCGCAGCCTCTGCGGCCGTGCTGGATCCTGCCGCGCTGTCTGTCTCGCTCCAGCTGATGGGCAGCCAGGCGCTGCTGTTCTACCGCCTTGACGAGGAAGAATGCGCACGCCGCGCCCGCGTCTCAGCGGCCCGTCTGGACAGTCTCGATGCGCTGCAGACTCTTCTGGAGCTGCCCGTCGACGAGCCCGTCGCCCTCGCCTTGCTGCCCGCACGGCTGCGTGCGGCGGTACGTCGGCTTCCGGCCGGTGCCGCCGAGCTCGACCGCCGTGAGGTCACCCGTCGCGCGGTGCGGCCGCTCACCATTGATCTCGCCGTGGTGCGGGCGAGCGCCGCAGGCTGGCGCGGAGGACTCGAGCAAGCCGGCCGTTTCGCCCCCTTCTGCCGGCGCGCCCTGCTGCTGGACAGCGCTCCACCGGCGGCTGAGGAGATGTTGATGGAAGCCGCCTTCTACGGCATCGGCGTCCTGGCGGCAGACGGCGAGACCGTGGACATGCTGCTGGAACCCCGGCCTTATACCCCGCGCCGCCACACCCCCGCAGCATGGTGCTTCACCGAGGAGTTCCACCACCGCATCGGCTAGTCACACCTCACCGCGCTCCACACCCGCCACCGGGCGCGCCGCGGACGAAGTCTGCGAGGCGACGGGGGCCTGCGCCCACTGCAGCAGCTGCGCGGGCACCTTGAAGGCGCTGAACCCGGGATGGTCGAGTTCAGCGTTGAGGACCGGGTAGCGGTCCACCGCGCGCTGGCAGCGCTGCTGCCACCACGCGGGCCGCCCGGCCGGCTCGACGGCGTCCATGGTGCGCAGCCACTCCATCAGCACCGCGGCGTTATGGGCGGCGGCCGGCACCTGCCAGTGATTGTCGACGAAGGCGTCCAGCACGAGCCCGTCGCAGGCAGCACACCGGCACACCGGCGCCAGACCCGCGGCGAACCGCTTCGCCAGCGTCTCGCCGAGGAAGAAGTCCATCAGCTCCGGCAGCAGCACGGAGGGCGAGTTCGGTCCGCCCGCGGACCGCTTGGCGGCCTGGCCGGGCGGCACGATGTGCCGCACGCTGCTGGTGGCGCCGAAGGCGGTGAACACCGCCCCATGGGCGAGGGCCCCGAACGCTGCGAGATCGGCACGCAACAGCGCCGTGCCGGGCACCTCCGCCAGCAGCCGCTTGAGGTTGCCCACCGCCTGGGAGAAGCCGGCCAGCGGGTCCATCTGTCCGCCGAGCATGACCGCCTTGGGGTTCGGCACGACATTGAGCCAGGCGATCAGCTGCCCGACCGCGTCGTCGCGCAGCCACCCCACGTCCACGGGAACGCTGAAGAAGACGTGGGGGTCCTCCAGCTTGAGGACCTGGTGGACGGCGGCCTTGAGGGCGTCGGAGTCTTCCGCGTGCAGGTATCCGGTGGGCGTCATGGCCGCCGTCGCGCCGGCACGGTGGCCCACCTGCTCCTCGATCGACAGCTGCAGCGGGTCGCCGAAGGTCAGCTGGCCTTTCGAGACGTCGGGGAAGGGATCGTCCTCGCTGGCTGCCGCCACGGTGTAGACGGCGGGATCCGCGAGCAGCGGTCCGGTGAACCCTTCCTCGCGCAGTTTGCGGACCTTCGCCGCCGCCCCGGGACCGCTGACGACGAGCCCGCTGCGCACCGGATCGAGCTGCTCGCGGATATAGCCGACGCGGCTCACTCCGGACTGCAGCAGCATCCGCCCCTTCAACTGCACAGGTACAGCGGGGGTGTGAGGAGGGTCGGGGGGCTCCGCGGGATCGGAGCCGGCGCCCGGGCGGGGGGAGGGGAACGACTCAGTCATGGCCTCACCTTCGAAGCGGAATCCACCGTCGCGCCTTCGCGCGGGGCGTACAGCAGCTGGAAGTCCTCGGGCAGCAGCCGGGCACAGCGGGCCAGCTCTTCCTCGCTCATCCCCGCGGCCAGAGCGGAGCGGATCAGCCCGGGGACGTATCGGGGCCGCTCCCGGTCTATCTCGACCGGTTCGGCCGTGCGGTAGCCCAGCGCGGACATCTCCACCATCACGCTGCGGTACTGCCAATCCGTGACGATGTTCAGACTCTGCGCCCGGCGCAGCAGCGCGGCCATCGACACCTTCCACTCCCGCTTCAGCCGGGCCAGCAGTTCCAGGTCGACGCGGGGCGTGAAGGCGGAGCGGATGTCACGCGCGGGCATGAGGAGCTCGGCGGCGAATTCGTCGGCTTGCCGCTCCTGTACGGCGCTGTCGCCGGGGGACTGGTGCAGGACCAGGTGCCCCAGCTCGTGTGCCAGGCTGAAGCGGTAGCGGTCTGCGGGCGCGTGGTGGTTGGCCAGGATGAGCGGCGGCTGCGTGCCGTCCCACTGGCTGACCGCATCGAGCCGGCCGCTGCCCAGATCACGCGTGACCACCAGAACTCCGGCCGTCTCCAGGGATGCGGTGAGGTCCGCCGCCGGGCCCGGTGGCATGCCCCACGCCTTGCGGACCTGCCGGGCTGCATCCTTGGCGGTGGTCAGGGCGTCGAGTGCGACAGCGGGAATGGCCGCGGCCCGCGCGCCGAGACCGGGTCGGCACGCGGCGATCCCCTGCAACTGAACCCGTGTCAGGGCGAGATGGGCATGTTGGCGCCGCAGGGCGGAGACGGTCAACGACGCACGCTTGCGGTGGTGGACGAGCCCCACGCCGACCCCATGCACCTGCGGATCCAGACACAGCAGCTCCGGTGGATACCCCAGCGCCGCCGCATAAAGCTCCAGCCGCTCTCCGGAGACCGCCAGCCGGCCGCTCTCAGCGCGGCTCACGTACCCCTGCGACACCGCCGCGTCACCGCCGGAGGCCTTCACCATCGCCTCAGCCACGTCGGCTTGTGTCATGCCGCGGAACTCGCGGGCCACCACCAGCATCCCCGGCTGCGCCGAATGTACGTCGCTCACGTCGTACCACCTCAGATCAGACCTCAAAAGATTAGCCTCAAATATTCCTCCGTGTATCGAAGTTGACAAAATTGACAGAACGTCAAGACGAGCATTTGGGGATGGGCGGGCGGCGTGACGCCGCTCGTTCACGCGGATGACTGCTCCTGGAATCCGAGACGAGGCTCGATTGGCCGTGACGCCCTCGGCGAAGTGCTCCGCCATGGCGGCTGCGACGTCCCGGGTCTCGATCCTCCGCTCCCGGCTCCCGGCCGCAGGACCGTGCTGTTCCGGTCCGCGCTGGTCAAGACGTACGCCGCGAGGCCGTGCCGGTGCAGCACCCGGCTTCTGCGGGATGCGGCGTTCCGGCCCCGGCGCGGAGAGTCCCGCCTTGCCCCGGCCAGACCCTAACTGGCGCAAAACGGCGAGCTGTTGCTTTGCGTCCCTCTAGGATGACTGCCTGCGATGAGTGCTCAGTTGCCTCATCCGCACGCGTAACGCCCGCACGCCACACCCCTGCCCGTCGCCCGGCGGAGCGGGGAGATACGGAGCAGCTCGACCGTGCACCTCATCCGCTTCTCCGCGTGCGGGTTCCGCTCGCTGACCCATGTGCAGGACATCCCGGTCAGCAGCCCGACGATCCTGGCCGGCCGCAACGACGGCGGCAAGAGCGCGGTCCTGGCCGCGCTGGCCTTCCTGCTGGGCGAGCACCGTCTGACGGACGAGGACCGCACCTACCAGCAGGACGAGGACGTCAAGGGACAGCGCTGCGCGGAGACATGGGTGGAGGGCGTCTTCCGCCTGGACACCGCCGAGCAGGCCGCAGCCGCCCCCTTACCGGCCGAGCTGCGCATCCGGCGCCGCTCACGGGCCGGCGAGGCGGCGTGCTGGGAGTTCTTCGGATCGCAGCCCGCCGACAGCCGTCTGCAGGGCCTGGGCCGGCTGATGAAGAAGGACCTGACCGAACTGGTCGCCGAGTTCGGCCTCGCCCCGTCGGGCACACTGAAGGAAGACCTGCTGGCCGCGCTCACCGCGCACGCCACGACCGTCCCGCAGACCGACCAGTGGCAGCCGCTGCCGAAAGACCTCGAGGCACGACTGCCGCGGCTGCTGGCCTTCGGCGGCAAGGACGAGAGCCCGGACGACGCCGTGCGCACCGCCTTGAGTAGCTGCTACGAAACCCATCTGGAGGACGAGACCCTCCAGGGACAGGTCCGGGAGATCGAGAAGGAGATCACGCAGCGGCTGGAGAAGGAAGCTGACTCCCTATGCCGGCACATCCGCCAGCACTGCCGTGAATTCGTCGGCGTGGAGGTCAGGCCCGAGGTCTCCTTCAAGGGCGGCTTCAAAAGGGCGCCGCTGGAGGTGTCCAAGGCCGACGGCGAGCCCGTGGATCTGACCCGCTCGGGCCAGGGCAGCACCCGGCGCATCGCCCTCGCTGTGTGGGAGTGGACCAGCAGCCTCCTCGAAAGCAGTGAACTCGCCGCGACGGGGGAGCAGGACGAGCCGCAGCCCACCCAGACCATCGTCGTCTACGACGAGCCCGACACCCACCTCGACTACCGCCACCAGCGCACCGTCATGGACATCATCCGCAAACAGTGCGCCCTGCCCCACGTCAGCGTCATCGTCGCCACCCACTCGATGAACCTCATCGACGGCGTCGACATCGCCGACGTCGTCCACCTCAAGCTCAGCGACAGCGGCCGCACCCTCGTCGAGCGCCTCGACGACGACACCCACGACGGCATCGACTTCCACCTCGGACAGATCGCCGCCGCGGTGGGACTGCGCAACTCCGTCCTGCTGCACGAACGCTGCTTCCTGGCAGTCGAGGGCCCCACCGAGCAGCAGTGCGTGCCCCTGCTCTTCCGCCTCTCGCAGGGCCTGCCCCTGCAGGCGGCCGGCATCGCCCTGTGGGCCTGCGACAACAACGAAGGAGCACTTCACCTCGCGGGCTACCTCGTCAAGCACCACCGCACCGTCATGCTGATGGTCGACGCCGACAGCCGCACACATAAGCACTTCAAGACCGAGAAACTCGTCAGAGCCGGCCTCGACCTCACCAAGCAGGTCTCCTACGTCGGCGAGGGCGAGGGCTACAACGAGCTGGAGGAGCTCTTCAGCGACCTTCAGTGGGCGGCCGCCGCCAACGCCCACTGGCCCCGCCCCGAGGGCCAGCCCTGGAGCGCCTATGACTTCACGGAGCACCGGGGCGGCAAGTTCAGCGAGCGCATCCTCTACATGATCAAACAGCAGGCCGCAGAGAGCAGCCCCAACGGCAAGGCCGACATGCTCTACGCACTGGTGTCCATGCTCGCCACGCCAGAGGAGGTCCCCCAGCAGCTACGGGACATCTTCACCGAGGTGCAGGCCCTCGCCTGCTGACCTGCTGCTGCGTTCGCCGCTGCAGCATGCGCTCCTTGCGCTGCTCAGTGGTCGGCGCCGTCCAGGCGTGCCATCCGGCCTCCGCAGTCCATTGCCGCGCGTGCGCGCGGGCTTCGATTCCGCACCACCGGCAGCCCCCGGGCGCCACAGTGTGCTCGGTCCTGGCAGAACGCGATAACGACATCACATCCTCCTTCCCCCACTGCTTATCTTGCCTCCTGCCACTGACAATCACCCTGCGAGCCGCGTCCGGCTCCGCCACCCGGCGGCGCATACGAAGAAACCTTTCCCTCACGTGTCCCCAAGACTCCGAAACAAGACCGTTTATCGGGAAAACCACCCGTAGCTCCCACCACTCTGGTTACGGTCTTTGCCCATGAGGTTCCTGCACACCTCGGACTGGCATCTCGGCTGCCGGTTCCACGGGGAAGATCTGATCGACCGCCAGCGCATGGTCCTGGACCACATCTGCGCCACCGCCCGCACTCAGAAGGTGGACGCCCTACTCATCGCGGGCGACATCTACGACCGTGCCATTCCGAGCCTGGACGCGGTACGCCTGTTCGACCGGGCTCTGCACCAGCTCGCCGACCTCGGCATCCCCACCATCATGATCAGCGGGAACCACGATTCCGCCCACCGCCTCGGCACCGGCTCCGGCCTGTACGCCAAAGCCGGCGTCCACCTGCGCACCAACCCCGCCGACGCCGCCCGCCCCGTCCTCCTCGACGACGAGCACGGCCCCGTCGCCGTCTACGGAGTGCCCTACCTCGAGCCCGCCCTGGTACGCACCCAGCTGGACGCCGAGACAGCCTCCCACCAGGCCGTTCTCACCTCCGCACTGGACCGCATCCGCGCCGACCTCGCCACCCGCCCGGGCACCCGCTCCGTCGTCCTCGCCCACGCCTTCATCACCGGCGCCACCACCAGCAGCAGCGAACGCGACATCAGCGTCGGCGGCATCGCCCACGCCGGCGCCGACCTCTTCGACGGCATCGACTACACCGCCCTGGGACATCTGCACCGCCCGCAGAGCGTCAACGCCCGCATCCACTACAGCGGCTCCCCGCTGGCCTACTCCTTCTCCGAGACCAGCCACACCAAATCCCTCACCCTGGCCGACCTGCCGGCCGACGGCGCCCCCACGGTCACCCGCCACGACATCCCGGCCGATCTCCACCTGCCGCTGGCCCGGCTGACCGGCCGCATCGAAGACCTGCTGACCGACCCCGCACACGAACATCTCAGCGAAGCCTGGCTGCAGGCCACCCTCACCGACACCGCCCTCCCGTACGAGGCGATGGCACGCCTCAAACAGCGCTTCCGCCACACGCTGGACATGCGGCACCTGCCCACCGGCATCCCGGCACAGGCCACCGACACCCCCACCTACCGCGAACGAGTACGCGGCCGCGGCGACCTCGACATCACCCACGACTTCATCACCGCCGTGCGCGGCACCCCACCCACCACGGCAGAGGCAGGCCTCCTCCAAGAAGCCGTCGACGACATGCGCGTGCGCGTCCAGGAGAAGGAAACCGTCTGACATGCGTCTGCACTCCCTGCGCCTGCAGGCCTTCGGCCCCTTCGCCCGTCGGCACACCGTCGACTTCGACGCCTTGTCCGCCGACGGCCTGTTCCTCCTGCACGGCGACACTGGCGCCGGCAAGAGCACCCTGTTCGCCGCCATCTGCTTCGCCCTCTACGGCCTGCCGCCTCACGAACGCAACATGCGGCTGCGCAGCGACCACGCTCCCGCGGACCTGCTGACCGAAGTGACCCTGGAAGTAACCCTGGCCGGCAAGCGCCTGCAGATCCGCAGGATCCCCGCCCAGAAGCGACCCCACCTGCGCAACAGCGCAGAGCTCGTCGACCAGAAGGCCGAAACCTACCTTCACCAGTGGGTCCTCGACGAACACGGACACGGCCAGTGGGAAGGCGTCATCAAGTCCCACAAGGAAGCCGGAGAAGAGATCAAGTCCCTCCTGCGCCTGACCCGGCAGCAGTTCTGCCAGGTCGTCCTGCTCCCGCAGAACGAGTTCACCAAGTTCCTGCGCGCCGACGCATCCGAACGCCGCATCCTGCTCGGCACCCTCTTCGGCACCCGCCGCTTCGGCCTCATCGAAGAATTCCTCGCCAACCGCAAAAACCTCACCGCCAAGACACGCGACGAGGCCCGCGCCGACGTCCTGCGCCTGGCCGAACGCATCCAGCAGGCAGCAGGCGACGAACTCGAACCCGCCCAGGACGCCCCCCGGGCCGACGACCCCGCCACCCTCACCGCACCCGCCCGCGCCTGGGCCGGCGCTCTGCACCGCCAGGCTCTCATCCGCCAGGACGCCGCCGACACCGACACCGAGACCGCCGCACAACAGTTGGGGGAAGCCCGCCTGGCAGAACAGACCGTCCGCGACCTCCACCGTCTCCAACAGGCCCACCGCACCACCGCACACGACCTCGAACTGCTCCACGAGCAGACCACTCACCACGACGACCTCGCGGAACGCCGCGACCGCGCCGCGAAAGCCCAACAACTCCAATCCGTCCTGGAGACGGCACACACCGCCGACCTCGAGCACACCCGTGCCCGGGACGACGACAGCCGCGCCCGCGCCCTCTTGCCGCCCGAACACGCATCCCTCGACACCGCCGGCCTCACCCACGCCGCACAGCAACTGCACGCCGACACCGGCGCCGCCCAGGCACTCCTGCCCGAGGAGGCCACCCTCCAGCGCCACACGGCAGAACTGGCCACACTCGACCGCGAGCGCCAGCAGCTCACCGAAACCCTCACCGACGCCCAGGAATGGCTCAACGCCCTCCCGCAACGCCGCGCCGACCTTGTCGCACGCTTGGAAGCCGCCCGCAGCGCGCAGGAGACCGGCCGCGAACTCACCCCCACCCTCAACCTCGTCGAGAAGCAGCTGGAAGCCGCCAGGCGCCGTGACGCACTCGACCAGCAGGTCAGCGGCGCCCGTACAACCCTCAGCCGGGCCGAGAGGGACTCCGAGCAAGCCGCGCAAACGTACGTCGACATCCGGCGCCGACGCACGGACGGCATCGTCGCCGAACTCGCCGGCCGGCTCGTGGACGGCGAAGACTGCCCCGTATGCGGTTCCCCCACCCATCCCGCACCCGCCACCGCCCAGCCAGGCCAGCCCACCGCCGCCGACGAACAGGCCGCCGAAGCCGCCCACACCCGAGCCCAGCAGAGCGAGAACAAGGCCAAAGAGGCCCTGGCCCAGCTGAACGAACAGGCCGCCACGGCCCGCGGTGAAGCCGGCGGCGACACCCCCCTCGCCGACCTCACCGCCCACCGCACCGACCTCGCACAACGCCTCGCCGACGCCCTCTCCCAGGCAGCCGACGCCGGACCGGCCGGCGAACAACTCGCCCTCCTGGAAAAGGAACAGGCCGACACCGAGCACACCCGCAACACCGCAACCGCACGCCTGGGCGCCGCCGACGCCACCTACGACAGCCTGTACACCCAGCGCGAAGAGCTCACCCACCGCCTCGCGGCCGCCCTCAACGGACACGCCACACTCGCCGACCGCATCACTCGCCTCACCCAGAACGCCGGCCGGCTCGAGGCCGCCGCCGCGTGCGCGGCCACCGTGGCAACAACCGCCGCAGACCGACGCAACGCCACCGCTCTCGCGGAGCAGGCAGCGCTCGCGGCAGGCTTCGCCTCCCCGGCCGATGCCTTCGCCGCCCGCCTGCCCGACGACGAACTCACCGCGATCGACAGCGAGATCACCCAGTGGCGTGAACAGTGCCTCGTCCTGACCGCCCGGCTCGCCGAACCCGAACTGCAGGCAGCCATCGTCCAGCCGTCGGCCGACCTCGAGCACGCCGTCACCGAGCTGAACACCGCCACCACGACCCACTCCCGCACGGCAGCCCTCGCCACCCAGGCCGCCGCCCGCGCAACCGCCCTGGCCACCCTCACCGGGCAGCTGGAAACCCAGATCCAGCGCCTGGAACCCCTCGAGGACGACTACCGCACCGTAGATCACCTCCACGGCCTCATCAGCGGCGGTTCAACCAGCAACCAGCTCCGCATGCAACTGGAGTCCTACGTACTGGCAGCCCGTCTCGAAGACGTCGTCGACGCCGCCAACACCCGCCTGTCACGCATGTCCCACCACCGCTTCACCCTCGTCCACTCCGACGACAGAGCCGCCCGAGGCGCCAAATCAGGCCTGGACCTCAAGGTCCTCGACGCCTGGAGCGGACACAAACGCCACACCGACACCCTCTCCGGCGGCGAATCCTTCTACGTCTCCCTGGCCCTCGCCCTGGGCCTGGCCGACATCGTCACCGCCGAAGCCGGCGGCCAGGCACTGGACACCCTCTTCATCGACGAAGGCTTCGGCACCCTCGACGAAGACACCCTCCACCAAGTCCTCGACGTCCTGGACTCCCTGCGCGCCCACGACCGCACTGTCGGACTCATCAGCCACGTCCCTGAACTGCGCCGCCGCATCACCCAGCGCCTGCACATCTCCAAGCACATCGACGGCTCCACCCTCACACACCTGACCGAATCCGCCGAATGACCGCACGACAGGACGCCAGACTCTCCACGGCCCTTCCCCGACCAGAACACAGCACCCCCCAGGCCACGGGCACCTGCCGATCTTCACCCCGCCGTCGACCCCAGCCGTGACCACAAGCCGTCGGGGCTGCCCTCACACCCCTCAGTCCCAGCCGAGAAGGCAGCCTCCATGCGGCTCCCGGCGCCGAGAGCCGCACATCCCCAGAAGCAGTCGACTCGCGTCTCCCAGACGCAACACATCGAACACGAACCGCTTCCTGCCATTTCTGCATGTGATCGAAGCGACGGAAACAGAGCGCTGGGCAGCATGAACACCTGCATCCAGCCACCTGAGCCGTGCCAACACACGTCAGCCCGGCCGCATGACGGGGGTTTCCGCAGGCCCGAGGACTGCTGCCCCTCACATTCGAACACCGCCGGACGCATACGCGCCTCACGGCGCGTTTTCGAGGCAGCGCCATGGCCTGCACTGATCAAACCGGCGGATTTGTCAGTGCCCACTGCTACACCAATTCCCATAGATCAGACCGCAGTTGACGGCCTGGCACTACGGAGGAGGAAGCAGTGGCGAAGCCGCCCGAGGGCTACCACAGGGTGCGAAGTCATTACCGGCGCAATCCCGGCCCCAGCGCAAAGAAGCTGAGCGGCTGGTCGATCGCAGGGCTGATTGCGGTGGTGTGGCTATGGAGCCAGCTCATCGGCTTCGGAGAGGCCTCCCCGGCAACGCCGCAAACCCCTACACCATCAGTGTCAGCAAGCGTGGGCCGCTGATGCCCCGCCACTCGCCCCGGCTGCGCCCACCCCGAGGCGGCAGGGAACAGGTCTCCGCCGCAGCCGTCGCCTGCGCCGCACTCTGGCTGCTGGCCAAGATCGCCACAGCCACGTGGCAGGCAGCCGTCCGCATCTGGCCATGGCTCGCCCTCCTCGCAGCTCTCGCCCTCGGCTACGCAGCCTGGCGGTTCATCCGTGAAGTACGGGCCCGGAAGGTGCGGGCCGAGACGCTGGCCCGGCTCCGGATCACGCTCGCACAACTCGACGCCATGGACGACCGAGCCTTCGAATTCGCACTGCGTGACCTGCTCCTCCGCGACGGCTGGAACGCACGGCAGGTCGGCCGACAAGGAGACCAGGCCGCAGACGTCATCGGCGAAGACCGCCAACGCGGCAGGATCGTCCTGCAGGCCAAGCACACCACCGTCGCCGGCAAGGTCGGCTCATCAGTGATGTACCAGGTCAAAGGAACCGCAGGCCCCGCGCACGGAGCCGATACCGCAGTCGTGGTCACCAACGGCTCCTTCACCCGGGACGCCAAAACATGGGGCGAACGCCACCAAGTGCACTGGGTCGACCGCGAGCGCCTGCGCCGGTGGGCCGAACACGGCACACCCCTGCAAGACCTTCTACGCCTGCCCACGGCACGCAAGACAGCCTTCCGCCGGGCTGCATGAAATCAAGCGGAGAGCGGCCCGACCCCGAGCAATCGCCCACTATCCGCAACCGACAACACCGATCACGGGGCGCGCACGGCTCTCAGCGTGCCCCCGCCAGAGCAGAGACACTGCACCGCACCCCTGCTGTACGCGAGAATGAAGCGAGCCAGCCCCTCACGTATGCCGAGGAACCGTGCGATGACAGCCAGCCCCCCCGCCACAGAACACACCGGGCGTCTGGTCCTGCGCACGGACCAGCAGGAGGGCCTCGCCAGCACGGTCCGCCACCTGCGTCGCCCGCGCACCCGCGGGCACGCAGTCTCCGCCTGCGGCACCGGCAAGACCCTCTTTGCCCTGCGCGTCGCCGAGGAACTCGGCGTACGCCATCTGGCGGTGGCGGTGCCCAGCCTGGACCTGATCGCGCAGTGGGCGGCGGCCGCCCGCGCGGACGGCCGCCGCGAGCCGATGATCACCGTCTCCTCGCTGCGCGCCGAATCCCACCCGCTCCTCGCCGAGGCCGAGGTCGACTCGGCCAACGCGGGGGAGTACCTGGCCTACTGGCTGGGCCGCCACCCCAAAGCAACGGTGTTCTTCACCTACGATTCGCTGTCCAAGATCGAAGAGGCCCAGCACTCCGCGATCTTCCCCGCCCCCGTCTTCGGCCTGCTGATCGTGGACGAAGCCCACGCCACGGCCGGCACCTGGGAGAAGAACTGGACCGCGCTGCACGACAACGAGCGCATCCCTGCCGAGCGACGCCTCTACCTCACCGCCACCCCGTATGTGTGGGAAGCCCCCCGCCTGACCGAGCCGCCCACCACCAGGGCGCAGCCCAAGCGCACCGCCGCCACCGCACCGGCCTGGGACGACCCGGCCCTGCTGGCCACCATGGACCAGCCGAAGATCTTCGGCCCCCGCCTGCACACCTACTCCCACGCCGACGCCATCGACGACGGCGTCCTGGCCGACTACCAGCTCGTCGTCCCCACCATCACCGACACCGAACTGCGCACCGCCCTCACCGATCCGGAAGCCGGGCCCACCGCACGCCGCACCACCGCGCTGCACCTGGCCATCCTCAAAGCCATGCGCGAGCAGGACCTGCGGCACGTGTTCGTCTACTTCCAGCAAATCGCCGACGCCGCCGACTTCGCCCGCCAGTTCGCCCACACCCTGCGCTCCCTCCCCGACGAACTGCGCCCCGACTGGGCGGACGACGTCGTCGTGCAGTCCATCGACGGCACCCACAGCCCCCACCGGCGCGCCGACATCATCGCCCGCTTCACCGACGCCGAGCGGGGAGTACTGGCCAACGCCAAGATCCTCGGCGAAGGCGTCGACATTATCTGGGGTCGCTGTTGGTGTGGGGGATGTAGGGTACGCGCTCCGACCTGTGGTGGAGGGGCGTTCCGGGAAGTCCGGCACCGGGGCTCTGGGTGCGAGTTACGTTCGGCGCGTGTCTCCTGGCTTCCTCGCTTTCCGGTCGGTGTCTGCTGGTGGTGGGGTGCGGTGGGTGGTGGTCGATGCCAGCACCTACGCCCTGCATCTACAGGCCACCGCCTACCTGGCCTCGCTGCGGTCGCGGGGCTGTTCGCCGAACACCGAGCGTGTGTACGCGGGCCGGGTGGCGCTGTACCTGGACTACTGCCAGGACCGGGGCCTCGACTGGGCCGCTCCGCGGTTTCTGGAGCTGGCGGGCTTGCAGCGGTGGCTGATCACCGAACCCCTCCCTGCGCGGGGTCGCCGGCCGCCGCTTGAGCCGCGGTTCCGCTCGCCGGGGACGGCGAACGCGGTGATGACCGTGGTGAGCGGCTTCCTCAGGTTCGGTGCCGTGCACGGCTGGGTTGCGCCCGCGACGGTGGCGGTGCTGTCGGAGCCGAAGCAGCTGTTCCATCTTCCGCCGGGCTATGACCCGGGTGAGACGGGCCAGTTGCGTACGGTGGAGGCGGCCGCGTTCCGGTTCGCGCTGACCGATCCGGGCTACCAGGACCTCAGTTCCGAGCAGATCGCCGCCATGATCGCTGTTGCGGGGCGGGCCCGGGACCGGTTCCTGATCGCGTTGCTGGCGTGTACCGGGCTGCGGATCGGCGAAGCGCTTGGGCTGCACCGTGGCGATATGCACCTGCTGGCCTCGTCCCGCGTGCTGGGCTGCGGCACCGACGGCCCGCACCTGCACGTCCGCCGTCGCACGGACAACCCCAACGGCGCGCTGGCCAAGTCCCGCCGCTCCCGCACCATGCCGGTCACCGCCGACCTGGTCGCCTTCTACGCCGACTACCAGTACGAACGCGACGCAGTCGGTCCGGCGGCGGCCGAGAGCGAGATGGTGTTCGTCAATCTCTTCCGCGCGCCCCTCGGACGTGCGATGTCCTATCCCAACGCCAAGGACCTCTTCGACCGCCTGGCCCGCACCGCCGCCCACCCCTTCCGCCCTCACATGCTGCGCCACTCCGCCGCCACAGCCTGGCTCCGCGGCGGAGTGGACCGGGATGTCGTCCAGCATCTGCTGGGGCATGTTTCGCCGCTGTCGATGGAGCGCTACCGCCACGTCGACGACACCGAGAAACGACAGGCCGTCGAACGCGTCCAGGCCCTGCGGGAGCACCCATGAGCCGGGCACTACGCGTGTTGGCGCCCTCCGACCCGGCGAGCCGCGTCTCCTGGGACACCGAGACGTGGCGTACCTGGCTGGAGGACCGCCTCGACCTCGGCTGGCGGGCGGGGGAATGGGACGCGCGCAACTGGCTGTTCACCGGCGACCTCCACAGCCCGCGCACGTCCTCCTCTACGTGCCGGACCCAGCGGTGCGATCTCATCGTCATCAGCCGCAACATCTTCTGCTCGCTGTGCGCCGAGCAGGTGAAGGCCTCCGGCCTGGACCCGGACCAGTTCGCCGCGACCCATCAGCCGGTGCGGAACCGCAGCGCTCGCGGGATGGTGACCGCCCGGTGCTCCATCACCCGTGACGGTGTGCAGTGTGTCCGTCCCCGCCACTGCAAGGGCATGTGCTGCACCCACTACAACACCTGGAAGTACCACGCCGCCAAAGACACCGAGGAAACGTGGCTGCGCGACCGGGCCCGCCCCTTCACCGAGGTGATCCCCTGCCTGGTGCCCGTCTGCCCGAGCCCCTCCTACAACTCCCGCGGCCTGTGCAACTACCACGCCCGCCAGTGGAGCCAGGACAACCGCACCCACCCCATCGCCGCCCGCCAGTGGGCACCGACCCAGAGCCCTTACCTGGCCAGCCACCAGTTCAGCCTGCTGCCCCTGGGCGACCTGCTGCGCCAAGAAGTCCTCTACAGCCTGCAGCAGGCCGACCGGTGGACCCGGATGCTGGAACCCCACCGCATCCGCCACCTCGTACGCGACCTGTCCGGCGCCACCACCCTCCTGGCCGACGACATCGGCCCCGACCGGCTCGCCAGCCGCGATGCCGGCGCAGCCCGGATCCTGAAGCGGCTGCGCACCGCCGTCCGCACCGGCTTCGAGGAGTTCACCGGCCGCCCGCTGGACGATCCCGACGTCCTGGACCTGCGCACCATCGGCCTGCGCACCACGACGGGATCCGCACCCCGCCACATGTCCGGGACCGCGGACCTGCGAACTCTCCACCAGCCCTGGCTGCGCCACCTCGTACGGCACTGGGCGACCACCAGCTCCCCGCGCACCGACGTCTTCTCCAACACGATGCGCGCGATCACCCTCGCCTCCGCAGCCCTGGCCCAGCGGCCGGGACAAGGGCTGGACCCGGCCGCCCTGACCTTCGCCGATGCCTCCGCGGTCGTCGACGCCATCCGCACCGCCGTCCGCCAGGACGGCACCCTCTACCGGTCCTCCCAGCGACGGACCCTCGCAGGCTGTTTCTTCCAGCTGATCGACTACGGCCGCCGCTCAGGCCACCTCGACACCCTCGCCGGAGCCTTCACCCGCGACCCCGTCGAGCACCGCATCCGACTGGAAGAGGTCGACGAGGACGGCATCGGCAAAGCCGTTCCCGAATCCGTGATCCGGCAGCTCGACACCCACCTGCACACGCTCGGCCTCGGGGACGTCCAGGGCCGCCGCGACATCCCTGCCACCGACCTCCAGCTGCTGTACCAGACCGTCTACATCCTCCTGCGCGACACCGGCCGTCGCCCCCTGGAGATCGCCTCCCTGCCCCGCGACTGCTTGGAGACCGACCACGGCCAGACCTCCCTGATCTGGGACAACCGCAAACGGCGCCGACACCGCCGCCGTCTGCCGATCACGGCCTCCACCGCCCAGGACATCCGCCGATGGCAGGCCCGCCGCGACCACCTCCAGCTCCCCGCCCGCGGTGACGACTACCTCTTCCCCGCCCTCAGCGATCAAAGCGCCGACCGGCACCTCAGCGCCAACTACATCAGCGAAACCCTGCGCACCTGGGTCGACTCCCTGCCCGAACTCCACGCCGAAGGCACCGACGCCGCCGGCGGCCGCCTCCCCTTCAACCGCTCCTTGATCTACCCCTACGCCTTCCGCCACTCCTACGCCCAGCGCCACGCGGACGCGGGAACCCCCGTCGACGTACTCCGTGAGCTGATGGACCATCACTCCATCGCCATGACGCAGCGCTACTACCAGGTCTCCCTCAAACGAAAACGCACCGCGGTCGCCGCCCTCACCGCCCACGTCGTCGACCGCCACGGACACCCCACGCCCAGCTCACCCAGCGGCTACGACCTGCGCTCGGTCGCCGTCCCCTACGGCGGATGCACCGAACCGTCGAACGTCAAAGCCGGAGGCGACTCCTGTCCGATCCGCTTCCAGTGCGCCGGCTGCGGCTACTACCGCCCCGACCCCTCCTACCTACCCGCCATCGAGCAGCACATCAACGAACTGCGCGCCGACCGCGAGACCGCCCGCGCGATGGACGCCGCCGACTTTGTCATCACCGCTCTCACCGCGCAGATCACCGCATTCGAGCAGGTCGTCGACCGCATGCGCCGACGCCTGTCCGCCCTGCCCGAAGCCGAACAGGAAGAACTCGAGCAGGCCAGCGCCGTCCTGCGTAGAACCCGAGCCGGCACCACCCGCACCCACCTGCCGCTCACCGTCCTCAACCCCCACCGGACAACTCCCCGATGAATCCCAATGGCAACCCGACCCCGCTGGCACAGGCCCGCCGCCGCGACAGCATCGACAAACGCCTCCGCGTCCTGACCGCCATCGAACGCCTTGAACGCGACGGCGCCCCCATCACCCACACCGCCGTTGCCCGCACCGCCGGCGTCTCCACCTGGCTCACCTACGCCGAAGGCGTCCGCGAACATATCTACGCCGCACAAACCCGCCAGAACGCACGCCCCACAATCAGCCAACTCCCCAGCCCTTCGACCCCAGCCAGCCTGCGCACGGACCTCGAACTCGCCCGCCAGGAGATCACCACCCTCCGAGAAGAACGCGACCGGCTCCGCACCGCCATGAGCCACCATCTCGGACAACAACTCGACGCCGTCAGCAGCCAGAGTCTGACCACGCGCATCGACGAACTCACCCAGCACAACCACCAGCTGACGGCCCAGCTTCAGCACACCACCACCGAGAACACGACTCTTCACACCCGCGTCACCCAACTGGAAGGCGACCTCGCCGCAGCCCGCACCAGCCTGCGCCGCATGATCCGAGACGAGAACCTCAACCAGTAAGCCCTGCTCCGCAGCGCCGCAACGACAGATTGAAGCGCTGCCCTGGGCGGGCCGCCGAGGGCAGCGCGACTCAGAGGGTGTGCAGTGTGGCCTCAATCGCCTCCACGATGCCGTCGTGGGCCGCCGGGGCCACCCGGCGGGCTCTACCTACGGGGACCGGGGCCTGCTCGGCGATGCGGTCCAGTACCCGCAGGAAGTTCTTGTCGGCGGTGAGGAACACTTCGCAGTCCGGCAGGTAGGCGGCGTGTTGGACGTCTAGGGGGTTGCCGGCGGTGACCTTCATGTCCATCTGCACGGTGTCTGCCGCACACCGCAGCCAGGCGCGTGGCATGTGAACGGGCTCCACCTCGTACAGCCAGAACCGGTTGAACACCTCCCGCGAGGCGCACATGGCGCGGAGGTCCACCCGGGCGCCGACCCAGTCGGCGTAAGTGGTCTCCTCATGCGTGAGCACAGATCGGCGGCCCCTTGCGAAGGCATGCCAGTACACCTCCTGGCTGTACGGCCGCCATGCCGCGATCCTTTCGCCAGGTGCCCACCCAGTCTGCTGCTCGACCGTCGTCTCCTCACTCGGGGCCAGCGTGATCTGGGAGAGGTCGCCGAGATCGAACCCAGCTTCGCGCCAACGCTCCCGCTGCTCCTTCTGGTTATCCACCAGGAAGCCCACCGTGCGCGCGGTCCGCCGGGCCGGCGCCGTGTCGCGCAATCGGTCGTGGTGCTCCACCGCCTCCCGCCAGAACCTTTTGGTCCAGTACGTACGCCACGCCGCCTCGCGTCCGGTGTCGGGCATTGCCCTCATCCACTCAGGGTGCAGACGGCGTACTTCGGAGATGACCTCGGCACCTTCCTGGTCGGCCTCGCTGCGCAGCCGTTCGTCCGTCGCGGTCGTGATGGCCTCGATGATGGCCGCCCGCATGTCCGAGCGGGGATGCTGCAGCACCTCGAGCAGGACGCTCGGCGCGGTTACCACGTGATACCCGAGGGAATGAGCGACCGTCTTGAACCGGTTCCCAGCCCGCTCATCCCCCAAATAGGACCAGATGTTGTTGTCGAGCATGATTCTCATGCTGTCGTTCCTCCTCGAATGCCCTACACCCTGGCCCATTCGAGTCCCAGGTGGGCGAGTGTCTGGAGTCGGTCGGGGGTGAGCTTCGTGCGGCGTCCCTTCTGGTTCATGATCCATACTCCGAGCCGGACTTCGGTGCCGTCCTCCAGCGTCTCTACGTGGGCCCGTGGGACGGTCACCGAGCCGGTGCGGGTCTTGTACTGCGCCAGGGCTGCGACGCCCTTGTCGAAGGCGCTCACGGGCGCCGTGGACGCGTTCGCGGGAGCCTCCGGCGCCGGGGCGGGCGGTGTGATGCCGAGTTGCTGCAGGCGCTCGCGTTGCCCGTCCCTCAGAGCCTCCCAGACCTTCGGCGTCTGCTGCTTGGCCAACCACTTCCCGATGTCCATGCCGTGGACGGTGAGGCCGGGCAGGACTTTCACCGCGCCGGCTTGGCCTTGTTCGTCGGCGACCAGTTCGCGTAGTGCGGCGTAGTGGCGTTGCCAGTCGGCCGGCCACACGGGGTTCCAGTCCTCGTCTACGGCTTCCAGCGCCGTCTTCCACTCGGGATGTCCGTCGAGGGCGCCGGGTCGCCGCAAATTCGCGAGCCACATCCCCAACGGTTTGTCGAGCGCTGTCGCGGTGCGGGGTGCGCAGAGTGTCCAGTGCTGGTCGTAGTACGCCTTGGCGGCTTCCAGGTTCTCCTGGAACCTCTCATCCGCTACGGACCAGACCATGCCGAGCTGTTCGAGCCGGCGGGCGCGTTGGCCGGTCATCTGCCCGGCTGCGTAGGCGCGTCGTTGTTCGGCGACCCATTGTCCGAGCGGTGTCGCGCCCTCGCGGTGTCCGTAGGGCACCCTGGCGTTCCCGACCCGTTCGACGTACGTCTTCAGCTTGGCCCAGCCGCGGGCCCAGTCCTGGCGTTCGGTGTCGATCACGTTGAAGGAGACCCAGTCCGCGACCATCACTGGATCCCGGGGGGCCGCGAAACGGAGCAGCAGCCGGGATTCTTCCTCACCGTCTCCGGGCGCGGCACCGATGTTCACGGACGGTTGTGCGATGTCCTTCTGTGGCTCCTGTGGAATCGCCAGCAGTTCCACGGCCTCTTCATCGTGGGCCCGCAGGCCTTCCAGGACTTTTACCAGGGGCCGGTATGAGCCGGAGGTGAACATGTCTTCCGGCTTTTCTCCGGGCTGGAGGAACACCGGCACGATGAGAGAGGCAAGTTTCCCTTGTCCGGGCTTCTGGCGGAGAGCGCGTCCGATGGCCTGGACGATGTCGTGGGGTGCGCCCTTGGGGTCCAGGAGGGCGACGCTGTCCACGCTTCTGATGTCGACACCCTCGCCCAAAACGCGACAGTTCGAGAGCACGGCCCGCTGCGCCGTGGACCCGAACGAGCCGAGGACCTCCCGCCGGTGCTCGGGGACGTGTTCGCCGCACAGCCAGTTGGCCCAGATCCGCTTCGGGTACTTCTCCGGCTGATCGGCGTGCAGTTTGGCCGCGACGCGCTCCAGGCCTTCCGCGTAGGCCTGTGCCTCGATGGTCCGGTGGTGGAAGGTGATACACGTCGACAGGTCGTGCTGCGCCATCGTGTGCAGCAACGCGGCCTGCAAAGCCCCGAGGCGCTGCCCCCGCACCTCTTCCGTGTGCCGCTCCTCGCCCATCAACCGCTCGGGAGTGACGACGGGGTCCTTCAGCTCCAGGACGATGATCTGGTACCGCGCCAGCAACCCGCGCGACACGGCCGACGCGAGCGAGAGCTTGTAGAGGACAGGTCCGAAGACTTTCTCGTCGTCCATGGAGGCCGCCATCTCGCGCGGCAGCGGGTCACGCACCCCTTCGGCAACCTCGCGGTTGAGCCGCTCTTCCCAGATCCGCGGCGTCGCCGTCAGGTACAGGCGCCGGTACGCCGGGATCACACTCTGGTCGTGGATGTCCGCCCACGCCTTACCCATCGAGCCACTTGTCCTGTGGGCTTCATCAACGACCGCGAGGTCTAGTGGATCAAGCTTCTGGCCGTAGACACCCTCGAACGCCTCCGCCAGAACACCCAAAGACGCGTAGGTGGCGTAGATGGTGACGGGCCCCTGCCCGTGCCACAGCGCCAACTGGATCGGGTTCGTCGTGGAGCGCACCTTCAACGACCACAGCTCCGGATCGTCCTGGAGCGAACACACCGCCACCGCCGGCCCCTTGTGCCCGGCCTCGTGCCAGGCCCTCACCGTCTGCGCCAGCAGATCCAGCGTCGGCACCAACACGAGCACACGCCCCCTGGGCACAAGCCGCCTCGCCGACGCCGCAGCCATCATCGTCTTCCCCGTGCCACACGCCGCGTGCACCTGCCCGCGAAGACCATTCCAGGAAATACCGCCCGGCGGAACATCAAGACCCCGCACAATGGCGGAAACGGCCTCGATCTGGTGATCACGCAGCTTCACGGCCATGCCCCGTGCTCTCCTTTTTCGCGGAATGCGGCGCGTAATAGTAAATAGAATTCAGGCGCAAGGTGCGCGGCGGTAGGGGTGTAGCATCTGATCCCAGACTCTACACAGTCACGACGCATGATGCATCAGCCGTCCGCCAACTTCGCTCCCGAGGGTGGCACAGTGACTCGATCTCGCCCACGAACGGTCGACTGTCCTCTATGCTGAACAGGGCGATAGGTGAACATGCCGGGACAGGTAGACAGTGGGGGAGGGGTTCAGGGTGGAGCGCAGCGGAACCCGTCACTACAACGAGGCCGGCACCCCGTCAGGCCGACGGTTCGTCACATCCGTTACAGGGGTGGTAGCTGGGAATCCCAAGCCCCACACAGTCCCACGCCTGATGCACCTACCCCTTACTGCCAGCCCCAGGAATCCCGCTTGCGGGATTCCCCCAATTCGCGCTTGCGCGAATTGATACGCACTCAGAATTCCGCTTGCGGAATTCGATTCACGCGCTTGCGCGGGAATCCGACGGAGCGTCAGCGGAGTCATTCCCTATGCAGCGCGCCAGCGCTGCATATCCCGCTCCGCGGG
>NZ_JBIWMA010000035.1:0-56041 GCF_044766465.1 Streptomyces sp. NPDC102259 | reverse complement strand
ACAACACAGCCCACTCGGCATCCGAAAGCTCATGACGACGCACCACGACAAACATGATGCCTCATTACCTGACCACCTTTGAAGACGATCTCTAGAACCGGGCAGGAACCCGCCATGCGCCACTGGAGCCGGGAAGGCCCCGGTGCTGCGGGAAGGCCCCGGACCGTGGCCGGACGCTGTCGGCGAATCGTCTCGACGTGCGGGAACGGGCCGACGCCGAGCGGTGAAGCCGCAGGTAGCCGTCCGTGACCGGTCCGGGGCATGGTGGTATCCCGCCAGGTGGTGCAGCTGGTCGGCCTTAACGGCTTCGCAGGTCGCGGCGGACTCGGCCCGGCGGCCGGGGTTTTCGCCGCCTGGCCGGCTCGTGGAGCGGCGCGGAGCTTCGGCTGAGCCGACGGATGACAGGCGCACCGGACCGTCGTGGCCCGCCCGTGCCTGCGCTGATGGTCCGCAGGCGTCCGTGGTTGTCCGCCGCTGTCGTCCGTCGGCGGGTGGCGGTCTGCTGATGTGAGAGCAGTGCGGCAACGGCTTGGACGATGTCGCTCATGTGCTCGCGGCGGCCAAGGTGCCGGGCGAGAGCCCGCCAGTTCTTGAGGTGTGCGATGCCGTGCTCGACCCGGATGCGTCGTGAGGAATGTGCCTTGCGCTGCTGCTCGTGCCTTTCCTCGTACCAGGCGGGAGGGTTCTTCTTGAACTTGCGACGTGGTGGTGTCAGCACGCGCCCGCCGGTCTGCGCGCCCATACCCTGGTAGCCAGCGTCCGCGAGGATCTCGAGGAACGGGCCGTCCGCCAGGAGCTGGGCCAGTCCCAGCTGCCGGGCCTGGGTGATGTCGGCGCAACTGCCGGGTCGAACCGGGCTGCAGAACAGCACGCGCCCCTCGGCGTCCGTGAGGACCATGGACTTCACGGCGTTCTGTTTGGTCTTGCCGGAGATGAATTTCTCCCGGTCCTTTCGGACTGCGGCGGGGCGTCGCACGCGGACCTCCGTGCCGTCGATGATGCCGGTCCCGCCGGCGCCCAAGTACTCGATGACCTCGGCGAGAGTGCGCAGCCGGATGCCCCGGGCGACGGTGCAGCCCCGTCGTGCCAGCAGGGGCCGCACCTCGCCGATGGCGCGGGTGATGGTGGAGCGGTCCACGCCGAACCAGCAGGCCAGCACGTCATGCGTGGTGCCGTGGCGCAGACTCACCAGCGTGGCCAGCAGCCGATCGATGAAGACGAACTTGTGCTTCGCTCCGGCTCCTACCCCCCGTTGCCGTGCTCGAGCAGTGAGGCGAGCCTGATGCAGCTCGTGCCACAACGGTCCTACCTCAGCAACGAGTTCAGCGATCACCGTCGGCGACAGCCCGGTGGCCCGGTACTCCGCCACGATCAACGCACGCGCTCCAGCCCCCACCATGCGCTGCTCAACGAGCTACCTGAACGCTGAGCCACGGCTAACTGTGCACGAGGTCGTTAGGGGGCCGCTTTTGATCGAGGCCGGGGTGCCGCTGCGGGTCGACGGTGGGGGGTGCTGCCGACCCGGTCAGCGTTTGACGCGGTTGCGGATGGCGAGGACGGCGAGGCGTGAGCAGGTCACTCATCCATTGGATGACGTGGTTCTAGTCCCAGCAGCAGGCACGCTTCACGAGCCAGCCCCGGGTGGAATCGCGGTTGCTGGCGACGAGTTGGTCCCACGTGGTGCCACTGAGCAGCTGGCGTCGACTTTGCCACGGCCGTCTGTGAGGTAGATCAGGTTGTTGTGGACCTCGGGCCTTCTCCCAGTTCCAATGGCGGACCTGGCTTGTGGGCCGGTCACGGGTTTCTCACTTGGTGGGGCACGGCACTCACATCGAGGCAGGAAACGGCAGGAATCCGGCTCGGACGCGGCCGCCCCGACCGCCGTTCTTCGCCGGACGGCCACTGTTGTGGACGTTCGCGTTATTCCCCAGGCGTAAGTTCACGTAATTCCCCAGGCCCCGGCCTCGCGAGGGCATTACGTTGGCCAGCGTGAACTTGCTGGGATGGAGCTATCGATATGTGGGACCGCCTGATCTGCGGGCCCTTGTTCGGCCAGAGGCTGAGGGCCGACGCATCCACTCGGCGGCGGACTTCGACGACTGGCTTTCGACTCTGACAGCGGCGGACTTGGCTGAGCCCTTCACGTTCGTCATCGACTCGGCAGGTGTGCTGCGGCTGGCGCCGCGCCGGAGCGAGCATGTGGTGTGTGCTGGCGGTGGCCCCGTTCTGGGTGCCGGGGAGATGAGCTTCCGCAAGGAGTCCGGGCAGTGGGTGGTCGGTGAGGTGAGCAATCAGTCGACCGGATACTGCCCGGACGTCAGCTCGTGGCCGACTGTCGCGAGGGCTCTGGACACAGCTGGGATTGATCATCCTGCCAGTTTCACCCACGAGGTGGTGTTCCGGCACTGTCCCGTCTGCGGTCAGCTGAACATCGTTCGGGGGGAGTGCTTCGTCTGCGTCTTCTGTGACGAGGAACTGCCGCAGGAATGGAACGTGGACGGGGCCGGGCGTTAGCGGACCGGGGACTTGGCGGACTTGTCGCTGGGGTTCTTGGGCCGCTTGTTCGGGCGGTAGCTGGGCCCGTTCATGATCACCTGGTGGCTGGTGTTGATCAGCCGGTCCAGGAGTGACTCGGCGACGACTGGGTTGGGGAAGAGGGGATACCAGTCGCTGGGTGCCCGGTTGCTGGTGATGATCAGTGACCGGCCCTGCCGCTCGGAGACGAGTTCGTAGAGGTCGTCGGCATGGGCGGCGGAGAGCTGACGCATGGCGAAGTCGTCGAGGATGAGCACGTCGGGCCGCACCAGTTCACGGATCCGCTTCTCCCAGGTGCGGTCCGCGTGGCCGTCGGCGAGTTCGGCGAGGACCCGGCTGGTCTTCGCGAAGCGGACGTGGGCACCCTGGCGGACGGCGAGGTGGCCCAGCGCCTGGGCGATGTGCGTCTTGCCGACCCCGACCGGGCCGAAGAGGATGACGGACTCGCCCGCGTGGAGCCAGCGCAGGGCGCCGAGGTCGCGGATCTGGGCTGCGGGCAGCTTCGAGGAGGCGGTGAAGTCGAACTCCTCCAGGGTGACCTGCTGCTCGAACTTGGCGCGCTGGAGCCTGCGTTGGAAGGCGACGGTCTCGCGGCGGGTGATCTCGTCCTGGCAGAGGACCTGGAGGAAGTCGAGGTGGCCGAGTTCGCCGCCATGGGCCTGGGCGAGGCGGGCGTCGAGGGTCTCCAGCATCCCGGACAGCCGCAGGGACTTCAGGGACTCGCGCAGGGCGGTGTCCATCACGCTCATCGTGCCGCCACCTCGTCTTCGCCGTGGACCTGGTCGTCGTGGGCGCCGTCCGGGGTGTCCGGGGGCATGACGGAGCCGAAGAGCCCTTGCGGGCCGTGGAGGAAGGCCGCGGCGCCCGCGTCTCCGCTGGTCTCGGGCTCGGGATCGGTCTCGGTGCCGGAACTCGAAAGGCGCGGTGTTCGTAGCGCTGACGAGTTCCTTCCGCCGTACAGGAAGGCAGCCGAACGGCTCGGTCTGACGAACGTGGACCCTGCCCCGAAGACCTTCGAGGGTTGGATCTACGAAGGGCGCAAGCCCCAGAAGACCTTCCGCCGGGTCATCGTCGAAATGCTCGGCTACAGCATCGATGACCTGTGGGCCGAAGTCCCCGAGGGGGCCGCCCCGGACTTCGTTCCCCTGGTCGGCACGTCTCCCATTGCACACCATGCCGAACCCGGCATGGACCTGAGCGAGATGAAAAGGAGCGGCGCAATGGCCGTTCGCCGTGCGCGGAACTACGTCCTCGAAGCGGACCGCGAAAGGGTGGGGGACAACCCGCTCCCGCTGCTGCACGACCAGGTCGCTCGGCTCGTTCGCGACTACCCGCGTGTACCACTGGCGTCGATCTGGGATGACCTGCTGGATGCCCAGGATCAGGTCATCTTCAATCTGGAGACCGGCAAACACCGTCCGTCCCAGCTCAGCGACCTCAACTTCATGGCCGGTGTGCTGGCGTTCCTGGTGGACAAGGGCTCAAACGACATGGAGGACCGCGAGCAGGCCAGGACGATGAGCCTGCTCGCCGGCGCGTTCGCCAAGGACACCGAACACCCGGGCCTGATGGCTCTGGTCAACGGTCTGCAATCGCTCATCGAACACTGGGCAGACCGGCCCGGGGACGCCCTGTTCTACGCCCAGAAGGGAACGGCCCTCTCCTCCGACCTCAACGGCACCGTCGGCCTGTGGCTTCTGGGCCTGCAGGCTCGCGCCGCGGCCGTCCTCGGCGACGAGGAGACCGTCCGGTCGGCGAACCTGCAGGCGGTCGATCGTCGTGGGAGCGTCGTCCTGGACGACCTCGATCAGCTCGGCGGCCTCCTCACCTACTCACCGGAGAAGCAGACGTACTACTCCGTGGAGTCCGAGGCGCTCCTTGGCCACGGCGATGCGGAACTCACGGTGCAGGCGGAACGGGCCGTGCAGGGGTTCAGCGACCGCGAAGACCCGAACTGGGCGTTCGGGGACCTGGCCGGAGCCCAGTGCAACCAGGCTCTCGTCCTCCTCTACAGCGGAGATGTGGACGGTGCCGCACACACCATCCGACCGGTCCTGGACCTCCCGCCCACGTACCGCAACAACGGCATCATCGTCTCCGCCCAACGTGTCCGGCAGGCACTCATGACCACCAATGTCCGTACCGCTGTTGTGGCCAGCGACCTGCGGGAGGAGATCGCGGTCTTCCCGCCTCGTCGGCCGGCGCTCCCCTCGGGAACGCAGCGCTAAGGTTCCCGGCATGTACCCGGTCCAGCGTTCCAGCCAGCGCCTCAACCTCCGCGAGCTCACCGTCGACGACGTCGATGCGGTGTTCGCTATCTACGGCGACCCAGAGGCAACGGAACACCTGTCGTTCGAGCCCCGTACCCGCGAGCAGGTTGGCCAGATCGTCGCCCGGTCCGTCGCCTCAGCGACGGCAGAACCGCGCAGCGAGTACGCACTCGCCATCGCCGAGCGGGACACGAACGCGCTGATCGGGTACGGACGTCTCGCCATGGACCCCCACCAGCAGCGCGCAGCCACGTTCGGCTTCGCGCTGCGCCCAGACGCTTGGGGAGTCGGCTACGGCCTGGAGACCGTCCGCCTGCTGTTGGGCCTCGGGTTCGAAGACCTGGGCCTGCATCGCGTCTGGGGCGCGCGCTCCCCGCTGAACGAAGCGTCAGCGAAGACCATGACAGCGGCGGGCATGGTCCAGGAAGGCACCATTCGCGCCCACATCCAGAAGGCAGACCGATGGCGTGACTCGGTGGTGCACTCGATGCTCGACGACGAGTGGAAGCCCTAGTGTCTGAGACTCCGCACCGCAGGGACCGGCTGTCGCAAGGTCCCCACCTTCTGTTCTGCTACGGCACCCTGCAGTTCGATGACGTCCTCAAGGGGCTGTTGGGGCGGATACCTCATCGAACTCCGGCGTCCGCTCCCGGATATCGGACGACCGCGCTCGAGGGCCGCGTCTACCCGGCAAGCGGGACGCGAAGCCGGTGCAGTAGTGGGAAGGCTCCCGCCCCGGCAGCGGCCGCAGCGGCTTGAAGCGGATGTACTCACGGTTGGTGGCCCTGCGGATCAGGCCTGCCGGACGCGAGAGCCGCAAGAACATCGACAGACCGGAACTGCCCGTGCGCTGGCTGCTGGCCGAATGGCCCGCCACCGAGCCCGAGCCTGTCCAGTTCTGGCTGTCCAACCTGCCCGCCGACATCCCGCTCGCCACCCTCGTGCGCACCGCGAAACTACGCTGGCGCATCGAGCACGACTACCGCGAGATGAAGCAGGTCCTGGGCCTGGCTCACTTCGAGGGCCGCACCTGGCGAGGCTGGCACCACCATGTCACCCTCGTCTCCGTCGCGCACGCCTTCTGCACTCTCCAGCGCATCACCCGGTGGCCTGGATCGGCGCCTGCCCCACCTGTTATCGCAACATGCCAGAACGTTGCCGGCCATGAGAGGCAGGGGTGGTGCGTTCAGGTCGTAGTGGTCAGCGCTGGCCGACAGCGGCGGGACTATCGGCCTGGTTTCAGCGGGCGCCCACCGGCCCGACTCCGTCCTGCTCGGGCCGACCATCGGCGCGGCCTGGCCGGTCCGGGGCACCCGTCGACGCGTCTGCTGGATGCCCGTATCGCCGGAATCTACGCTGCTGCGGTCCCGATCCGGGCTTCCCAACATGCGGATGTGCTGTCTTGAGTCCACTATGAATTGGGCGGGCGACGTGGCGGTGAAAGCACTCATCTTGCGTGCCCTACTCTGACTCCGTCTCTAAGATTCCCCTGCAGGATTGCTGCCAGGGACCCTCACGATCGTCCCACCACTTGAATTCCGGGAAGCGCAAAACAACCAGCGCGGGGAGCCAGACCGACATGGTGGGGAAACGGCCCGGGTGCATCCCCGAGTACGTCTGGGCTAAATTTGACAGTGCATTGCAACATGAAACTATCGCCGCTCGATGGGATCCTAACGTCGAACTGCCAGTAATGATGGTCATCGAATCGAGCAGGCCATCGGGGAGCAGCGGATCGCCAGCCGAGAATGTCGACCGCGACGCCGCTGTCGACGAGCTGCATGCCGCATTCTCCCGCAAAACCGAGCCCGTTGTGAATAGCCTTGTCGAGGCAGGCGCGAGTGACGTCCGTCTTTTCTGGATCAATCACACGATCGCTGCCACCATATCGTTGTCACCTTTGATCAAGGTCGCAGGCCTGCCGGAGATTCGGTACGTACTGCTGGATTCACGCCGAGCGATACAGCTGTAGGACGCGCGAAGGGGAATCGAGATGGCGATGCCACCGGCAGCCGGCGGCGGCTGGAGAGCCGCCGATATGAGCCGTGAGCAGGTCGACTGGTTCCTGAAGAAGCGGCGGCCTAAGCAGCAGCAGGAGTTGGCAGCTGCGATCGGTCCCGACACGATGCGCAAACTGCACCCATGGGTCGTGGGACGAATCCTCGACGAGCGAGAGGAAGCGAAGTTCGCTTCATGGACTGGCGCTGAAATCCCGGCAGAAGAGCCCGCACACGACGTAATGATCAACATGGAATCCGGCAAGGTGGCAAGAGCTGCGACTTCGGTCTCGAAAGCGGACAGGAGCGATGCCGTCAGTTCGCGCCAAGTTGAGGCCGATTTTGCACTGACGGGTCTGCGGGCAGATCTTGAACGGCAAGGAATTGAGATCCAGCAGGAATTTTGGCTCACCCACAGTGCATTGGCGACGCTTACCACATCCGAGGTCACGGCGGTCGCAGCTCGGGCAGACGTCAGCACAATCAGCAGCAATAAACTCCAGAATGTTCTCGGTCTGGATGTCAGCCGAGGTCACATCCGGGCAAATGTTGTTCCGCCGGGGCTTACTGGGGCCGGCATCAGCGTGGCGGTTATCGACACAGGCGTCGATGCCAGTCACCCAGCCCTCGCTGGGGCAGTAGGCGCACAGCAGGACATGACAGGCGCTGCCGTGATGCGGGACGATCACGGCCATGGCACGCATGTCGCGGGTATTGTCGCGAGTCGCGATCCGACCTACCGCGGCATTGCTCCCGGCGCCAGCATCATCGACATCCGTATCATGAATGCAGCTCCTCCGTTCACAAAGCCGTCCTGGTGCACGAACGGATTGACCGCAGCGGTGACTTCCGGTGCTGACATTGCGAACAACAGCTGGTGGTTTCCACATAAGGACGGCGGTTGGGTGTGCCCCAACGGAACATGCGTACTGTGCACAGCCGCCGACCAGGCCGTCGCGTTGGGTGTGGTGGTCGTCGTCATCGCCGGCAACGCGGGCGATGACATCTGTGGAACTTACGACACCTTTATCGGCTGCCCAGGAAATGCTCGCAATGTCATCACGGTGGGAGCCACCGATGATGTCGACTTCCTGGCGACCTTCTCCAGTAACGGCCCGACCCCGGACGGTCGGCTGAAGCCTGACGTCGCAGCTCCGGGCGTTGGAATCGCCTCGCTGCAGGCTAAGGGGACACTGCTTGGGACCGTGGTTGTACCGGGCATCGTCAGCGCGGACGGCACGAGCCAGTCCGCGCCACATGTGGCAGGCGTTGCCGCTCTCATGCTGAGCAAGAACGGCAGTCTGACTCCAGCTAGCGTCAAACAAATCATCGATAGCTTTGCCAATACGGTGCCCATTCAAAACGTACCCCTCGCCAGTTTCCATCGAATCGACGCACTCGCCGCTGTGAATGCAACGCCGTCAGCGCCATGACGGATCATCGATATTTGCTGATCGTCGCCGCAGGTCGATCACCGGAGGAGACTTTCCATGCCAGACGCCAACGCGCCCCGAGCCAGGAGTGTCACCCCGGGTGACCAGGCCCTGGCGACCCGAGCACGGCAAGTGATCAACACCTTCCGCGCAGAACATCCTGCCGAATATCAGGAACTGGTCCACGAATTCGATAGTCGCGACGGAAACTTGGCGGTGTTCGGGTTCGGGAGGATTAACGTGCGCATCACGAACGGCGAGGTGTCGGTTGAGCCGGGACTAGGACCAGGTGAGATGGCGCGCGGTATGATTTACATGGAGGCTCTTCAGGCAATCACGCAAGGTGTCCTTACGCCGTTGCAGGCCTACTTCCGGGGAGACGTCATTGTACGTGCGCCCTCTGGCGACCTGCACACCGCCTACGGCTTCTTTGTCCGGTTCGCTGAACTTGCCTTCGGGTCGGAAACGATGCGCACGCATTTCGACGAATTCCGCACCGAATTCCTCTGACGTCATGACCTCTTCAATCGAGTGGATTCAGACACGCGGGCTCGACCGCGTGATGCTCAATTCCGTAACGGCAGGTGATGCACGCCTCGACCGGATGTCCGCGGAGTTGATACAGCGGGGCGGAAAACGAATCCGCCCGACATTGTTGTTCCTTTCAGCTCGCATGGGCAAAGTACCCGATGCGCTGCTTCTGCCGGTTGCCGCAGCGATCGAACTCCTGCACGTAGCGTCGCTGTATCACGACGACATCATGGATTCCGCCGCAACCAGACGTGGTGCACCCAGTGCAAACAGCTTGTGGGGGAACACGAGTGCGGCGACCACGGGAACGCACATACTCGCGCGTGCGATGGCCCTGCTGGCCCCGCTGCCTCCGCAGGTGGTTTCACTCGTTTCAGAAGCCACGTTCACCCTGTGCACGGGTCAACTCCGCGAGACCGAACATGCCTTCGATCTGGAGCTGGATGAGGACGAACATCTGCAGATCATCGGGATGAAGACGGCGACGTTGTTCGAGTTGCCGTGTCGGCTCGGCGGTCAGCTGTCGGGAGTGGATCCGTCCCATGTGCAAGCGCTTGGCCGGTACGGGCGGAACCTGGGGATCGCGTTCCAGCTCACCGACGACATGCTCGATCTTATGGGAGACGCGACCGAGTTGGGTAAGCCGACGGGCACCGATCTGAGGGAGGGTGTGTTCTCACATTCGGTGCTCGTTGCTGTTCGGCAAAACCCGAAGGGCACGTTGGCGAGGCTGCTGGGTCGCGCGAGTCTGACTGCTGAGGAGGCCGCCCAAGCAGTCGCGCTCGTGCGGGAAAGTGGTGCCCTTGAGGTAACCGGTACAGTCGCTCGCGGGTATGCTGACCGGGCCGCAAAAGCGCTTGCCTCACTTCCGGAAGGCCCTGCCCGCACCTCCCTCCTCGCACTGACGAACCATGCTGTCGCCCGCACCCGTTGAGGCCCGGTTGCATATGAACGGCCCATACGATGCGATTGTTGTGGGAGCCGGACCAGCCGGCTCCACGGCGGCTTACCACCTGGCGATCAAGAGGCGAAGGGTGTTGCTCGTCGAAGCATGCCGCTTTCCCCGGGACAAGAGCTGCGGCGATCTTCTCACTGGGCGCGCCGTGCGAACCCTCGCCGAAATGGGCGTTCTTGCCTTGCTGCCGAATGCAAATGACCGAATACGCGGAGTGCGCGTACATATGCGTGGGCATGGATCTCGCGACCTCGACTACTCCGTGCATGTCGGCAGGGACCGCTGCGGGCTCGTCCTGCCGCGCTACGTCCTGGACGAGGCGGTTTGCCAGAGGGCAGTCGCAGCTGGTGCCACCTTGTGGGACGAGGCCACGGTTACCACGCCGGTGATCGAGCATGGGCGCGTAGTCGGCGTCCAGTTGCGCCACGCCGGCCAGCTGTTCGAAGTCCGTGCACCTGTCGTCGTGGCAGCGGATGGTGCACGCTCGGGGCTGGCGCAAGCTGTCGGCCTCTGTGCACCGGATTCGCCGGGATCCGGCGTCGCGATTCGGGGCTATATGGCCGAGGTTGATGATCTGTCGGACATCCAGGAGATCTTCCTCCCGCTCACGGACGTGACCGAGAGGAACCTATTGCCGTCGTACGGCTGGATCCACCCCATGGGAACGAGTAAGGCCAATATAGGCGTCGCGCTGTTCGAACCTTCACAGGAAGGGCACCTGCACGAGTTGCTCGACCGGTTCGTAGCGCGACTGCGGGAAGAGCGTGGTGGCCTCGCCTCCAGTCGTCTGGTGGGGGACTGGAAGTCCGCACCACTGCGCTTCGACTTCTCGCCGCATCGCTGCGTCGGTACCGGCATCATGCTTGTGGGAGACGCGGCCGGGCTCGTGAGTCCCTTCACCGGCGAGGGCATCAGTTATGCCCTCGAGTCCGGAAAGACAGCCGCAGAGGTCATCGACCGTGGTTTGAAGATCAGCCGTAGGAATATCGATCTGCTCGACTACTCCATGTTGCTGAAGGACTCGTATTCGGGCTACTTCGAGACCGGACAGCGTTCGACCCACAGGTACAAGCTTGCGTGGCGCGTGCTTGAAGGCACGTTTGGCAGCGAGAGACCACCCTTTGTCCTGTTCCGTCGAGCTGTCCTTTTGCCAGAAGGGGCGGGCGAACTCAAGACGAGTCGTCTCGTCGACGATGTTGATCCAATACTAGCGCCGGGTGTGGATGTGCGTAGCGCATTGTTGGGCGTTGGTGAGGTCATGACCACGGCGGTTCGTGACGAATGGCCCTTCCTGGGACGGCTCGCGTTGTCAAGTTGGGGAGATCCTGGCGTTCCGTTTCGACCGGCACTCCTCCTGTTGTTGGCGAGTTCCCTCGAAGGGCCGGATATCCGTTGTCTGATCGACGTGGCCGCTGCCGTCGAGTTGGGATGCTTGGCTGCGCTTGTACAACTGGGCGTGGAGAACAACCCAACCGTCCACGAGGCCGCACAGTCAGACCAAGAGCCGTCCCCGCATTCGAACTGGGGTAACAAATTCTCGATCCTGGTCGGCGACCTACTGTTGGCCAAGGCGCTGCAGCTTGCCGCTCACGGTGGCCCTACAGTTCTTGAGCTGATGTCTTCCGCGATCACGAGCGCCTGCACCGGGCAACTTCGCGGTACTGAGCATGCCTTCGATCTGGAGCTGGATGAGGACGAACATCTGCAGATCATCGGGATGAAGACGGCGACGTTGTTCGAGTTGCCGTGTCGGCTCGGCGGTCAGCTGTCGGGAGTGGATCCGTCCCATGTGCAAGCGCTTGGCCGGTACGGGCGGAACCTGGGGATCGCGTTCCAGCTCACCGACGACATGCTCGATCTTATGGGAGACGCGACCGAGTTGGGTAAGCCGACGGGCACCGATCTGAGGGAGGGTGTGTTCTCACATTCGGTGCTCGTTGCTGTTCGGCAAAACCCGAAGGGCACGTTGGCGAGGCTGCTGGGTCGCGCGAGTCTGACTGCTGAGGAGGCCGCCCAAGCAGTCGCGCTCGTGCGGGAAAGTGGTGCCCTTGAGGTAACCGGTACAGTCGCTCGCGGGTATGCCGACCGGGCCGCAAAAGCGCTTGCCTCACTTCCGGAAGGCCCTGCCCGCACCTCCCTCCTCGCACTGACTTCTTATGCGGTGACACGGAAGGTTCCGGAACGACCCGACCTCCTCACATTGCTCGACTGACTGCCTGTTCTCTATCCGCTCGCGCGGCCGGACAGGTTCGAACGGGCGCCTGTTTCGGGCGAGCTGGGCGCGGTAGCCGTCCCACTTCGGCTCCGCCGCCCAGCCCGGCGGCAGGTCGGGGTCGGCGGTCGGTGCGGTCAGCATGGGCTGGGGCAGGTGCCACGTCACCGGAGATCTCTTCCACCGGACGGCCGTGGCGTTCGGGTGCACTCCGCAACGGCTTGGCATGCGGCGCCAGGTGCTGACCGTCAGGCGCGGGTGCTGGTGAAGCGGGCGTTCGGTCCCCAGCCCTCCAGGACCGGCGTCATGCACCACTGGCAGAGAGGGCTGCCGCCGTGGCCGTATTTGTGTGTCTTGCGCTGGCAGACGGCGCAGGGTCCGACTTGGCTGCCCAGGCAGACGAACGCCGACGGATCAGGGTCTGCGACCGGAGGCGAGGGCGGAAGAGTGCTCATCGCGGGGGATGTCCTTGCGGCAGGGGACGGTGGCGGGGGCCGGGGTGGTGCCGCGGGGTAAGTCGATGTCGAGCTGGGTGTCGGGGCGGCAGTGGGTGCAGGATCGCAGGCCGCAGGCGAGGAGGCGGCGTGCTTCGTCCCGGCCGACCGGCCGTCGCCGCTTGCCCGCATGTGGCAGTCGCCGGCGTGGATCTGCACGGGCGGGCGTCTGGCGCCGATGCCGAGCTCGACCGTCCAGTCGGGTGGGGCGGGGCGGTGGCGCCGGCCGCGCTCGGTTTCTGCCTGCCGCTGCTGCACGGCGGCGATCTTCGCATCGATGCGGGTCAGCCACAGGGTGTGCCACACCCGCAGCGTCTCCAGACGCGGTAGATCTTCCGGCAGGTCATCGAACACATATTTGATTCTAGGCGGGCGAGGGCCTGCCGTCCCGGGCGGGGCGTCACGGTGGGGGAGTCGGAGGTTCGGCTGACTGTGGTGTCTGTGGCGGGGGTTCGGGTGGTGGGGGTTCGGGTGGTGGGGGAGGGGCGGCGTGCAGGGTGCGGGCGAGGTGGTCCAGGCCCGTCGTGTAGTCCGCTGCTTCGGTGGCCCTGGTGAGGAGGGCGTTGAGGTGGCGTCGTCGCATGGCGTCGGTCCGGGCGGTGGAGTAGGTGGTGACGAGGGCGTTGATGGCTGCGGCGGTGGTCGGGAGCAGGAGCGGCAGCACGATCCACCACGGGGCGTGGGCGAGGGCCGATCCTCCGGCGGTGAGGCCGGAGAGGGCGTGGCTGGGCAGTGTCGGGGTGTTCATGGTCGGCTCCTGGGTGGGGTGGTCGGTGGTGCGTCACCCCTTGTGTGCGGAGCCGCGGGCAGGGACAGCGGTGCGGGCGCCGGGGATGTGGCAGGCATGGTGGCGGGGGCGGCGGTTACCCGCGCAACCCCCGCTGGACGGGCAGCACTCTTGCCTGCCGGGCAGGCGTATTCGATACCTGTGAGCTGCGACTTCCTGACTTGGTGCAGCCTTGAATCCGTGTTGATGGGATGGATAAGGGGGAGTCGGTGACCCGCTGGCGGGGCTGATGGCGAATGCGATGCGGCCAGGCGGCGATGTGTCGGCGAACTCGTCGACCAGACGTCCTCCGGTCCCGCCAGCAGCCTCGCCAGGATCTCGGAATGCCTAGGAGCCGACGGCCGCCGCATCGGCTGGGAGGTACAGCTGTCCTCCGCCGGCACCGACGGTCCGCGCAGCGTCCGCGCCCGCGCCTCCAAAGCCGAGAAGAACGGGATCACTCCCGCCTGGCACACCGACCGCGCCGACTACGCCCACCGCAACGACACGCACTGGACCCGAAGCGACAACCTCCCCGCCTACGTCATCGCCAAGACCGGTGACCTCCGCGTCATCTCCGGCTACCGCGCACTGGGGTTCTGGCAGTGCGACCTCCGCGCCCTCTACCCCTGCCCTCACGGCGTGCGACGCTGCGGCAAAGCACATGTCACACCCAAGCCCCGTGACGTCCTCTTCGACGACCTGGTCCGCCAGACTGCCGCCGGCACGATGGTGCCGGTCCAGCTCCGCATCACCACCGCCGCCAAAGCGCACCGGTTCTGGGTCACCCGAAGCGACCAGGAACGGCTGAACGACCTCCTCAGCGACGACACCGCTCTCCCGCCCGACAGGGAGGAAGCCGGTACACCAACCAGCGCGAGTCGCAACCAACCCACGTGCAGACCTGCCGCCACGACGACGAACCTGGGAACAGCGCTGACGACACCGGGCGGCCTCAGCGTGTGGCCCGTGGTCCCAGCACAATCGGCGCCACCTGCGCGCGAAGCGATCATGGCTCCCCCGAGCCCGACCGCCGCACCTCACCTGGAACCGGATCACCGGTACGACCCGCGCCCTCCAGCAGAGCGCATCGGCCTGCCCGACGAGCTCATCGCCCTCCAGCAGGCCGCCGACCGTGAGCGCAGCCAGCTGGAGCGACTGAGCGACAACGAAGAGCGCCAGCACCAACGCGCGGTGTGGTTCGAGTCAGCAGCAACTGCCCAGGAAGCGATCACCCAGCACGCGCTCCGGAACCGCTTCAACCGTCACGAGGTCGAACAGGAGGTGCGGCCGATCGCCCGCACACCGCGCGGCTAGCCATGCGGCGTTGCAAGCGGCCGCTGCTGATGCGCCGCTGGTTTTCGGGCAGCCGCGTGGCCTCCCATGGGGAGCCGGGAGGCGCGGCCGGCCCCGCCGTCGACGGGACGGCAGGGCCGGACAAGGGGGACCGCTTCCGCCTAGATGATCAATTCCAAGGGGGCGCGTGTCCGTCCCCGGCTCGACGAGGTCTGGTTCTGCGAGATCGACGAGACGGAGCGCGTGCAGCGGCTCGTGGCCCGCCACGAGGAGTTCGGCGGCCGCGGCTACTCCGGACGCCGCGTCCGGCGCCACTGACCGAACCGGACCGGGCATGAGGGGTGATCTGCGGTCACTGGTTCTGCCGTGCATCGAAGTGGGCCGTGGCCAGTACGGAGCCGTCCCCGGCCAGCAGCCGGACACCGGACACCGTGTCCGGGTCGACACGCGTGGGCGCTCCCCAGTAACCCCGGCCGGCGTCGTCGAGGGAGAACTCCCCGATGTGGACCGACGTGCCGTCCGTACGCTCCAGTCGGCAGCTGACCTTTCCGGCCTCTGGGTATCCGTCGCGCGAGCCTGCGGCTTCGGACTCGTCTCCGGCCTGGGAGTCGGATGCGGACCCGGCCCGGCCGAGGTGGACCGACATGTAGACCCAGCCCGGAGATGCGGTATAGGCGAAGATCCGGCCCACCGGGCGGTGGTCGGGGGCCAGCAGAGACGCTGTGAGCAGGTCGTGCTCCGAGCCGGAGGGCTGCGAACTCCGCGAGGAGGGAGCCGACGCTCCCTCGATGGCCGTTCCGACGGCCCAGCCACCGAAGCCGAACCCGAGGGCGATCGCGGCGGCGGCCGCGATCGCCACGCCGGCCCGTGGTCGCGGCCGTCGCGCCGGCCGGTTCAGGCCCAGCCCGTCCGTCACCCGTGTCTCGAAGCCGGCGGGCGGCTCGCTGCCCGGCAGGAGAGAGAGCAGTCCGTCTCCGACGAGCGTCAGCTGCTCGACGTGCTCCCGGCAGGTGGGGCAGCGGTCCAGGTGGGCGATGGCTTCGGCGCGTTCCTGACCGGGGAGGATGCCCAGCGCCAGTTCGTCGGCGACGGCCCTCAGCCACTCGCAGTCCCTGTCAGTCATGATCGGCTCGCTCGGGTCCCAGAACCGTCCGCAGGTTCCCCATCGCCGACCTGATCCGTGTCTTCGCCGTGCCCAGGGGGATCCCTTCGAACTCGGAGACCTGCCGTGCGGTCATCCCGTAGATCCCGGCCATGACCACGGCACGCGCCTGCTGGAGCGGCAGGTCCGCTACCGCGGCCCGTACCCGGGATGCCGCCTCGTCGGCCAGTGCCCACTCTTCGGGCGTCCGGGTCACGATGCCGAGCAGAGCGTCGAGGTCCTCGGGGGAGACGGGGGTCGCCTTGCGCGCGCGGACGGCGTCGATCGCCAGGTTGTGCGTGATGGCCCCCAGCCAGGTCTTCACCGATCCACGCCTGGTGTCGTAGACCTGCGCGTGACGCCAAGCCCTCTCGAAGGTCTGCTGAGCGATGTCCTCGGCGAGCTGGAGGTCGCCGACGACAGCGATGGCGATACCGAATACCATGCGCTGGAACCGGCGGACGAACGCGAGGGCGACCTCCGGGTCGCCGGTCGCCATTCCCGCCAGCAGCGCCTCGTCCGAGAGCCGCCCGAGTGGTAGGCCCAGTCTCCGCATACCAGTGGATACGGCGAACCTCGCCGAACGGATTCCCCCAGTTCCACGCGGGACCACAGCCCCATTCTCCCGCTTGCCGGAAATCCCCTGGGGGCGGTCCGTCCGTATCTCTGGTCAGGAACGACTTCTCATGGAGGGCCGAGACATGACGGCGACACTCATGACGCTCATGACCTTCGCGCGCAGGAACGTCGGGCCCGGGCTGGCCGCCGGGGCACTGGCGGGCATCCTCGTGGCGTGCGGGGGCGGAAACGACAACGGTGGCGGCTCGTCACCGTCAGCCCCCGAAAAAAGTGGCAAGCCGGGAACCACCCAGGTGGACGTGAAGCTGGTCGACTTCAAGATGCAGCTGTCCGCGAAGACGTTGAAGGCGGGTGCCTACACCTTCGTCGTCAAGAACGACGGCCATCACGACCACGCCATGGAGATCGAGGGCTCCGGAACGGAACAGAAGACGCGGACGCTGGCCCCCGGGGAGTCGGCGAACCTCACCGTCTCGCTGAAGGACGGCAAGTACGAGGTCTACTGCCCTGTCGACGGCCACAAGGACCTGGGCATGAAGACCGAACTCACCGTGGGCGGCAGCGCCTCAACGGGCACCGGCACCAACACGACCAACGGCAATGGCTACTGAGCGCACGGTCGCGCTCCTCGCCCTCCGGCTGGCCGCGGCGGGAACGGTCGTGGCCATGGGCGCGATCCACCTCCACCTCTGATACGACGGCTACCGATATCTGGACACGGTCGGCACGCTGTTCCTGCTCAACGCGATCGGGGCCGGGCTGCTCGCGTTGTCGCTGCTGATCACACCCACTCGCCTCCTGCCCGTCCTCGCCACGCTGGGAACACTCTTCGCGGCCGGCACACTGGTGGCCCTGATCGTCAGCCTCACCTCCGGTCTCTTCGGGTTCCAGGAGACTCTCGACGCGAACCTGGTCAAGCCCACCCTCGCCGTCGAAGCCGCAGGGTGCGTTCTGTTGGTGGCGCTGGCCTTGCTGAGCAGACGCGGACGGATGTGACCGATGAGTTTCCGGCCGCTGCGCGGTCCTGGATGATCGATCGGCTGCACGCATAAAGGGAGGGAGCCCAACGTCATTATGTGAAGACAGAGTTGGACTCCCTCGCCACCGCACTCTATGTGAAGACCGATGACCTGCTGAAGGCATCACGGCATCTGATGCCCTGGCGCCCGGCGGTCGGGATCGCTCCGCTACTGACCGATGCCGAGCTGGTCACTCTCGCGATGATGCAGGCCATGCTGGGCTTCACCTCCGAGGCCAAGTGGCTTCGCCACGCCCGTTCCCATCTGCGGCATCTCTTTCCTTACCTGCCGAAGCAGCCCGGCTACAACAAGCGCCTGCGCAAGGCCGCCGAGCTACTACGGCGAGTCACCCGGCTGCTGGCCACCGGCACCTCCGTATGGAGCGACGACGTGTGGATCGTGGATTCCACGCCGGTGGAGTGCGGACGCTCCCGCGAGACCGTCAAACGCTCCGACCTGGCCGGATGGGCCGAGTACGGGTACTGCGCCAGCCACGGCCGCTTCTTTTGGGGCCTGCGCCTGCACATGGTGTGCACCTTGCAGGGTCTGCCGATCGCGTTTGCCCTGACCGGGGCCAAGGCCGACGAACGCGAGACCTTGCTGGACCTGCTCGCCGCCGAACCGGAACTGGTGGCCGCCCGGCCCGGACAGACACTGATCGGCGACAAGAACTACTTCGGCCGCGACTTCGAGAACCAGGTGGCCGAGCAGGACATCTGGCTGCTGCGGCCCGCCCGCAAGGGCGAGCCGGAACGGCCCGGCGCCTCGCTGTTCAAGCCGTTGCGGCAGGTGATCGAGTCGGTCAACGAGACCTTCAAGGGCCAGCTCAACCTCGAACAGCACCGAGGCCGCACACCGGGCGGTGTGATCGCCCGCGTCATGCAGCGCATCCTGGCGCTGACCGCCGCGATCTGGCACAACGACCCCGGCCAGCCCGTCCTTCGCCTAGGGGGTTGGAGGCCTGCCCGTGTGGACACCATGCAGCACAAAGCAGCCACAGCGATAGATACCGGCCGCGACTGATCCACACGACAAGCATGGGCCGTGAGCTGGCGGTCCCTGTTTCCTGCGGTCAGTTGAGGACTTGGAGTTCCGCGAGTGGGACTTGGATCTGGGTTTGTCGGGTTTCGGTGAGTTGGCCGGCCTGTCCACCGCCGCCGGTGGTGACGTGCCAGTCGATGGTCCAGGTGGAGGTCGCGGTGACCTGGTAGCGGCCTGCGGCCTGGTCGGCGGAGGTGCGGTTGTAGGTGTGCCCGCACGTAGGGGAGTCCGTCTTGCCCGCAGCCGCCGTGTACGGCGTGCCCGGTCCGGTGCATGTCACGACAGCGCCGTCGCCCATCGCCCATACGATCGTCGAGACCTTCGCGGTCGCGGTGACTGTCACGCCGCCGGCCGACGCGCTCGCCGTGTTCGGCCCGTACGTGGTCGGGCTCTGGTTGACCCACATCCACATCGGCATCCCCACGAGGTACTTGCCCGCGGCCCTGGGGCTGGCGATGTCGGGGCCTGCGAGCCATTGGTTGCGGATTACGGAGTTGATGCTGTCGAGGTAATGGCACCTCTGCTCGTAGACCGCGCCGTCGCCGGGCGTGTGCCCTTCCCAGTCCAGAGAGGTCGCTGGCGGCTGCGGTGAGAGCAGCTGGTACGTGCACGTCCACGGGTTGCTGCTCGTGCCGCTCCCGCCGCTGCCCTGGGGTGCGCTTCCCCCGTTTCCCGTGCTGCCGCTGGCGCCGCTGCCTGTCTGGCCGGGGTCGTCGGCTTCCACCTCGCAGATGTAGTCACCACAGCTCACGCCGCCGCCGGGCCCGACGGCGAGGGCGGTGGGCGCTGCGCCGAGGACGGCCAGGACGGCGACGCCGGCGGCGGCCGCCGTGCGCATGCGGGTCAGCACTTCTTGCCCTGCGGCTCGTCGCGGACCAACCGCCAGCCCTGCGGCCACTTCTCCAGCGTGGTGCGCACCTGGTATTTCGTGATCCGGTCGGCGGGCAGCGTGACGGGCTCACGGGTCGTGGCGTCGACCGGCTGCCACTGCGAGACGTCCAGGCAGCTGGAGAGCGTCACCCTGGGCGTCTTGTTGTCCAGCTCGGCCTTGGTGACCACCGCATCGGAGAAGGTGACCTTCCCCGGATAGATCCGGCCCTGCGCGTGCGCGCGCTGCGCATCGCTCTCGGCCTTCGACAACGTCTCGGACGCCGCGAACTGCTCCAGGCCTTTCGTGGTGCCGTTGCGGTCGGCGTAGAGGACCTGCATCTCCCGCCAGAAGCGTCTGATGGTGGCCTGACGGTCCGGCGTCACTTCAGGTGTCGGGTGAAGAACTGGGCCGCGCGCCTGTCCCGCCCTCCAGCGTGATCCAGTAGCTGGGGCAGGGCATCGCGGCGGCTATCCCGATCCCTGCTACCACCCCGGCCACCGGCACCTCATGCACCCGGTTCGAGCTCGGTGCGGTCTTCCACCCGCTGCTTGAGGCCGGTGTTGAACGCGGCGTACCCATCTTTTTTGGGTGTTCTGAGGAAGGGCCGGATCAGGGTGACCAGGGCGCCAGAGAATTCCTCGTGGTTGGTCAGGCGGGTGGTGCCGTCGTGGTTGGGGGAAAGGACGAAGGAGTGCTGGCCGTGGAACAGCTGCTTGATGCCGAGCGTGCCGACCCACCGCAGTTCCTGGCCAGGCGTCGCTACGGTGACCGTGGGCCTGAAGGTCATGCCCGGCATGCGCATCGTGAGCCGGCTTCCCACTTGAGCGGTTCCCTCGGCTGCGGAGAAGGTGCTCCACTCGCCGTAGGCGGCGAAGTCGGTGAGGACGTCCCACACCGCTTGCGGGGTGGCGTCGATGTCAATAACGGCGGTGAGGACCGGCTTCATGGTGGTTTCCACTTCTGGCTGGTGCGGAAGGGAGGGGCGGAGGTTCGGCGAGGGGGTGGACCACCGGTGCTCGGTGGGGCCGGGGACTGGGGACTGGCGTGGAGCGCAGTCCACGGCGGTCAGAGCGCCACGCCCGGCGCGGCTCTGTGGGAGGGGGTGCTGTTGGTGCTGGTGACCGTGGGCTCCTGCAGGCCGTGGTCGATGAAGTCGATCATCCAGGTGAAGCTGTCGTCGATGTCGGTGGCGAACTGGAACCCGCCCGCTGCTTCCAGGGATGCGTATCCGTGCAGGACGGTGCGCAGCATCCGCAGCGCGTGGATCTGCTGGTCGGGGTCGATCCGGTAGCCGTGGAGCATGGCCGCCCAGGAGTCGACCACCCGGTTGAGGGCGTCGATGAGGGGGTCGTCGGGTCCGGTCGGGCGGGCGGCGTTGGCTGCGGCGTATCGGCCGTGGTGGTCTTTGACGAACGTCCGCATCGCCTGTGCGCCGCGGGCCAGGGCTTCGGTGCCGGACCGGCCCTGGATGGCGTCGCGGATGGCGTCGGCGCACTGGTTCATGGCCAGGATGGCGATCCGGTGGGCGAGGTCGGTCTGGCCGGTGACGTGCTTGTACAGCGAGGGGGTTTTGACCCCGAGCCGTTCGGCGACCAGGCCCATGCCGAGCTGGTCGAACCCGACCTCGTCGACCAGGGCGGCGGCGGCTTCGGTGACCGTTGCGGCGGTGAGTCCGGCCCTAGGCACGGCCGGCCGCCTTGGCCAGGAACGGCAGGGCCAGCGCGAGGACCTGGTCGGGGGTCTGGGCGTGCGGGTAGTGGCCGGCGCCGTCGATCACGGCCAGCTCGCCGAGGCCGGCGGGCAGGTCAGCGATGATCTTCGCCCCTTCGGCGCGGGGGTCGGCCCAGTCGGGGTCCAGGCTGCCTTCGACGATCAGGACCGGGCAGGTGACGTGGGCGAGCTGGGCGCCGGCGTCGGTGGGCTTGGACTTGCACATGTCCTGCAGGGCCTTCATCCGGCCGGGTTCACTCAGCGTGGCCTCTATGCGGGCCAGTTCGCTGTTCCAGTCGGCGGGCTTGGCCGGGTAGGCCACGTCGAGGTACTTCTTCCAGTCCGCCAGGCGTCCCCGGACGATGACCTGCGCCATCCGCGTGTACCCGGTCCGGAAGCGCTTGACCCGCATCAGCCCGCCCAGGTCGACCGGCTGCGCACGGGTGAACGGAGCCAGCTCGATCACTCCGCTGATCACGTCGGGCGCAGTGGCGGCCGCGATGGTCGCGGCGCCGCCGCTGATCGACTGCCCGATGATCACGGCCGGGCCGCCGAGGTGACGCACGACGGCGACCAGATCTCCGGCGATGTCGGTGCGGCTGTAACCGTCCCAGCCGAGGCTGGACTCACCGCACCCGCGGATGTCGACGTTCGCGACCCGGTAACCGGCGGCCACCAGGCCGGGAACGAGGAAGCGGTAGGAGTGCCGGCTGTCGCCGATGCCGTGCGCCAGCACGACCAGGGGGCCTCCCCCGGTCACGTCGAAGGCGATGGTGTTCTTGCCGATTCTCAGGTGCTCGGTCATGCCGTCCTCCATCAAAGTAGCTAATGCCGTTAGCTATAGACTAGGCATATTAGCTATGAGGGTCAACGCCACACCCAGCCGCGCTCGATCGGGGGCCGAGCTCAGAGCAATGGGCTGCCGCACGGCGTATTGCTGTTTTTCCGCGAGAACTACTGGGACCCTCGTCACCGCAACGTTCCAGATCGGAGTGCCCAAGCACCTCACATCCCTACAGCTTGTGCTGCTCAGGACGTGATCGGGTCGCTCTGGCTGCGGTGCGGGTGCGCGGCGTGGATGTACTTCATGGCGGTGCGGGGCGAGAGGCCGAAGAGGCGGATGAGGTGGAGGGGGTCGTCGGTGTGCTGGGCCTCGTTGAGGATGCGGTCCACGTGCAGGCGGCCGGCCTGGTGGCCGTGGGCGCGCAGGGGCTTGTTGATCCCGTGACCTGCTGGACTGCCGCCCACGCCGACCTGCACTGGGCGAACGTCACAGCGCCGCTGAAGGTGCAGGACTGGGAGGGCTGGGGGCAAGCCCCAGAGGGGTTCGACGGCGCCACGCTCTACGCCTACTCGCTGCTCCAGCCGGACACCGCCGCCCGCGTCCGCGACGCCTTCCCCGTGCTCGGCAGCCCGGCCGGCCTCGCCGCCGAAGCGACCGTGTGCGCCCAGCTGCTCCAGACCGTGGCCCGCGGCGACAACCTGGTCCTCGAGGACCGGCTCCGGCACTGGGCTGAGGAACTCCGCCACCGCTGAGCAAGCCCCTGCCCTCACGCGGCCGTGGTTTCCCTCCCGGATGCGAGGGGAGACACGGCCGCCGACGCTGGAGGCATGAGGGCCACCGCTACATGGTCGGGCACCATCGCCTTCGGGATGGTCTCGATTCCGGTTCAGCTCTACGCGGCTACCGAAGAGCACACCGCGCGGCTCCATGAGATCGACACCGCTGACGGCAGCCGTGTCCAGCACCGCCGCTTCTGTGCTGCGGAGGGGCGCGAGATCCCCTATTCCGAGGTCGGGCGCGGGGTCGCCGTCCCTGACGGCCGCATGCTGCCGCTGTCCGAGGACGACCTGGCCCGCCTGCCCCTGCCGACCAAGCACACGATCACTGTGGCGGGCTTCATCGAGCCGACGGGTGTGGTCCCGCTCAGCTACGACCGGCCGTACTACGTCGCTCCCGCAGCGCCGGAGGCGGAGCGCCCGTACGCGCTGCTGGTGGAGGTCCTCTCCCGGACCGGGCTCGTGGCCATGGCCAAGGTTGCGATCCGCAGCCGCGAACGCCGGGCGGTGGTCCGGCCGTACGCTGGGATGCTGCTGTTGCAGACCCTGCGCTGGCGCGATGAGATCCGTGACCCTGGGGACCTGGCCCACCTGGTCCCTGCCGTCCCGCTCAGCGACCGTGAGCGGCGCCTGGCGGAGGTGCTGGTGCAGGAGATTCTTGTCCGGGTCTCCGGGTTCTACGTGGCGGGTGTGCCCCTGCCACCGGATTCCCTCCATATAGACCCCGGAGGGTTTTGCCGGAATTCTGCACTCGCTCGGGTGATGTGGTGGCACGGAGCGTCTCGCCTCGGACGGCCTGTGGGTGTGGACGCCCGGCCGACCGCAACTACTGGACCTATCTGTTGCTCGGCCTGATCCTCAACGGCATCGGCCAGGGCCTCGCCTTCCCGGCCATGACCATCTCATTGCTGAGCGGAGTGGATCAGCGGCGGCACGGGGCGGCCGGCGCTGTGAACGTGACCGCCCAGCAGATCGGCTCCAGCGTCGTGTGGCCATCCTGGTCGGGGTGGCCACCGCCACGGCAGACGGCGGGGACGCGGCCGGCCGGCTTGCCGGCACTCGTCGGTCCGGTGCTCGCCAACACCACTTACTAGCCGCCGACCTCCGCAGGCGATCGTCGCGGACTGGTACGAGCGGCGCGGAGGTCACGGCCGCAGCAGGAGATGCAGAGCGTGACCACACCGACGCCCACCAGGAGGACGGTACCGAAGGTGGGGAGGATGAAGGCGATGTAGGCAGTGCCGCATCCGGCGAGCAGCAACAGAGCCGTGCGCAGTATGAGCTGGCCGCTCGTTAGCTCTGCCCTCCAGGGGGACTCTGCTGCGCAGTTCACGAGTCAGGCAAGGGCGTGAGTGAGGCCAGCGCGCTGGGCTGCACCGCGCCGGCGGCGGCCGAGCCGAGTAGCAGTTCGGCCAGGTCATGGGGCGGCGCTTGCTCACCGGTTGGAGCCGCTGCTGCGATCCGGTCCAGCCGGAAGCCTCGGCCAGCCCGCCGTGTGCGGCACCAGGCGATGAGGTACCAGCGGCCGTTGGCGGTGAGCAGTCCGGCCGGTTCCACTACGCGGTCGCTTTCGTGTCCTGCCCCGTCGATGTAGGACAGCCGCAGCACCATGGTGTGAGTGAGGGCCTGTTCCACTGTGGTGCGGACCGCGGAGTCGGTCCGCGACGGCAGCGCCACGATCCGTGCGGCCAGTTCCCGGGCCGCCGCCGAGGCGGGACCGGTCATCGATATCGCGATCTTCTGGTACGCCGTGCGGCCCGCCCCTGAGTAGGGGGCGGAGGCATCGGCCGCGGCCAGCGCGGCGGCCAACGCCGAGGCTTCATCGGCGGTGAAGTGGATCGGGGGCAGCGTCATCGCCGGGTCGATCGTCCAGCCCCCGCCGCGTCCCGGTGTGGTGCGCACCGGGACACCGGACTCCAACAGCGCCTGCAGGTCACGCTGCACGGTGCGCGTGCTGACCTCGAAGCGTGCGGCGAGCGCCGCGACTGTCAGCGGCCGCGGCGCTGCCGCGCGCAACTCTTCCACCAGCGCATAGAGCCGGGCAGTGCGGTTCATCAGGCCGACGTTACCGTCGCGCCGTGGCCAGGAACTCCCGCTCACGCTCCTGTTCCCGCTCGGTGATGGTCAGCGGGAACAGAGTGAAGCCGTGCATCGCGCCGGCGACGACGCCGAGCTGCACGGGCGTACCCGCCGCCTGCCATCGCTGGGCCAGAAAGAGTGAGTCGTCCAGCAGCGGGTCCTCGGTGCCGACGGCGATGCGGGCGGGGGGCAGGCCGGTCAGGTCGGCGAAGAGCGGCGAGACCTCAGGGGCCCGGCGCTGCTCCGCCCCCATCCCGGGTGTGAACAGCTCATAGCTGCCGCGCACCGAGTCGGTATTGCTCAGCAGCCGCCTGGCACCGAACGACCGTTGGCTCGGTGTCATCGACAGGTCGTAGGGACCGAAGAGCAGGTTGGCCGCCCGGAACGCGCCAGTGATGCCGTGCCGGTCACGAAGACGCAGCAGTGTCACGACGCTCAGGTGGGCGCCGGCCGATTCGCCACCGATCAGCAGCCGCCGGGTGCCGAACTCGGCTGCAGCGTTCTCCACCAGCCAGCGGGCGGCCGCTTCGCAGTCGTCGGGTCCGGCGGGGAACGGGTGCTCCGGCGCCAGGCGGTACTCCACGCTCACTACGGCCAGCCGTGCCTGCACGGCAAGCTGCCACAACTTCTCGTCCTGCCCGTCCGCAGAGCCAAACGCCCAGCCACCCCCGTGTATGTGCAGGTAAACGCCGTCGACGTGGTCGGGCACGAACGCCCGGACCTTCACCCCGCCTGCTACGACGCGGTCTTGGCCGTGCGACAGTCTCACCGGTGGTGTGTGACCACCTAGCCGGTTACGCCGCAGGAGCACCAGCACGGTGGCGTCCGGAGCTTCCCCGCGGGTGGGACGGCTCGCGGCAGCAGCCTCGAATTGCTCGTTGAATGCCAGGGTCTCGGCGAGGCAGTCCTCATCGGTGATCGTCATGGCGTCGACAGTCGCAGCTGTCCGCGACATCACCCTGTCACCGTTTCGTCGTGAGCTGCGTCACAGTCTGTCGTACTGCCCGTCCTCTGAAGATGCCGAAAGTCCTAACCAATTCCCGGTGGGGGGGATAGCGGGCACGGGGTGATCCTTCCTGTGACCGTTGTCCTGGCGTGCGGCCATGGGGGTGGTGTGGGTGTCGATGTGGCCGAAGGGGCTGCCGGAGATCCCTGAGCAGACGGTGACGGTGGCCCGAGCAGCGTGTCCGCTGGGGAGCCTGGCGATGCGAGTACGGTCGGGCCGTGACACGAACAGACACCCCACGTTCGACGGGATCGGGCGGGTGTGCGAGGGCGGTAGTCGTCGACGCACGCCCCGTCGGGCGGCGTGGGTGCTCCCGCCCGGGCACCCCGCCCGGTGTGCGCGATTCCTGGTAGGGCAGCATCTGCTCAGTTGACGCCTGCCCGTGAGGGGTCGTCATGAGTTCCAATGGCCGCGCTGTTGTGTCTGCGCTGCTGACTTGTCTGTCTCTTGCGGGCTGTTCGTCCGTCCCGCTGGGCATGCCGGGCTCGTCGTCGTCCGGCGCTGCGGCGTCTTCGTCGGGTGCCGCGGGCGGGGCCCGGTCGATCGTGGTGGGGGCCGGCCCGCAGAAGAAGTACACGGTGCAGCAGTAGCCCGCGAAGGGCGGCTGCCACTGCGGTATGAGAAGGGGGAGCCGCTGGAGGACCCGACGTGCACGCCGGGCGCGATATCCCCGGCCGTCACGCAGGCGAACCTGAAGTCGACGATCTGCCGCAAGGGCGCCTACACCTCCGGCGCGAGGCACTCCGCGTACGTGACCGGCAAGGAGAAGAGGCTCAACGCCGCCTCCTACGGCTATGCCGGGAACATGGGCGACGCCGAGTACGACCACTTGATCAGCCTGCAGCTGGGCGGCGACCCCAACGACTACCGCAACTTGTGGGTGGAACCGGTCGACCCGGCCACAAGAGGGGCAACGGGGTCAACAACGGGAAGGACCCCGTGGCGGCGGCAGGCCTCCGCGACCTAGCCGGGGTGGTGCAGCGTCCCGTCCGGGTTCGCGCTCAGGTCGACCAGCAGGCCGCGGTCGACGAACCGGCGCACCACGAACGCCGCCGTGCCAGCAGGACCGAACTGAAGTAGTAGCCCTGCTCTTCCTCTGGCTCGTCGTCGGCCGCGAACGGACGCCAGAAGCTCAGGAGCAGGTCAGAGGCGACGAAAGACGCCGGGTCGTCGGGGTCTGCCTCGATCGAGGTGTACTCGCCCATGCGTTGCACCAGCTCGCGGGCCGGGATCGCGAACACGTCCAGGCCCCGGAAGATGACTCGGTCTGTCTGAGGCGACGGCCTCCCAAGCTCATGGCTTCGAGCGTGTCTCGCATGCAGTGGATGCTGATCATCAGTCCTCTGGGACGGAAGATGTGCTGACCCGGCCGGTCGGACTCCGAGACCGTGGAGAGATCGCGGAACGATTCCAACGCCGCGTTGGCCGATTGCCGAGTCATACCGATCCGCAACGGGCCAACGCCCTTTGGTGGGGCGAGGTCGAAGTCCATGCGGGCATGATCCCAAACCGGTCTGTCAACAACCCACGAAGGGTGCGGTTCCTCTGGAGTGAAGGGCTGATCGAGAGCGGGTGTCAGAGGCGGGTGCCAAGATCGCCGCATGGGAGTTATCTATGGCTACTTCGCTGCTGCTGACGATGACGACGCGGTCCGGGCCGTGATACGCGAAGACGACGAACCGACCGCGACGGGCTATGACGGGTTTGACGTCAACGGTATGGATCCGACCCTCGACCTGCTGCCAGCGGAGGTGATCCTTTCGGGTCGGTCGGCTGAGACCATCCAGGCGGACCCGCGGCATGGCCAGCTGCTGGCGACGGCCGAGGAGGGGCAATTGGTGTGTTTGTCGCTCACAGATGCCCTGCGTGACGCACTTGCCGACGTTGATCAAGGTTCACTGCACGACGTGGCCCGGGCATGGGCCGCATCGGACGTGTTTCCCACGCCGCCGGATCCGGACGGCCTTGCGGAGTTCCTCGAGCAGGCCGCCGACCTGGCGAGCCGGGCGGTCGAGCGAGGGCATCGCCTCTACTGCTGGATCTGTGTCTGACGGAAGCCTGCAACCCTTGCCCTGCCAGGGCCAGGGCCAGGGGGAGGTCGAGACGGGGGACCGTTGTGTGGCCGGTTCATCCTTCGCGACGCGCCGACTTCGGAAGATTCTCCGAACCGATCGTGATCGAGGACAAGGTGTGGATCGGCAGCAACGTGGTGGTCCTGCCCGGCGTCCGTATCGGATACGGGTCGGTCATCGGCGCGGGCAGCGTCGTCAGCCGCGACATTCCCCCGATGTCCGTCGCGCTCGGAACACCCTGCCGAGTGGTCCGCCCCATCACGGACGAGGACCTCACGACACGTGCTGCGGGACGCTGAAGGGAATGCGCGGGAATGCGTCTGGCTGAGCGGGCGGACCGGAAGGGAAAGACCCGCGACGCACTCGGCTCCGACGTCCTGGGCCGGGCCCGGAACGACGGGACGGTCGGTCCCGTCGTTCCGGGCCCGGTGACAGCGACGAGCCGCTCTCGCCCCTGACCCGGTCCCGGAACTGCGCCCGGGCGCTTCCGATCAGTAGCCGTAGATCATCTTGTAGGCGACCTCGGGAAGGAACTGTCCGGCCGAGGAGCCGCTTCCGGCACCGCAGTTGCCGTCGGACTCGCCCGGGACCTTGATCCACAGGAGCATCTCGGCGCCTCCCCCCAGCTGCGTGGGAGTGCCGATACGGCGGCCCGAGGGGTTGCACCACTGGCCGTTTGAGCCGTTGCCGTTGCGGCTGGTGTCCACGACGAACGGCTTGGTGTAGCCGTACCGGGCCCCCAGTTCACTGTTGACGGCGTTGCCGTACGCGGTGTTCTCGGCCGTGGTCAGGTAGTTGGAGACGTTGAGCGAGAAGCCGTGGGCCTGTCGGAGGCCGGCTTCGTGGAGGCGCCGGGCCATGGTCGCCGCGCTCACCCAGGCCGGGTTGCCGGCGTCGAGATAGACCCAGGTCTGGGGAGCCTGGCGGTTGAACTCAGCGAGCGCGCCGGTGAGCATGGCCTCGCGTTCGTCGATCTGGGCCTGGGTCATGCAGCCGTAGTCCCCGAGGGAGTCCGGTTCGAGGACGACGACGGCCGGGCGGCCCGCGATCCCGCCCGCGAACTGGGCGATCCAGTTTCTGTAGGCGGACGGCGAGGAGGCTCCGCCCGCGGAGTGCCCGCCGCAGTAGTCGCGGTTGTAGATGTTGTAGGCGACCAGGACGGGCAGCTTGTCCCGGGCGTCCGCGGCGCCCACGTACGCGCCGGTGGCGGTGCCGATGGTGCCGCTCCAGGAGCCGAACCAGCGGGCCGTCGGGGTGTTGGCGATGGAGGCGTTGACCGCGGGCGCCCGGCCGTCACCGGGGTTGGCGGCCACCCACCGCTTCGCGCTGGAGTCGGGGTCCACGTAGAACCCGTTGGTCATGGTCGTCGGGTCCGCCGCGTGGGCGGACGGTGCGGCGGCGAGCGCCAGCGGCAGCGAGGAGAGCGCTGCTGCCAGGGCGAGCAGTCTGCGGCGCATGACGGTACCTCGGTTCTCTGGCAGGGATGCGTCCGATGGCCGGCGGTGAGCGTGGGGAGCGCCCCCGTCGGAAGCGCTCCCCACGGACAGGCCGGTCAGCAGGCCGAGTTGGTCTGGGTCAGGAGGCCGAGCCGCCACGGGAGGAGGTTGTAGTCGCCGCCCGCGCCGGGATTCAGGCCCTGGTACAGGTACTGGAGCCGGCATGCCGGAATGGTGAGTGTCTGGTCGTACCCTGCTCGGATCATCTCGCCGTGGCTGACGTCCCGGGTCCACGCGCCCGCGGGGAAGCTCACGTTGTTCGCCCGGGCGAAGGGATTGCTCTCGGATGCGGCGAGCTGCGTCCAGGAGCCGGCGAGACTGGCGGCGGTCCAGGAGCGGAAGTAGCGCCGCCCGTCGGAACCGATGGCCTCGACCAGGAGCAGGTACTGGTTGCTGCCCTGCACCTTGTACACGTTGCTCGCTTCGAACAACGCGTTCTTGGAGTCCTGCAGTGCGATGACGGTGTTCGTGAAGCCGTTCGGGAACTGACCGACGGTCGTCTGCGAGCGGTAGAGGTGACCGTTGTCGTCGGAGGAGAACAGGTAGCAGTTGGCGCTGTCGCAGATCACCCACATGTCGACCCAGTAGCCGTTGCCGATGTTCTGCCGGATGATGTCGGGCATCGAGGAGTAGAAGTTGCGGGGTGCGCTCCACCCGTTGGGGTTGCTGATGTCGGGGTTGGTGGAGTACGAGGCGTTGCCGGTCTGGTAGACGAGGTACCACAGGCGCTGCGGGGCGTTGTAGAAGACCTGCGGCGCGGCCCGGTAGCCCGAGCCGATGGCGGTGCGGTCCAGGTAGTGGTGGGTGGCCGAGCCTGCCTGGGACCAGTCGCTGAAGTTCAGGTAGACCAGGTTGTAGCCGGAGGAGCTCGCGGTACTGGCGAACACGTGGTACTTGCCGTTGTACTGGACGACCGTCGGGTCCTTGATGCCGGCGATGTTGTGGGTCGAGTCCGGCTTCGGTGCGATCAGCTGGCCGCTGGAGCTCCACGAGTACCTGCTGGGCAGGGCGGTGGCGTCGGGAGTGCCGCGCGTGGTGGCGGGCGTGCCGCCCAGCGTCGTCAGCGCCGCGTTGTACGCCGACTTCTTGTTGCCGTTGCGGTCGAACAGCAGCGGGTTCTCGTTGCTGCGCCAGGAGTCGCTGTCGCGGATGCCCCAGACCGTGATGCCGGTGCAGCGCGCCACGTTCATGCAGGCCCTGACGGTGTTCGCGTACGCGGTCGGCGACGCCTGCGCGATGTCCAGTTCGGTGATCTGGACGTCCACGCCGAGGGCGGCGAAGCTCGACAGCGTCGTCTGGAAGCTGCCGGGGGGACCGCCGGCGCCGAAGTGGGCCTGGAGGCCGACGCAGTCGATGGGCACGCCGCGTGCCTTGAAGTCGCGCACCATGCGGTAGACGCCCTGGGTCTTGGCGGCGTTCCAGTCGTCGATGCTGTAGTCGTTGTAGCAGAGCTTGGCCCCTGGGTCGGCCGTCCGGGCCGTGCGGAACGCCTCTTCGACGAAGCCGTTGCCCAGCACGTCCCGGAAGACCGAGCTGCGGAGCTGGCCGCTGCCGCCGTCGGCGAAGGCCTCGTTCACCACGTCCCAGGCGTAGATCTTACCCCTGTAGTGGTTCGCCACGGTGTTGATGTGGTTGTTCATCACGGAGCGCAGGGTGTTCGCGTCCCTGATGGAGCCGACCCAGCCGGGCAGTTGGGAGTGCCACACCAGGGTGTGGCCACGCATGCGCTGACCGTGGGACGTCGCGCGGTTGACGATCTGGTCGCCGGGGCCGAAGTTGAACGAGCCACGGGACGGTTCGGTGGCGTCCCACTTCATCTCGTTCTCGGGCGTGACCATGTTGAACTCACGGTCGAGGATGCCGGTGTACGTACGGTCGCCGAGCCGGCCTGCTGCCACGGCGGTTCCGAAGTACCGGCCGGACTGGGCCGCCTGGGCGCCCAGGGTGGAGGCCCGGACGGCGTCGGGCGCGCCGGCCGCGGTCCCCGGTGTCGCCAGGAGGGTCGCGGCCAGCAGGCCCAGGATCGAGGCTCGGCGACAGCCGAACCGTTTGAGCGGGTTCATGGTTCTCCTCGTGGGGCGGGTGGGGGGTTGCTTGGTGCGATCGGTGGATCTCTTCAGGGCGTGGTCAGCTCGAACCGTGTGAAGCGGACCGCGCCGCCGAGCGCCTGAGTGGCGTGGTTGAAGAGGGCGAATCGGTGGCCCATGAAGAACCGCCAGTCGTTGCCCAGGGAGAAGGCGGGTCCGAGGCGGGTGAAGGTCGTGCCGTCGGTGCTGTAGGAGAAGGTGCCCAGGCGTCCGGTGCCGGGACGGATGTCGGCGCTCGCGCGCAGCCGGACGCGGCTGCCCGGGACGGCCGCGCTCGCGATCTCGGTGCCGGTGCCGGTGGTGTTCCAGTTGGTGTCCATGGTCAGCCCGTTGACCATCACCACCCGGGTCGTACCGCCGTCGCGCTTGACGCCGATCCAGGCGGAGGAGTCACGCAGCAGCGCGAGTCCGGCCCGGTCGCCGTCCCGCATCGCGGTGTGGTCGAGCTGGACCGTGGCGGTGGAGGTAGGGCCCTGGATGCGGTGCGTGAGGGTGTTGCGGGCCCAGTAGAGATCGTTGGTGACCGTCGCGGTCCGCAGGGTCAGGCCGTTGTCCACCGACCATTTGGTGTCGTCCGGGTTGTGGTTCCACTCCCACCTCGGCTTGAGGGCCGTGCCGTCGAAGGTGTCGACGCCGGTCATGGGGGTGACCTGGCGGGGCGGGGTGGGCACGGCCGGACTCGGATACGAGGTGCCCCATGCGCCGTTGACGAGTTGCACGACCGGCCAGCCGTCCGCGGTCCAGGTGACAGGCGCCAGGGCGGGCGTCCGGCCACCGGGGTACGCGTCGACGAAGGCCAGGTAGTACCAGGCGCCGTTCTGGGTCTGCACCAGCCCGCCCTGGTGCGGGACGCCACCGCCGGGGATCGGCCCGCGCAGGTCGAGGAGGACCTGCCGCATCGTGTAGGGACCGAAGGGGCCGCTCGACGACTTGAGGATGTACTGGCCGTTCGCGGGGCGGGTCAGGAAGATGTAGTACTGCCCGTTGATCTTGTAGAAGCGGGAGCCCTCGAGGGTGCCGACACTCGACGGAGCGGTGAACACCTGCTGCGTGCGGACCTGGTTGCGGCCGTCGGGCGAGAGCTGGGCCACGCTGATCGTGGTGTTCCCGTACGCCACGTAGAGGGTGTCGTCACTGTCGACGAGCAGCCCGGCGTCGTAGTAGGGGGTGCTGATCGTGGTCAGCCTGTTCCACGGCCCCTCGGCGGCGGTGGCGGTGTAGACGTACGTGCGGGCGAAGTCGATCTGGCCGAGCCAGTAGAACGTTCTGTTGCTCGGCCGGTAGGCCAGCGACGACGCCCAGATCCCTCTGACGTAGCCGCGGGCACCGTTCAGGTCGTACTTGGCGCCGAAGTCGAGCACGGGCACCGAGTGACCGGCGATCTCCCAGTTGACCAGGTCGTACGAACGCAGGACGGGCGCGCCCGGCGAGTAGTGCATGGTCGAGGCCGAGGCGTAGAAGGTGTCACCGACGCGGATGACGTCGATGTCCGCGAAGTCCTGCCAGATCACCGGGTTCGTGAAGGCCGCCGCGGTCGCGAGGACCGGCCCCTGTGCGGAGGCGGTGCCGTGGGCCGCCGTCGGACGAAGCAGGGCGCCGGCGGCCACGCCGGTGGCGGTCGTCAGTGCGCGGCGACGGGACAGGATGTGATGAGTCCATGACATCTGCACGAGTGGCGTTCTCCTTCTGTGGCCCAGCCGTTGGCGGTGGGAGTTGTCCGGAGTTGCCCTGCTGGTTCGCGCGGAGCGGCTGCTCCGCATACGAGATTTCGAACATGTTTCGGCTTGTCGAGCATTTTGGATGATAGAGGGCCGGTGAATCCCGTCAACTCCTCGCGCATGAATCGTCAGAAGCTTCGAAACATTCGAGATATTCGATTCGGTGTCGCCGCAGGCCAATTGCCCAGATGGTGCGGATCGGCCACCTTCGGCAGGCCCGTATGGCTGAATCATGGAGGCGCTTCGGCGTTGGGGTTGACATGTTCAATCGCCTCTTTAGTATCCGTGAGGCCTTGAGTTTCCGAATGACTATCGAAATTTCGAACCGACCTTCTCTGCTCTGCAGTGTCATGGACGTGACATCGATATTCGCGTCACCCGCCCATGGCACCCTTCCGCGAAAGGGAGCACTTGGTGCCCAGACGATCAGGTGGACGACTGCTCCGCCTCCTCGCGGCGGCCGCGCTGACGGTCACCGCGGCCGTGACCGCATCCGCTCACTCCACCGCCTCGGCCGCGCCCGGCAGCCCCGCGCTCACCCCGCCACTGGGCTGGAACAGCTGGAACAGCTTCGGGTGCGGGATCACCGAGGCGCAGGTTCGCCAGGCTGCCGACGCGATGGCGTCCTCGGGCATGCGGGATGCCGGCTACCGGTACGTGGTGGTCGACGACTGCTGGTTCGACCCGCAGCGTGACGCGGCCGGCAACCTGCGGGCCAACGCGGCCAAGTTCCCGAGCGGGATGAAGGCGCTCGGGGACTACATCCACGGCAAGGGGCTGAAGTTCGGCATCTACCAGGTGCCGGGCGAACGCACCTGCGCTCAGGCCACGGGCGGCTACCCGGGGTCCACGGGCAGCAGGGGGCACGAGAGCCAGGACGCCACCGCGTTCGCCTCGTGGGGTGTCGACTACCTGAAGTACGACTGGTGTTCCTCCAGCGGTACCCGCGACGAGCAGGTCGCGCGGTTCACGCTCATGCGCGACGCCCTGCGGGCCACCGGGCGGCCGATCGTCTACAGCATCAACCCCAACAGCCTGCACGCCATCACCGGCGCCACCTACAACTGGGGCGAGGTCGCCGACCTGTGGCGGACGACCGAGGACCTGCTCGACATCTGGCAGAACGGCAACACCAACAGCTATCCGATGGGCGTCGGCAACGTCCTGGACGTCACCGCGCCGCTGGCGGCGCAGTCGGGCCCGGGGCACTGGAACGACCCCGACATGCTGGTCGTCGGCCGCCCCGGCCTGTCACTGACCGAGTCCCGCTCGCACTTCGCCCTGTGGGCGCTGCTGGGCGCACCGCTCATGGCCGGCAACGACATCCGCACGATGTCCGCCGACGTGAGCGCGATCCTGCGCAACCCGCGGCTGCTGGCGGTGAACCAGGATCCGCTGGGCGCGGGCGGGCGCAGGGTGCGCGACGACGGCAGCACCGAGGTGTTCGCCAAGCAGATGTCCGACGGCTCGGTCGCGGTGGGCCTGTTCAACCGGGGAGGCGACCCGGCGACGGTCGCCACGACGGCCGCTCAAGTCGGTCTGTCCGGCGGGCCTTTCACCCTCGCCGACCTGTGGACCGGTGGTACGTCGAGCACGTCCGGGCAGATCTCGGCGAGCGTCCCCGCGCACGGCGTGGCGGTGTTCCGGGTGAGCGGTGGCAGCCCGTCGGCCGCCACCACCTCGCGGCTGCGCGGCAACGCCTCCGGCCGCTGCCTGGACGTGGACAACGCCTCCACCGCTTCCGGCGCCACGGCACTGATCTGGGACTGCCACACGGCCGCCAACCAGTCGTGGACCACATGGGCGGGCGGCGAGATCCGCGTCTTCGGCGACAAGTGCCTGGACGCCTACGACCAGGGCACCGCCAACGGCACCCGGGTCATCACCTGGCCCTGCAACGGACAGGACAACCAGAAGTGGACCGTCGGCTCCGACGGGTCGATCCGCAATGTCCACGCCGGGCTGTGCCTCGACGCCGACCGGGCCGGCACCGCCAACGGAACCCCGCTGGTCCTGTGGAGCTGCACTGGCCAGGCCAACCAGAAGTGGACCCGCGCGTGAGCAACCACGGCTTCAGAAGGAGAGTTTCACGATGACGAGGACAAGATCCCTCTTATGTTCCGCCGTGATCGCGGTGCTGGTCGTCCTGAGCCTGGGAGGCACCGCCCTGGGCCGCGCCCAGGGCGAGAGGACCCCGCGCACGGCCTCCGGCACGGCAGCCGCATCCGCAGGCACCGCCGCCCCGAGCTCCGGTTGCGGCAAGACACCCGCACTGACGAGCGGAACGCACACGATCCAGAGCGGCGGCAAGAACCGGAACTTCATCCTGCGCATCCCCGCCGGCTACGACCGCAACCGAGCCCACCGGCTGGTCTTCGGGTTCCACTGGCTGGGCGGCACCTCCACCGACGTTGCTACGGGCCGCACCGTGGAAACGGGCACCTGGGCCTACTACGGACTCCAGCGACTGGCGAACGACAGCACCATCTTCGTAGCGCCCCAAGGCCTCGACAACGGCTGGGCCAATGCCGGTGGGGAGGACGTCACCTTCGTCGACGACATGCTCAGGCGGATCGAGGCGGATCTGTGCGTCGACACGACACAGCGCTTCGCCCTGGGGTTCAGCTACGGCGCCGCCATGTCGTACGCGCTCGCCTGTTCCCGCGCGACGGTCTTCCGCGCGGTCGCGGTCCAGAGCGGCGGCCAGCTCAGCGGCTGCAGCGGAGGCACCCAGCCCATCGCCTACCTCGGGGTGCACGGCCTCAGGGACAACGTCCTCGGCATCTCCGGCGGACGGGCGTTGCGGGACAGGTTCGTCCGGAACAACGGCTGCGCCACCCAGAACCCGCCGGAGCCGGCCCAGGGCAGCCTGACGCACCGGGTCACCGCCTATGCGGGCTGCTCGGCCGGGCATCCGGTCGTCTGGGCCGCGTTCGACGAAGGACACATCGCCGCTCCGCAGGACGGGGCCGGGGGTGACAGCGGAGCCAGGACCTGGCTGCCGGCCGAGGTGTGGAAGTTCTTCACGCAGTTCCAGACCTCCACCCCGCCGCCCGGGACGGCGACCTGCCGGGTCACCACCACCGTCAGCGCCTGGAACACCGGCCTGTCGTCGAACATCTATCACCAACACCAGCACCACCACGATCGACGGCTGGTCCCTCGTCTTCACCCTGTCCGCCGGCCAGACCGTCACCGCCGGCTGGAACGCGGACTACTCGCCCGCCTCCGGCCAGGTGACGGCCAGGAACGTCGCCCACAACGCCACGATCGCTCCAGGCGCGTCCGTCGACATCGGATTCCAGGCGACCCACACCGGCAACGCCGCTCCGCCGAGTTCCTACGCTCTCAACGGCAGGGCCTGCGCCATGACGGTGACCGCGCAGAGCTGGTTCTGACTCCTTCAGTAACGGCGTCCGACCACAGGCGGTGAAGCGGCCGTCGTCCGCGTCGCGCAGCGCGCGGGGCGACGGCCGTCTTCTCCGCCCGAAGCCACGGCCGGACCAACTGGGCTACGTGGTACCGGCGTAGGCGAGGGCACGCACCTGGGTGCCCTGCCCGGACGGCGCCCGACTCGAGCCTCACCGCAGCCCAGCGTGCTACTGCGGTGTGCCGTCACCGTCGAGGCATTCCGCCAGTGCCTCGGCGGCCGCGGTGAGGCTCCTGCGGATCGTCCGCTCCTGGGGCAACAGGTCCTGCCGTCTGCCGACGACCGAGACAGCGGCCCGGATGTGTGCGTTCTTGTCACGCACGGGTACGGCGTACTCGGTGACGCCGTGTTCGAACTCGCCGTGCGCCGCGACGAAGCCACGCAGGCGGTCGCGGTCGTTGGCGGCGGCGAGTTCCCCGGCGGAGTGGGCCGCGTCGGGGCCGCCGACGCCGATCAGCTCGTAGCCGTCGAGCAGCGCGGTGATCTCCTCGGTGGTGTGGTCCAGGAGGAGGGCGCGGCCGGCGCCGGTGCACCAGCACGGGGTGACGAGACTCGCCCGGCCCTGCCACTCCTGGGTGTGACCCGCGGCGGACGCGGCGCGCAGCAGCCGGACCTGGACGCCGTCGCGGACGGAGAGCCGTGCGCCTGCGCCGTGCGCGACGGCGATGCGGCGCAGGAGCGGGCGGCTGCGGCGGAGCAGGCCGGGGTGCAAGGACGCGGCCGTGACGAAGAAGGCTTTGCCGGCGCGCAGCGTCGCGTCGTCGCGGCGTTCGAGGAAGCCCGTGTCGCACAGGTCCTGGGTGGTGCGTGACGCCTTGCTGCGCTCGACGCCGACCTCTTCGGCGAGCCTGCTGACGTTGAAGCCGGTCCGGGCAGAGGCTTCGCGGTCCAGCACGGTGTTGACCATCCGCAGAGCCATACGCAGCGAGGAGGCCGTTCCCGGGCCCGACTGTCCGGGTGCGGGACCGTTCGTCGTCACCTCTGCACTATAGCGAGCCGGTGATCTGCCGGTCGGCACCGCGTTCAGCCCTCGTGGTGCAGGGCGAAGACACGGGCGGGGAAGCCGGAACCACCTTGCGGCTTGGGCCAGGTGGCGACGATCAGTGCCCCCGCCTCCGGTACCTCGTCGAGGTTGGCCATCAGCTCGATCTGCCAGCGGTCCCGGCGCAGGACGTAGCTCTCCAGGCCGAAGTCACCCGCCGAGGTGGCCAGTCCGGGGTCGGTGTCGGTCTGCTCGTGCCCGATCGCGGTGACACCGGCCTCCTCGAAGAGGTAGCGCAGCACCTCGGCGGACCAGCCCGGGTAGTGACTCAGGCCTGCCTCGTCCTTGTTGGCCATGGCGGCCGGGTCGGGCCAGCGGCGGCTCCAGCCGGTGCGCAGCGCGACGAACGACCCTTGCGGAATCCGGCCGTGACGCGCCTCCCAGGCCGCCACGTCGTCCAGCGTCGGTACGGCGTCCGGGTCCGCGGCGACGCGCCCGGCGATGTCGAGGACGACGAGCGGCAGGATCATCTCGTCGACGGGTATCTCGTCCAGGGGACGGGCGCCGGCGACGAAGTGCACGGGCGGGTCGACATGGGTGCCCCACTGTCCGACGATCGTGTACCGGTGCACGTTGAACCCGTCGCCGCGGGACATGTCGAAGGGCATCTCACGCTTCTCGTCCGGGAAGGCCGGAAAGTGCGGCTGACCGGGACGGAAAGCGTGCGTGAGGTCGGTGCGGACCGTCATGCCGATCAGTTTCCGGTGCAGGGCCCACAGCGGCGGTTCGGTGACCGTGGCCGGTTCGGGTGTCATGCGTGCTCGTGTCATGCGTGCTGGTCCTCTTTCTCGGTGTTGTTCAACTGCACGGCCGGTTCGGCCGGTTCGGCGGCGGAAGCGACCGTGCCGGCCGACTCCGCCGGGCGGCCGTATCCCCACCGCACCTGGACGGCGGGGATACAGCCGTGGGGCGATCGCAACGGCATGCGGCGGGGTGAGGCCACTTTCGAGGGGTGAGGAATGCGCGTCGGGCTGGTCGCGCACCAGCTGCAGCGCGTGCAGGGCGCCGGGTGCCGCTTGCCTGCGACGGGCTCGGGGGAGGCGGGTCAGGCCCGGGAGACGAGGTCCAGCGGGGCGGAGAGCTCGATCACCGGAGTCTCCCAGGGATGGGCGTCGGCGAGGCGGGCGAGGATCCGCGCCAGGTCGTCGTCGTCCGCCGTGGCGTCGACGTAGGTGGTGACGGCGAGGGTCGAGGAGAGGAACCGTCCGCCGACCGAGCCGAGGGAGGGACGGGCGCCGGGCCGGACGGTGAAGCCCTCCGCGCCCAGGGCCACCTCGAAGACGTCGCCGTACACGCCGAAGTCCCCGAGCTCGGGGGAGCTCTCCAGGACCCGCAGCAGCGAGGCGAAGGACTCGTCGGCGCGCAGCGCCTCGAGGCCGCCCGCCGCGCACGCGGCCAGCGTCGCCGTCCCGACCGGCCAGTACACCTTGATCGTCCGGACCGTCCGACGCCGGACCGGTGCCCGGGCGGGCTCCCGGTCCACTCCGGCTTTCGGCGTGATCGTCGTCGTGGCCAGCAGATGGCGGAGCTGTCCCCGGTCGTGCAGGCTCTCCCGCCCACCGCAGCGCTCGTCGACCTGAAGGGCGCCCTGCGCTATCACGGTCCCGATGCCCGCCGTCTCGGAGAAATCTTGCGTGTGCGAGCGCTGACCCGGCACGGCGTCGACCTGCGCATCGGAATCGGTCCAGTGATCAGCACGGCCACAACCGCCTCCGCCCAGGTTCCCACGCCCGGCGGCGTGCTGGTCATCGCTCCCGACGAAGCTGTCGACTGGCTGGCCGAGTTGCCTGTCGACGCCCTGCACGGCGTCGGTCCTCGCCAGGCGGACGCACTCCACGACTACGGCGTCCACACCGGGCGCTTGCTCGCCGCCGTGCCCATGGCCACGGTCCAGCGCCTCTTGGGAGGCCGCGCCGGCCGCCTGGCGTCCGAACGGGCCCGAGGTATCGACCCCCGCCCCGTCGTCTCCCGCAACCTTGCCTGCCTCCGCGACTGTCCGTTACACCTTTGCCCGGCATACCCTGGACGGCGCTCAAGCCCGTGCGGCATTGCTCGAGCTTGTCGTCCGTCTGGGACGGCTGCTGCGCCGCCGCGGCCAGGCCCCTCAGGCGCTGACTCTGAGTCTGACGTTCGCCGGAACCGCCCGCTGGGAGAAGAGCCGTCGTCTGTCCGAGCCCTCCGCGCACGATGACGACCTGCGTACCGTCGCCTACCAGCTGATGGACGCCGCCGGACTGCAACGCGGACGCCTGACCGGTCTTGCGCTCAGAGGCGACGACCTCCTCGACGCCGATACCGTTCCTCAGCAGATTTCCTTCGACCCCTCGCGTGAGGCCCGCGGCCTTGTCGCCTCACAGCTCCGGCAGCCCATCCTGATCAAGCGCTCAGGGAGTTGACGGGCCGTAGGCCGTGGAGCACGGTGTCGACGATCTGCTCGGCCAGTCCGTCAGGGAGGTCTGGGTGGTCGGGGCCGGCGAACGAGCGGATGAGCAGCGGACCGACGACCATTTCGACTGCCAGTTCCAGGTCGACGTCCGTACGAAGTTCCCCGTTCTCCCGGCCTCGACGGAGGATCGCCAGTCCGAGGTCACGCCGGGGAGTGATCACGCCGGCGTGGTAGGCGGCCCATATCTTCGGGCTGCTCCTCGTCTGGGCGTGGGCGTTGCGCAGGATCGCCAACAATCGGCCGACCAGGCTGCGTTGCCGCAGCGACTCCAGCAGAACGACGAGGTCGTCGCGCATCGAGGTGCCGGGGAGTTCGGGTTCGGCGGAATCGGCGGCGCGTATGACGTCGACGAACAGATCCTCTTTGTCGCTCCAGCGGCGGTAGATGGCCGCTTTGCCGACGCCGGCGGTGCGGGCGATGCGCTCGACGGAGAGATCGCCCAGTGGAACGCCGTCCTCCAGGAGGTTCATCACTCCCTCCAGGATGGCCTGTTCCACGGCTTCGCTGCGAGGGCGACCGCGGGTGGGTCCGTTCGACGGCGGACGGCTTCTGGCACGGTTCATGGCTCTCCGTTGCTCAGCCTCGCCCTGTCTCTTGTCTCTTGCTCACATCGAGGCGGCGGAGCCGACAGCTGCATCGGCCGGACAGTCAGTGCTCCAGGGCTAGTTCAAGGGGCGACCGTCGATGGCGAGGGCATCGGGGTTCAGTTCCTCGACCAAGCGGTAGAGCAGACGGTGAATGCTGTCCTTGTCGTCCGGGGAGAGAGGTGAGGTCGTCTCCCGTTCGATCCGCCGGGCGATCGAAGCGGCACGAGCGGCAGTCGCCTCTCCCTCGCTGGTCGCGAACAGGCGCACGCTGCGGCGGCTGGTCGGGTGCGGCTCACGTCGTAGTAGTCCTCTCTCGACGAGCTGACTCACTGCGGCTCCCATGGACTGGGCCGTGATGCCCGAGCGGCGCGCGATCTCGGCGGAGGACACGCCTGGCGTCCAGAGGGCCTGCTGCAGAGCGTTGTGCTGCGCCAGTGTGAGGTCTTCCGCGCGCAGTGCCCGCTCCAGCCGTCCGGCGATGATCTGGGAGAACTGCCAGGCGAGGTATCCGGTGGTGGGGAACGCGGCGTCGGTCACGGCCGCAGTCTACGAGAGCGAGGTGTGTTGCTCGCCGGGGCGTTACCGGGTAGCCGGGTCAGTCGATGGCTGCGCGGCGGGGTCCGCGGGCATCGAGCCAGAAGAGCACCACGGCGGCAACGAGGATCCATGCCACCAGGACGGTGATACCCGCGGTGAGACCGTCGTTGTTGAAGTGGGACAACCCCTGGACGGCTCGTACGCCGACTCCCACCGGGAGGACCTCCGAGAGCGGATGCAGCCAGTCCGGCAGGTAGGGGGTGGGCAGCGTGCCACCGCTCGTGCTGTTGCCGAAGGTCAGCAGGACCACGGCGGCCAGCGACATCCCGGCGCGGCCGAAGAGACGCATGAACAACATGGTCGCGCTGCCGACGGCCGCGGCCATCAGGGCGATGATCCCCGCGATGCCAAGGAAGGAGCCGGGCAGTGCCGCGAAGCCGAGGTCGCCGGCCATCCCCGCCACGAGGACGCCGGCGAGGACGCTGAAGGAGGCCAGGCTGGCCAGTCTCCACCGGTACTCCAGTCGCGGAGCCATCTGGTAGGTCATCATGCCGAACAGGAATCCGGCCAGCACGACGCCGAACCCGGCGTAGAACACCGACAGACCGCGGGTGTCGCCCGCCGAGGCCGGCACGAGGTCCCGCACGGTCAGTCGGTCATTGTTCGCCTTGGCGACACCGGAGAAGGCGCCGGTGACCGTCGAGGTCACCGAAGGGCCGTTGGCTCCGGCATACAGCAGTGTGGAGGACTTCTCGGGGCCGGTGACATAGGCGGCGTACACCTTGCGGTCCTGCAGTGCGTGGCGGGCCGTGTTCTCGTCGGCGTAGCGCTTCACCTCGAAGCCGCCGGACAGCCCGAGCTCCAGCCCTCCGGTGACCTGTTCGACCTGCTGGGTCGTCCCGACGACGGCGACCGGAAGGTTATGAGGCCGGGGGGCGTGGAAGGCGGCCAGGAACACGCTGACGAAGATCGAGCCGATGACCAGCACGATCGCGACCGGTAGCAGCACTCCCTTCGCTCCGGTGGCACCCAGCGGCGCTGGAGCGGTGTCCATCGCGTGGTGGTGGGGCGCAGGGCGCGCCTCGGGGGAAGCGGTGGGTGATGTGGACATGGGGAAGGTTCTCCATCGCCAATTAGAAGGTACCTTATAGTTGTATCACAGAAATATCAGGTACCTTACTGTCGGAGCCGCTCGTGAGCCGCACGTACGCAGATCCGTCCACGCGCGTGGGCTACCTGGCATGGCAGGTGGTCCACGTGATGGGAACGCGGCTCGAGAGAGCGTTGCGTTCGCTCGACCTCACGGCGGCGCAGCACAACGCGTTGCAGCATGTCGGCTGGACGCCGGGAACCTCCGTGGCGGAGATCGCGCGTCGGACCGGCTTGACGCCCCAGTCCATGGGCGCCGCCGTCAACGCGCTGGTCGACCGCGGCCTTCTGGCGCGCCGCGAGCATCCTTCGAACCGGAGAACCGTGCAACTGACCATCACCGACAGCGGCGCGAAGCTCGCCGATCGGGCGCGGGAGCTGGTGGAGCGACTGGACACGGAGGCGCTCGCGGTCCTCGCCCCCGCCGAGCAGACGGCAATTCATTCCTTGCTGCTCCGTGTGCTTGCCGAGCTCAATCCTGATGCCCTGCCGCCGCCATTGGATCCGCGTGGTGCGGACTCCGGGGTGGCGTGATCCGGGTGGCTTCGCAGAGAGGCCTTGATGTGCCTTCTCCTGCGGTTGTCCCACGGCCCCGTTGGAAGTGATGGTGCGTGGGGCCGGGGCCGACCCACAGGTCAGGGGGGCGGCGTCTGGTGGTCGCGTACGAGTCCGCTGTCCCGGGCCCAGGCGGCGATCTCCACGCGGTTGCGCACGCCGAGCTTGTCCTTGATGTTGGCCAGGTGTGTCTTGACCGTGCCCAGGGAGACGAACAGTTCGCCGCAGACCTCCTGGTTGGTGCGGCCCACCGCCATCAGGCGTACGACGTCGAGTTCCCGCTCGGAGAGCGGATGCCGGACCACTTCCGGCGGCTGCTGTCCGGCGAGGTGCTTGAGCAGCCGGACGGTGACGGCGGGGGAGATCAGTGCATCCCCGCGGGCGGCGGAACGCACGGCCTCGATCAGCAGGGTGGAGCCGGCGTCCTTGAGGAGGAAGCCGCAGGCGCCGTTGCGCACGGCGGTGTAGGCGTAGTCGTCCTGGTCGAAGGTGGTCACCACGACCACGCGCATCGGGTCGGTGACGCCCGGCCCGGCCAGGGCCGGGTGACCTCCAGACCGTCCAGCCTGGGCATACGGATGTCGACGAGACACGCGTCGGGGCGCATCCTGCGGGCGAGTTCGACGCACTCGGCGCCGTCGGCGGCCTCGCCGATCACTTCGAGGTCGGGCTGGGTGCCGAGGATCAGCCGGAAGCCGGTGCGGACCATCTCCTGATCGTCCGCGATCCCGTCCGCACTGTGGGCGTGGCGGCGCACGTTCGTCAGCGCCTCCTGCACCACGCGGTGGACGGACGTCTCCACCTCGGGGGCCAGCCGGATCCCGCGCACCTCGGGCGCGACGTACAGCGCCGCGTCGGTTCCGTTCTCGGCGAACGCGGAGACCAAGCAGTCCAGTTCGGTCAGTAGCTCACCCGGACGGGTGGCCTGGTGGTCGTCCTCGCGCAGCACCCGCACCAGGCGGCGCATGGAGTCCAGGGTCTCCCCGCCGACTCGGGAGATGCCCTCCAGCAGCGGCTTGATCTGCTCCGGAGAGGTCTCCTGGATCGTCAGTGCGGCGTTGGCGTGCACGACGATGCCGGTGACGTGGTGGGCGACGAAGTCGTGCAGGTCCCGGGCGAGTTCCATGCGCTCACTCTGGCGTACGGAGGCCACGGCCCGGGCCCGGCGGGCGTCCAGGAGGCGCAGATAGCAACCGAGGCCCACGGCGGCGCCGACGGCGAATGTCAGCACGAAGGAGTATCTGAAGAAGCCGTGCTCCGCGCCATAGCGCAGCGGCAGGGTGATCACCGCGACAGCCAGCGCCGCGGACAGCGTCACGGCGGTGGCCGGGCGCTCCACCCGCCGCGCGGTCCGGGGGAGCAGCGCGAGCAGGGCGACCGTTTCCAGCAGGCTCCACGTGCCGCTGGCGAGCGGGGCATACACACCCAGGCCCAGGGTCAGGGCCAGGGAGCCCAGCGCGGCGGCGCCGGCCCGCCATTCGGGACCCGGCCGGCGCGCGGGAAGGAGCAGTACGGCGGCGAGGGGTCCGGAAACCAGGGGCAGCCAGTTCGACCAGCGGTCCTGTGGGTTGTAGTAGGTCACCAGGTCGAACAGCCACATCATGGCCAGGCCTGCGCAGAGGGGGACTGTGATGGCGCGCCGGACGGCCGGGCGGAGCGGAGTATCAGGTTCCACGCCGCAAAGGGTACGTAGATACGGCCGGGCAGTGGGTCGGCCCGCGGGCCGATGCCGGCCGCCTCGGACCGGCCCGGCGGCCGAGGGTGGGCGCGTGTGTCCGGCGGGATCGTCGACGGCATGCAGATGCTCACCGTTCTCGAATGGGCCCTGGCGGCGCTCGCCGGGCTGTGCCTCGTCCTGTGCGCCCTCATCACCGTCGATTCCGCCCGATGAAGTCGCTCCATACGGTCACCGCCCCCTGCCCTGGTATGTGCGGTCCGAAGAAATCCTGGCGGCCGGACCTGGGCCGTGGACGGTGCCGACGTGGCCGTCCCGGCCCTGTGCCCCCGCCTGAGCGACTCCCGTCCCGGACACGCTCGTCCAGTCATTCACTCATGGAGTTGTAAAGGTGGTTGATACACCCACGCTTGTTTGATTTGAATCAGGAGGTTAATGCTTGGCCTGTGTCCAGAACCCTGGCCTTGATCACCGGTGACTCCTCGGTCGGCGGTGTCGCCCGTGCCGTGCCCTCGGCCACCGACACGCCCCCCCCACCCACCACCCGCACCCCATCGAGGGAGAGTGGACATGTCCACCCAACATCCCGCTGAAGCAGAGACTTCCTCCGTCGGGCCCCCGTTCGCGCCCACCCGGCGTACGTTCATCGCCACGACCGCCGCCGCAGGAGGAGCTGCCGTGGTGGGCGGCCTGGTCGCGGGACCGCCCGCGCTCGCCGACGAGGAAAGCGTGGCCGACGAGGTGTCGCCCGGCAGCCGGGTCTCCTTGGCCGTCAACGGCGTCCGGCACACCGTCACGATCGACAACCGCACCTCGCTGCTGGACCTCCTGCGCGAGCATCTCGACCTGACCGGCTCCAAGAAGGGCTGCAACGCCGGTGCCTGCGGCGCCTGTACGGTCCTGGTCGACGGCCGCCGGGTCAACTCCTGTCTGACGCTGGCGGTGCGCCTGGAGGGCGCCGAGGTCACCACGATCGAGGGCCTGGCGAAGGGCGACCGACTTCACCCACTGCAGCAGGCGTTCATCGATCAGGACGCCTTCCAGTGCGGCTTCTGCACGTCGGGCCAGATCGTGTCGGGCGTCGGATGCATCCAGGAGGGTCACACCGGCTCCAGGGCGGAGATCCGGGAGTGGATGAGCGGCAACCTCTGCCGCTGCGGCTGCTACGTGAAGATCGAGCGCGCGGTCGAGCAGGCCGCCGCCGGCCGGAAGGGCTGATCCCCATGCATCCCTTCACCTACGCCAAGGCCGCGGACATGCGCGAGGCCCTCAGCGCCGGTTGGCGCGGCGGGCGTTACCTCGCCGGCGGCACCACGCTCGTCGACCTGATGCGGGAGACCGTAGAGCGCCCCGGCGTGCTGGTCGACATCAGCTCCCTGCCGCTGCGCGAGGTCATCGTCACCGAGCGCGGGGGCCTGCGCATCGGCGCCCTGGTCCGCATGGCCGAGGCCGCCGCCCACCCGAAGGTGCGTGTCCTGTACCCCGTCGTCTCCGAGGCGCTGGAGCTGAGCGCGTCGGCCCAGCTGCGGAACATGGCGACCATCGGCGGCAACATCATGCAGCGCACCCGGTGCACGTACTTCCGGGACGTGACCGCCGCCTGCAACAAGCGTGAGCCCGGCTCCGGGTGCGCCGCGCTGCACGGCTACAACCGCAGCCACGCGATCCTCGGCACCTCCGACGCCTGCGTGGCCACCCATCCCTCCGACGTCGCCGTGGCCTTCGCGGCACTGGACGCGACGGTGCACGTGCTGGGCCAGGACGGGGAACGCCGTATTGCCTTCGCCGACTTCCTGCTGCGGCCTGGCAGCACCCCGAACCGCGAACAGGCCCTGCGCAAGGGTGAGTTGATCACCGCTGTGGAGATCCCCGCCTTTCCGCGCCCACTGAGGTCCGGCTACCTGAAAGTGCGCGACCGGCAGTCCTACGAGTTCGCGCTCACGTCGGCCGCGGTCGCGCTGCACATCCGTGGCGGCGTCATCCGAGAGGCGAAGGTCGCCGCCGGCGGCGTGGGCACCGTGCCCTGGAAACTGCCCGCCGTCGAGCGCCACCTCATCGGCGAACGCCCCTCCGACCGGCTGTGGGCGGAGGCCGCCGAGCACGCGGCCGAGGGAGCGCGCCCCCTCGCCCACAACGGCTTCAAGGCCGAGCTGCTCAAACGTACCGTCGAACGCCAGCTGCGCATCGTAGGAGGCACCAAGTGAGCCAGCCGCAGGCAGCCGTCGGTGCGGCTGTGCCCCGGGTCGACGCACGGCTGAGGGTGACAGGGGGAGCCAAGTACGCCGCCGACAACAGTCCCGACGGGGTCGTGCACGCGGTCATCGTGGAAAGCAGCATCGGTCGGGGCCGGGTCATCGGCATCGACACCCGCGCGGCCCAAGCCCAGCCCGGCGTCCTGAAGGTGATCAGCCACCTCAACGCGCCAAAGCTGCCGCCGGTGGAAGGGCGGTTCCCGCCGGGCAAACCGCTGCGTGCTTTTCAGGACGACCGGGTCCAGTTCTTCGGACAGCCCGTCGCGGTCGCGGTGGCGACCACGCTGGAGACCGCGCAGCACGCCGCGAGCCTGGTGAAGGTCTCCTACGATGCCGAGACGTCCTCGACCGACATCAGCGTCGCCGACGCCGCCGGCGAAACCCAGACCTATGCACGCGGCGACGCCGACCGGGCCCTGGACTCCGCCCCCGTCCGGCTGGAGACGACGTACCGGACTGCCCGCAACCACCACAACCCGATGGAACCGGCCGGCATCGTCGCCCGCTGGGACGGCGACCGGCTGACCGTCTGGGAGAAGACCCAGTACGTGCTGGGCACCGTGTTCACCCTGTCCGGCGAGTTCGGCATCCCGCCGGACCACATCCGCGTCATCTCGCCGTTCATCGGCGGCGCCTTCGGCAACGCCGCCCGCGCCTGGGTGCACTCCGTCATCGCGGCCATGGCCGCGCGCGAGGTGAAACGCCCCGTGAAACTCGTACTCACCCGCAGGCAGATGTACTTCACCGTGGGATACCGGCCCGCGTACGAGTACGGACTGCGACTGGGCGCCGACCGGCGGGGCCGGCTGACCGCGTCGACGCACGACGTCCGCGCCGAGTCCTCCCGCTACGAGACGTACAGCGAGAGCGTTCTCGTCCCGGGCCGGATGCTCTACAGCACCCCCAACGTCCGCCAGGCGTATCACCACGTCCCGCTGGACGTGAGCACGCCGTGGTTCATGCGTGGCCCCGGCTACGCCAGCGGTGCCTACCCCGTCGAGTCGGCCATGGACGAACTCGCCCACGAGCTGGGCATCGACCCGATCGAACTGCGGCTGCGCAACGAACCGGCTGCCGACGAGTCCAGCGGACTGCCGTTCTCCACCCGCCGTCTGCGCGAGTGCTACCGCACCGGCGCCCGCGAGTTCGGCTGGCACCGGCGCAGTCCCGAGCCGCGCTCGACGCGTGACGGTGACTGGCTCATCGGGATGGGCATGGCCGCCGGTGTCTACGACACCATGCGCAGCGAGGCCCAGGCCTCGGTCCGGCTCGACGCCGACGGCACCGCCCTGGTGCAGTCCGCGACCAGCGACATGGGCCCGGGCACGGCCACGTCCATGTCCCAGGTCGCCGCCGACGCCCTCGGCCTGACGATGCGCCAGGTGACCTTCCGGCTCGGTGACTCCCTCATGCCTCCGGCCCCCGTCCACGCCGGTTCGCAGACCATGGCCAGCGTCGGATCCGCCGTCCAGGACGGCTGCGACAAGCTGCGCAGGCAGGCGATCGCACTCGCGGTCAACGATGAGGGATCACCGCTGCACGGCGTCGACGCCGCCGACATCGTCGTACGAGGCGGTCGGCTGTACGCGAAGGACGAGCCCACCCGCGGGGAGACGTACCAGCGGCTCCTGGCCCGCAACGACCGCACCCATCTCGAAGTGCTCGGTTCGTACGCCGGGCCGTCGGAGCCGGAGAAGTTCTCCCTCTACGCCTACGCCGCGCTCTTCGCCGAGGTGGCTGTCGACGCCCGGCTCGGCCTGGTGCGGGTCCGGCGCATGCTCGGCGTGTACGACGCCGCCCGGATCGTCAACCCGAGACTCGCCGACAGCCAGGCCATCGGAGCCATGACGGGCGGGATCGGGCAAGCCCTCCTCGAACACACGGTCACCGATCACCGCGATGGCCTGATCGTCAACGCCAACTTCGCCGACTACCTCGTGCCGACCCACGCCGACATGCCCGACCTGAAGGCGATCTTCATCGACGGGCAGGACTACGAAGCCGACCCCATCGGCGTCAAAGGACTCGGTGAGGTGGTCATCGTCGGAGTGGCGCCCGCCATCGCCAACGCGGTGTTCAACGCCACCGGCCGCCGCGTCCGCGAACTGCCCATCACCGCGGAAGCACTGCTCTGAGCTCCCGGGCGGCCGGTGTACCCCACAACACGCGGCCACCCGGGTACCAGGGCCGTCGTCGCGGTTTCCTCCCCTAGGGCGCGACGACGGCCCGTCAACCCACACCTCACGGAAAGCCCCCCATGCTGAACATCACGGACACACTGCACGACTGGTGCCACGAGGGCCGGCCGTTCGCCCTCGCCACCGTCATCGACGTCAGAGGCAGCGCACCTCTGCCGGTCGGCACCGCACTGGCCGTGGACGCCGACGGCAACGCGGTCGGTGGCGTCTCCGGCGGCTGCGTCGAAGCAGCGGTGTACGAACTGGCCCGCCAAGTGCTGGCAGACCGCTCTGCCCCCGCACGTGTTGCCTTCGGGTACTCCGACTCGGATGCCTTCGCCGCCGGCCTGACCTGCGGCGGAGAGATCGGTGTCCTGGTACAGCGCGTGGAGCCCGGCGCCCAACCCCTTCTCGCCGCCGCCCTCGACGCCGTGACCGCGGGGCGTCCGTCGGCCGTCGCCCACGTCGTCGACGGTCCCGGTGACCTTGTCGGCCGTATGCTCCACATCCCCGCCGAGGGCACCCACGACGGCACACTTGGGGTCGAGAGCGAGGACCGGGCGGTCGTAGCGCATGCGCGTGCGATTCTGCGGGCGGGCCGTACCGCCTCGATCGAGGTCGGCGGCGGTGAGGGAGAAGCAGAGAACCCGGACAACGGCACCTGCCCGCGCAAGCTCACCGTCCTCGTCCACGTGCACGCGTCCCGCCCCCGCATGCTGATCTTCGGCGCCGTCGACTTCGCCGCCGCTCTCAGCCGGGCGGGGAGCTTCCTCGGCTACCGGGTGACCGTCTGCGACGCGCGCCCGGTCTTCGCCACCCCGGCCCGCTTCCCGCACGCCCACGAGGTCGTCACCGAGTGGCCCCACCGCTACCTCGAGGCCACCGAGACCGACGCCCGCACCGCCGTCTGCGTCCTCACCCACGACGCCAAGTTCGACATCCCCCTGCTGTCTCTGGCACTGACCCTCCCCGTCGGCTACGTCGGCGCCATGGGCTCGCGACGCACCCACGAGCGTCGCGTCGACCTGCTCAGGGAAGCCGGCGTCTCCCAGGACCAACTGGCGCGTCTGCACTCACCTATCGGCCTGGACATCGGAGCCCTGACGCCCGAGGAGACAGCGATCTCCATCACGTCGGAGATCATCGCGCACACCAACCGCGGCACGGGACGGCCGCTTTCACGCGGCACCGGCCCCATACACGTTCCCCCCGCAGCCTCCGCCCGGCCTGGTGACGGCGCCGTAACCCCCGCACAAGCGCTTCCAGCAGCCGCAGGGTCCCCGGCGCACCGAGTGGTGAGCGGCCGGTCCCACACCGGGGTGGGCACGGCCGACGAAGCTCCCGCCGCGTAGCAGTGCACCAGCCCGCCCGGCGACGAGGCGCGCGGCGGCCGCCGACGGCGGTACCGTCTCACGCCTCCCGGACCACGTCGGCCACCTCGTCCAGCAGTGCCCTCAGCTGTGCGGCCTTCTTCGCACCGAGCTTCTCGGCGATCTGCTGTTCGATGTCCATCATCACGGCCTCGGCATCCCGCAGGGAGTCGCGGCCGGCGTCGGTGAGGTGCAACTCCTGCACGTGGCGGTGGCGCGGGTGCGATCGGCGTTCCAGTTGACCCCGCTCCTCCAGGCGGGCCACCTGGGAGGCCACTGCTTGCGGAGTGACGTTCAGGCGGCGGGCCAGTTCCGCGCCGGTCAGGCCGGGATCGGTGTGGACGGAGATCAGCAGGGTGTACTGCGCGGCCGCTATGCCCAGCGGTCGTAGCCGTTGCTCTTTGCGGGCCTGCACGGCCCACTCCGCCCGCCGCAGTGCCCAGGTCACCCGGGTCAGGTGCTCGGCAGGGATCGACCGTTCATCATCCTTTGTCACCCGGCGAGAATACGGCACCTGGTGCTTGTCAAGTGGTTGATTGTCATCAAGTGCGTGAATCTCTCTCGATCGGACCGTCGGCCGAGACCTCGCGAACCGCCTCGGCCACTCGGTCGAGCAGCGCTCGCAGTTGAGCTGTCTCCGAGCCAAGACCATCGGTGACCTGCCGCTCGATGTCGGCGATCACCGCGTCGGCCGCGCGCAACGCCTCCCGACCGGCGTCGGTGAGGTGCAGCTCCTGGATGTGCCGGTGGCGCGAATGCTCACGTCTCTCCAACTGTCCGCGACCCTCCAGGCGGGCCACCAGTGAGGCGATGGCCTGTGGGGTCACGTTGAGGCGGCGGGCAAGTTCGGCGCCGGTCAACCCCGGCTCGTCGTGCACGGAGATCAGGAGCGTGTAGTGCGCCGCCAGCATGCCCAGCGGGCGCAACCGCTGCTCCTTGAGGCTCTGCACCGCCAGCTCCGCGCGGCGCAACGCCCAGGTCACTCGGTCAAGCGCGCCGAGCCCGACCGGCTCCTCGTCATTGCGTATCACGCGAGAAGGATACGACACTTCAGAGGCATCAAATGTTTGACATGTGCCTAGAGGTTGATGAACCCTGATTCCATGACTCGCCCCCTCGCTTTGATCACTGGCGCCTCCTCCGGCATCGGCGCCGCCTACGCCCGCCTCCTGGCGGACGATCACGACCTCGTCCTGGTCGCGCGACGCGCCGACCGGCTCGCCGATCTTGCCCAGGAACTCCGCGCCCATGGAGCGGCCGTCGAGGTACTGCCCGCCGACCTCATGACCCACGACGGCATCGCCGCTGTCACCGACCGGCTGGCCGCCGGGGACGTGCGCATGCTGATCAGCAATGCCGGCGCCGGCGGCTACGCCCCGCTCGTCGACGTCGACGCTGCCGACATCGACCGCCTGCTCACCCTCAACGCCGTCGCCCCCGTCCGGCTGGTCCACGCCGCACTCCCCGGAATGTTCGCGGCGGGCGAAGGTGTGATCGTCACCGTAGCCTCGCTCCTCGCCTTCAGTGCGGGCCTCGCTGACTCGCGAGCACCCCGGCGCACTCTGTATGTCGCCGCGAAGGCCGCCACCTTGGGCTTCACGCGCACCCTCGCCGGTGAGCTCGCCGACACCCCGGTTCGCGTCCAGGTGGTGTGCCCCGGCGTTGTGGCAACAGAGTGGAACAGCGGCGCCGGCCGCAGCATCCCTTGGGCGATGTCGCCCGAGGACGTCGCAGCGGCCAGCCTGGCCGGGCTGCGTCTCGGTGAGACCGTCTGTGCCCCTGGTCTTGAGGGCCAGGACTCGGCCCTGGATGCCTTGCTCGCCGCAGAGGCCGCTTTCCTCAGGGGTGGCAACCAGTCGACACCCGCGGCCCGCTACACGGAGCCGCGGGACTAGGGCGGTGAACTGGGCGAGGTGCTCCGGGTTGTTGGTCTGAACCGGCAATCCCCGGACCAGGTGGTGCCCGGCATGAGAAACCGAGGGGCGTGTTCACCCGCCGCCGGCTCGCGAGTCACAAGAATCCTGCTAGCTATCAAACGCTTGACATCACACAGCCGGTTGATAGTCTAATTCTTGTCAGGCTCGTCAGCCTTCGCTGAAGTCATTCATGTCGGCGCGCCCCCGCCCCCGCTGTCACGCGGCGGCCCTTCATCGCGCCGAAGACCGCGCCCCCCATCTGCCACCACCCGCAGGGTGCTGCTCGGGTGTCGGCGGTCGCAAGAAAGTGGGACATTTCATGATCAACAACACTCCGACGATCACGCGTGACGGAGTCATCGGCCAGAACGGGGACCAGGTGGTCACCGTCGATCAGGCCACCGGGGCGGAGTTCGCCCGGTACCCCGTGGCCGGCAAGGAAGAGGCGGTCGCGGCTGTCGCTGCCGCACGCTCGTCCGCAGGGCCCTGGTGGGACCTCGGATTCGAGGGCCGCGCGGAGCGACTGCGCGCGTGGCGGCGGGAGATAGCCGTAGGCGGCGAGGAGGGGGCCGCCCTCATCCACACCGAGAACGGCAAGCCTCTGGACGACGCCCGCGTCGAGGTGCTCGGGATTCTGGAGCATGTGCAGTACGCCATCGAGAACGCCGAGCGCGTACTGGGACGCCGGGAGCTCCCCGCCAGCCCCACCGTGCCCAACCAGCGAGCGTGGATCGAATACCAGCCCTACGGCGTCGTCGGTGTCATCGGCCCGTGGAACTTCCCTCTCCTGACGCCGGGGGCCATCCTGATCGAGGCGATCGCGGCCGGAAACGCCGCCATCCTCAAGCCCAGCCAGATCACGCCCGGCGTCGGGGAGTGGATCGTCCGGACCTGGCAGCGTGCGGTCCCCGACTTCCCGAACGTTCTCCAGTGCCTCAACGGGTTCGGGGCCACCGGCGGAGCGCTCATCGAGGCCGGCCTGAACAAGCTCGCGTTCACCGGCAGCGTCACCACGGGCAAGACGGTGGCCGCCCAGTGCGCGCAGACGCTGACCCCCGTACTGCTGGAACTCGGGGGCAAGGACGGCGTCATCGTGGCTGAGGACGCCGACCTGGACGAAGCCGCCACGCACGTCGTCTGGGGCGCCATCCAGAACACCGGCCACGGCTGCATCAGCCTCGAAGTGGCCTACGTCGCCGAGTCGGTTCACGACGAGTTCGTCGAGAAGATCAGCGACCTCGCCAAGCAGGTACGCGTCGGCAGCGGCGAGGACGCGGAGATCGGGCCGGTTCCCCTGCCCACCCAGATCCCGATCATCCGGGAGCACATCCAGGACGCTCTCGATCGCGGCGCGACAGCCACTGTCGGTGGCACCGAGGCGGTGGGGGAACGCTATGTCACTCCCACCATCCTCGTCGGCGTGAGCCCCGACGCTCTGGCGGTGACGGAGGAGACGTTCGGGCCCACGCTGGCCGTCGTCAAGGTCACCGACACGGCGGAGGCCGTCGCGCACATCAACGCAGGGCGGTACGGACTGGGCAGCGCCGTCTTCAGCCGCGACCGCGGCGAAGCCATCGCCCGTCAACTCCGCGTCGGAATGACCAGCATCAACGACGCCCTGGTGTTCTCCATGAACCCCGCCGTGCCCTTCGGCGGTCGCGGCGACAGCGGCTACGGGCGCAAGCAGGGCGAGGAAGGACTCCGGGAGTTCGCCTACCCGCACTCCTTCACGGCCAAGACCGGCCCCGCCCAGTTCTCGGCGTCCACCTTCGGCAGGCCCGCGGGCGCGATAGCGGGAGCCCTCGCCGGCGTACGCAACAGGATCCTGGCCGAAGACGGCCAGTAGACCGACTGATCAGCTGACCTGAAGACGGCGAGACAGTCGTCGTCTCCGGGGCCCGTGGGCGGAGTGGGTTCTCTCGTCGTGCAACTCGCTCCGCACGCCGGGGCCACCGTCATCGCTCTGGCGAGCGAGTCGTCCCCCCACGGCAAATCCTTGAACGGAGCAGAACCATGGCAAGGTCGTCACAACCCGAAGGCACGATCCGCACCCGGTGGTCGTCCGAGGACGCCGCCGATCAGTTCACCGTCGACAACCCCGCGACCGGCGCGCCGCTCGCCGTCGTGCAGGGCGCAGGCGACAAGGAAGTCGACCAGGCTGTTCAGACGGCGTACGACGCGCACTTCTCCTGGAAGGCCCGCACCGCCCGTGAACGCGGCAGCTGGCTGCGGAAGGTCGCCCAGGCGGTGCGCGAGCACGCCGACGAGATCGCGGTCCTGGAGTGCAGTGACAACGGCAAAACCCTTTCCCAGGCGCGCAATTGGGACGTGAATGCGGCGATCGGGATCTTCGAGTACTTCGCGAGCCTGTGCGACTCCATGCCCGGCCAGGTCAACGACGGCGGAAGTCTGCTGGACATCACGGTGCTCGAGCCCTACGGGGTCATCGGCGCGATAGTGCCGTTCAACTGGCCGCCGATCCACACCGCGAGCAAGCTGGCCCCGGCGCTGGCCGTCGGCAACGCGGTGGTGATCAAGCCGCCGGAGCAGGCCCCGCTGTCGGCCCTGCGCATGGTGGAGATCATCCAGTCCGTCCTGCCCGACGACGTGGTGCACATCATTCCTGGCACCGGCCCGATCGGGTCGCAGCTCGCGGGGCACCCGCTCGTCGGCAAGGTCTCGTTCACCGGGTCGCCCACCACCGGCGTCTCCGTCATCAAGACGGCGGCCGACAACCTGACCCCGACCCTGATGGAGCTTGGCGGCAAGGACCCGTTCATCATCTTCGAGGACGCGGACCTCGACCTCGCGCTGCCGTGGGCGATCGAGGGAGGTCTCTTCAACCAGGGTGAGGCCTGCACTTCGGCGTCCCGCGTCCTGGTACACGCCGACATCTACGACGAGGTCGCGCGCCGCTACGGCAACGCGGTGACGCGGCTGCGTGTCGGCAACGGCGCCGACCCCGGCACGCACATCGGACCGATGGTGTCCGCCGCCCAGCGCAAGCGGGTGCTCGACTACATCGACATCGGCGTCCAGGAGGGGGCCACGATCGCCGCACAGGCGCCGCTCCCCGACGACCCGGAGCTGGCAGGAGGCTTCTATGTCGCACCGACGCTGTTCACCGGCGTCAGCCCGGACATGCGCATCGCGAAGGAGGAGATCTTCGGCCCGGTCATCTCGATGATCCCGTTCCGCGACGAGGACGAGGCCGTCAGGATCGCCAACGGCACCGACTTCGGCCTGGTCGCCGCGGTGTTCACGCCGAACTCAGAGCGCGCGCTGCGGGTCAGCCGCGCCCTGCACACCGGGTTCGTCTTCGTGAACAACTACAACCGGAACTTCACGGGCGTGCCGTTCGGCGGTGTCGGTGCGAGCGGCTTCGGCCGGGAGACCGCGGCGGAAACCCTGCGCGAGTACGGCTACAGCAAGAACATCCGTCTGGTCTCCGGGACGGGCGAAATCCCGCGCTGGGCGCCGGCCCTCGAGGTGACCGGACACGAGGAATGAACAACCCGGCCTTAGAGGCGGCGTAACCGCCTCGCCGGTGCGGCGCGTGGGTGAGTCGGCTTCGCGGTGGTCGGATGCCCGCCGCGAAGCCTGCTGCAACCACTGCGGAGCCCGCGAAAACGGACATCGGCGCCCCTGTGCGCCACGGTGCGCGCGGCCGGACTGGAGGTCGTCTACCGGACCTCCGGCGACGTCGACGCCCTGGACGGCGGGGTGCAGCTGACGGTGTACCGCATCGTCCAGGAAGCCCTCACCAACACCCTGAAGCACGCCGACACCGACACCCGGGTGCACCTGGCGATCCTCGTCGAGGACAGCCGGCTGACCATCCGGGTCCAGGACACCGGCTCGGACACATCGCCCGGGCCGCCGAACGAGGAAGGACATGGCCTGGTGGGCATGCGGGAGAGAGCGGCTCTGTACGGCGGCGATGTCAGCGCGGGACCGACGGCCGGCGGAGGATGGAGCGTCGAGGCCGTCCTCGACCTCACGCCGGGAAGCGGCGGTGACCGATGACCACCGTGCTC
>NZ_JBIWMA010000034.1:0-60898 GCF_044766465.1 Streptomyces sp. NPDC102259 | reverse complement strand
ACAAGCCCCGACCGCATCTGTCGCCGCTTCCGCACCGCCGTCCGACAGCAAAGAAATCCTCCGATACCGGGGCAGTTGAGGTGAAAACGACCTCTTAGTGCGGCGCCTGCTCGGCGCCGGAGTCCGCATCGGGGCCTCCACCCTGATCGAACAACAGCCCCACTCCCCTGCCTCCCCGCCCAGCACGGCGTCCCTGGACGACGGAGGCCGCCGATGACCAGCCAGCCACCCGACCCGGCAGGACACACGACCCACAACCTCGCCGACTTCATGCCGCCCGAATTCTGGGAGTTCCAGGCCCGCTACGACCGCGCCTGCCTGGAGTACAGCCGCATCCACCTCGGCAGCGCAGCCGCGGCCCGCCGGCTGGTGGACAGCACCTTCCTCTACCTGGCCACCATCTGGTGCCGACTGGAGGCGATGCCCAACCCCGGCGCCCACGCCTGGGCCCTGTTCAAACAGCGCGTCCACGGCGAACTCGAGGCGCAGGGCCGCAGCCCGGCCACGACGGAGACCCTGGCTTTCGCCCGCGCGCTGCGCACTGCCTCCGAACCTCTCCTCAGCTCCTTCCGCGCTTCCTTCCACGCCGAATACGGCCCGGAGATAGCCGATCTCGAGGAGGGCATGGGCCTGTACCGGCAGATGACGAAGCTGAGCGAGCGGCAGTTCGACGTCCTCATCCTGCGCGACGCCCTCGGCTTCGATACCAAGAAGACCGCCCTGATCATGGGCATCCAGGAAGCCACCGTCCGCTCCATCCGCCGCACAGCCAAGCACCGCCTGGCCGCCGCCATGGGCCTCCAGTTCGACGACACCGCCAGTCTCCCGACACCGACGTCACGGACGACACCGACAAGGAGTGACCCACCCATGACCCGCGCCCCGCGCAGCATCGACGAGGCACTACGCCGTGCCCGCGTCTTCCAGGGCGAATACACCGCCGCCGACCTGGAGACAGCCCGGCACAACCTCGCCCGCCACCTGCACGAGCTGCGCTGGGTGCAGTGCCTCAGCACCGCCGCACCATCCGGCGCCCGAGCCCACCAGCTCCCTGGCGCCCTGCATGACCAGGCCGCGCACGACCTGCGCACCCTGTGCCGCGGCGCCGTCCACCACCACGGCGCCGCCCGCCACATCACCGCCTTCGACACCGTCCGCGACCCTGACGGCGCCCTCACCTTCGCCTGCCTGCTCTACCTCGCCGACCAGGAAGAAGGAGCCCAGTTCTGGTGGCACTACGCCGCAGGCGCCGGCAGCACCACCGCCGCCCTGAGCCTGTACCTGCTCCACCTGCGCCACGGTGACATGCGCGATGCCCAGCACTGGGCCGGCCAGATCCACCGGCTCAACCACCTCGACTGGCCCTGCTACACACCAGTGCCCCATCACGCCGACACCAGCGCCAACCCCTCCCCCGGCCCGAGCGTCCGCTACACGCTTCCTCGCTCGGGCCCCGCAATCTCCGAAGACGCCGTCAAAGACGCCATCGACGAACTCGAAGCCCCCCACAGCGGCGTCCTGGGCCCCGTTCCCCAGCCTATTCCCGCCCTCGCCGACCACTGGGATGAACTTGTCGCCACATGAGCTCCGGCCTTCGGGCCGGGCCCATGACATGAGAAGGCGCGCTTCCGTTGACGAAGCAGCCGCGGCGGAATCCGGTCCGTACGCTGTCCCCCGGCTGCGTGCGCTGGGCAGCCTTCGTCCAAGCAGATCCCTGTGACGGCTGGCCATGAGGTATCAGGGGAGGTGGGCCAGGACACAAAGATCGTCTTGTGAGGAGAGGCCCGGAACAATCGGCGCTCCGGGCCTCCGTCTCTGCCTTCTCTTGGGCCCGTGCACGTCCCCGTCGTGCGGATCTGGGGCTCGGCGAGCCGGGTGCGTTACAACTGGGCTTCCAGGGTCACCGACTTCGCAGCGAACCCGTGGCTCTCGTAGAACTTGATGGCGTCGGGGTTACTTGCGTAGGCAGTTACATCCACGCGGTCGGCTTGCTGTTCCTTGGCCCAGTCCATGAAGCTGGCCACGAGGCGGGCACCGATCTGGTTGCGACGCCACTCCGGCTTGACGTACATGCTGACCAGTGTGGCTGTCGTGATCGGCTTCATCGGCGAGGTGCCTGACAGCACAGCCGTCAGGTGGCCCACGATCTGGTCTCCCGCTCCGGCGACGAGTGTGAGGCGCTCAGGCACCTCGAGGTTCTGGCGGAAGCGTTCTGGACCGTGTTCGCGTGGCCAGTTGACGTTGATGCCTCCGGGGTCGCGGGTTCCGCCGTCTTCCGCGAACAGTCCTGCGCTGCACTCCACGAGCCCAGGTACGTCTCGTTCCTCGGCTCGCCGTATGACCGTTTCATTTGGCTGCGTACTCATGTAAGTCACCTTATGCGCAGCCTGGATGCCTCGTACAACGAAGCAATCGAGACAGGTGTCCGTTACTTGTCCGAAATCATGCGGCGTCAATAAAGCGCAGGCCAAATGGAAGGCCTGTAGGCATTGCATTTGCAAGATACGTCTTTAGGGAAGGTAAAGTTGCCCCCCTGGGTCGCGGTACCGCATCCACATCACCTGACTCGTATAAGCGACATACAGAATTAAAGGGACGTAATTATTCCGCCATGCGGAAATGGAACATATAATTCCGCATGCTACGCGGATAGATCCCCGGACGTTGCGCACGCGAAACGTGATCTTCACCGCAAGCGCTTTCCTCTTGATCTCAATTTCTGCCGAGGTAAATTCATCTCGTCACCCAGACCAGGCGCCGAAGTGGAGGAGACACCTCTTCGGCCCGGTCCAAATATCGAAGAAGGAGACCGTTATGGTTGAGATCTACGACGAGAACGACGAGATGGCCCTGCGTGCCGAGGCGAACAACAACATCGCGCCGGCCATCGAGTTCGGCTGGGACGAGTGACCTTCCCGGCCGCCCGCCGCTAAGTATCTAGTGGCATAGATGGGGTTGTTCCCGCCTTGACTCCCTTGGGGCAGGAACAACCCCATCCTGCGTTCCACTGCTCGGACCCTCGCCGCAAATTCCCGCTATGGGTGTATCAGGGGATCTTTCAATGGAAAACCAGAGCGCCATGAGCGATATCCGAATGATTGCCGCCCCACTAGATATCATCCATTTAGCAGCCGAGCGTTCCTTGGTCGTAACGGCTCAAGGAGCGAAGTTCTATGCCAACACGGGGGCCGAAGCCCTCCGTCGGTGGCTGGCAGGCTTCGACGGCACCAAATCCCTGGATGATCTGCTCGCCGGGGCTCCCGACGGATACGCGCAGATCGCAGTCAAGCTGCAGCAAGTCGGCACTGTGCAGCCCGTGCGCGGTAGCCGCGACCCTCGGACCTACCGAACCCCGGCTTCAGGGGCGCCCTTTCTAACAAGCCACAGCGTGGCGGTCATCGGCAGCGACGCCCTTCGGCGGGAGGCCGCAAGCTACCTGGACGCACTGCCACAGGACTGGCAGGCCATCGAGATGCACGAACTGCCGGCATGGGCGGAGCAAATCCGCGCCGACTCTGGTGAGCCCGTGCTGCTGGCTCTGTACGAAACGCCGGCGCACACGGAACTGTTGTCGGTCAACGACATGTGTGAAGAGCACCGTATTCCGTGGTTGTCCTTCAGGTTCGAGCTTGGCCACGGTCTGCTCGGCCCGGGCATATGGCCTGGTCAAGGACCGGACGTTCGGGATCTGCTCGACCGGCGGCGGGCTGCGGCGGTGTACGAGGACGCCTTCGACGCCATCGGGGTACACCGGGAGTCGGCTCTTCCGCAGCTCACACGAAGTGAGCTGCACTGGATGCTGGCAATGGTCGTTGCGCGACTTGAACGCTGGACAGCTGGCTCCATGCGGCAGGACCTGTATGAGAGTGAGCTGGAGATGAATCCTCTCTATCTCACCACCGAGCATCATCCAGTTATCCGGATGCCTCACCGGCAGTACTCACGGACCGACTACGAACCATCGCGGAAGTCTCTCGTGGACCGGCAGACCGGAATCATCACCCGTGTAAAATTTCGGGACAGTCGACATAACTTTCCTGCCAAACTCCAGTCCTGCGCTGTGGACGTCGCGGACATGCGGAGGGTGCTCAGCTGGGCCAACGACCGACAGGCTTTCGGCACCTCCTGGGACACCACAGAACAAGCCCGCGTATCCGCCATCGGTGAGGCAGTCGAGCGGTACTGCGGGAACTGGATACGCCCTGGAACTGAAATTCTGTATGGGTCATACGACGCGCTCAAGCGGCAGGGGCTCAATCTCCTCCACCCGAATTCTCTGGTGCTGTACTCGCCACGCCAATACGCAACCAAGGGTTTTCCCTTCGCCGAGTTCACACAGAGTTCCGAGTGCGCATGGATCAAGGGACTCTCGCATACCTCGCAGCGTGACATCTGGGTGCCGGCATTCAGCGTTTACGTGATGTGGCACGAGCACCCGGAGAGGCAGGAGGCGCTGTTCGGTTACCCGAACCTGGCAGGTATTGCCGCAGGTGACTCCTACGACTACGCGCTTACGTCCGGACTAGAGGAGATCGTCGAGCGCGATGCCTCGATGGTGTGGTGGGCCAACGCCCAACCGCTGGACCAGCTGCCCCATCTCCACGAACTTCGCGAACTCATTCAGGACCAAGCGCACGACCTGTCCCCGACCTTCGTCAGCATCGACAACGAGTTCGGCATCCCGGTCGTCGCTGCGCTGCTGACGAGCAAGAGGACCGGGGCCCTCACGATCGGCTTCGCGGCCCGTGAGTCCGGGATCGCTGCGGCAAAGAAGGCACTCGCCGAAGCGTGCACGCTGCAGGGCAACAGCGAGTACCTGCTGTCGAAGGAAGCGACGGACAAGCTCTCGAAGCTCGGCCTGCAGAACACCCGGAACCTGAAGCCGCACCGTGAAGACCGGCTCTACATGGACTCCTACCGGCCGGACTTCCACGATGTCGTCGACTTGCAGTGCCAGGGGCAGATCAATCTCGACCCGCGGGCACGGGCTCGCATGGCCCCGTGGACAACCGACCTTGCCGAGGGCAAGTGGGAGTCGGTGCCTTCCCTCCCTCGGCGCTCTTTCGACCTGTACCACGAACGCCTGGCCCGCGAGGGCTTCGAGGTGATCAGCGTGGACCTCACGACGGACGACGTGGCGGCCTCCGGGTTTCACGTCGCCAGAGTCATCGTGCCCGGACTGGTTCCCAACTTCCCCGCCGCGTTCCCCTTCTTCGGCAACGACCGCATACGCAACGCGGCCGTGAAGCTGGGCTGGCGGGAGCAGCCTCTGGACGAAGCCGATCTCAACCTCTTCCCTCTGCCACATGTATAAGGAGCCATGCCCATGCCTCACGTGACTGGGGACGGCAACGTTCGTTCCCCAGGAGCCGCCGGCACCGTCGCAGACATCCGGCTGTCCAACGGCATCAGGGTCGGCATCGTGCACGACCCTTTGCGGAGCTGTGTTTCCCTGTGCATCACCCACGGTGGGGGACATCGCGCCGAGCCACGGGACAAACCGGGTATCGCGCACCTCGTTGAGCACTTGGCGCTCGACGTCTCAGGCACCTCCCCCACCGGGCATCTACATCGCGTGCAGGCACTCGGCGGCGTCGTGAACGCCTATACCGGACGTGACTACACACAGTTCTTCTCCTCGTTTCCGATCCACGCGCTGCCCGAGATATGCGAGGCGGAAGCTGAGCGGCTCGCAGAGCCGGTCACCACGCCCGCCAATACGGAGCGGCAGCTGCGGATCATCCGTCAGGAGGTGCTGTCCCGCCTGCGGGGCAACGGCGGCTTTCCTGACATCTACATGCCTGCCGCGTTGTACGCGGAGCCGGCGAACGCCCACTCCGGCTTCGTGGACAACCAGGACCTTCACATGGTGCCCAACGAGGAGCTGACCTCGTACCTAAAGGCGACCACCGCACCGAGCAACACAACGATCACTCTCGTGACTCCCCAACGGCTCGAGCAGGCTCGCGTCTGCCTCGAGGCTTTCGCAGGTATTGTCGCGCGGCCGCCGCTCAGCCTGCCCTCTCTACCGGAGCCCAGGCACAGGATTTCGCGGACTACCGCGGTGACCAGGCAGGGTGTGCTCGCCGAGGAGGTCGCGTTCGGATTCCGGCTCCCCGGCCCCGACCAGGCACCTGCCCGGTTCCTCGCGAACGTCGTCCTGGCAGAGATGCTGATCTCGCTCCTCGCCCAGGATGCGAGCCTGGGGCTGCGCCGCAACGACATTCGCACGAGCTTGACCGGACTCAACGCCTTCTCGGAGCGCTCCCCGGCAATGTTCTGGCTGAGCATGCGCGTGCAGCATCCGGAGCAAGGACAGCGCTGCGCGGCGGTACTCGAAAGGACCCTGTCCGAGGTAGCGGGCGACCCGGACCAGTCTGTCTGGAGCCAGGCAAAGCAAGACACCACGTCCTTGCACCACAGGGTCATGGATTCCGGGCTGCGCCAGACCCGCCTGCTGGGATGGCTGCTGGCCTTGCACGACTGGCCGGACGGGTTCGCCACGCTGTCTCAGCTGATCAACGAAGTCAGTCGGGAGGACATCGCCGTCGCTGCAGAGGAACTCTCCAAGCAGCCCACCACGCAACTCGTACTGACGCCCCAGGAAGCGCATGCTTGACCCGCAGCACTACACCCACCTCGTCAGCGAAGTGACCGTTGCTGACATGGACGGCCTCACACTCGTGACACTCCCCCGGCCATCCGGCGACCTGGCCTACTTCAGATGGCGGTGGGCCAGCCCTCCTGTCACCGACCCGCAGAGTGCGAAGGCGCTGGAGGGTGCCCTGAACGAGGCCGTGCGTGGCCGGATGGCGGTGGTCGCCGCCCCAGCAACCAGGGGGACGGTCAAATTCCAGGTACTGATCGACGCTGTCGTAGCTACCGGTCGCTGCGCCCCCGCTGGACTCACCGGGCTGTTGTCTGCCTTGGCTTCTGCTGTTGCCGGGACCCTGGGTGCCCAGCCTCTCGCCGTGCCTGGCGCTGTATCGCCGGCGGAACAGGCACGCCGATATGTCCAGGCAGGGACAGCAGGGCTACTGCCGCCCGCCCCCTCCTCGGAACCTGAACAATGGCTTGCCGCGAGCGGGCAAGCCCACGGCCCCGGTATCTCGACTCTCTGCATCGTCGGCGACTTTGATGCTCATGCGCTCGAAGCCAGCCATCCGGTACTACATCAGAGTTCCTCCCCTGCAGTGCAGGTCGAAGGCATGGGCCCGAAGAAGTCGCCAAGACCGGCGCTGACGGTGCTCGATGCACCAGACAGCCGCATGGCCGACGTAGTCATGGGGCAGCAGATGCCCGCCCGCGGCGCTCCTCTCGGGCCGGCTGCCGACCTTGCGCTCACCGCGCTCGCCGGCGCGCACCGCTCAGATCTGAACGTGACACTGCGGGAGGAACACCGCCTCACCTACGGCGTCCAGTCCTCCGTAGCCGCTCTTGCCGGCGCGTCCACATACGTCCTGTGGTATTCGGCGCCGGCAGGTCAGGCTCAGCAAGCACTGGCCCTCACCCGGACGGCGATCGAGTCGCTTCGCGAGCGCGGAGTGAGCGCGGAGCGCCTTGCCGACCTCCAAAGCCTGCGGACCGGAGCGCTCGTGGTGTCGCTCGACACCAGCGAGGGGTTATGCGCGTGCCTTGCATCCCTTCATCTCCCCGGCAGCCAGCCGGACTTGATCGAATACCTGCGCAGCTACCAGAGTGTCTCCGCGGACGATCTCAGGGCCGCACTTGACGCGTTCTTCGATCCGGACCGCATGCACGTGGCCGTAGCGACGAACAGACACAACGCTCTCGACTGGAGAACCCATGGCTAGTCTCATATCCGTGGCCTTTCACTCCCGTGGCGGCAATACTCGCCGCTTAGCGGAAGCCATTGATGCCGGCGCCGCCGAGCAGGGAGCCTCCACGCATCTGGTCGACATCGAAAATGTCACCACCGAAGACTGGGCCATTCTGGCGCGCTCGGACGGCATCTTCTTCGGCTCGCCCACCCACATCGGAGGCCCTTCCGCGAGCTTCGTGGCCTTCGCCGAACAGACCAGCCGCTTTCAGCCGTCCGCAGCCTGGGCCGACAAACTGGCCGCAGGCTTCACGACGTCGGCAGCCATGGAAGGCGGAAAGCTGGGGGCCCTGCAGTTCATGCTTGCCCTGGCCACCCAGCACGGCATGCTCTGGGTTGGGCAAGCGCTGCGAGCCGGATGGAACACCAGCAAGGGCTCACTGGCAGACCTGAACCGCCTCGGCTACCGCCTCGGCTCGGTTGCCCAGTGCAACGCAGACGAAAAGCCCGCGGATATGAAGGAATCCGACGTGCTCACCGCAGCAGAGCACGGACGCCGGATGGCACGTCTCGCCCAGAAGCTCCACGGCGTGCCCGCCGTTGCGGAGGGGCTTCGATGAACCTCCCCGTACTCCTCGAGCGCCTGGGCTTCCCGGACACCCGAAACCGCAAGCGGCTCGTGATCATCGCTGTGGTGGACAGCCTCGGCACAGGCATGTTCCTGCCGCTCACGGTCGTATATTTCGTGACCGTCGCTCACATGGGTATCTCCGAAGTCGGCCTCGCCCTCTCTCTGGGTGCGATCATCGCGCTCTTGGGCGGACCACAGACCGGAGCCCTGATCGACCGCTACGGACCCGGCAAAGTTGCAGTCCTCAGTTGCACCCTCCGCGGTCTGGGCTTCATTGCTTACCTGGGCGTCGATGCGGTATGGCAGCTGGTCATCGTCTCAGCGATCGTGCGCTGGGCCGACAACGCGTTCTGGCCGGCCAACAGCGCCATGATCATCAGCCTGTGCGGCCGTGAACAACGAGTCCGCTGGTACACCCTCGGCAGAACCGTCCGCAGTGTGGGCCTCGGCTTGGGCGCTGCCCTGTCCGGAGTGCTCATCGCCTACGGCAGCGGCGGCGCCAGGGCGGTCGTGCTGGCCAACGCCGCCACCTTCTTCGTCGTCACCGCGATCCTCACGACCTGGCGAGAGGCGTTCACCACTGCAACAGCAGCCACCCAGACAAAACCTGAAACTGAAACGAAAAAGCCGACAGGCATGCGAGCCCTGCTCGCTGACAGGGCGTTCCTCCTGGTGGTGATGGCCAACACGCTCTTCGCCGTCACCACTCTCTCCCTGGCTGTCCTGCTGCCGCTGTACGCCGAAAGCCGTGCCCCTCAGGACCACTGGCTGCCAGGCGTGCTGTTTGCCTTGAACTCCGCCTTCCTCATCATCGGGCAACCCTTCATGGTGAGGTACATAGAAAAAACCGGGGAGATGCGAGTCATGCAGACCGCCTCTCTCTTCTGGGCACTGTCGTTCGCGGTCTTCCTCGGAGCCTCCACACTGGATGCGATCGCACTGACCAGCGTATTTTTCATCGCAGTGGCACTCTTCAGCACCGCCGAGCTGATCCACGCCCCCACCGGAGTCATAGTCGTCACCAACCTGGCGCACCCAAGCCTGCTGGGCCGCTACCTGAGCATGAACCAGATGTCCTGGAGCGTCGGCAACGTGATCACTCCCGCCATGCTGACCGCCCTGTTCTCGACCGACGACCGCCTGCCCTGGGCCATCTTGATCATCTTCTGTGCGGCCTCATCGACTCTGCTGCTGGCTGCTTCGGGCCCCGTCGCGGAGCGTAAAGCTGCGGCTGCGGCAGAACCATCACAAGCGAAGGCATAACGCGACCCCGGCGCGGAACAGGCACCCAAGCGTCATGGCCGCCGTCGGGTGTTCTGGCCGGCTTCAACGCCATAGGCATCACTACCTGGAACGCCGGGCTGCGCTGCTGTATCGGCTCGTCGACGCCGTCGGCGACGAGTCCTCCCACTACCTCACCCGGACGTCGAGGACCGCGCCGAGGACCTACGGGTCAGGGCCGAGGCCGTGGTCCATGAGTGCGGGGACCCGCCGCCCGCACCGCGCCGGGCGCGGTACAAGCCGCTCCCGGAGGCGCCGGAGCCCGAGAAGCCGGGGCAGGTCCTCGATCTGATGGCAGCCCTGACCGAGTCCGTGCAGAAGGCGAAGGCCTCCCGCGGCAAGGACGCCGACGTCCATGAGATGCCGAAGTCGAAGAAGGCGGCCGCGAAGAAGGCCACCAAGAAGACCGCGGCGAAGAGGACCAGCGCCAGGAAACCCCGCAGGAGCGCCTGATCTCATCCCTCCAGGAAGCCGAGCCCGCTGTCCGGCCGGCAGTGGGTGCAGGCGGGGATGCCCTCGGCGAGCCAGCGCAGCGCGTCACTGCGCCCTATCCCGCGCGACCGCTTGCCTGCCATGTGGCAGCGGCCTTCGTGAATCATGTTCGGCGGGCTGTCGCGGTTGAGGCCCATCTCAAGCAGCCAGTCCGGCTGGGGTGGCCGGGCGTCGGCGCCGCGCTGCCTCTCCTGCTCACGCCGCTCCTCTGCCGCGATCCACTTCCGAGTGCGCTCAAGGTCGGTCTGCTGGACGCGTTCGAGGAAGCGCAACATGGCGAGGCGGGACGGGGCGGAGTCGTGCATACGTTCGATTCTAGAGCTCGGTATTGACCCTGCCGACCTGGAGCCTGCACCGGCCCGGGCGACGCGCACCGATTCGTGGCCGCATCGACATCGACTCGGACGAGCGGCGCCGCTGCTGCTCCTGCCGGGCATTCGCCGTCGCGACACGCGTCGTTTGTCCGGCCGGGCACGGGCCGCGCTGGCACGATCAGTGCCGGGACTGCATGATCGCCGGGGTCCGGCTGGCGTGGGAGGCAGGTACACCCATGGAAGGCCGCTACAAGGTCACCCTGCTCGTCGACGAGCGGCCGGTCATGCAGGGCTGGTGGGAGGAGCGCGCGACCGCGGACCGGAAGTATCTCGCCTGGATCGGCGAGCACGGCAGCCGCGCCGGCGCCCGCGTCACCCTCACCGATGAGACCACGAATGACGTGGTGAGGAGCTGGCCGTGATCGCTGTCCAGCCTGGCTCCGGCTGTGCTGTAGGCGACGTGGCCGTGGGGCCCGCCCAGACCTCCCCGGACGGGCCCCACGTGTGCACCAAAACAGCACCCCATCCAACGAGCCGGCCGGACCTCGGTCACTTTCCGGGTGCCGGTGCTGTCTGCATCATGTCCCGCGCAGCCGTAACCAACGTCCCACGGGCTTCCACCAACTGCTCCAACTGAGCGCCCCATCCCTGCCAATTCGCGTCCGCACCCGGAGGCTGGGAACTCTGGCCTCGCAGGAAGTCGGACGCATCAGCAAAGGCGACGGTGAGAGCGGCGACGGCTTCCTCCATGCCTTCTGGGCCGATCACGAAAAACAGTTCGCCCGGCTTCATGATCGGGTTCCACAAGGACTGGACCCGCACGTCTACGAACTCGCTGAAGAAGCGGTCGGGATGGTTGCGCTCCATGTCGCCCTCGTGGTCGCTCCAGTGCTCCACCATCTGCTTCAAGCCTTGCACGCCGGTTTCCCACGCCTCCATGAGGGCGACGTATGCCTCTTGGCGCTGCTCGCGTAGCCACTGAAGGTGTTCGACCTGAGCTTGGGCGGTGGTCTGTTGGCCGCCGACGTAGATGCCAGCGAGGACGCCTCCGACTCCGAAGAGGCCGGCGGCGATAGCGGCGATGATGGCGGCCCATGCTTCGGTCATGCGCATCATCCTGCCGGGTCAGACAGCCCGGCGGCGTAGGTCCTCTGCCCACTCCCGGAGCGGGCTATCGAGGGCGAGGTTGTCGCCCCGGTCGCCAGTCTGTAGGAGCATCGCGCATACGGTCGCTTCGGCCGCGAAAGCGGCCGGACTGCCCAGGACTTCGAAGGTCTGGCGGACGCGGACGGCGTCCCGCTCGGCATCGGTACAGCCATCCTCCAAAGCTGACGGCATGTTGCCGGTGGTGCTGGTCCCGTGCTGGTGGTCGTGGCGGACCAGTTCGCCGGCGACGTCGGAGGCGTCCGTGCGCAACTCCACATCCCTCGGTACCGGGTTGAGGGAGTCCTCCTGGTAAGGGCGCGGCAGGTAGCTTCCGTGCCCGTGGCACAGGGCGAGCGCGTCCAGGACGGCGGCGGTCTCCAGCAGGTCGTCCCGGCACTCCATGGCCTGGCTGCTGACCTGGAAGTCGATGAGGTCCTGGTTGCGGGCGGTGTGCGCGGCCGCCAGGTGACGGCGGTCCATGACGTTCGAGTACAGCAGTACCGGGATGAGTTCGCCGATGCGGACCAGATGTTTGCCGTACGCGGCTTGAGCCGCCCGGCTGGTCGACCAGCCGGGCCACGGCTCATCCGGGGAAGCTCGGTGTGCGCTCATATCGCGGGAAGTTACCCACTCTCAGCAGCAGCGGGGCCGGAACGGATCATCCCGGCCGCGACCGGCATCGCGTTCGGGCCTGACGCCGTCGCTGCTCACCGACGCCCGGCTCACGCCGTGGTCCGCAGCGCAGCCGGCTGCGGGACGGCGGCCGCCGTCCCGGCTTCCCGGGCCGCACGCTCTTTCCGGGCCCGGCGTAGGGCGACGGCCTCAGTGGCCGCGTCCTGGCGGCGGCGCTGCGCGCGGACCTGCTCGATCCTGGCCGGCGCATCGTCCGGGACGACGTCGGATTCGGGGAACGCCCGGCGGCTGAGCTCCCGCATCGCACGGTTCTGCCGCTCCACCGCCTCCGCGATGCCGGGGTCCACCCGGGACGGCGGTGCGCCTCGATCGCGCGGCTGTAGCCGTCGGAGGCGGTCTCCCGGGTGCGCACCGGTCCGGCGTGCGCGGCCGGTTGCGGATCCGGGTGGGCGGCCGCCGTGGCGGGGCGGGCCTTCCCGGCGGCGGTCGCCAGGACGTGCAGGGGGCCGGCGTGGTGTTACTTCTCGACGACGTGGTAGTTCTTGGCGGGGAAGGTAAGTTGGAAGACCATCCCGTACTTGCGGCGCAGATCCGCCACGCTGGTGGAGGCCGGCTCGCGCAGGCAGCGTCGCATCGGCGGATCATCGGAGCCGCATGGGTGCGGCTCTTCGATCAGTTCGCGTGTCCCGCTGCTGTGCACCTGATCCCAGTTGAGCCTGACAGTGCCCGCACTGAACAGCAGTGTCGGTTCACCGGTCCCGGGCCCTTGCGGATCGCCTGTCTTGCCTCGGTAGTAGTCGATGACTGTGCGTGCGTACTGGAAGTCGTGGCCGAAAGGGATGGGGGATCCGCTGCGGTCCCCTGCGGTGAGGACTCCGTCGAGAGTGTCGGCCATTCGGCGGGGGTCGGCGCCGAAGTAGGCGGTGACGTACATCGTGCAGCGAATCTTGTACTGGTCGTCGCCGGTGGGGAAGAACCACTCCTTGGCCTTCCCACCAGCACACGCATCCTCTATGGCGACGATGCCGAGGGTGAGTGGGGTCTCGGTGTCCCAGGCGGCGATGATGTCCCTGCTGGCAGACTCTGCTTCCTGCCGCGCCTTTGCTGATTTTGAACTGCCGGCGAGTTTGCGTACGGTCTTCTCGCTGGTCGCGCGACCGCAAGCGGCGAGGGCAAGGATCAGGATGACGCTGAGAGGTAAGTACAGAGCGCGGCGTATGCGCGGTCTCGGTTGTCGGCGCGGTGCGGACCCGCTCGGCCAGGCGGCGACGGCGGAAGCCAGCAGAAGAGCCATCACCAGCATCACTGTCCATAAGGTATTGGTCACAACTGGCATTATTCTCGGCTGCACGGACCGCTACTATCCGTAGACATACTCATAAAGCGTGGGCCGGTTCCTTAGAGCAGAGAACCGGCCCACGAGTGGTGCGGGCCGTTCTGTCAGGTCTTGGGCCAAGATCCCAGCACGGCCTCGAGGGTGTCGGCGTACAAGCGTGCTCCGGCGATCTTCGGGTGGAAGGACTGCGCGGAAGTACCGAAGGTAAAGAACGGCCAGTCAACTTGGGGCTTGTCGCTGGTCGTCAGATCGGTGACGATGCCGTGAATGGTCTCCGGGTCGCCGCAGACGGCCTTGCCGTAGAAGAAGGCCTGCGGGTTGGCATACCCGACGTCCACTCCCCTTTTCCGCAGGACGTCGGCGACATCGAACATCTCCACGGCGAGGTAGTCACCGACGCTGTTGAGCCATTGTGATTCCTCCGGCGAGATGCCGAAGCCGGGGACCCGGTTGAGGCAGGAGGCATCGTTGGACACATTGCCCGATGACCTTCCCGACGCCTGCCGCGCCGCTCTCCCCGACCTGCGGAGCAAGAACTTCCTGGCCGACCTCTCCGGCGACCGCTACCGCCTCGACCCTGGAGTGAGGCACCTGGCCGGCCGGCTCCCCAACCCTGCCGACCCAGATGAGCCCGCAGCACCGAGGCCACTGCGGGGCACCCTCAACTGGCCGCAGGTCAGCCCCGCCGAGTGGGCGCAGTGGAAGGACAAGGCCAGCCCGGCCTTGCGGCGGCACGCTGAGATTGTCGAAACCTGCGCCGTGTGCGCGCTGCCCTTCGACAAGATTGCGCCCGCTTTCGCTTCCACTCGCTGCCTCGTCCCGGCACCGCGATACGTGCGTGAGGCCTACGGCTTGTGGAAGGACAAGCACCCAGACCGCGGGCCGCTGGCCGCCCAGTTCACCGTCGCCTTCCGCGCGGAACACGGCCACGGTCCTTCCTACAACCAGCTGTGCAGCGGCATGGGCTGGGACCTGCCCCGCACCCTGCGCACCTTCATCGTGCGCCGGCTCCTGGCGAACGAATGGCTGACCGACACCGCGCCCGTGCCCTGGACGCTACGGCCGGGAAAAAACGCCCAAGCCCACGGAATCATGCTGCCGGGACAAGTTCCGCGAGCACAGCCAGAGGCATGCAAATGACGATGGCCGCCCTGATCGAAACGTCGGGCTCTGCAACACCGCTAGCCCCAGCTCTTGTGCACTTCGAACGCCGGTGACACGTTCACAAAACACCCCGCCTTCCAGGGCGTGGACGCTGGGATGCCAGCCCTCCGCCTTCGCCGTGGGCGCCCTTCTACTTCTCGCCGGGACTGATGCGGTCGTTGCTCTGCAGGACGCGGCGCAGGCGTTCGTCGTGGGGAAGCTGCCGCTTCTCGCTGGGGCCGACGCGATCGTCGTTGTCACACAACTTGCCCGGTCCGGCGTCGCATCGTGGGCACATCATCCGGTACCAGTCGCCGCGTGGCACCTGGTGGTGCAGCCGGACCGCGGCCTTCTTCTCCGCCTTCTGCCCTTGGCCCTTGCGGTGGGCCTTCGGCCGCGGCTCCTGGAGGGGACGTGAGGGGCCGACGTCACCTTTCTCCGGGATCTGCTGCATCCGCGGGATGGAAGCCTCGGCTTCTTGTTGGGCTGTCCTCTGCTGCCGGACCAGCTCTTGTGCGGCTTTCCGTTCGTTCAGGATCAGTTGCAGCCGCTCATTGTGGCCAGCGTGGCGCGCCTTCCCGCTGCTGGGGCCGTCGACCAGCACACAGTTCTTGCCCTGCTCCGCGTTGCAGCGCGGGCAGCTTCGCTGTATCCAGTACCGCCGCGCCACGTGCAGCTGCTCCTGCGGCCCCAGCGCTGCCCACTTCTTCCAGACTTCCACACGACGCGCTTCACCACGCTTCAGCAGTTCTCCAGCGGATGCCGCGGACCGCAGGAGCTCCTCCACCTGCGAGCGCAGATCGAGCGTGTACGTGTCGTAACCGCGAAGGCGATGGAGGGCGCTGCGGACGCGAGTTGCAGCCTGTTGTGCTTTCTTCTCGGTGGCAGCCTCCGCTTCGAGCGCGTCCCGCGTGAGGTTGTCCAAGCCCGCGAAGAACTTGATCGCCGACTCGTGGATGGCCACCTCGGCCTCCGTGCGGTCTCCAGATGCGGTCGCGTTGACGCGAATCAGGAGCCTGCGCACCTGCCCGGGTTCTTGCTCAGCCACCGCCCTGTTCAGGCTGTCGAACAGCTTGCGGCGCTTCTCGCTCTGCTCGACCAGCCAGATCCCCGCGTGGCGAACGCCGGCCTTGAGCTGCTCCTGGAGCTCCCCCGTCACCCCGGTCAGATCGTCGATCTCCCCGCACACCTGCTTCACCAAGGACACGGACTCGATCCGACGCGCATCCGCCAGCCTGCGCAGCAAGGCCTGGGCGCGTGCCTCCGGCTCCGGCGTCTTCCTCGCCTTGCCGGTCGACCACAGCGATGGACGCGGCGCGGTGCGGGCCTGAACGATCTTCTCCACCGCCGGCGTCGACAGACCGCGCTCTGTCATCGCGCAGTCGTCCAGGCCGAACCACTCGGTAGGGCGTGCGAAGGCTTCGGTGCCGATCTGGACGCGCCGGGCAGTGCCGTCGCTGTCCAATCGGATGCGGTGCACGTACCAGCGGCGGATCAGGGTGTCCCGGTCCACCGGCACGGACATGCCCAGCACCGGCTCACTCCCGTGGTCCCAGACCGGTGCCACGGCCTGGTCCAAGTGCACGCGGAGCCTCCTGTGCTCGAGGTGGATGTCCACCAGCGAGCCGATCGGTGCCCCGTCAGGCTGGGCGAACTCGAAGCCGGCCTGTTCGCCGCGGTTACGCAGCCAGGTGTCGGCCGCCGCCTTCACGTACAGGTGGTCGGCGCTGTTCACGCCACGGGAGCGGCGGCCGCACAGATGAGGGTGTCCGTCGGGTCCGGGGTGGTGGGCGAAGTGGCAGACCCGGTCGGTGTACAGCTTGGTCGTCAGCTGGAGGCCGCAGCCTCCGAGCAGCAGCCCGCACCAGAACGTGTCGTGCTGGTGTCGATGGCGGAAGGCATCCAGCTCGATCGCCTCCAGCGGCAGCATCAAAGGCTCCTCCGAGCCCGCACCGCCCAGAACCGCCGTCTGAATCTGCCGCCTGTCACCGCGCACGAACCCCCGCCTTCCGTCCCAACTCATCGTGCCATTACAGGCGTTGCCCTCACAGACCATAGGCGCGCGCTCGAACCAAGCCAGACAAGGCTGCCCATCAGCTTGTTCCTGCCGCGTCGCCTGGCCCTGGCAGGGTCCAGCGTTGGGTAACCCTCGCGCCAGAGGCTCGTTAGGTTCGGTGGACCGCTCAGCGGCGACGGTCCCGGCTGCGCTGCGCCGACCCCCGCGCACGGCAAGCGATGAAGCCCGAAGGTGCTCCGCATCTCGCCCTTATCCAGTAACAGCGAGGTCCGTTCATCGCATCGGATCGCGGGGGCCGGTGCAGATAGAGCGACGAGTGACCAAGTACCACGCACGCAAAAAGGAACTGCGCCGCCGTATGAAAGAAACTGGTCAGAGCTACCAGGAGACAATCCGCAAAAGCCAGCAGGGCAGCGATGGCCCCAGCGAACCGGAAGTGCCGAATGCGGACCGGCGGGAGGACTACGTTGACGCGGTCTGGGACGCAGCGCTGCCCCAGATGGTGAAAGTCCTTCTCTACGAGCTGGCCTCCCGGCTCGACGTGACCTTGCCGGACATGCACAAAGAGTCCGACCGCGTCCGGTTCGATGAGGACGAACTGGCGCGAAGCATCGGCCTCGACGATGAGGCCGCCAACCTGTGCCGCTACCTGGCGATCGAAGCAAACTGGCTCGTCGAAGTGGAAAAGGGTGTGCTGGAGTTGCGTACCCCTCACCAAGACTGGGACATGTACATGAGTTTCCTAAAGGCCGAAAAGAAGGCAGTCGGAGACCGGGCGATCTACCGCGGGCGGCTGGCTGCCTTTGAGGCGGACATTGTGAGGCTGAGGTCGCAGCCGATGATGACAGTGCGCCACCTGAAAGAAGCAATGGCAGCTGTAGTTGGGCACGCATTCGTGCCCAAGTGCGTCGGGGGCAGCCTCGCGCAAAACAGCCATGGCCTGGGTTTCGACGGGAACTGAGTAGGGTCCCGGCAAGGACAGGACTGGGGGCGTGCCACCCGTCCCCAGTCCGTCCTCGCGGTAATTTGCCGCTGCTCATGCGGTCCTGGTCTGTCGACCCGATGGGTGCGGTGTAGCCGAGCCGGGCTCGGGTGTCGATGACGATGCCGCCGGTCGTTGCCGCCGTCTGCCGGGCATTGGCTCGGATCTGCGGCTGCCACCGCTTCTTCACCTCGCTCTCCAGGCGCTCGGCGAGGTCCGCTCGGGGAGTTTTGATCTGGCCTTTCACGTACCGCTCGACGGTGCGCTGGGAGATCCGGAGGCCGACCAGTTCGGCGGTGAACTCGCCGTGGCGTTGTGCGCCGGCCTCAGTGGCCGGGAAGCCTTGGCCAAGGCGATGGCACCGCTGCTGGTGCTGAGGACCTACCTCAAGGCGATCCCCGGGCTCTCTCTGGTCCTGGTCGCGGAGGACAAGGACGGTGACATCGTCGGCGCGGCGTACGCGCTGCCGCCGATGCCCATCATGAACAGCGCCCACGAGCAGGGGTTCCCTCCCGCAGAGCTGATGTCCATTCCTCTGTCGCCAAGCTGGCCGGGCTGAGCGTCACAGAGAAGGCCCGCGGCGCCGGATGGGCCACCCACCTGCTCAAGCGCACCGTGCAGATCTACGAGCAGCTCGACCTGCTCCTGCTGTACGGCCAGTTTCCCGTCGGCTCCGGCCTGGACCGCTTCTACCAGCAGCGCGGTTTCACGCCTCTCGCGCCGCAGGAGAAGCTGGATCTGGAGCCGCTCAGCCTGCCAGCCGTTCGGCATCGATCCCGGGCCCGGAGAGCAGCTCTTCGTCCGCTGGAAGCGCTGACCGGGCGGCAGCCCGCGCGCGGCCGGGACGGTGCCAGACCAACGAGACAGTCGGGGTGTGGGCGGTGGGCCAAGCGGGGGAAGCAGCGGTGTCGTCCGCGCGTCGGGTCTGTTGAACGCGGTATGCCGTCCTCACGTTCTCGCCGCCGCGCGCCGCGGCCACCAGTTGTCACCCGCTCTCACGCCCCGCTGACCGGCAAGTTCGCTGCCGACCCGACCGTGTGTCATCACGCCTACCAGGTCGCTGTCGACTTCGGTTTCGTGGCCGTCGACGCGATCGCCGACCTCCTCCCCCAGGAAGAGTCCCTCGCCTTGGCCAAGCGCATGGGGTTCTGCGACTGCGGCCGACTCGCCCTTGACGACACCGACCTCACCCGTAGCGCCCTGAGCGCCGTGGCAGCCGCCAACGTGACCGCCTGCCAGGGCCTGGTGCTCGCCGCGATCGACTACGCGCACCGCACCTTCGGATGCGCCGGGCTCAGCGCCCTGGTCCACGAGCTCACCGACGGCCAGCGGGCGACCTATAGGGCCTTGGGCAGGGGCAGTCTCCCGGCTTCCAGGGCGCCGCTGAGCGGTTTGCCGGGCAGAAGCTCCATCACCAGGTAGGCGCAGGGCTGCCCGTTGTGTGTCGTGGAGCCGAAGTCGTGGACGGTGACGATGTTCGGGTGGGCGAGGCCGCCGGCGACTGCGGCCTCGCGGGCGAACCGGGCCACCTGCCGGCTGCTGCCCGCGTCACCGGTGAGCACCTTGACCGCCACCATGCGGTCGATCTTGGGATCGTGTGCTGCCCAGACCTGTCCGAACCCGCCCGCACCGATCGCCTCGATCAGCCGGTAGCGCCCGTCCAGCACGGTCCCTTCCTGCACGACTCCCCCTTCCCGCACTCACCGCAACGCACGCTGTACCAGGCGTGTACCCGTCACGCTACGCCGGAGGAACCTTATGAGGCAGGGGAACTTGACTGGCAGTCACGCGGTACGACCCAGAGGGATCGGGCCCGGATGGACGCCGCCAGCTCGTTCGTCGGCAAGGTGCTTGGGCGCCGGGCTCCGCCGGCGTCGACCGACGACGCCCGACCCTGGCCGGCTCTGTGGTCCGCGTGCTCTGCGCCGCCGAGTCCACGGTCCATCCTGGCCTGTCGCCCTCTTTACGGTGCGTGACGCTTACCTCAATATCGGTTATCACAGTGGAAACCGGGGTGGGGGAGAAATGTCGACGGGTACCGACAAGGACTACTGGGCTTCACAGGCGCTGCCGAGCGTTCTCAAGCACAAACTGCTGGGTCAGTACATTCCCCGCTTCGGCGGGATGACCGGCTCGCGTGGTCGTCACCAGGTCGTGTACCTCGACGGCTATGCGGGCGAGGGGCGGTACGAGAGCGGCGACGCCGGCTCTGCGGAGATCGCGATGCAGGTGGCTGCTCATCACCTGGAGAAGAACGCGTTGTTATGGAACTGCTTCTTCGTGGAGCAGAAACCCGATTCCGTTGCCCGGCTGGACCAGGTCGCTGCCCACTACCGCGCCCTGGGCGTGGACGCGAGGGTGCATCACGGCGACGTGGACGGAGTTCTGGGCGAGGTTCTGCGGGTTGCCGAAGGGCTCCCGTTGTTCCTGTTCCTTGATCCGTGCGGCCTGGGGCTGCCGTTCGACCGGATCGTTCAGACGCTGAACCAGCGGCGCAGTACTCCGCGGCTCTGGCAGCCGACCGAGTTCTTGATGAACTTCAGCATGGACGCGGTACGGCGCCTGGGAGGCAATGCCCGCTCCGCCCGCGGTCTGGAACGCTCCTCCGAGCGCTTCGATGAGGCGTGCGGCGGCCGGTGGTGGCGTGAGTACTTCCGGCCGGACGAGCCGGCCGAAGCGGACGTGGACGAGATCGTGGCCGCCCAGTACGCCCAGCGGCTGAGGGAGAAGACCGGCATGTTCGTGCAGTCGGTGCCGGTCGCCAGAAAGCACGGGCAGAAGGCGGTGTACCACCTGGTCTTCGGCTCTCGCAGCGAACACGGCCTGTGGTTCTTCGGCGACGCTGTCGCCCGGGCTCGCGACGCATGGTGGGAGGGACTTGAGATCAAGGAGGAACGGGAAGACCCGAACACTCTCTTCTCCGCTACCTCGGTGGTCCGCCCGGACCCGCAGGAGGTCATCGACGCTGCCGTGCCCGCAATGGCCGACAACATGGAACGGATCCTGCACCAGCAGAAACGGCCCTTCAAACTGCTCAACCACACGTTGGACGTGTTCGGCGACTACTACGGACAGGTCACCGAACCCGCCGCGCGCAAAGCCGTCAAGCTGCTGCACAGCAGCGGCCGGACGGCCAGCACGGGCATCGGAGGGAAAACCCACGAACTCATCGTGCAGCCCCCTCGGTAAAAACCGTCAGGCGCCGGTAAACGCAGGCATCTGATCCCAGGTACGGCCTTGCAGGGTGCGGCCGCCGGCCTTAGGCGTGTGGCCGCCCCACTGCTTGAAGAAGAACGCGACACGCTCCTCCAGGCACAGATCACGGATCTGTGCCACCCAGGCTTCTTCCATCGGCCGATGCCGCGGGCCGGACTCACCGCCGGCGATCACCCAGTGGATGCCGTCCAGGTTCAGCCCCTCCAGCGGACCGAGCAGCGGCTCACAGGACAGGAACCGGACCGCAGCGGGCACCTGCCGCAGATCATCAACCCGGGGAAGTTCCTTCGCTGTCTCCACCGAGACACCCATCCAGAGGTTCCCCGGCCACACCAACTGGTCGGCGACCTGCCGCAGGCGCCTGGCCCGCTTGGTCAGCACCTGGTACGTATGCTGCGGCGTATCCGCCATGACCTCGAAGACCTGCCGTACGAAGTCCAGCGGCACCCGGGCATGGAACAGATCCGACATGGAGTTCACGAACACCGTCCGCGGGTTCTTCCACCCGTACGGAACATCCAGCGCATCGGGATGCACGGTCAGATCGAACCCCGGCCCCGACGTCCGCGGATCCCCGTCATTCTGATATTTCGCCGCCCCCATCGCCTTTAACCGCTTGGCCAACGTCAGCGCATAGCAGTTGTCGCACCCGGAGGAAACCCGGTCACATCCTGTCGTCGGATTCCACGTCGCCTCAGTCCACTCAATTGCGCTTCGATCGCTCATCAGTTACCTCCCCGCCGTCCAACCGCGCCCACCAGACGCGGGACGGCATGTTCAACGAACCAGAACGGGCGTTGACACCCGGCCATCCAACCACCCCGATACCGCCTGCCCATCGGCTATCTCCGACCTGCGGACACCACCCAGGAAGACCGTCGGTGGGCCGCGCGCACCACATATCGCATGGCCCACCCTGGCCATCGGGAACGCCCGCGTTCTTGGTAGCCCCGACGGCCTCACGCTGTACGCCCCAGCGGCTGCGCTTCGGCCTGCTGAGCGCGCTCGGCACGGGCGCGGCGAAGCGCGGCCGCGTGGGTAGCGGCGACTTCGCGGCGGCGCTGGACGCGGACGGCCTCGAGCGGGGCTGGCGCGTCGTCCGGGACGACGTCCGGCTCGGGAAACGCGCGGCGGCTCAGCTCCCGCATCGCGGCGGTCTGCCGCTCCACCGCTTCCGCGATGCCCTGATCCACCCGGCGCGGCGGCACGGCCTCCTGGTGCGCGGCGAGCGCGCGGCGGTAGCCCTCGCACGCCGTCTCCCTGGTCCTCGCCGGACCGGTGGGCGCGGCCGCGGCCGCCGGAACGACGTCGACCTGGTCGGGCACAGCTACAGAGCCGGGCGCCAGGATCCGCAGGGCGCGCACGACCGTACGGCCCGCCGACTTGTTGACGGCGTCGACGATGCGGGTCTGCTCCAGGCGCGCCTTCGTCGCCCAGGCCGTCGACTCCGGACACACGGTGAGCCGGCCGGAGTCGGCGTCGTAGCCGACGGCCGCGACGTGCCCGGCGAGCTCGGGGGCGATGGCCTCCCACCGAGCACGCAGCGAAGCGCCGGCGGCCGGGAGCTCCCAGGCCCGCTCGGTGACCAGCGCGCCGATCGCGGCTCCAAGTCCCATCGGCTCCCGCCCGTCCCGGCGCACCGTACGGACCATGCGCGGCTGCTTCTGCTTCGTCTTCTGGCCGCCGCCGTTCTTCCGGGCCTGCTCCATCGCGGCCCGCAGCGCGACCCGGGCCAGGTCGACGCCGGACACCTCGCCGCTGCTCATGCCTGCCCCCAGGTGGTGTAGCCGAGATCAAGGTGCCCGAGGCCGGACAGACGCTGCACGGTCGCGACGAACGACCGGGTGAACAGGCGCTGCGCCGACGTCTCGCCGTAGCGGTCGATGTGGTCGAACACGACCTGGTGGTCGCGGGCGGCGCGGGTGCGCCAGTCCAGGACCTGCTCGCGGGCCAGGTCCTCGAGGACCAGGTCCCGGTCGACGTCGTCGGCCTCCGGCTGCGCTGCGGGCGCGGCGGGGGCCGGACGCGGGGCGGGCGGCACGACCGGGGCCGGCGACGTGGCCGACTCCTCGATGGCGGGGTGCGCGGCCGCAGCTTCGGCACGAGCCTTGGCGGCCGCAGCCTGCCGAGCCCGGACCTGCTCCCAGCGGTGCTCGCGGGCCCACGCCTGGGCGGTCACGGTCTCGTGCAGCTGCCGCTCGGTCGCCATACGGCGCTCCGCCTCGGAGGCGTACGGCATCGCGGTCTCGACGGCGGCCGCCACCGCGTGGCGCTGGGCACGGCTGCTGGCCTGCCGGTCCTCGCAGCGCGGGCAGTCCCGGCCGGAGTCGAGCAGCATGCGGTCGTCGCACAGCGCGTCGCCGCACTCCTGCCGCTGGGGCAGCCCCTTGCCGATCAGCCAGCCCACCGGGTCCTTGATCGGACCGCCCAGCCGCAGCTGGTCCTCCAGGCGTCGGGCGAGCCGGTCAGCGAGGACCTGCGGGCCGTCGATCCGGCCGACGAAACCGCTCACCGTGGCCAGCTCGGCACGTGCGGCGGCCTCCACCAGGCGGCGGGCGGCCGGACGCTCCAGACGCGCCCACAGCAGCCGGACCGGCTCCACGATCACCCGCAGATTCTCCGGCGGCAGGACCCCCCTCCTCTGCTGCTGCCTGCCCTGACCCGCACCGTCCACGACCCGCACCGGGGCGCCGGCCACCGGCCCGCAGTTGCCGTTCTCGCTGATCGACGACGGGGACTTCTTCGGCTGTTCCCCGCGCAGCGGGCCGTCCTCGCCATCGACCAGGCGCAGCCCGTCGACAGCGTCAGCGTCCACGGCCCGGTCGTCGCGCTCGCACGCGCGGTCCGGCAGATCACCGGACCCACCACGGCCTTCGCCGGAAAACCCACCAGAGAGCGCGAGAGAAGAGACGTCAGTACCCACAGGAGAGTAATCAGTGTGAAGGGCTGCCGTAACGTCGGGCTCTGTCGCACGCGCCTCATCCGCCACCCGCACACCGCTGACCTGCGGCTCTGTGTCCGGCTCGGAGGGACCACTATCCCCTGCCGCAACGTCGGGCTCTGAAAAATCGGGGTTCGGGGCGGTCGCACGGTCCTCCCGTCGGATGTCAGCGGCACCGCGCTTGCCGTGCGCGGCGGCGACCGCCGGCACGATCAGCCGCGTGCGGTGCGCGAGCTTGGACGCCGTCCCCACCCGCACCCGCTGCACCAGGTCCCGGTCCTCCAGCCGCTCCAGGACCCGCTCACCCGTCGACGCCTTGCAGCCCAGCAGCCGGGCCACCGTCGCCGCCGCGCGGCCGCGCTTGGTGTCCACCGTGCCGCCGCACTGCCGCACCCGCCCGTTCTCCCGCGCCTCCAGGACCAGCAGGAGCAGCGCCAGCCGGTCCGTCGCCGCCGCGCGCCCGGTACGCGAGCCGAGCAGCCCGGCCGGGGTCACCTTCCCGTCCTTGTGAGCCCAGCCCGGCGCCATCACGGCCTCCAGCAGCCGCAGCAGCGTCGCGAACTCCTTCTTCTCCAGCGCCAGCGGATGCCCGACCACGCCGTACGCGTCCCACACCGGCAGCACCCGGCACTCCAGCCCGATGTCCTGGCCGAACTCGCCCTCCGCCGTGTCGATGGAGACCAGGCCGGACCGGCGCAGCGCCGGGACCACCTCCGAAGCGACGTACGACGCAGACAGACCCAGCCACCGACCCAGTTCGGGCGTACGGATCTCCACCACGCCCGTCTCGGACGGGGTCCGCGACGCCAGCACGATCACCGCCAGCCGGACCGCGTCCGACGCACCTTCCAGGCCGGGGGCATCCAGCAGCGCGCGCACCGCACCGCGAAACCGGGCCTGAGCATCCCGCCCCAGGGCCAGCGGGGGTGCCGGACCACGCTCCGGCACCGGGCCGGCCTGTGCCGGCACCGACCGCAGCCAATGCCGCGAGCGCCCGGCCGGAGCCCCGTCGACGGAGTTGTCGATGGACTCCCACAGGGGTGCGGCCGACGTCATTGCCAGGGCGCTCATCGAGCACCCCTAGCCGAGAGGAGGACACAGGGGTCCCCTTCGGGATAGATGTTCCGGACCGGGGTGCGTGTGACACTCCGACCCCAAGAATCTTCGTGATTAATGCCGTGAACAGGGCAAACAGGGTGTGCGTTTCCCGTCACGCGGGAAACAAGGGTGGCTCGAACCGGTGTGAAACGGTCACGGTCGAGCTGACAGGGGACACCGATCTCGTGCACTATGGCGGAGACACCAACCTTCATATGGATCGCCCCGACCGCGACCAGGCCCCTGCCAAGGGACCCGACCGTGACCGAGCGCTCTGTATGGACGGAGCCCCGAGCCCGACGGCCTGCCAAAGCCGCCGGAACCCGGGGTGACGCTGGTGGCTCAACAGAGGCCCCCTGCCAAAGGGGCTCCTGGAGAGCCGGGGTGGCCCGCTTGCCAAAGCGGACCGGGTGCCCGCCTGCCAAGGCGGGGTAATGCAGTGAGTGAGGTCCAGCTCGATGAGCTGGAGCCCAGAACCGGCGCCAAACCGGGGACTGGGCGGCCGACCTGGGTTGCGAAATCCCTGTCGGCGCGACGGGCCGCGCGGGGCCACGTGGATTGCGAGTCCACGTCTTGGCGCGCGCGGCCGATGACCTAGGTCATCCCGACCCCCTCGATACCGAAGGCGGCGTCGGCGAACCCGAAAACAGCCGGAAGCGTGAGGTCATCCTTCATTGGGCGCCCCCTCGACGGCGGCGTCCGGATGCTTCGCGGCCAGCTTCCGCAGGAGATGCGCGTACGCGCGGCGATTCCCACGGTGAGGCTGAGCGCGCCCAGCCTCCCACTGCGCGACCGCGAGACGCTTCACGCCAATGGCCTCAGCGACTTCAGTCTGGGTGAGGCCAGCGGCAAGCCGAAGCTGCTGCCGGACCTGGGGTGCAGGGAGGGTGCCCTCCTCCACCAGGGCGTCAATTCGCCTCAGCGGATCGGACATCGAAACCTCCACCGTAGGGAACCATTCCCGAAAACATACATGATCCCGACGATCTTCGGTAACGAGAACGAGCGTGTTGTCAAACGAGACACCGATCGGCCGCATCCGGCTCCCCTCCCCCCGCTGATGACGGTCCCGCTCCTGACGTGAGAACGCCCAGGTAGAACTCCTAGGTGCTCCTGAATCGGAGCAGATTTCGAGCGGCTGCACCAGCACTCTCCGCCCCGGAACCGCGTTGGTCCCGCCCGACGGGAAGCCGGTTCGAGAACCGTCCCGCCACACGGGAAACAGCGCTCGAACGCCAGTCAGCGGGGCGAAGGTCAGCTGTCGCACAGGCACCGTCCAGCTTCCTTCCAGGTCGGGCACTCCTGCTCCACCCGCTCGTACACCCGCGGCGGCACATCCGGCATCCACACAGACCACTCCTCAAGGGAGGCGTAGTTGGGGTTCAGACCGTGCACCGGCTGGCGGTGTCCTGTGCGTTCGCCTTCTTCTACCTGCGCGACTTTCACGAACGGACTTACGATCGCCACTGGATCCGGCCCAAGGTCAAACCACTCGCCGTGACGGCGCTTGTCGGCGAATCGGCGGTGAAGTTCGGCCTCAACGATGGCGCCGCCCTCGAAGAGTGCGAGCAGCTGTAGGGGCACAGGGGAACCCGTCTGGAGGTGACGGAGACGCCGTTCCGGGTTGTCGGTCCAACCGATCTTCACCAACGGCGAGTTGGGAGAACCGATCAGGTATACGCGGTCGTTAGCCAACTGGCCCCCTCGATCGGCGGGCACGGACGCGGGGAGTGTGGCATGGGACTTGACTCGGTGTCTGGTGACATCCGCCGGTGACATCCGGATGTCACCGGCGGATGTCACCCCCTCCAGGGCCGTGACACGTGGCACCCCGCGAGAGGGCATCGCGCTGTCGATAGGCTCGATGACGTGCAGCGACTGGCCCTCTTTGACCTGGATGGCACACTGGTTGACCGGCAGGCCGCCTTCAGTGACGCCGTGACTGGCCTGTGCCACACACACTCCTTCACCCCGGATATCGAGCACTGGCTGCTCACCGAGCTGGCCGACCGCGCCAACGCCGCTGACTTCACCCGGCTGCACGACACCTTCGACCTGGCGGTGCCCGGAGCCCAGCTGTGGCAGGAGTACGTCGGCCTCATGGCGGCCGCCGTCACCTGCCGACCGGAGGTCCTCGAGGACCTGGCGCGCCTGCGGGCGGCCGCGTGGACGATCGGAATTGTCACGAACGGTGCCAGCGACATCCAACGCGCCAAGCTCAGCGCGACCGGCCTTGCCGACCTGGTCGACGGCGTCGCAGTCTCCGGTGACCTGGAGATCCGTAAGCCGGACCTGCGCCTCTTCGAACTCGCGGCCTCCCGCTGCGGCGTGCGCCTCGCGGACGGCGGCTGGATGATCGGCGACAACCCGGCCGGGGACATCGGCGGCGGGCACCAGGCCAGCCTGCGCACCATCTGGCTGCGCGGCCGCCCATGGCCGGACGACCTTCGCGCCGCACACCACATCGTCGACGACGTCAGCGACGCCATCGCCATCCTGCTCAACGAGACGGAGTAGCACCGTGGACCAGCCGACCGTCGGCATCCTCCACCCCGGCAGCATGGGCGCCGCCGTCGCCGCCTGCGCCGCGGCGAACGCGTCCGCGGTCCTGTGGTGCGAGGCCGGGCGCAGTCCCGCATCCGCAGCGCGCGCCGCCCAGTTCGGCCTGACGCCCATGGCCACGCTGGCGGAACTGCTGGACAGCAGCGACATCGTCATCAGCCTCTGCCCGCCAGCCGCAGCCGAGGACCTCGCCCGCGACGTCGCCGGCCACCACTTCGCCGGGGTGTACCTGGAGGCGAACGCCATCAACCCTGAGCGGGCGGTTCGGATCACCGAGCTGCTCGAACCAGCCGCGACCGTCATGGACGGCGGCGTCGTCGGCTCCCCGCCGGTACACGGCAAGACCCCGGTGCTGTACCTGTCTGGTCCGGCCGCCGCGACCGCGCGGATCGAGGCGCTCTTCGCAGGCACCGCCGTGAAGACAAGGACGCTGGGAACGGAGATCGGGAAGGCCTCCGCGCTGAAACTGTCGTACGCCAGCTTCCAGAAGACGTCGCGCGTGCTGGTAGCCCTCGCGGTCGGCATGGCGCGCGAGCACGGCGTCGACCAAGAGCTCATCGAGGTCGCATCCCGGCGCACCGACTCGTACCTGTCCGAGCCGCAATACGTCGCCAAGACCGCAGCTCGGGCCTGGCGGTGGGGTCCTGAACTGGAGGAAGCCGCCGACGCGCTCGAGGCCGCCGGCCTTCCACCAGAGATGCTGCGCGCGGCCGCGTCCACGCTGGCACGGTGGAACGACGTCAAGGACGACCACGAGCTCACGCTCACCGACGCCCTGGACCGGCTCGCCCAGCCGTAGCCTGCGTTCATGCCGTTGCTGCTCCCGCCCGCTGCGCCAGCAGCTGGTCGACGAGCCCCGCCGCGTCCTGCGGAGACGTCGCCGTGGTGTCCACGGCCAGGTCCCAGGTCGTGCCCGGGTGCAGGTCCAGGTCCTCGCGGGTCGCATCCCACGCCGCCAGGCGCGCCGCAGTGTCGCTGTCACCGCGCCCGGCAGACCGCTGCGCAGTCACCTCGCGCGGGCACCACAGCAGCACCACCGACCAGTCGGCCGCGTAGCCGTCGACCAGGGCGCGGATGCCGTCAATCTGCCCGAGATGCACGACCGGCACCCCGGCCGCGAACGCGGCGTCCAGGCCCGGCCGGTCGAGGACGTACGTGTTGCCGTACCGGCTGTTCATGTAGACGACATCGCCGGCGGCCATCAGCTCCCGCAACTGTGCGGTCGTGCCCATCCGGTAGCCCACGCTCCTGCCAGAACCGATCTTCAGCCGCGCGAACTGGCCGTACCGGGGATGGAGTGCCGCCAGGGCCCGGGTGATCGTGTCCTTCCCGGCCGCTGGCGGTCCGTACAGGATGACGCCCAGCTTCTTACGGCTCATCCGTGCACCGCCCTGAGGGCGTGGCGAGCCTGGTCGGCCAGCGAAATCGCTGTGCCCAGCCTGTTGTCGACGACCAGGTGCGGCACGACCGGGCGGAGCTCCAGGTTGACGGTCGCCATGTACTCATCCCAGCGCTGGAGCTTCCAGGCATCGCGCGCCGCCGATCGGAAGCCGATGTACTCCCGCATGGATTCCGCATCGCACTGCACCCAGACCGGCGATACGTCCACGCCCAGGGCGCTGCACTTGTTGATCAGCCGGTTCATCCACGCCTCGGAGGTCATCTCTCCGATGAACGGCGCAGTCAGCACCGTGCTGATCCCGCAGTTGATGTTGGCGTAGGCAGCCTGCATCAGGCAGTCGTACTCCACCGGCCGCACGTGCTCGCGATACAGATCGGTATGACGGTCGTTCGCGTCGCCTCCGAGTGCGACCAGCAGCTGCTCCACGAGCGGCCGGGTCAGCGGGTCCTTGTCCAGCAGTGGCCAGCCGGTGAGCTGCGTAAGGAAGCGCGCGAACTCCGTCTTCCCGCTGCCGGCGAACCCACCGACCAGCACCACCGACGGGCGGTGCGGGTCGCCACCGGTGTGACGGCGCTTCCAGGCATCCAGGATCCGCTGCTGCAGCCCGAGAGGATCCGACTCAACAGTGCCCGCCCCGATCTGCAGCAAGGCGCGCTCCACGGCCAGGACGTGCGAGCCGTTGCGCTGGTCGTTCATCGGAGTCAGCTTGAACTGGGTGTCCTCGCCCGGCAGAGCGTTGCGGAACCCGAGCTCGGGGTCAGTGGCCCGATACAGCAGACAGTACGCCCGGCGATAGTGCGGTCCCGGGTAGACCTCACCCTGCTCGTGCTGCCACAGAGTCTGCGGATTCGCCGCTGGGATCCCCTTGAGTTTGGCCTCCTCAGCAAGCGCCCGTAGCCGCTCGCCGGCCTGCTCAAGAGTCAGCCCGTGAGCCTCCCGCTGCTCCCGCAGCCGCTCGGGCCTCCACCCCAGATGCTTCCCCACGCCGCTTGCCTCCGTAGTCGCCATGGTCCCGGACCCTACGGCCGGAGACCGAAATCCCGTGTGTACGCGGATGTTGAAAACGTGTGAACGAGCCCGTGCACAGGCTTCGACAAGCGGCTGTGATTCTGCGCCGCCGCTAAGGCCGGTGTGATGGCCCCCACACCAACAAGTGGTTGGAGGGGGAGACCAGTGCTTATCGATCGCCAGGGGTCAGGTTGGCGCAGCGTCGGGCTAGTCAAGTGCATCAGCCCGTTCGGCGAGCTCCAGCAAGTCACGCGATGCGTTTACTCCGGCGACCAGCACCAGCTCGCGGATGGCCGCCCGAGCCGCCTGGTGCGTCTGGATCGTTTCCGGCGCGATGGCCTCAGCGCGCAGCAGGCAGTCGAGAGCTTCGCCCCCGTGTCGCCTCTGCGCGTGAGCTCGCCCCAGGTCCATCAGCAGCCGCCCCTGTCGTTCGGGCGACAGACTCTCAGCGTCTATGGCGAGGCCGATATCGAGGGCCTCACCGGCGTCACCGAGGTCAACAGCAGTGCTGACGGCCTGGATCTCCACGTTGACCGGCCCGAACTCCAGGTTGAAGTCGTTCCGGTTCTCACCAAGCTGTGCCGCGATAGCGCGGGCCTTGGCGATCTCCTCCTTGGCTTCGGCTCGAGCGCAGGCGCGCGCGTGAACGAGGGCAAGCGCCAAATGGAGGGAGCCCAGGACGGACAGAGCCTGCGGCGATCGGCCCTCCTGCTCCTCCAAGGCGTCGATGGCGGTCTGAGCCGCGTGTTCGGCCTGACCGAGGCTGCGCAGCCGTACGAACGCCTGGGTCATCCGGAAGACGCCGGCGCAGACGTGCAGCGGATCACCGGACCGTTCGGCGGCGAAGACCGCCCGATCTGCGGCGACCCATGCAGCGTCGGCTTCGTCCTGCCGAACGAACGCCGCCGAAAGGGCCTGGTAGGCCCGGGAGAGCAGCAGGAACAGTTCCGATCGAGTCTCGGCAGGCGCCGTGCGGGCGGTCCTTTCAAGCTCGGGGAGCAGCTCCACAGCCAGGACGCTGACCTGCGCCATTCGCGCCGCGTGCGTCAGCTCCCAGAGGTCGTCAACGTCTTTGCGCAGCGCCTCGACGGATCTTGCGCCCTCGGGGCTGGCACCGGCCAGCAAGGTGTGAAGTGCCGGGTGACCGGAGATCAGTCTCCGCGTCTCGTCCAGGTCGTTGGACAGCGACAGCGGAGCGGGGTGCTGTGATGGTCCGCTTCCCTCAGCGACGCTTGGGCGCAACTGCTGTACAGACACGCCCAGTTCATCGGCGATCTGTTGCAACAGGTCCATGCGCTGGACGGGCTGGATACCCCGCTCGACTTGAGACATCCAGCTGCTCGTCTTTCCGAGAGCAGCCGCGAACTCGGCCTGGGTGCGCCGTTGCTCCTTCCGGAGCTTCTGGACGCGCTGGCCAAAGACTCGATCCTGTGGATCGACGTCCTTGCCCGTCGGCTTCATGGCCCCTCCGTTCCGGGGCGCTTGCTGAGCTGCTCCAACTCGTTCAGGAACACCACGTCAGTGCCGGTAAGGAACTGCTCGCGCGTCTTCAGGAAGTGCCGCGTATGGGCCTGCTCCTCATGGGCCTGGAAGGCCGCACGATCGGCGTAGAGCTCGTAGAAGACGCGCACGAGCGGCTCGTCTACGGGCGTGTGCGCCACGTAGACGAGGGTGCCGGGTTCCGTACGGATTCCTTCTGCGGTCCTGGCCACCAGGGCGTCGAACTGCTGGGCAGCCTCGGTGTCTCGCAAGGAGAACCGCACTGTCAGTGCAAATCCGGTGGACACAGGGCCCCCTCCATCTTCATGTCGCGTAGGCATGGACACATTCTCACATCTAAAGCTCTAGTGCTAGGTAGCACTTATACTGTTGACTCGCACTAAGAGTGCTACTACCGTTCAGGGTGTTGGCCCCCCACCGCAAGGGATGGGCGACCAGCAAATGCACTAGCACCACCGCAAGACCGCAGGAGGTCGTCCGCCTCGTAAGAGGGGGCCGGGATGTGGCACCACCAAACTCCCGGGTTCTCGACTCCCTGCATGTACGTCGCAGCGCTGATGCGCTGTCCGTCCTCCAGGACGCCGGGCTTCCCGTGCGCCTGGCGGGCGGAGAGAGCACCGCGACGCAGCCCGAACCCCCTCCGCACGCAAGGAGATTCCGCATGACCATCACGTCCGCGATGCCCAAGGCCAAAGAGCGGAAGACCCGGACCCGTACGAAGCGGGTCAGCAGCCTCCCCGCCATCAAGCTCTCCCAGCTCCCCCCGTCGCACATCGACCTCCGGCAGCCCCTCAAGGCCGTCCTGGTCTGCGAGGACTGCAAGACCTGGTGCCCGATCACCGGCATGCGAGACAAGGTTCAGAAGCTGGTCCCCCACCACAAAGGTGAGGCCGGTGTCGCCGATGCGGTCCGCTGCCGGGGCAGCAACCGCCGCGTCGAGTTCGACATGACGATCCCTGAGTGGCACCAGGCCCTGACCGACGCTGTCAAGGAAGCCTCCAGCCGTCAGGCCACCACGGTGCTGCCCAAGGCGTTCAGCCCGCAGACCGACCGGACCCTGCAGGCTCGCGCGGAGCGCACGCCCGCCGGGCGCCTGGCCGACTGGGACGCGGTGCTGCGCCACGTGGCAGACACCGACAAGAACCGCCGGGCGGTGCCCGCCGGCGACGCTCCCACGGAGGGCCCCGCGGTCCCGCTGGCACCGCGGGACGTGGAGGCGTACGACCGGCGCCAGGCCGAACTGGGCAAGCAGCACGCAAGGAAGGCTCAGGCCGTCTGACCCGCACACCGAGACGATCGACCACGGCCCTGGCCGCCCCGCATCCAAGGGGGCGGCCGGGGCCGTGGCTGCTCGTACGACCAGCCAAAACGACGACAGCCCCGGTGACTTGAGACCCCCGGGGCTGTCCAGGACCTATGTGGAGGACCTGATGCACAACAGCATGACACGCTCTGGAAGCCAGGCGGGTGCCGCCCGTCCGGGAGTGGCGCGGGAGGACGACCCGCTGTTCGATGCGGATCACTCGCGCTGCTCGGGTCCCCTGCGCCGCGCGTCGATCACGGTCGCCGATGTCGAGGAGATCGCACGCCGGGCCGACGCGGCGGCGGGGGTGAGGGCGTGATCACCAGCCTGACCGACGCCGAACGCGAGGCGCTCTCGCAGAAGAACCGGGAGCAGAACCAGCGGTCGGAGGCCAACCGCCGATGAGCGCTCGCCCGACCGACGACCTGTTCGTCCGCTACATGAAGGCGTTCGAGGACTCCACCGAGCACACCGGCGCCTGTCCGGCCTGCCAGGGCGAGACGCCGTGTGCGGAGGGGATGCCGATCCACGAGCGGTTTGCCCGCCTTCAGGACGCCTACACCGCGCGCCAGAAGCAGCAGCGCTGACCCCGGCATTGCCCGGCGGCCCCGCCCTCACCCCGGGCGGGGCCGGCGGAGAGCGTCGGGAGCCCACCCCGCTCCGGCCGTCCGGCCGTCGTAGACACGCAACAGCCCCAGGGTGGCCGCCCCGGGGCTGTCTCTTGCACTGGACCTTTTGGGAGGCCCGAATGAAGCGAGTTTCCGTCGCCATCGTACGCAACCACGCCTACGCGCCCGTCGCCACCGACGCACCGGTCCGGCCCCGCGCCGCCTGTGCCGATGAGGACTCCGAGCTGTTCTTCCCCATCGGCAACACCGGCCCGGCGCTGCTCCAGATCGAGGAGGCCAAGGCTGTCTGCCGTCGCTGCCCGCTGATGGAGAGCTGCCTCGAGGGCGCGCTGGAGCGGAACGAGCTGGGCGTGTGGGGCGGCACCGATGAGGCCGACCGCCGCCGCATCAAGCGCCGCGCCGCTCGCCGCCGCACTGCTGCCTGATCCGTTCTGGCGGCTGCCTGATCCGCTCGCACCGACCGCTGCGCCACGGCGGCCGGGACGGGCGGTGACGGGGAGCCGGACAGCCCGGACCGACAGCCCAGGGAGGCCCTGATGGGCACGACGATCACCCCGCTCGACACCGCGACGACCACCGCCGGCACCACTCGGCTGCCGGACTCGCTGTGCACGCACACGCCGAACTGCCCGGCCGCCCACAGCTCGGACAGGGAGGCCGCGCAGGCCATCGCGAGCCACCCGGAGCAGGGCTGGAGCCTGCTGTGCAACGGCGTCCTGGTCTTCGACGACACCGGCGACCTGCTCCCCGACGGCCGGGTCATCGCCCCGCACCGTCCCCTCGCGATCACGGCCTGACGGCTGCCTGATCCGCTCGCACCGGACGCCGCACCACGGCGGACCGGATCGGGCGGTGATGGGGAGTCGGACAGTCCCTTTCGCTCCCGCCCGGCGGGAGCCGCACACAGTTTCGTGTCCGCCCCGCAGCACTCCCCCGGACCCGCCGCCCGCACCACGGGCGGCCGGCCTTTCAGCACGGCCCGCTCCGGGAAGGCAACGGCCCCCCGGGGGCCGATTTCGGCTCCGCCGACCGCCGTTTCGGGAGCAGCCGACCGCGTTTCGGGAGCGGCTGCTCCTGCTTCGACCACACCCGGAATGACCCCCTCTGGAGGCCCCCATGACGATCACCGACATGCCGCAGAACGCGGCACCCGACACCCCTGTTTCGCGGACGCCGACCGCCGTTTCGGACGCACCCGAGTTCGTTTCGGGAGCGGCCGGGACCGTTTCGGAGACACGGAAGCGGAACCCGATCAAGCCCAAGCGGGACCGCTTCACGGCCGCCCTGCCGTACGTCGCAGCGGTCTTCGGCACGCTGGTCGGCGCCATCGGCTTCGCCATGTCGTACGACACCCTCGCCAAAGTTGCTTTGAGCTGGGGATTCAGTGAGGGCCTCGCGCCCTGGTTCCCGATCGGCGTGGACGCTTCGATCCTGGCGTTCCTGGCCCTGGACCTCTACCTGATCCTCAAGGGCATCCCGTGGCCGGTGCTGCGGATGGCCGCACACGGCATGACCGGCGCCACCGTGTGGTTCAACGCGTCCTCGCAGGGCGAGATCGGCCACGACCCGGTCCAGTCCGCCTCGCACGGCGTCATGCCGGTCCTCTTCGTGATCGGCGTGGAGGCGGCACGGCGGCTGTTCATCAAGAAGGCGCAGCTCGAAGCGGGTACGCACGCCGACCGCATCCCGCTGCACCGCTGGATCCTCGCCCCGCTGGCGACCCCGAAGTTCTACCGCCGGATGAGGCTGTACGGGGTCACCTCCTACCCGGAGATGATCCGGCGTCAGCAGGACCTCACCGCCTATGAGCAGTGGCTCAAGCGCAAGTACAAGGGCGACTTGAGCAAGGCCTCCGAGGATGAGCGGCTGCCGATGAAGATGGCCGCCTACGGCTACACCGTCGCGCAGGCCCTCGCGATGCCTGAACAGCAGGAACGCGAGGCTGAGGAGCGGGCGGAGGAAGCCGAGCGCCGGCGCCTGGAGGCGGAGACGCGGCGGGAGGTCGCGCAGAAGAAGGCCGAAGCCGACCGGCTGGAGGCAGGCGGCGAACTCGAGGCCGTCCGCGCCCGAGTGGAAGGCACGACCGCTCAGGCCCGCGCCCACGCCCGAGCCCAGGCCAGCGCCGCAGAGCGGGCCGCTGAGCTGGAGGAGAAGGCGCTGGAAACGGCCCTGGTCGCCGAAGCCCGCGCCCGCGAGGCGGAGGCGGAGCGCAAGGAAGCCCAGGAGCGCCGCACGGCGGCCGCCGCCGACCTGGAGATGGCCGAACTGGAGCGGCGCGCGGCGGAGAAGCGGAAGGCAGCGGCGGAGGCCGACCGGGTCGCCGCGGCGGAGGCACAGACGATCGAGACGGCGGAGATCGCTGAGGCTCGCGAGCGTGCTGCCGAAGCCGATCGGCGTGCTGCCGAAACGGAGATGGCCGCCGCCGAAACGCGCCGCCGCGCTGCCGAAGCCGACCGGCTGGCGGCGCAGGAGAACGAGCGCAAGGCGACTGCCGACGCCAACGTCCAGGCCGCCCGGCTGCGCGAGGCCGAAACGGAGATGGCTGCTGCCGAAACACGGCTCGCCGTCGCCGAAGTCGAGCGGCGCGCGGTCGAAATGGAAGACGAGGCGAAGCTCACCTCGCGCGAGCGGGCGGTCCGCAAGGTCGCGCGCATGGCGCTCGCGGCCGGCCTGGTGACGGTCGGCCTCGGTCCTGACGAAATCCACCCCGCGCTGTCCCGGGTGGTCTCGATCGTCGACGTCCAGCGCGAGACGGCGGTGTCCTCCACCGACACGGCCTCGAAGTACCGCCAGGAGGCGGCCGAACTGCTCGCGGGCGGCTACCGCCCCGGGCAGTGACCTGCACAAACGAGCTGTTCGACGGTTCCACCGGCCCCCGAGACGTTGTCGTCGCCTCGGGAGCGCGGTGAAGGCGCCGAAACGCCACCCCAAACCCTGCCAGATCGCCCCCGCCCCGAGAAGGAGAACCCCACCTCATGGATATCAACGCACTGTTCACGGATGAGGGCCTGCGGGCCTTCACCGCGACCGTCCGTGACCAGCACGTTCGCGATGCCCAGCAGTACGGGCAGATCGCCGACATCGTGCGCCGACGCCTGGAGCAGACGCCGATCGAGGGCGACCGCTGGATGGCCAAGAAGATCCGCGCGTGGAAGGTGGCGCGGCAGGTCAAGGCCATGCAGAAGGCGTCCGAGGAGGCCGCGAGCAAGGCGGAGGCCCTGTACGCGACCTACGTCAACGAGGTCCTGGAGCTCCCGCAGCGCAGGGCGGTGGCGGAGGCCAAGAAGCTGGAGCGCAAGAACAGCCGCCAGGCCGCCGTCGGCGCGGCCGTCGCGAGCTCGCTGAACAAGACGGTGACCTCGCTGGGCGCCCCGCCCGAGCAGGTCCCGGGCGCGGTCCCGCAGGCGAGGCCGGCGGAGTTCGTCACCCCGGACAACCCCTGGAACCAGTGGCCGATGGCGGCCGGTGGTGAGCGGCCGACCAGCACGATCAACGACTACTTCGCGAAGGGAGAACAGGGTTGAGCACGCCTCGGCAGACGCAAAACCGCGCGAATCACTGGAACGCGCGGATCCAGGCTGCCACGACCGAGAAGGAGCGCGCCGGGGTCTGGTACGACGCGGTCCGGACCCTGGCGCGCCAGGCCGAACGCGACGGCAATCCGGACCTGTGGCGCAAGCTCACCGCCACGCTGCACGACTTCTACAAGAACAACGGAGGGTGACGAAGTTCTTCTTCATCACCGCTCCTACCTCGCCGCCCGGTGGCTCCCAATGTGCGCGCGTGTCGTGCGCGTGCGAGGGTGCCCCGGGCGGTGACCGTCTGTCAACTCCGAGAGGGAGACGTCATGGCCGACGACGACGGCCCCAACAACCTGATCCACTTCCCCCGCGTGGGCTTCACCGACCCCGCCGAACCCTCTGCGGAGACGCCCGATCCGGCCCCGACCGACGTGCCGTTCGCGGCCCCCGCCGCCGTCTCCACGGACACCCCCGCAACGTTTGCACCCGCGACTCGCACCGCTCCTCTGGACACGATCGCGGTCCTGCCCGAGCCCGGTCTGGGCACCCCGTTCAGGGCGGATTCCGCGCCCGCCGCAGCGCCCGCTGCGGGGGGCGCGATGGTCCCGGCGACCTTCCGGTCCGAGAGTGCGCAGCCGGCCGCGCCGCGCCTGGGCGCGCTGTCGCTGGCCGCGATCCTCGCGGTGTCCCTGGCGGCCATGCGCGGCATCCACTCCGCCATCGCGTCGAATCGGGCCAACCGGGAGCAGCACGAGGCGGTCGCGAAGACCGCGAACACCGGCAAGGACGGCTCTTCTGGGGGCAGTTCGAAGAAGCAGGTGCAGCCCAGCCACGAGTACGGCCGTAAGTCCCTCCAGCGCGGTCCTGGCGGCCCGGGAGGGCGCTCCGGCGGCGCTGGTCCGGGCAGGTCCGGAGGGGGTGGCAGCGGGGCGTTCAGCGGCTCGGGAGGCCGGGGGCGCAGCAGGGCGACGACCAGGTCCCCCAGCGGTTCCGGCGGCGCCTCCCGGGGTGGGCGCGGCGGCGGTTCGGGCTCCGGCTCGGGCGGCGGCCGTTCCAACTCCGGCTCCGGAAAGGGCGGCTCGGGGATCACCCCGCTCAGGCGCAGCTCGCAGGGCGGCGGCTCCGGTCTCAAGAAGAACCGCGGCCCCGGCTCCTCCGGCGGTCCGGGTGGCTCGGGCGGCGGCAAGGGTCCGAGTAACAGCGGCGGCGGCGGCGGGGCTGGCTCCTCAGGGGGCGGCCCGAGCACGAACCGCAAGCGCGGTCCCGGCGGCACCGGGGCCGGCGGTTCGTCCGGCGGTCCGGGCACGAAGCGCGGTCCGGGCTCCTCGGGGACGGGCATCGGCAAGACCGGGCCCGGCACGTCCAGCTCGAAGGGCCCCGGTTCCGGAAAGGGAACGGGCACGGGCCCCAAGAGCGGGACGACGAAGTCGCCGCGCGGCACGACCGGGCCCGGCGGGATCCTGCGGAAGAAGCCCGGCACCACCACCCCCGGCACCGGCCCGAAATCGAAGCCGAAGGGGAAGGGCACGACCGGCCCCGGCGGCGCGGCGCCCGGCAAGGGCGGCGGCAAGAAGGGCAAGACCCGCTCCGGCAAGGGCGGGACGGGACCTGCGCCTGGGGTGCCCAGGTCGCCGGGCGGGAAGTCCCGCAAGGGCAAGAAGGTCAAGCTCACGCCCGGAATCGCGCACGGCACCATGGCGGCGTCGGACACTTACGGCTGCCGCTGCCGCAAGTGCCGCCGCTTCGACCGCGAGTACGGCAAGAAGATGGACGCGGCGAGGAAGGCTGCGGCGCGCGGCCGGACCACCTTCAGTGAGGCGGTGCAGGAGACCGCTGAGAAGCGCCTCAAGCGCCGCCGCAAGAAGATGGGCCCGCCCGTCCTGTCGAAGGTCAAGGTCAGGAAGCCGAAGAAGAAGACCGGCCCGAAGACCAAGACCAAGGCCGGGAGCGCCAAGGCTGCCGGGAGCACCGGGCCCGTCGGCCCGGCCGCGAAGGCACCGGCCCGCCGCACGCCGTGGTCCACGGCCAAGGCGAGGGCCCGCAAGCGCGCCCGGCTGCGGACCACCACGGTGCCGGGCCCCCGTCCGGTGCCGGCGACCGGCACGACCACCGTGCCGAAGTCCATCGTCATCACGCCCCCGCCCCGGCCCGCCCCCGCGGTCCCGGCCGCCGTGGTCGCCGGGGCCGCCACCGCACCGGCGCCGCCGGGCGGGGGCACGGTGCCCGGCACTGGCCAGCCGCGCCTGTCGCCGTTCGAGGCGATGGGGATGGCGACGACGGTGTCCGCACCGGCTGGTCCGATCACAGTCGAGCGGGCCGACTCCCCCGGATCCGCTCCGGCGAAGTCCGGAGCGGGCCTGCCCGCCGGCACGAGCACGAAGGAGAACAGCGTGAGTGATGCCTGGCTGACGAAGTGGGGCAGCGGCAGCCTCGCGGACATGGACGCGCAGCACGAGACCGAGGTCACCCTCGACGACACGCTCGATGTCCTCGAGGAGCTCACCGCGCAGTCGTTCAAGGCGCACGAGACCTGCCGCAAGCTCTCCGTGAAGGCGCGGGAGATCCGGCACGAGCTGGACGAACTCGCTGCCGACCTGCGCTCCACGCACAACGTCATCGGCCGTCTGACCGGCGCCGCGATGGCGAAGCTGGCGGAGTCCATGGAGCTCCTGGCCCGCAAGGCCGACGAGATGGCCACCAAGTCCCTGGTGGCGGCGGAGCTCTCCGAGACGGCGGAGAACGCGATGTTCGACGCCTACCGGCCCCTCCAGCAGGCCACCGAGGACGCGGGCCTGGCCGTGCCCGCCGCCCGCATCCACAACGAGAACTGAGAGGAGATCACGTGAGCGACAACCTCCCCGCCATCCCGGGCATGAACAACGGCGTCGCCAGCAGCTCCGGCAGCGGCAACGGCTTCCTCGCCCTGGCCGGCCGGACCGCCAAACTCGCTGCCTCCGCCCTCTTCCTCAAGGAGGGCATGCACCTGCTCCGCTCGCACATGCAGGCCAACTCCAATGCGGCCATGCGCCTGTCGGAGATGTGCGGCCAGGCCGAAGTCGAGCCCCAGTTCACCTCGATGATCGAGGACACCTCCACCGCCCTCACCGCGGTCGCGGAGGCGTCCGGGGACATGGTGAACGCCGCCGACTCCGTCGACACCGACGCCCGCGGCTTCAACAACGCGCACGACCGGGAGTACCGCCCCGGATACGAAGCCTCCAACGGCTCCGGCGTGCGCCAGGCCAAGCCCGGCTTCTACCGGCGCACCGGCCGCCGCAGCTGACCCACCCCATCCCCGCCGCAGCAGGGGCCGCGCCCACACCGGGGCGCGACCCCTGCTGCCCCCTGCCCCGAAGGAGGCTGTGTTGAGCACCATCGACCAGGCGGCGCCGACCGCCGACACCACCAAGCCCGTCCCCGGCCACGTCATCTACCGGCGCGTCCTGGCCGAACGCACCTCCTACGCCCTCGCCGCGGCCGGGATGGCCGTCGGCCCCCAGCTGGACGACAGCGCCTGGTCCTACCTCGCCTCCGGCGGCATCGGACTGGGCACGCTCGCCTGGCTGTACGCGAAGACCAAGGACCCCGACCACGGCCTGGACACCATCACCCGCGCCCAGCGGGCGATCCCGTTCCTCACGGCCGCCGGCACCTACGTGGCGAACCTGATCACCCCCGGCTTCAACTGGTGGGAGGTCGTCGCCCCGGCCGCGTGGGCGTCCCTGATGGGCTGGATGGCGCCGCTCACCCGCAGCGCCGGCCTGGTCCTGGAGCTCAGCGAGCACCAGGCGCAGACCGACCCCGCCCGGGAGCTGACGTACACCGAGTTCCTCGCCGCGAAGTGGGCGCAGGCCACCGGCGACGGCACCCGCCTGGTGTCCATCACCCCGTTCAGCGCCGACCGGCCCGACTTCGAGGCCGTCGTCGTCGCCCAGGCCGGGAAGGCGGTGCCCACCTTCACCGAGGTGCAACTGGCCGCCGCGTTCGACTTCCCGGTCGGCACCGTGAAGATGCGCCCGATCCAGGGCTCCGGGCCCGGCCGGATGCGAGTGGTCGCCCGCCCCACCACCGAGGACACCGAGCGCACGGCCGAAGGGCTGCGCGGCCTGTGGGAGACGGCGGTCGCCGCCCCCGGCGGCGCGGCCCCCGGCGTCGACCTGATCGACTACCGGTCCGAGCCGCACCGCATCGTGCTCCTGGTCGCCTCCCCTCCGGGCAAGGAAATCCGGCTGCCGCACACGGCGATCTGCTCCGCGTTCGGTATCGACGACCCGTCCCGGCTGGTCATCGAGACCGACGGCATCCGGCAGGGCGTCGTCTCCGTCTACAAGACGAACCCGCTGATGAAGGTCCGCAAGGCCACCGTCGAAGACCTGACGATGGACTCCAAGGGTCGCGTCACCATCGGCGTCTGCCACGACGGCAAGCCCGCCCGGATGCGACTGTGGGATCCGGGCCAGGGCGCGCTGCGTGGTATCACTGCCGGCGTCACCGGCGCGGGCAAGTCCGTCCTGCAGAACCTGATCCTCGCTGCGGAGAAGCGCTCCGGCGTCGTCTCCTGGGTCGGCGACGTCCAGGGCGGCATGTCGCTGCCCGAGGCGGAGGGCCGGGTCGACTGGTTCGCCAAGGGCCCGGTGGAGACGCTCCTGATGCTCACGGCCGCGCACGCGGTCATGAAGTACCGCGAGCGGCTGTCCAACGAGATGGGGCGCGGCGACTTCGCCCTCGGGCGGCCGTGGCCGCTCATCAACATCACGCTGGACGAGATCAACCGGCTGCTGTCCCACCCGGACGAAGCGATGCGCAAGGCCACCGCCTACCTCATCGCCGACATCCAGAAGACCGGCCGCAAGGTCGGCATCGGTATCCGGCTTGCCGTGCAGTCCCTGCACCTCAAGGACCTGGGCGACGACGACGCGATCCGCCAGCAGGGCAAGGTCGGCGCGCTGTTCCTCATGCGCACCGCCTCCTCCTCCACCAAGGAGATGGGCCTGGACGGCATCGCCCCGGCCGGTTTCCAGATGGAGAACATCCCCGCCCGGATCTACGAGAACGGGCAGATCGAAGCGCTGTTCTCCGGCAAGGACGACGAGGACGGCGAGTCCACCGCGGGCATGGCGTACATGTTCCTCGACGGGCGCGCCAAGTTCATGCGCACCTTCTTCGCGGAGAAGGTCGATGGCGTCTACCCCGACCTCATCGCCCTGTACGGCGACGAACCGGCGAACGGGCTGACCGAGGGCGAGGCGAAGGCCGCTCAGGCCGGGGCCGCGATCTACGGCGTGCGGCACACCAACCCGTACGCCGACTGCGACACCCTCGCCCAGGCGTTCTCCGACGTGCCCGGCAGCGAGCGGACGGCCGGCCCCCCGGCCGCCGACGGCGATGACGGCGAGGCTCCCGCCCCGTCCGCAGGGCCGTTCGGTATCCCGTTCGGTGGCAGCAACGACCCCGGCGAAGAGCCCGGCCTCCAGGACCAGATCCTCGAACTGCTCGCCGACGGACCCCAGAGCCTGAAGAAACTGCGCGAGGCGCTGCCCGGCTTCCAGCCCTCCAGCGTCAGCAACGCCTGCACCCAGCTCAAGGCGAAGGGCCTGGCCACGACCGTCAAGCGCGGTGTCTGGCAGCGCACCGACGCCTGATCCACTCCATCCATCACGCTCACCGAAGGACACCGATACCCGTGGCCCTGTCGATCTCTCTTGTCCTGCTCACCGGCGTCATCGTCGTGGTCCTCTGGCGCCTCGGCTATCTCCGCTTCTGGCCCACCATCACGGTCGCCCTGTTCGGGTTCAGCCTTGCCTCCACCGGGATCGCCCCGACCATCCGCGACGCGATCACCTCCGTGTCCGGCTGGATCTCCAACATCTCCTTCTGACCACCCCACCCCGCACCGTCCTCACCCCCTGCGCCCTCCCCGCCACCCTGGCGGGGAGGGCGCCCCGCGTCTGCCCCGAAACGGAGATCACCGTGGACTTCGACCGCATCACCCGCCCGCTGACCGACGACGAAGCCAAGGCCGAAGCCGAGCGCATCATCGCGCGGGCCTACCAGCCCGAGAAGCCCGTGCGGCACATGCCGACGTCGTTCCGCGACGACACCCCGCTGCCCGCCTACGGCGACGCCCCGCCCGTCCATCAGGACGACAAGCGGATCGTGCCTGCCTGGGCGGCCGGGATCGCGGTGGCCTCGATCGGGGTCGGCGCCGGCATCACCGGCGTCGGCTGCGGTGCCTGGCTGGTGCTTCAGGGCCTGGCCTCCGTCACGCTCTACGGCGTGCTGATGGTGACCCTGCCGTTCGCGGGAGCCGCCATGGTCGCCACTGCCATCGGCGGCGCGATCAGCAAGGCGCGCAACGCCGTGTCCAAGACGGTCTACGAGGGCCCGGTCGTGCAGAACACGCAGATCAACAACAACAGTCACCAGCGCGGGATGTTCTCCCGCACCCGCAACGACGTCCGCTGAACTCCGGGCGCCCTGCCTCGTATCCGACACCTCGCCACTGGCGGGCTCGGGTGCGGGACAGGCCGTCCGGCCTCGCGGTCAGTCGTCGTAGTCGATCCAGATCCGGCCGTGCTCATCGACTTCGGCCCCGCGGATCTGCCCGTCGACGATCGCCCGGTTGACGGTCACTTCGACGTCGTAGTCCACGTCGATCCACAGCACTCCGTCGTCATCGGTGTACGCGGGCCAGATCGTGTCGTCCGTGTCGATGACCTCATCGAAAACGATCTCCTCCGGCTCATCGCGGGTGAACCACCCCATCGCAGCCGCCCCCTTCTCTCCAGGCCATCGCACACAGCTTGGCCCACTCGCACGCTCCGTGAACACCACATCGACACCTTGGAGTTGCCCCGTGCAGTCCCACGACCACACCCCCGGCCAGAACCACCAGGAGCTCACCTACCTCCCCGTGCCGTTCCCGAAGACGCCGCCCAAGGAGCCCCGCTTCGCCGCGCTGCGCGACTGGTGGAACAAGGCCTGGGACGTCGACGGAGTCCTGTACGACATCTGGGAGGACATCCTCAGCGCCCCCGAGGACGGCCTGCGGGACATGGCCCCCTGGCTGAGGGCCGTCTTCGCGGTCGCCGGGGTCTCCTTCGTCGTGCTGATGGCCAACGCCGCCGGCGAGGTCATCCTCGAGGCGCTGCAGCAGCTGCTCACCGCCGTGCCCAGGGTGCAGGTCGGCGTCGACACCTCCAGCGGAGTGGCCGCCGTCGTCGACCAGCCGGTGCGCACGTACATCGCGCAGCACTCCGCCGGCCTCGCCGTCGAAGGCTCCACCGTCTACACGCTGTGGCTGCTCACCGGCATCGTCGGCCTGGTCCTCGGCTACCTCTCCCGGAACAACGGAGTGCGCGCGATGTGGACCGCGTGGGGCGCGGCCACCGTGTTCATGGTCTGGACGACCACCCCGGCAGCCAGCCGCCCCATCGCGGCCGGGCTCGCCGTCCTCGCCTGGACGTTCCTGTCGGCGTTCGCGATGCGCGGCCTGACCCTGCGCCGCCGCGTCGTCGCCGGGCACCCCGCGAAGGTCACCGTCAAGCCCGAGATCCACGTCCCCGTCCAGCCCCCGGCCGCCGAACAGCACCCGCACAGCGGCTGCCCGTTCCGAGACTGACCTCCGGTCGCTCCGCCTGGCCCTCGCCCCGCCCCGCCACATGCGGGGCCGGGCGAGGACCGGGCAGGCCGACCGGCCCCGCACACCACCGAATCCGACCAACTGAGGAGTGTCTCGATGCTGTTGCCGTGGATGAGCTGGAACGACCGCCGCCGCTGGCGGTCCGCCCGCACCGTCGCCGATCTTGGCGAACTGATGGCGTTATGGCTGGAGGGCGAAGTGAAGTCCTGGCCCGGCTACATGCCGCGCTGCGGCCCCGACGAGGAGACCGCGCACCTGATCCCCTCCCTCGCCTCCCTCAACCGCGCCGGCTTTCTCACCATCGCCTCGCAGCCCGGGGAGGCCGTCACCGGCCACGACGGGTGCTGGTGGGAGCAGCGTGCCGCCGTAGAGGGTTTCGTCAGCGACCGGACGCTGTACTACCGGCTCCTGGAAGCCGCCGACGCAGCCGGACTCAGGATCGCCGTCGATGACGGCCAGACCGGCGTCCACGATCCCGCGATCACCGTCACCACCGTGGACGGCAAGCCGTACACGCGCTTCGGCGGCCCGCTCAGTTACCGCGACATGCGCACCATCTGGTCCGTCATCCGCGAACCGGCCTTCCTGGCCCTCGCCGATGCTGTCCGCGTGACCATCGCCGCCCCCGAACCGGGTTCCGCTGGCGAACGAGAGCTGTGGCCGGTCCTGGACCGCGTCTCCAGCCGGGACCGCCACGACCGCGCTGCGAACGCCCTGTAGGCCGCCCGACCCGTCCTGCCTCACGCCCCGCCGACGAATCACCGGCGGGGCGCACTGCTGCTCACCGACGCCTGGAGGAACAGCCCGTGCTCATCCCCCGACCGCGCCGCGGGATCGGCCGGCCCCGCCCGCAGCGTCCCGGCCCCCGCTACCCGCAGCGTCCCGCCCGGCTCCCCGGTACCTGGAGCAGGTGATGCCCCGCCCTCGGAAGAAGGGGCGCCTCCGCGAGGTCAAGAAGGTGCCGCGCAGCACCGCGACGCTGGAGGAGTTCGATCGGCGCGCCTGCCCCGAGGGCTTGGTCACCCGGCGGCAGCTGCGGGAGCGCGGGCTGAGCCCCGGCGGGCACGCCCCGGTCGCGGTCCTGCGCTGCAAGTACTGCGCGTACCGGCCCGACCAGTCGTGCAACCACCCCACCCGGGCCTGGCTTTACGACGTAAACCTCGCCCGGCCGAAACGCACGCCCACCCTCGCGCAGGAATGGGCGCTGGACCGGGCGATGGCCGCGAGATCCACGTGCCCGGAATGCAGGCGCCGGTACTACTTCTGCCTTCCGCTGCGCACCCAGGGCCGCTGCGACCCCTGCGCCAGGGGCTACGAGCCCAGCCCCGACACCTACTTCGCTTCTACGACCCCGGTGACCCACCGGCTGGCCGCCTGATCAACGATCCCTTCGAAGGAGAGTCACTGTGGCTCTGTTCACCCGCCTCGCACCCGCCGCCGTGCCCGAGACCTGGATGCCGGAGGGCACGCTCGTCTCCCAGCGCTTCCGGGCGCTGGAGGGCGCGACCGTACTCGTCTTCACCGCCGACGCCGACCAGGGCGACTCTCGCTACGCCGCCGCCTGCCTGGGCTGCATCTACCGCGCGGACCGTAACGCCCGCGGGAACGTGATGACGGAGACGGAGGCCGCTCAGGCCGCCAACGTCCACGCCGCCGCCTGCCTGGCGGTTCCGCGCGGCGTGCCCGCCCGGCCCGACGACACCGAGGCCGCGAAGATGATCCGCACCCGGCTGTGGGCCCGCCGCTACGGCGCGGCCCCGCACCTGGTGCGTCTCTCCGACTTCACCGGGCTCCGCGTCGACCTCCAGCGCTCCACCGACTGGGTCAAGGCGCTGCTGGGCGACATCGCGCAGGGCGACCCCGGCTTCCTCGCCGCGACGCCCGCCACCTCCGGGCAGGAGGGCACCCGCTTCACCGTCCAGCCCTTCGCCCGGCCCTGACGCCGTGCGCGCCCGAACCGCCGCGCTGGTCGCGGCCGCTGTGCCCGCCACGGTCGCCGCGGCCGCCGTCGCGCTCGAGGCCGGCCACTGGCAGCTGTACGCCGACAGGCACCGGATCCACCTCACCCCCATTGCCCGCCGCTCCTGCCCCGACTGCCGGGGCGCGGGCGGCTGGTGGGTCGGCGGCGCGAACCCGGAGATGGAGCCGTGCGGCTGCTGGGCAGAGCGGCGCGAGCTGACTCTCCGGCTTCAGCCGCGCCCCACTGTCCCGTGCGACGACCCCCCGTTCTGACGGATCCCCGTGCCGCCCCGACCAGCTGACAAGCGCTGGCCGGGGCGGTGCGGAGGACCGGACAGCCCGGTCGCTCCGGAACCCCCGAAGGAGCCGTACATGACCGAGACCCTCACCCCGCCCACCGTCGCCGTCGGCGCGGACTCACCGCTCGCCCTCCTCTTCGGCATCGCCCTTGAGATCGGGTGCAGGGCGAGGACGAACAGCGTGAGGACGCGGAGACAGCCGCCCTGGACCACGTCTGGAACACCTACCCCGACACCCTCGGCAAGGCCCTGGACGACGACGACTGGTCCGGCCGGCCCGCCCTGCCGGAGGCCGGACTGGAGCCGTGCGCCGTCGCCTACCTGGACGGTGGCCTGTGGCTGCACCACTCCAGCGGCGGCGACCAGGAGCAGGACGTCCTCACCCTCATCGCGCCTTGCACCTGCGGAAACGGCTACGTCGACACCGTCCTGGACGGCGAGCGCGACCTGCTGCAGGTCCTCACCGAGCTGCGCGCCACCGACGGTCGCTTCCCGCACGACAGCGGCTGGCCCGACTGCGACAGCCAGCGCCGCCTGCGCGCTTGGGGCGACGCCCGGCCGTGACAGAGCAAAGGGGCGGCTGTCGCGCTCGTGTCGCGCCAGCCGCCCCAACTCCCCTTCACCCTCTGCGAGATCAGGAGAACTCCAGCATGACGCATCGCTCCGCCCTCTTCGCCGCCGTCCTCGGCTTGGGTCGCGCCGGGTCCAACATCGGTGATCATTTCGTGCAATCCAACTACTGCGCCCGGGTCAAGGGCGCCACCGACGACAAGCCCGTCCACTTCGCCGCCAGCCCGGATGACGAGTCGACCGTCCACGGCACGGCCGACGGCATCAAGGCATGCGCCTGGCACTGCCTGACCTACACCGCCACCCAGGCCCTCGCGGTCGGAGCCGGCGCCCGGGTCCTGGGCATCCGGCTGCACCCCGGCGCCGCCGCGGCCGCGCTCGCCCTGTCCTTCGCCACGCACTACGCCGCGGACCGCAGGGTGCCGGACGGCCTTTTGGAGACGCTCGCCACGAAGACCGGCAAGGGCGACTTCTGGCGCCTGGCCGACCATGGAATCAACGGCGCGTACTGCCTCGACAGCGCATGGCATCACGGCTGGGAGACGCTCGCCGCCCTCATCGCCACCACCAAGGCGACGACCCAGTGACCGGCCGCTCCCGCACCCGATTGGAGCGGGTGCGCGGCTCGCTCGGCATTGCCCAGCTCGCCCTCCAGCAGATCGAGGACGACCTGAAAGCCGACGACATCGACGCCCGCGAGCTCGCCGCGATCCTGCGCGAGCTCCAGGAGGACATCGACGTGCCAGGCGGCGTCTTCCCCGCCCTCGCGCAGCTGGTGAGCACCGCCGCACGCCGGGCGGAGCAGATCGAGCCCGACCGCGACGGCGACGCCTCCTGCTACCTGCACGAGGCCGCCGCCCTGATCACCGACAACGCCGGACAGCGCCTGAACTGGGCGGCCCGCTCCCTTCACCCGCAAGGAGACGACGCATGACGGTGCTGTACCCGGACCTGCCCGAGAACGGGCTCATCGTGCTGATCGGTGCCTCCGGCGCGGGCAAGTCCACGCTCGCCCGCACCTGGCCGGCCTCCCAGGTCCTCTCCCTCGATGATCTGCGGGGCGTGGTCGGTGACGACCCTGGTCGGCAGGACGCGACCGGTGACGCGGCCGACGTCCTCAAGCTGATCCTGGAGCGCAGGATAGCCCGGGGACTCAACACGGTGATCGACGCGACCAATTGCGAGCAGCCCATCAGGGTGGAGCTGGTGATGGCCGCCAAGCGGCACGGCATGCCGACGGTCGCGGTCATCGTCCCCACGCCGCTGTCGGTGTGCCTGGAACGGCAGCACTCGCGCCCGGCCAACCGGCGCGTGCCCGAGGACGTCGTCCGCGCCCGGCACAAGGCGATGACGTACTCGCACCAGCAGCTGTCCGCCGAAGGCTTCAACACCATCGTCTTCGCCGACAACCTGTACCGCCTGGAGCCGCTGCTGAAGCGGCTTTCCGAGCGCCGGGAGGCCGACCTCGGGCGGGACGGCGGCAACGGACTGGGTGACCTTCTCCTGGTCCGCCGGTTCTTCGGCCCGGCGATCCTGCCGCTGTGGCGGTGGCGGCCGGGCTCGGACCTGGTGACCGGCCAGGACCGCGTCGCGGAGATCCGCCTCGGGCAGCAGTACCTCACCCTTGCCTACCGCGCCGACGTCGACGGCGAGGGCGACTTCGGCTTCGACGTTCTGCTGCCGTGCCCCGTCGACCCGGAGTGCGCCGGGCAGGCGTGGGCGCCGGTCTACTCGGTCACCGACCTGCACAAGGCGCTGACCGGCGCCATGGACAGCGATCCGGATCTCGTCTGCACAGTCCACGGCGACAGCGCCGACGACGACCAGGACGACGACCCCGAGGGCCGCGCGGACCTCCAGGCGCAGTTCGCGGATGCGGTCGCTTGAGCCGCGCCGCCGACGGACCGCACCCCCACCCGCTCACCCCGGCTGACCTTCCGACCGGGGATGAGTGGTGGCGCGGCTGCCCGGAGTGCCACCTGCCGATCCAGGGCGGGTGCACCGGCCTCGCCGCGCACCGCCGCACCGTCCACACAAACGCCGGTGATCCCCGGCGGCCCATCACGATCCAACTGGAGTTCTGACCGCCCGTCCTCCCCGGCGTGATGGACGCTCCGTGCCGCCCCGGCCTCCCTGCACGACGGAGGCCGGGGCGGTCGCGGTGGTCCCTCAACCCCGAGCAGAGAGGAGCTGGACGTCATGCACCTGCGTATCTACGAGGTAGACGTCCCGATGCACGACACCACCAACCCGGCCCGCAAGGGTCTGCACGTCTTCACCGGCGAGGCCGACTCCCCCAATGCGGCCCTGCGGCGCGCGCACGAGGTGTACGACGCCGCGCTCGCCGCACAGAAGGCCGGACTCGAGATACCCGGCAAGCAGCCGGACAACTGGGGAGCGCGCGGGCTTCGGCCCGGCTGGGAGCCGGAGTGGCCCGCCGCGAAGGCCGGCCTCTGGCACAACACCGTTGTCAGCTGGACCACCCGCAGCGACTTCGCGCTGTAGCTCCGCCCCGGGACAGGCGCTCAAGGCGTCCAAACCAGTTCGCCTGTCCCGGGCCCACCCAACCCGTACGAGACGAGAGGGAGATCCTCAGTATGGACTCCGTCCTGCGCGTTCAGGGCCGGATCGGCCAGCGCACCCTCCTTATGACCACCGCAGCACTGCCGTTGACCGGCTGGACCGTGCACACCATCGCGATGCACCGCCGCCTGGCCGCCAGCAGCCGCGACCCGCTCACCGGAGCCTTGCGCCGCGACAGCTTCGAGCCGCGCATCCAGCGGTTCCTCACCCGCTACGGCGACCAGGCCCTGCTCGCCGTCTGCGACGTCAACGACTTCAAGCAGTACAACGACCGCTTCGGACACGACGTCGGCGACTTGATCCTGGCGCGCACCGCTGCCCGGGTCATCCAGTGGGCGGGCAGCCACGGCATCGTCGGACGGCTCGGAGGCGACGGGGGAGACGAGTTCATCGTCGCCGCCCGGATCGCCCCCGGCCGCCGCACGATCCGCATGACCCAGCTCCATCAGGCCCTGCGGGAGCCGATCACCACCGAGCACGGCCAGGTGCTGCCGGTCGCCGTGGCGATCGGTCACGCCACGCCGGACGTCATCGGCACCCGCGACCGGTCCCGGCTGATGCGCGCCGCCGACGGCGCCATGTACGAGAGCAAGGAGACCGGCGCGGCCGTCCAGGCCACGATCGAGCACGCCAACGCCGCGAGCGTCAACGGACGTCGCGCCGGGCGGCTCGGCACCGCCCACCCGGTGGTGAGCGCAGCATGAGCATCGCCACCCTGCCCGAGGGCGACTGGATCTGCGGCATCACGATCCGCCAGCCCTGGGCGACCTGCATCCTCGCCGGGAAGACCCCGGAAAACAGGCCCGTGAACTGGCCGTGGCGAGGCTGGATCATGATCCACGCCGGGCTGAAGCTGGAGAGCCCCGCCCTGCGCGACCCGCTGGTCGCCACCGCGATCCGCGGCCGCGGACTGCACCGGGGCGCGGTCATCGGAGTCGCCCGCCTCACCGACTGCCACCCCGACCAGGGGCCCGGCAAGTGCACCAGTCCCTGGGCGCAGCGCGGCGTGCACCACCTGGTCCTCGCCGACGTCCAGGAGCTCGCCCTGCCCGTGAACGCTACGGGCGCGCTTCCGGCCTGGAAGCCGAAGCCGGACCTGGTGGCGCAGGTGTTCCAGCAACTCCCCGGCTTCCGGCCGTGAGCACGCAACGCAAGAAGGAGAAGCCGCCGTTCGAGCCGGGCCTGATCCCGGCTCCCGGTGAGCTTCTCGTCTGGCGCGACAACCCCCAACTTCGACCGCTGGCAGGACCTCGCCTGCACGCTGTGCGGCCGGCCCACGCCCATGCGCTCCCACTCCGGCGAGCCCGTGCACAAGGCGTGCGCTGAGGACTGGATCACCGCCAACCCCGTTGAGGCCCGCCGCGGGCGGTTCGCCTCCGACCTCACGCCGAAGCCCAAGTCCAAGGGCCAAGGCGACCACTCCTGACCTCCACCTGGAGGACTTCCATGAGCAGCACCCAACGCGACGTCGACCACGCCCTCGCCTATCCCGAGCCGCCCGCTTCCCCGCTCTGGCACCGCCACGGCGCGCAGGCCCGGCCGCTCACGCCCGCCCAACAGCGGCGCAACCGCGAGCTGCTGGACCTCGCCCAGCGCACCACCCGACCCCGCTCCCCTCGCACCACCGAGACCCTGGCGGAGGCCAGCTGATGGACACCAAGCACTGCGCCGTCGACGGCTGGGTCGACGCCATACCCGCCCCCGGCCCGCGCGGCACCGCCACCTTCGACCTGGTCGTCCGACCCGCCAACGCGGACACCGTCGCCAAGGACGCCCCCGACACGGTCGTGGCCTGCACCAGCGGAGACTCTCGGATCACCCGGGAGCTGCTGACCGGCATACAGCCCGGCGACCTGCTGCGCGTCACCGGCACCCTGGCCCGGCCGCCGGCACCCGGCGCGCCCGCCCGGCTCACCGTCGACGCCCTGGAGGTCCTGGACACCGCGCTCATCCCGGTCCTGCGCGAGACGGTGATGGACCGGTACGGCGACTACTGCGTCATCTTCGACGCCGACACCGACGCCGTGCCCGTCTTCACCGCGCAAGGGCAGTGGGTCGGCCTGGCGGACAACCCCGACGCCATAGCCACCCTGATCGACATCCACGAGCGCGTGAACGGCGGTGACGCGTGATGGCCACGGCCACCCCTCAGCCCCGCACCGTCCTTGAGCGGTTCCCCGCTGGAGGCCCCCGCGGCTCGTGGCCGGCGGAAGAGTACGCAGCCGCCCAGCGCGCCCAGGGCACGACGGACGCGCGGGTCGTGATGGACCTGCGCAGCGACCAGTTCCTCGTGGTCACCGACACCACCACCCAGTAGCCACCCACCCCCGGAGCGCCGCGCCCGCCCTTCCCGGCCGGGTGCGGCGCTCCGCATGTTCCAGCCCTTCACCACCGAGCAGGAGGCACCCTTGCATCCGATCCGTCTGATCTCGTTCGGCTACCTGCACCTGCCCACCGGCCCGGACGGCCAGCCCGTCCCGCCCGCCGCCGACCGGATCGAGGACGTCCGCGACTGGCTCCGCGACCCTGCCGCCGCCCGCGACATCCTCGACCTCGACGGCCTCAACCCCCGTGTTCAGGACGTCGTCCTGAACACCCCCGGCGCTCGCGAGCTGCTCGCCAACCTCGCCGACTACGCGAACCTTCCCGCCGGCCCTCGCCGCATCGCAGTCGGCTGCGCAGGCGGCAAGCACCGTGCATGCGGCCTCACAGAACTCCTTGCCCGAGCACTTCGCGACCGCGGCCGCGAAGTCGAAGTCGAGCACCTTCACCGCCATCTGCCGCGCGTGCTCAAGGCACCCGACAACGGCACCGCCCACCCCACCGCCAAGCAGGAGGTCACCCGATGAAGCGTCTCTTCCGCCGATGCGGCCACGCGCCCGGCACCCTCTCCCTCGAGGACCAGGCCGCCGTCGACCAGTTCCGCGCGTTGCTCGCCGCCTTGCGCGACCCGGAGCCCTGGACCCCCGGCCAGTGCCAGGACCTCGCCGTCCGGGTCGGCCCGTTCGTAGAACGTGCCCACCCGCGCCCGGGCGACGACCACGGGCCCGACGTGATCGCAGTCGCCCTGCAACACCCCGGCGGCTCGTACACGCCCTACGGCGAGCGCTACCGGAAGCTGGGCTGGCTGCGCTGCGAGACGATCGACATCCTTGGTGTGTGGAATCCGGCCTACGAGCCGCTCACCCACGCAGCGGCGGGCCTGGACCTCCCAGACGACGTCGGCATGGCCCCGGCGAACTACGGTGTCCACGTCGAAGCACGCCGCAGCGACGGCACCGGCTACACGCTGCTCCGCCTCGGTCCCTACTTCCAGACCTGGATCGCTGGCCACGATGCCGACCGCCTCAACACCGAGTTGGCGGGCAAGGCGGCCACCGTCGTCCCGGGATTCACGGTCACCGCGAAGGCGGCGCCGTTCGACGTCAGCGACCACGAGGCTTACGACGACCCGTACGTGACCGACGCCGCCGTGCTCCTGGCGGCCGCCATCGCCCGGGCGGTGCCGGCGTGACCACGGGCCTGTACGAGATCGAGACCAGCGAGGCCGACGACGGCACGATGGTCCCCGCCGAAGGGATATGGACCCCCGGCGAGGACGTCAAGGAGTACGGCTTCCTCGCCTACAGCGGCCTGCACATCACCGGCATCGGAGGGCCGGCCGACGATGACGCCTACCCGGCCGCCTTCGTCGCCCTCGGGCATCAGATGTGGTCCGCCGTCATCGAGGCCGCGACCTCCTACATGGACCGCGTCCACGGTTGGCGGAACCTTCACCTCTACCCAGGCGACGACCCGGCAGAAGTCATTCCCCGCATTCCGCGCGCCGTCCACACGAACGCGGTGATCCTCCGGCATCCGCACCCCGAGCACCCCTGCGGATGCGAATGGGAGAACACCTGGCGCCTGATCTACGCCCCCGGCACCGAGCCCGGCGCCATCCCGATCACCGTCATGCGACACCCCGCCGCCAGGTCGACCTCATCAGCGATCCCCAGCCCCGACCACGGGACCGTGCCCGCAACCTGGGCTCCCTGACCGGCAACGCTCCACCCCTGAAGCCCTGCCCCCAGCACACGCCGGGGGCAGGGCTTTTTTTGTTTCCGGGGTTCGAGAGCGTCAACACCCTTGGCAGGACTGGCTAGCGGGCATCACTCCCCAATGGGGAGTCGGCGTCTGGGCGCATGATCCATCGAGTGGGAGACAGCGCAGAAGATCCGCCGCACTGCCGCCCTGGCCGCCACCGCCCTGACCGTCGTCCTGACGCTCACCGTGTGCGGCGCGTCGACGCAGTCCCCGCCCCCGCCCCATCACGACAGCCGCATGAAGAAGGCCGCGGCATCGGCTCCCTGTCCATCGTCTGCAACAAGGACGTCTGGGAGGCCATCCGTCCGGACGGGCTGGAGAAGGTCACGACAACCCCCGCCGACGGCCCGCGCGGACAGCGGGGGACGGTCCGCGTCACGCTCACCGGCGCCCAGCTCGTCACGTACCTCGATCAGCTGGACCAGGACGCTCACCCTGGCGGATGGGACCCGACCTCCCCGACTAGGAGGCTATCTCCGGCCGGGCCTACGACGCCCTCGCCCCCGCCATCGACAAGGTCGCCACGGCGCGCTCCACCGCCGATCCCGCCCCCGAGATACTCATCGACGACACTCTCGCCACCAAAGCTCCCTGACCACGAAGCGGCCCCTCGCCCCGGGACTACCCGGGGCGAGGGGCCGCTTCTTGCGTTCCAGGCCTGCCATTTGCGTCAGGCCGACTGTTGCTCCTGCTGGGTCAGCTCCTGCAGCAGCGCGCCATACGCGTCGGGATGCTGCTCGCGCAAAATCCTCAGCCACACACGAGCACCATCAGCGAAGACTGCTGGCTCCATCTTGAGGTGCAGGTGGGTGACCACGGAGAAGGCGTCGTCGTACGGAAGTCGACGAGGTTGTCCGTCGTCCCCTTGGGCCGTGGAGGCAGCAGCTTCATCGGCATGGTCACGCCGTGGGCTGGGGACCGGAGTCGAATCAAGCACGCTGGGGGATGAGCTCTCGGTCCCTCCGTTCCGGTTTACCGCGGTAAACCGGCTTCCCGGCGTTGCATCGGGTTCCTGAGCGGATGCTGTATCCGCTGGGTTCTGGTTTACCGCGGTAAACAGCGCTGCGTTCGAGGCCTGCTGCGACGCGGCTTCCGCAGGAGGCTGTGTCTGCGGTGGTGTTGGCGTGGCCTGAGCCTGAGCGCGCAACTGAGCAGCGGCTTGCTTCTCCACACGCCGCCGCTCCAGTTCGTCCTTCCAGGCGGTTGCCTGTGCCCCCTGCGGCAGACCGGCGATCTCCCGGGCCACCCGTACGGGCAGTTCCCCGGAACTCACCAAGTCCTGCAGGTCCGGAGCCAGCTTGAGTAGCTTGCGTTGCTGGCTGACCCACCCCTTGGTCTTGCCGTAGTAGGCGGCCACCTGATCGGCACCGCCGAGTTCGGTGACCATAGTTTCGATGGCAATTGCCCGCTCGATGGGATCCAGGTCCTTGCGGTCGTTGTTCTCGGACTGGACCGCATCAAGGAAGTCGGCTTTGGACCTGGCGACGTCTTCGCGGTGGACGACCTCGAGGGCCTGCAGTCCGATGAGCTTGGACGCGCGGTACCGGCGCTCCCCGTTGGCGATGACGTAGGAGGCTGCCCCGACACGCTCGGCTTCACCGGGCCACAGCTTGAGGTAGGCCGTGCGCGATACGACGACCGCAGGCTGGAGCTGTTCCTTCTTCAGCTTCTCCCCGAACTCGCGCAGTTCGGCCTCGGTACCGAAGTTGCGACGCGGGTTGAAGCGGGTGCAGTGCAGCTTGTCCAGCGGCAGCGAGAGGAGGACTGCGTCACCCCGGCCGGGGACATCTTCGACCTTCGCGCCAGCGAGGGAAGCGAGGCTGGTGCGGCGGCCCATCAGCGGCCACCTCCGTAACCGAGTTCGATAGCGAGGCGGTAGAAATCCTCACGAGCCTTGTAGGAAGGGCGGTTCTCCTCGTATTGAGTGACGACCCTGCCCTCGACGGATGCCCGGGTGTGGACCTTGTAGCGCCTTATCACGGACTCGAGGGTCGGCCAGCCCTGCGCGCTGATGTAGTCGCGGGTTTCCTCGAGGTCTGCCTTGCCGTCGCGGGGATCCCAGTTGTTGACGAGGACCCTGTACGGCAGTCCGGTGGGTTCGATGACCTTCGCGATCGTGCGGGCGGTCGGGTCGAAGGCGAGGGGCTCCGGCGGCATGGGGATGAGGACTTCGTGGGCGTACTTCAGTGCCTCACGGAGGAGGTTTTCGTCCTGAAGGCTGCCGGGAGTGTCGATGAAGACGTACTGAAGCTGACCGGAGCCCTTCAGGACGTCGGCGACGACTGCACCGAGATTGAGGGTGACGGTGGTTTTGCCGACGCCGCCCTTCTGGTTGGCAATGACGACGACCCTGGCGCCTGAGTCCTTGAGGACCGCCAGGTTCTCGGGAGTCTCATGCTCCTGGGAGAAGTCGAAGGGGAGGTTCGTGATCCGATTTGCCCACCAGACCGTGGAGGCCTGAGGGTCGATTGACACGACATAGACAGCAGCTTGCATACGATGCTCCGTGTGCTTCCCGTACTTTCCGGTACTGCGGGCGTGGAGCATCATTCCAGACACTGGCCGCGAGTCTGGAGGCGACTCCGACAGTTCACCCGTCACGGCTGTTGGTTTACCGCGGTAAACCAACAGCCGCAGGCCCTCGCCGGGGACGATGCCGCGCATCCACCCGATGCGCACCACTCCCGCGCGCCGGCCGCACCGGTGCGCACCGCCCACCGAGTGGATGCGCACCGGATGGACGGTGGTGCGCATCGTGTGGTGCGCACCGGATGGACTCGGTGCGTACCGGGTGGGTGCGCACCACCGCACCGGTACGCACCCACCCGCACGGTGGTGCGGTCACCGGTGCAGAGCTACCGCACGGGCCCGCTCCACCTGCTCATCGCGCAGCGCCTGCAGAGCCTGGACGACGTCCGTCGGTGTGTCGGCGAGGACCTGGCCGACGAAGTGCGCGATGGTGCGGGCGATCCCCGGCGCGGCAGCCGCGGGGGCGTCGGTGGCCCACTCCCTGATCGCCATCAGGTGGATGACGCCGACCTCGTCCAGGACGAAGGAGTCGGCGCAGGGATCGGTGTCGTCGGACAACGCGGTCATGGGGAAGACGATCAGTTCCACGATGCCCGGCAGCAGTCCCGGCAACTGCTCCACCTCGGGCGCGAGCCGCGCGGCCTGGACGTCGTCTTGGGCCTCCACCGCCAAGACGTAGTCGAAGCCGAGCTGGATCAGGTGCGGGGGCAGTGAGGGAACGATGGGGGACACAGGCAGCTCCTGACGTACGGTCGCCGTGCCGATCACGACGACGTCCCAGCAGGGTCGGCCCGCCAGCCTGGGACAGAGGACAGAGAACTCTCCCTCCCCGCCCGGATGGGATGAATCGGGCTGCAAGGGCCAAACCCGGCCCCCTTGTCCACCGTGGTCGGCCCGACCACGAGCCCGACCATGACCCCTTGTCCAGGTCCGCTACCGCCCCGACCACCGCCGCGTTTCCCCTTGTCCACGCCTGCCACCGGCAACGGTCAGACTGCGGCCAAGGGGGTCCCCTGCACGCTGCTCCTTCGCAACGACCGCCCCGGCCGGGGCAGCGAAGGAGACGAGACGATGACGAGCACCCACCCGAGGGCCGGGCAGCGGCACCGCTCGGGCCGATCACAGAGGAAGGCCAGCCCGTGGCGGGCAAGCTCAAGAGGGCTCCTTGGGTGCCCACTTCGAAGGGCACTCAGGAACCCCCTTTGGTACCCGGCACCCGGAGTCGGGGGAAAACCCCTTGTCAGGGCGGGAATCGGCGCGAAAACTGCGCCGTCACAACCCTCTTCTCTCCTCTTGTACTTGAAGGGAATGTCAGTGGAGGAGGAGATCATCGGGTTCGGGGGCCCGACGCCCTCTGCGGCCGTGCGCGACCGGATGGAGGGTCGGGGCTGATGGCGGGGAAGCGGAAGAACAACCCGGCGGGGTCGACGAACAGCTACCGCGGCGACGTGCTGCGCGTGCTCGGGGCGCTGAAGGTGGCCACAGCCGATCAGATCCAGCGGATCGGCGCTCCGCACCTGAGCTTCCGGCACGCCGGCAAGGAGACCCCGTCGAAGCAGAAGCAGGCCCGCACCGCCTCACACACCGGCGCGCTCTCCGACATGCGCAAGCACGGCCTGTCCGAGAACGGCGGCTCCACCGAGACGGGGGACTCCCTGCGGAACCTGACCCTCAAGGGCCTGGAGGCCGCCTGCTACGAGCTGCGGCGCCCGGTGACGGAGATGGGTCCCACCGCGCGCGGCGCGGGCTCCAGCGGTGCCTCCCACCCGATGGCCGTCAACGAGACCGTGATCGCGATGCTGCGCCCGAAGCCGAACATGGCCAAGCTCGCCGACGACCCGCCGCACGTCCAGGCCGCCGCCCAGGCGGCCGTCGACGCACCGGACGGCATCGGCAGCATCGCCTCGTATCGGACCGAGGTCCCGCTGCCGGCCACCGGCACGTGGAACGCGCCCGGCAAGGGCGGCGCCCAGGCAGACCTGGTTCTCACCGCACCGCAGGACCAGGTGCCGCTGTTGTTCATTGAGGTCGACAACTGCCACGAGAGTGCTGAGGAGCTCGCCGACAAGCTGGAGAAGTACGCCCGGTTCTTTAGGCGGGAGGTGAAGGACACCGACGGCCGTGAGCGCCCGATGTGGCGCACCCGCTGGAGCGCTCCGGACACCTGGTCCGGCGATGCGGCGTACCCGCCCGTGCTGCTGGTGTTCAACCGCGTCGGCGAGCGCAACCCCGACCGCACCGTCCCGCGCCTGGCAGAACTCACCCGGCACCTGTGGCAGGGGCAGCGGCAGAAGGGCGGCTACCACCATTACGACGGGAGGATCCCGATCATCGCGACCGGCCTGAACCAGCTGCGCGAGCACGGCCCGGAGGGACCGGTGTTCCTCCGCTTCGGCCGCGACCACAAGCAGCCCCTGCGGGAAGCGATCGGCAATCCCCGCCGTGAGGCGGCCGACGCACGCGCCCGGGAAGAAGCCAAGGCCCACCAGGAGGAGTACCAGGCACAGGTGCGGCGGGCAGCCCAGGAGCAGGCGGCGAAGAAGGCAGCCGAGCGTGAGGTCCGCCGCCCCGTCTGCGCCGGCTGCGGGGCGAGGTTCACCGACGAACGCTGGGAGGTCGCCCAGGTGACCGACTGGGGAGCCCCGAAGGACTCCCACCCGCACCTGTGCGACGACTGCAAGCAAAAGGCCCTCGCCGCCGAACGCCACGCTGCTGCCAAGCAAGAGCACCGGGAGCCGGTGCGTCGTGGGGCAGAGCAGCAGAGCTTCCAGCGCTCGCCTCACCGTCCTGTCTGCACCGAGTGCGGTGCCTCGTTCACCGACGAGCGGTGGAAGGTAACCGAGCGCGTCGGCTGGGGCGCTTCCCCGGAGCTCCGCCCGCACCTGTGCGGGGGCTGCAACCGGCGGTTCGTCGCCGACCTTCAGCAAGCCTGGCCGGGCGAGCACCGGCATGAAGAGCAGGGCCAGGGCGTGCCCGAGCAGAAGGCCGGCGGAACCTGGCTCTCCCGCTTCCGCAGGTGACGCGACCGGACCCGGCTGTCAATGGCGGCTGAACGGATGGACGGTGATGACGAGCAGCTGCTGCGCGGCCGGGTCTACGGCACCGACCACGACCACCCGGGCCCGCTGCCGCACCGCGACTACGCAGAACTGGTCGGCGGCCCGCTGGACGCCTGCTGCTCGACATCACCGGCTGGACAGCGGACGAGATCCAGACCGGCGTCGCGCTGATGACCGAGCTCGGGCAGTTCGGCCCCGGCGGCCGGGCCCTGTACGACCCGCGCCCCGGCGAGCGAAACCGCTGGGACTGGGGTGGCGACAGTCCCTGACGCCCCGGGCCGACTCGCCCACCGGACCGGCCCGGGGCACGCTGGAAAGCGTGACCAGCGCGCCGATCGTCGTGCACCAGCGCTCCATCTCGGGCGGCCGGAGAGTCACCGTGCACAGCAACGGCCGGGACGAGATCCTCGGCACCGCCTACAGCGATCACGACCTGGTCGTGTTCCTCGAAGGCGCCGGCGTCGCCGATCCCGAGGCCATCCTGGACGACCCGCAGTGGGTGGAGTGGCGCGGCGGACCCGCCCACGAGTTCAGCGCCGCCTAACGTCCGAGAGAGGCGGTGGAGCAATGAGCGCTTGCGAACGGAGGTCATCTCCTGGTTGTACGGAGCGAGTGGAGCGGGGAGGCCAGGGGACTCGGCGGGGGAGGGGTTGGGGAGACAGCCTCTCGGGCTCTTCGCCGACGGTGATCGGTGAAGAGCCCGCCGCGCATTACCTGTGATCTTCGCGGCACAGTGAGGGCGTCTTGCTGTTCCCGTTCGGGGCAGGCGTACTGGAAGCCTTGCCCCTACATGGAGACCCGTCATGACGACCTCGCGCGAACACCGGCCCCGGGCCGACGGAACGCGTGACGCCACGGTGGCCCGTCTTGAGCAGGAGAACGCCCAACTGCAGCACGCGGTCGACTCCCATGCGACGGTCGACCAGGCCATCGGCGTCCTCACCGCGGCCTACCGGATGCCGCCGGCCACCGGGTTCGAGGTGCTCCGCGAGGTCTCTCAGCACATCAACGTCAAACTGCACATGATCGCGGAAGCCGTGATCGCCTGGGCGCTGGGGCAGCCGTTGCCCGAGTCGTGGGGTCACCAACTGGACGCTGCCGTGCAGCGGCGCTCACGGTGTGAGGCGCCGGGCAATCCCGGCTAGAGATCGTCTTCAAAGGTGGTCAGGTAATGAGGCATCATGTTTGTCGTGGTGCGTCGTCATGAGCTTTCGGATGCCGAGTGGGCTGTGTTGT
>NZ_JBIWMA010000033.1:0-63793 GCF_044766465.1 Streptomyces sp. NPDC102259 | reverse complement strand
ATCGGAGCCCGCGACCGCATCCAGGCCGTGATCTTCGCCTACGACCACGGCCTCGCCCGGCCCACCGCGGACTGAACCGACGAGCGGCGGCCCGGGGAACGCCGTCCGCCATCGCCGTGCGTGGAACGCGCCGCGCCGCCTCTTCCTCGGCGAAGGATGTCCAGGACCTCCTCGCCGGGGCCCGATGGGCCCCAGCACTCCTTCCTCCTGCGTAGGGGGTGGCCTGGCGGGTGTCTACACTCACCGGAGACGGGTGAACTCACGGGAGGAGTCGGGATGCCGCGGAACCGCCAGCAGATCCCCCGGGAGGAGCGCAAGGGTGATCTGCTAGCCGCGGCCACCGAGCTCTTTCTGGCGAAGGGCTACGACAAGACGACGATGGCGGACATCAGTGCCGCCGCCGGCGTGGCCCGGGGCAACGTCTATTGGTACTTCGACTCGAAGGACCACATCTTCGCCGCCGTTATCAACCGCATGCTCAGTCGCGAGATCCGCATCCTGAACGAGGAGCAGGCCGGTGCCGACCCACTGAGCCGCCTGGTGCGCGGGCTGTCCGACATGCGCTACTCCCGGCCGATGCACCAGGCCATGCACGACCGGCTTCCCCATTCGGAGGCCGTTCGCGAGGCCCACAACACCTTCCTGAAGTGGATCGTCGGACTGGTCGACGAGTTCATGGCAGAGCGCGGCCTCGACGACTCCTCCGGCATCGATGCCGAGCTCGTCCGCGATGTCGCGGTCGCCGTCTTCGAAGGGGCGCACGTGCCCAATGACTGGAACAGACCGGCGCACGAGATGATCCGGTTCCTGTTGGAGTCCGTCGTGGCCAGGAGTTCGGCGGCCAAGGGGCGGAAGCGCTGAGCGCGTTACCTCAGACGAGGTGAGGCCCGACTCCCGCTGACACCGCCCGCCCCGCACCGGCCGCTTCCTCGTCCCGGGGCGGAATCGTCGCCCCGCGCAGCATGTCGAGCACGGCGGCGGGATCCGCGGGAGCCTGCCTGCCCCGCCAGCCGACGTGACCGTCCGGGCGGACGAGCACCAGCGGCCGCTCGTACAACTCCTCGGCCGCCGGGTCGGCGAGGCGCAGCACCGTCAACGGCACACCACACCGGCGGGCGGCCTTCACCAGAGGCGTCGGGTCCGCGGAACCCGAGACCACGAGCGTGAACCCGCGCCCGAAGTGGTCGAGCACCGAACTGCCGTCGGGCAGCCAGACATGCGGTGCGCGGCAGCCGGGCCATGTCGACGGAACGTACTCGTCCGGCTCGTCGGGCGGCTCCGGACTCCCGTCCGGCGCGCAGATCGGGGAGCCGCTGTAGCGGTATCCGAGCTGGACGCCCGTGCAGCGGAACTCCTTGGCCCGGGACCGGCGGATCTCCTCGCCTAGCTCACGTCGCAGCCGTTCGCCTTCCGCGTCCATGCGGTCGAGCGCCGGATCGGGGACGAGCTGCGCGTCGGCCTTCCAGTTGCTGGAGGCTTCGGTGACGTTGCGGACGGCGATCGGCCGCCGCTCCTGCTCGTAGCTGTCCAGGAGCGCCGGGCCTCCCCATCCCTGGAGTGTCGCGGCGAGCTTCCAGCCGAGGTCCACGGCATCACCGATCCCGGTGTTGGCGCCGAAGCCCCCCTTGGGCCACAGCAGATGCGCCGCGTCGCCCGCGAGGAACACCCGCCCCTCACGGTAGGTGCGGGCCACGACGCAGTGTCCGCTCCAGGGCTGCGCCGCGAGGATCTCCACGTCGATCGGCGCACCGACGGCCTCGCGTATCCAGGCGACCGCGTCATCGGGGTCGGGCTCCTCGTCCAGGTAGACCGAGAGCCGCCATTCGTCCACGCCGTTGACGACCGTGATGTACGGCCGGCGCGCGGACGCAAGGGTGTGGATCTGCACTGCGGGGCCACCCAGCTTCTCCCGCAGGAGGTCCAGTAGCTGCGGCGCACGGAAGTGCACGGCGAAGTTGTGCCCCTGGGCGAACATGCCCTCGAACTCGATGCCCAGTGCCCGACGGATGCCGCTGCGGCCTCCGTCGCAGGCCACCAGATACGCGCCGGCCAGCGTCTCGGTGGCACCGCTCGCCACGTCGCGCACCACGGCCAGGACGCCCTCGGAGTCCTGCTCCATCGTCTCCAGGCGGGTGCCGTACCTGATCTCGATTCCCGGCAGTTCACCGGCGGTGCGCGCGAGCAACGGCACGAAGGAGAACTTGGACAGGAACGCGGGACCCTCCGGCGTCAGCTGGGTGTACACACCCGAAGACCGGTTGGTGACCCCGTAGTCGAAGTCGGTGAGGACGCGCCCCGTGGCGGAGGTGGCGAACACCGTGCGGTGCGGGTAGTCCGGGGGCGGTGCGGACTCCGTGCGTGCTTCTTCCGCGCAACCCCAGCGGCGCAGATGTTCCATGGTGCGCGAAAAGATCGCTTCACCTGCTGGAAAGGGCACGTGGCCGTCGCCCTGATCGATCACGGTGACCGGTACACCGCGCCACCCCAACTCGGTCGCGAGGGCCAGGCCCACAGGCCCTGCTCCCACGATCAGGACGCGCCGGGATGCGGCTCTCTCGTGCTGGTCGGACATTGAAGATCTGCCTTCCTGAGCAAGGGTCGGACCACTCATGGTCCCATCTCTTGAACCCGGGTCAGAATTACACGCGCATGTCGATGTATGGAAGAGCTGGAAAAACACAAGACTTTTGACCGATCGTGTGCGGTGCTACGCTCGTCTTGGGTTCAAGAGAGAGGGAGCGTCATGGTGACTCCCGCTGATCACGGCGAAGCCGGGGTCGACCTGTCAGCAGACGGCAGACCGTCTACGTGACTGCCCATATGCGGCAGCCCGATGGTGTCGTTGCGTCTCACAGATTGACGGGGGCACCGAGGTGCGCATCGAGGCCGAAGGTATCGGCGCCCTGGTCAGGGCGCGGCGATGGCGGCGTTCGAGCCGCAGAAATGCGGCCCTCACCACACGATTCCGGCAGTCGACGGAGGACATGACGACATGAGTACGGAAGCCAAGGACAGCTTCGGTGGCGGAGACCCGTGGGGGTACATCCAGCCGTGGGACGAGGAGCGCTTCGGCCCGGAGATCCACGATGTCAAGCTGCGCGCGGAGTGGGAAATGGCCATGGCCATCGCCGGTGGCCTGCCGTACATCTGGCAGGAGCTGGCCCGGCCGATCTCCGAGATCGTCTACGGTCTCCTCGAACTCCGTCGCGGAGACCGGGTTCTGCTCATCGGTGAGGGCATCGCGCCCGCCGGGTGGGTCGAGGACATGCGGGCCCTGGTGGGACCGGAGGGCGTCATCGACACCGTGGAGATCATCAAGGACGGACGAAACGCCGTCCTGGGCAAGGTTCCCGGCCGGAACGGCCAGGTTGGCTGCTGGCGCTGGTCGTACACGGACTCGGTGGACGACGAGGCGTACGACTGCGTCGCCGTGCTGCAGGCGACACAGCACTGTGACGACTGGCCTGAGACGGCCGCGGACCTACTGAGAGTGATGAAGCCCGGCCGGCGTATCGTGCTGGCCGAAGCGGTCCTGAAGGGAGCGACGTTCTTCTCCCGTATCGACTCCGACGTCCACCTTCGGCAGTGGTTCGACAAACTCTTCGGGCACGTCCCCGTGGACGACATCCCCTACTACTCCGGAGAGCAGATCCGCGAGGCGTTCGGGGACAAGGTCGACAGCCCTCAGCTGATGGAGTGGAAGGGCATCGAGATGTACTGGGGCCGAAAGAGGTGACCACTGTCACCGGCTTCGGCCGGCAGGAGGCGGCACACATTCCCTCCCCGTCACCCAAGTTGATCCAGCCGTTCACTGAAGGACAAGGAGGTCCCCGTGAGTGTTGTTGAAGACGTCATGGTCCTGGGTTCCGACCATCCGCTGCGCAGTATCGTCCGCGACGAGGACCTGCTGCTCTCGCCGCCGCATCCCCCGAAGGTGCCCGTCAAACTGTGGCAGGAGCACCCGCCGCTGACCGTGGTGCACTACCCGCAGCAGTACGAGCCGGAGGCGTTCGCCCCTCCACGCGGTGTCTACGAGAACGACGAGATCCGCGTCGAGTGGCAGAAAATGGACGGCCGGCAGCCGTTCTACCATCGCAACTGCGACGTCGACGAGATCTCCTACCAGATCGGCGGCGAGCGGACGCTGATGTCCGAACTCGGCGTGATCGAGTTCCAGCCCGGCGACTTCTCCCGTATCCCGCGCGGCGTCGCCCACGACAACTACGGTCGCGAGGACAGCCACCTGCTGTTCTACATCCCCGCACCGGTCACCGAGCTGGCACCGGTACAGCGGGAGTCCGGGGCCGTGCTCCCGCCGTTCCCCGGCTGGCAGCCCGGCGAGGCCAACGAGGCGATCACCCAGTGCATGGCCGCGCTCGGCCACGACGTCACCGTCTTCGGGGTCGACGAACAGCTCCTGCTCGATCAGGTGCACCAGGAGGACCAGCGGATGGCGGTGCTGCGTGCCGATCCCGGTCATGACGTCACCTGGCTGTACGCGACCGCCGGCATCCGCCTCGGCATGATCACCACCACCCCTGGCGGACAGCGCCGATACCGGCGCACCCTCGACGCCGACGAGATCCAGTACCAGGCCCACGGCCACCGCACGCTGATCACCCAGCGGGGCATCGTCGACCTTCAGCCGGGCGACTTCGTGCGCATCCCGCTCGGCATCTCCCACGCCAGCGTCGTGACCGAGCCCGGTGACTACGTGGCGCTCCTCTCGCATCAGGAACTGCCCCAGGTCGCCGAGACCACGCGTACGGCGGATGCCTGTACGCCCGAACGGCTTTCGAGCCTCAGAGTGGAGGTCCGCTGATGGCCACGATGCTTGCCCTGCGAGCACACCAGGGCGCCGAAGCGCTCGTCCTGGAGGAGCTGCCCGTCCCCGAGCCGGGTCCGCTCGACGTGGTCGTGAAAGTCGGCTCCGCCGGCCTGGCCCCGGGGATCATGCGCCTGTTGCGGATGGGAGCGCTCAAGCACCTGCCCACCACCCTCGGCCACGAGGCCGCAGGAGTCGTCTCCGCCGTCGGCCGCGATGTCACGGGCCACGCGGTGGGCGACCGGGTGCGGGTCCATCCCCTGCTGAACTGCCGTGAGTGCGACTACTGCAGTACCGGCCGGGACATGATGTGCGCCGAGCAGGCCATGCTCGGTCACGCCGGCTTCGGTGATGCTCCGATGCCCCTGTACGAGCAGTACCACGACGGCGGACTCGCGGAGTACGTCCGTGTCCCGCACTGGCTGATCGACTCCCTGCCGGACTCCGTCAGCTTCGACGTCGCGGCCAAGGTCCAGGATCTGGCCAACGCCGTGCGCGCACTCAAGTGCGCCGACCTTCCGGAACGGGCCACTCTCGTGGTCACCGCCGCGACCGGCACCATGGGGACCGCGACGGTCAAACTCGCGGAGCACTTCGGAGTCGCCCGTCTGATCCTCGTCGGCCGCGACACCGAGCGCCTCCAGCGCGTCGCCGGGCTCGCCGGCGGCATACCGGCCGACATCGTCGCACTCGACGAACTCCCTGAGGGCTGGTCGACGAATGGCGCTCTCACCCGCAGGCTGCGTCAGCTGGCCCCCGCGGGAGCCCATGCCGTCATCGACTTCATCCCGGACGGTCCCGCCCTCAGTCAGACCATGGCCGGCATGGCCACCGGCGGCACACTCGTGCACATGGGCGGCAACTCCGCCCCGCTGTCGCTGCCCGCTATCGCGCTGATGATGCACTGTTGGCGCTTCGTCGCCACTCGCGCGTGCACCCGCCAGGACACGACGGATGTCCTGCGGCTTCTCGAGACGGGCACTCTCACCGCCGACGAGCTCATCACCCATCGGTTCCCGCTCACCGAAGCGCTCAAGGCCATGGACGCCATGGAGCAACGTGCCGACGATCCGATGTGGATGACCGTGATCAACCCCTGACCCGACGCACGAGCACGTCACGGCTGCGCGGAGCCGCATGACAACAGCGGGAGGAGGCCGGGAAGGTGTCCGAATCAGAAGCCGTACGCAGCCAGGAACCGCCCGTGATCGCGGTGATCGGGGCGGCCGGGCTCTGCGGTAGGTACGTGCTGGAGGCCGCGCTACGAACTCCGTTCCGGGTCCGGGCCGTGGTGCACGGACCGGCGGGGCGCGAACGGGTGGCTGCCCTGGGCGTGGACGACATTGTCGAGGCCGACCTGGAGAGGCCGGACACCGTCCGTCGGGCGCTGAAGAACGCGGACTTGGTGTTCATGATTCCGCCGGCGTTCCACCCGGAGGAAGACGTCCTCGCGATCACGGCACTTGAGGCGGCTGAGCACGAGGGTGCCCGCCGGTTCGTGTATCTGTCCGTCCTCCACCCGCACACCCCCGGGCTGCGCCACCACCTGCGCAAGGCGAACGCCGAAGCCGCCGTGCGGGCCTCGCCGCTGAACTGGACGGTCCTCCAGCCCTCGATGTTCGCGCAGATCGTCCTGTCGACGTGGGGGAGGGCTCCGGCCGGCCCCGTCGAGGTGCCGTTCGACGTCGACAACGAGTTCTCGTTCATCGACTTGCGTGACCTCGGTGAAGCCGCAGTCAGGGTGCTCTCCGAGCAGGGGCACGGTTCGGCCACCTACGAACTCGCGGGACTCGCCCTGACGTTGGCCGAGGCGGTGCGTTTCGCCGGGCGTGCACGAGGAGTGGATCTGGAGGCGAGGACGGTGGACTGGGCGGTCGCACCGCTCCCGCCGGGAGTGGCCGACTCCCCGTCCCGGGCCTCGGACATGCGCGCCATGTGGCAGGACTACGACCGGCACGGCCTGCGCGGCAACAGCAACGTCCTGCGGATGCTGCTCGACCGTGAACCCGCGTCCTTCGAGGAAGTGGCCACGGCGTTCGCCGCGCGAGACTGAGCGCTCTTGATGGAGTCGGGGGGTGTCTCCCTGAAGGAGGGGAGACACCCCCCCCGCAGCGACTGCAACACCACGCCGGGTTCGCGCTCCCACCGGGTGCGGTGCGCCGGAGCCAGGTGTCAGCGCGGGGAGCCGACGGGCCGTAGGCCGTGGAGCCGGGTGTCGACGATCTGTTCGGACAGCCTGACGACCTGTGTCCCGCTCAGGCCCGGCTGCACACGGTGTGCGCGAAGCCCCCGGCGGGGTCACGCAGCGAACAGGTCCGGGGCGGCCCGTGAAGGCCGCCGCCCCGGACCGCACCCGTACCCCTTCGGTGGTTGGCCGGGCGTCAGGGCAGGAGGATGACCTTGCCGGTCTGGCGTTGGCTTTCGAGGTAGGCGTGGGCTTCGGCCGCTTCTTCGAGGGGGTAGACGCGGTCGATGATCGGGGTGATCTTTTTGTCCGCCAGCAGTTCCAGGCACAGTTGCTGGTCGCGCAGAGTGGCGCCGCGCACGCTGGCGATCTTGAGCTGTTGGCCGATGAGGGCGAGTGCGTCCAGTTCGAGGCGGGATCCCTGGTCGGTCGGTGTGCCAAGGACGATGACCGTGCCGCCGAGGCGTGTGCAGGCGAGGGAGAGCTGGAAGAAGTCGTTGCCGCCGACGCAGTCCCAGACGGCGTCGGCGCCCAGGCCGTGGGTCAGCTCCCGTACCCGTGCCGGCATCCGGGGATCGGTGGAGTGCACGATGTGGTCGTAGCCGAGCTTGCGTAGGGCTTCGTCGCGGTCCGGCTTGGTCGTGGTGCCGATGACGGTGGCCCCGCTCAGCTTGGCCAGTTGTGCGCAGGCGATCGCCATTCCACCGCTGGCGCCGGTGATGACCACCGTGTCGCCGGGGCCGACGGGCGCTTGCCGGGCACAGTTGAGCGGGGTGGTGTAGGTCCACATGGTGGCCGCGGCCGTCTCGTAGTCGACGCCCTCGGGGATGGGCAGGACGGCGTCCTGGCGGCGCGCGACGTACTGGGCGTATCCGCCGAAGACCTGGTGTCCGGGATAGGCGGTGTCGACACACAGGTTTTCGAGTCCGCGTACGCACAGGGCGCAGTTGCGGCATGGCGGGTGCGGAAGCTGGACCGCCCTGTCGCCGGTGCGCCAGCGGGTGACGTTCTCGCCGGTGGCGACGATCTCACCGGCCGCGTCACGGCCGAGCTGGAACGGCAGGGGCCAGGCCGGCCGTCCCGGGAGAGGCTGCGGCAGGTTGCCCGAGCGGTAGCGCAGGTCCCAGCTGTTGACGGCCGTGGCGTGCACGCGCAACAAGACGTCGTCGGGGCCGATGTCGGGGATCGGTGCCTCTACGTACTTGAGCACCTCGGGCCCGCCATGTTCGAACAGGCGGACCGCCATCATGGTCTGTTCCACTGTCACGTTCCTTCAGATCGTTGCGCGGTTCATCGCAGGCCCGGCACGGCCGCCGGCACCTCACCCGCCCCGGGAAGACCTTGCGTGAGCAGACCCCGACCACGCGGCTCATGCGGGGCGGACCAGGAAGCTGACCAGTCTGACGATCCGGGGTAGCCCGTGTGTGGGCTGGCCGTGGAGGTCGGTACAGAGTGACAGACCGCTCGGGTTCTTGACTACGAGTCATGAGGTGAGGTCGAGCCAATCTGGCTACATCACTGGCCTTGACTGGAAAATATCCTAGAACTAGCTTGGCTCCAGTTCAAGAGAGGGAGTGGGGAGCCGCCCCACGTCACCCAGGAACGCTCTGGAGCACGACCCGGCCGTCGGACGCGGCCCGTCGACTCTGCGAGCCGGTCACTGCCGGCCCACCCCCTGCCTGCCGCCATGCCTTCGACGGATGTGGCTCGAAGGGTCGTCGGTCTGATCTCGAACGACGCGCACCCTCGCGGAGCGCAACAGTCATTGGCAGGACCCTGGCAATCACCCGCGCGCCCAAGGGGAGAGTCGACATGCCCGAGCCCCGTACCGAGTCCACCCGGCGAAGATTCATCGCTACTACTGCCGCTGCCGGAGGAGCCGCCGTGGTCGGCGGTCTGGCCGCGGGACAACCCGCGCTCGCCGCCGAGGCGGCGTCCGGCAGCCGTGCCTCCATCTCGACGGCCGGCTCAAAGGGACATCGGAACGCTAAAAAGGAGAAAAAGATGCGCATCGTGGCCGTGGAAGAGGCGTTCGCCATCCCTGGAGCCATCCGGCAGGAGGCAGCGATCCGTCAGCGCTTGGAGGCGCCAGAGGCGATCAAGCAGGAGTGGTTCCGTCGCCTGGACGACCTGACCGACCTGCGCCTGGCGGACATGGACGCCAACGGCGTCGATGTCCAGGTCCTCTCGTACGCCACGCCGGGCTTGGAAGTGATCGAGGACCCGGCAGAGGCGGTGGCCGTCGCGCGGCGGGTCAACGACCATCTGGCCAAGGCGGTCGCCGCCCATCCGAAACGGTTCGCGGGCTTCGCCGTCCTTCCGCTGCAGGACCCCAAGGCCGCGGTCGTGGAGCTGCGCCGAGCGGTGCAGGAACTCGGGCTGAAAGGCGTGCTGTACAACGACCATGTGCGGGGGCACTACCTGGACGAGCCGCAGTTCAGGCCGGTATGGGCCGAACTGGAGCGCCTCGGTGTGACGCTGTATCTGCATCCGGCCGCCATCCCGGCCGACAACTGGCGCGTCTTCGACGGGTACCCCGTGCTGGTCGGGCCGTCGTGGGGGTGGACCGCGACGACGGGTGCCCATGCGCTCCGGCTGATCTACGGCGGTGTGTTCGACCAGTTCCCGCGCGCGTCGCTGATGCTGGGCCACATGGGCGAGCTGTTGCCGTTCCAGATGGCCCGGCTCGACAGCCGCTTCGGCCAGGTGCCCGCCGAGCGGAGGCTGCAGCACCTGCCCTCGTACTACCTGCGGAACAACGTGTACGTCACGACCAGCGGAGTCATGTCGCATGCCGCTCTGCTGGGAGCCGTCCACGCCGTGGGTGTCGACCGGGTGCTGTTCTCCATCGACTACCCGTTCGAGTCCAGCGCCGAGGCGGTGGGATTCCTGCGTTCGGCACCGTATGCGCCGGCCGACCTCGCGAGCATCGCGCACGGCAACGCCGATCGCGTTCTGGGGTTGTGACCAAAGACGGACTCAAGCTCTGGCGAGGGCTCGTCCCCGTCGGTGACCAGCAGTCGCGTGCAGCGGGTGAGCAGGCAGAGCAGTGCCGGGACTGCTGCGGCGCGCACCACCTTGTGGGTCGAGGTGGCGCGCGCCGCTGTCGTTCACAGTCCCTGACCGATGTCCCGCGCGGTCGTGAGGAGAGGCTGGGACAGTTCGGTGAGCCGTGCGCGGGTGCAGCGGACGGACGGGGCGGCCACGACCACGGCGGCCACCGCGGCGCCGGTGCGGTCGCGCACACACGCGCCGACGGCGTGCACTCCGCGCTCGCTCTCCTGAAAATTGAGGGCGTAGCCGTGGCGGCGTACGGACACCAACTCGTTCATCAGGCTCTCGAAGTCCTTGGGGGCTTTGGCCCGGCCGTCGGGTAGTCCGTTGGGGTAGAGGGCCCGGAGGCGGTCAGCCGGCAGTGCCGCGAGCAGGGCCTTGCCGCCCGAGGTCACATGCGCGGGCAGAAGCGTGCCGGTGCGGTAGCTGACGCGCAGCGCCTGGGAGCCCTCCACCCCGTCCAGGAAGCGGCTGCCGTTGCCCTCGAGCACCATCAGGTGGGTCGTCTCCCGGACGGCGTCCGCCAGCCGTTGCAGGTGGGGGTGGGCGATGGTGATCAGGTCCGGGGGAGGGGGCGCCTGGCTTCCCCTGATCGCCTGCAGAGCCGGCCCGGGCCGGTACACCTTGTGACGGTCCTGCACGGCGAATCCCTCGAAGACGAGCATCGCGAGGACCCGATGCGCGGTCGAGCGCGCGACGCCGAGTCGGTCGGCGACGTCCATCACCCGCAGCTCGTCGAGCTCGTGCAGCAGCCGGACGACGCGTAGGGCGTTGCCGGCGGCGCTCACCGGATACGAGGGGCCGGGCGAATGATCCGCTGAATTCTCCATAGAGGAATCATAGCCATCAAGGATTCCTGTCAGAGGAAACGGCACGTAGCGTCGAGGACAGCGCGGTGGACCGCGCTTCTTCCGGCGGTCGCCGAACATACGACCTGGAGGTTTCCGTGACCGACACCACCAGCGAACAGACCGAGCGCAAGCTGCTCGACGAGCTGTACGCGGATTTCGAGGACGCGGGTCTGATCCCGCTGTGGACGCAGGTGGACGGCCTGATGCCGATGTCGCCGCAGCCTGCCGCGGTGCCGCACCTGTGGCGATGGGCGGATCTGCTGCCCATCGCGCAGCGCTCCGGCGAACTCGTGCCGGTGGGCCGTGGCGGCGAGCGCCGCGCCATGGCCCTCTCCAACCCCGGCCTTCCTGGCCTTCCTTACGTCACCCCGACCCTGTGGACCGCGATCCAGTACCTGGGGCCGCGCGAGGTCGCTCCCTCGCACCGGCACAGCCAGGGAGCCTTCCGGTTCGTGGTCGAAGGCGAGGGCGTATGGACCAACGTCGACGGGGACGCGGTAGCGATGCGGCGGGGTGACCTGCTGCTCACCCCGAGCTGGGCCTTCCACGAGCACCAGAACGTCACCGATGAGCCGATGGCCTGGCTCGACGGCCTCGACATCCCGCTCGTCTCCAAGCTGGACGCAGGCTTCTTCGAGTTCGGCCCCGACGAGCTCTCCACGCGCGAAACCCCCGAGCGCTCGCGCGGCCAGCGACTGTGGGGCCACCCCGGGCTGCGCCCGATCAGTCGGCCCGACCAGCCCAACTCCCCGCTGAACGCGTACCGCTGGGAGCACACCGATGCCGCCCTGACCGCCCAGCTGGAACTGGAGGACGAGGGCGTCCCCGGCGTGCTCGAGCCCGGACACGCCGGAGTCCGCTTCTCCAACCCCACCACCGGCAGGGACGCCCTGGTCACCATGCGCACCGAGATGCGCCGACTGCGGGCCGGCACCCGGACCACCCCGGTGCGCACGGTCGGCTCCGCGGTCTGGCAGGTGTTCGAGGGCGAAGCGGTCGCGCAGGTCGGCGACAAGGTCTTCGAGATCGCCAAGGGCGACCTGTTCGTCGTCCCCTCCTGGTGCGAGGTCTCGCTGTCCGCCCGCACCCAGGTCGACCTCTTCCGCTTCAGCGACGAGCCCGTCTACGAGGCCCTCGGTCTCGCCCGTACCTCCCGAGGAGAACACAAGTGAAGCTCGCCACCATCCGGGTCAACGGCACCACGCGCGCCGTCCGCGTCGACGAGGACAAGGCTGTCGACCTCGGCGAGAGCGACCTGGTGGCCTTCCTGCGCCACAGTGACTGGGCGACGCGTGCCGCGGACGCCGACGGTGACACGTACGAAGGCGCCCTGGACTACGCCCCCGTGGTCGTAGCGCCGGAGAAGGTCGTGTGCGTCGGTCTCAACTACCGCACCCACATTCTGGAGATGGGCCGCGAACTCCCCTCGCACCCCACGCTGTTCTCCAAGTTCGCGCGGGCGCTGGTAGGCGCCTACGACGACGTGACCCTGCCCGCCGTGTCCACGCAGATGGACTGGGAGGCCGAACTCGGCGTCGTCATCGGGGCCGAGGTCCGGCACGCCGACACGGAGCAGGCGCGGGCCGCGATCGCCGGGTACACCGTGCTCAACGACGTCACCGCCCGCGACTGGCAGTACCGCACCACCCAGTGGGATCAGGGCAAGACCTTCGAGGCCAGCACCCCCGTCGGACCGTGGCTGGTGACCGCCGACGACCCCGCGGTCTCCGCACAGGGCCTGAACCTGACCTGTGAAGTCGACGGCGACACGGTTCAGAAGGCCGACACCGGTGACCTTGTCTTCGACCCGGCCACCCTGGTCGCGTACCTGTCCGAGATCGTCACCCTCGTGCCTGGTGACGTGATCGCCACCGGAACCCCGGGCGGGGTCGGCCACGCCCGCAAGCCCGCCCGTTATCTGCAGGACGGTTCGCTCCTCGTCACCCGGATCGAGGGAATCGGCGAGACGCGCAACACTTGCCGTCGGGAGACACGGTGAGCGCAGGCCCGGCCGTGGTGCTGGAGCAGGCGGCCAAGGGCACGGCGGCCTTCGAGGCCGCCGTACACCGGCTGACCGACCCAGGCTTCACCAGGTCCTCGTACCTGCCGGGCTGGAGCCGCGCCCACGTCGTCGCCCACGTCGCCCGCAACGCCGACGCACTCGTCAACCTGCTGATCTGGGCGCGTACCGGTGTCGAGACTCCCATGTACGCAAGTGGCGACCAGCGTGGGCGTGAGATAGAGGAGGGCGCCCGGCGGCCGGCCGAGGAGTTGCGTGCCGATTTGCTCGCGGCCGACGGCCGTCTCGCCAAGGAGCTCGCCGCGCTGCCCGACGAGTGCTGGGCGGCGACCGTCCGCACCGCGCGAGGCCGTGAGGTGCCCGTGTCTCAGGTGCCGTGGATGCGGGTGCGCGAGGTATGGGTCCACGCCGTCGACCTGAACATCGACACCAGCTTCGACGACGTGCCGCACGACGTGTGCGTGGCCCTCGTCGACGACGTGGCGGCGTCTTTCCAGGATCGACCGGATTGTCCCTCCGTCCGGCTGCGGTCCGAGGACGGCGCCCACACCTGGCTTCTGGGCGACTCGGGCGGCGCCGAGCCGGTCGTGGTCAGTGGTGATCTGGCCGGCCTGGCCGCCTATGTGACCGGGCGCCCCGTGCCCGGTCCCCTGTACCCGCCCGGCAGGGGATCCCTGCCGAAGCTGCCCGCGTGGCTGTGAGCACGAAGGAAATTCGATGAAAGTTGCCTGCATCGGCGCAGGTCCCGGAGGACTGTTCTTCGCCACACTGCTCAAGCGGAGCCGGCCCGACGTCGAGGTCGTGGTCTTCGAACGCAACCGTCCCGACGACACGTTCGGCTTCGGAGTGGTCTTCTCCGACGCCACACTCGACGCCATCGACGCCGCCGACCCCGTCCTCAGCGAGGCGCTGGAGAAGCACGGCAGGCACTGGGACGACATCGAGGTCCGCGTGCACGGCGCCCGGGAGCGTGTGGGCGGGATGGGCATGGCGGCCGTGGTCCGCAAGACGCTGCTGAGCCTGCTGCAGGAACGGGCCCGCGCCGAGGGCGTGCAGATGCGCTTCCAGCACGAGGTCAGCGATCCCTCCGAGCTGGACGACTTCGACCTGGTCGTGGTGTGCGACGGCGCCAACAGCCGCTTCCGCACCCTGTTCGCCGACGACCTCGGACCGACAGCCGAGGTGGCGAGCGCGAAGTTCATCTGGTTCGGCACCACCTACGCGTTCGACGGGCTCACCTTCGTCCACCAGAACGGCCCCCACGGTGTCTTCGCCGCCCACGCCTATCCGATCAGTGACTCGCTGAGCACCTTCATCGTCGAGACCGACGCGGACTCCTGGGCCAGGGCCGGCCTCGACGCCTTCGATCTGTCGACCGCGCCGGGCCTCAGCGACGAGAAGACCAAGGCATACCTGGAAGGCCTGTTCCGCGAGCAGATCGACGGGCACCCGCTGGTCGGCAACAACTCGCGCTGGGCCAACTTCGCCACCCGCAGGGCCCGTTCGTGGCGACGCGGCAAGTGGGTGCTGCTGGGCGACGCCGCGCACACTGCGCACTTCTCCGTGGGGTCCGGCACCAAGATGGCGATGGAGGACGCGGTCGCGCTGGCCGAGGCACTGGGGGAGACGTCCCACAGCGTGCCGGAGGCATTGGAGAGCTACGAAGAGCGCCGCCGCCCCAAGGTCGAGAAGATCCAGAACTCGGCGCGGCCCAGCCTGTCCTGGTGGGAGCACTTCGGCCGCTACGTCCGTACGCTCGACGATCCGACACAGTTCGCCTTCCACTTCCTCTCCCGCAGCATCCCCCGCGGAAAGATCGCCGTGCGCGACGCGGCGTACGTGGACCGCGTCGACGGCTGGTGGCGGCGACGTCACGATGCGGAGCCCCTGCGGACGCCTTTCCGAGGCGGGCCGTACCGACTTCCCTCGCGGCGTGTGACGGCCGACGGCGACGTCCTGACCGGGACCGACGGCACCAGCATTCCGATGGTCCCGTTCAGCGGTCAGCCGTCGGGAGCGGGCGTGTGGATCGACGCTCCGGACACCGAGGAGGGCCTGCCCCTCGCCCTTGAGCAGGTGCGTGAGACGGCGGAGGCGGGCGCCCTGCTCGTCGGTGTACGCGGCGGTACGGCGCTGACCCGCGTGCTGGTCGCGGAGGAGGCCCGGCTCACACACAGCCTGCCCGCCGCGATCGTCGGCGCGTACGACGACGACACCGCGACCACGCTCGTCCTCTCCGGCCGGGCCGACCTCGTCGGAGGTACCAAGTGACCGCCCTGGAAGCGCTGTTCGCCCCCCGAGCCATTGCCGTGCTCGGCGCATCGGCCACGCCCGGGAAACTCGGCGCGGCGATGGCAGACTCCCTGGCCTCCTTCCCGGGGCCGGTGATGAAGGTCAACTCCGGCCGCCCGGACCTGGATCGGGGCTTCTTCCCCACCGTCGGCGAGGCCGCCGCGAGCTACGGCATCACGCCCGACCTGGTCGTCTCCTGCATCCCGGCCGCCGTGACCGCCGACGCCCTGCGCGAGGCGGCAGCCGTCGGCGCCCGCGCAGCACTCGTGTGCGCCGGCGGTTTCGCGGAAGCCGGGGGTGACGGTGCGCTGCACCAGCAGGCGTTGACCGAGGTGGTACGGGACACCGGCATCCGGGTCCTCGGACCGAACACCTCCGGCTTCCTCGTCCCCCACCTCCGACTCACGGCCAGTTTCGTCCCGGGCGCGCCCGGCCTGGAACCGGGGCCGGTGGCGGTCGTGGCCGCGAGCGGCGGTGTGAACCACGCGCTGGCGTTCGCCCTGGCCGAGGGCGGCGTCGGCCTGCGCCTAGGGGTCGGGCTGGGCAACAGCCTGGACGTCACCCAGGGCGACGTCCTGCGCCACCTCGCCGAGGACCACCGCGTACGGGCCGTCGCCCTGCACGTGGAGACCGCCGCGGAAGGCCGCCGCCTCACCGAGGCGGTACGGCGTCTGACCGATCGTGTCCCCGTGGTGGCCCTGGTCGTTGGCCGCAGCGACATCGGAGACTTCGCCCGTTCCCACACCGGCGCCCTCGCCACCTCCTGGCGCGTGACCAGGACGGCCCTGCGCCAGGCCGGAGCAGTCCTCGTCGACGACGAGCGCGACCTCGTCGACGCCGTCACCGCGCTCGGCCGCGTACGACTCCCCGCGCGTCCCCGTGCGGGCGTCGGCCTGGTCACCGCCCAGGCCGGACCCGGTCTGCTGCTCACCGACGACCTGCGCTCCCACGGAGTGCAGGTTCCCCCGCTGGTCGAACGCACGGTGAAGGAGCTGCGTGAACTGCTCCCCGCCCTCACCTACCAGAACAACCCCGTCGACACCGGTCGGCCCTCGCCCACGATCACGCAGATCGTGGAGCGGGTCTCGGAGGACCCCGGTATCGATGTCACCGCCGTCTACGGGCTGCTGGAACCCACCACCGTGGACCTCTGGGCCGCACTGACCGCCGCCCGTACGGCCACCCCGCTCGTCGCCGTCGTCGGCGGACCCGTGGATCAGGCGCGGCGGACCCGCCGTGAACTGGGCGAAGCCGGCATTCCCTGCGCGGCCACGCCGGCCTCCGGATCGGCGATGGTGCGCGCGCTCGTCGAGGACGCGGCCGCGCGCACCCGACTGGAGGCCGCCGTCCTCACCGCCTCCGATGCCCCTACCCTGCCCCCGACGGGGCCGGTCGACGAGCACACGGCCAAGGGCGTCCTCGCGGACTTGGGCATCCGTACGCCCGTACGGCGTGTGTGCGCCGACCCCGCCGCGGCGCACGCGGCTCTCGACGAGCTCGGCGGCTCCGTCGTCGTGAAGATCCTCGACGCGGACATCCTGCACAAGACGGAGGTGGGCGGGGTCCAGGTCGGCATCCGCACGCACGAGGAACTCGACGAAGCCCTCGCCCGTATGCCCGCGAGCCCCGCGCTGCTGGTGGAACAGATGGCCCCCGCGGGTCCCGAACTCATCGTCGGCGTACGCCGGGACCCGGTCTTCGGCCCCGTGCTGGCTCTGGGTGCCGGGGGAACGGCCGCCGAAATCCTCGGCGACGTATCCCTGCGCCTCGCGCCCCTGTCCGATAACGAGGCCCAGGCGATGCTCGATGAGCTCGCCACCCGCCAGCTGTTCCTCGGCGCACGCGGCGCCACTCCCGTCGCCCGAGCGCGACTCACCCACGTACTGCTCGCCCTGGCCTCCCTCGCCGCCGACGACGCCGTGGCCGAGTGCGAGATCAATCCTTTGCGCGTCCTGCCCGACGGCGACGTCGTCGCGCTGGACGCCGTACTGCTGCTGCGTGACCCCCGGGATCAAGGAGGATCCGATGACGCGTGAGGGATTCGTACCCTGGCCCAAGGAGACGGCCGACCGCTACCGCGAGGCCGGGTACTGGCGGGGCAGGCCGCTCGGCTCGTACCTTCACGAATGGGCGGAGACCTACGGCGACACAGTGGCCGTGGTGGACGGCGACACGCGTCTGACCTACCGTCAACTCGTCGACAGGGCCGACGGATTGGCATGCCGTCTGCTGGACAGTGGTCTCAGGTCCGGGGACGCGATGCTCGTCCAGCTGCCCAACGGCTGGGAGTTCGTCACACTCACCCTCGCCTGTCTGCGGGCCGGAATCGCTCCCGTGATGGCGATGCCCGCGCATCGCGGTCACGAACTGCGCTACCTGGCCGCCCACGCCGAGGTGACATCGATCGCCGTACCGGACCGACTCGGCGACTTCGACCACCAGGCCCTGGGGCTGGAGGTGGCCGAAGACACCCCGAGCGTACGGCTGTTGCTCGTCGCGGGTGGCACGGCCGGTACCGACGCCACGGACCTGCGCGCCCTGGCCGAACCGGCCGACGACCCGGCCGGCGCACGGGCCCGGCTCGACGACATCGCCCCGGACAGCGGCGACCTCGCCGTCTTCCTGCTCTCCGGCGGTACGACCGGACTGCCGAAGCTCATCACCCGCACCCATGACGACTACGAGTACAACGCGCGGCGCAGCGCCGAGGTCTGCGGCCTCGACGCCGACTCCGTCTACCTGGTGGCCCTGCCCGCCGGGCACAACTTCCCCCTGGCCTGCCCCGGCATCCTGGGCACCCTCATGAACGGCGGCCGGGTCGTCCTGGCCCGCACCCCGGAACCCGGCAAGGTGCTGCCGCTGATGGCCGCCGAGGGCGTGACGGTCACCGCCGCCGTACCGGCCGTCGTCCAGCGCTGGATCGACGCGGTGGCCTCCGGCCACCACCCCGCCCCGCCCGCGCTCCGGCTGTTGCAGGTGGGGGGCGCCCGCCTTGCGCCGGAGGTCGCCCGCCGAGCCGAACCCGTGCTCGGTGGCACGCTCCAGCAGGTGTTCGGCATGGCAGAGGGACTGTTGAACTACACGCGCCCCGACGACCCCGACGAGATCAAGGTCGAGACACAGGGGCGCCCCATGTGCCCGGACGACGAGATCCTCGTCGCCGACGCCTCCGACGAGCCGGCCCGGCCCGGCGAGATGGGCGCGCTGCTCACCCGCGGCCCGTACACCCCACGCGGCTACTACCGGGCCGCCGAGCACAACGCCCGAGCGTTCACTGTCGACGGGTGGTACCGCACCGGTGACGTCGTCCGGCTGCACCCGTCGGGCAATCTCGTCGTCGAAGGACGGGACAAGGACCTCATCAACCGGGGCGGCGAGAAGATCTCCGCCGAGGAGGTCGAGAACCTGATCTACCGCCTGCCCGGTGTCGCCCGCGTCGCGGCCGTCGCGAAGGCCGACCCCGATCTGGGGGAGCGGGTGTGCGCCGTCGTGGTCGTCGAGCCGGGGACCCACTTGAGCCTCGAATCGGTCCGTGCCGCCCTCACCGCCATGCAGGTGGCGCGATACAAGCTTCCCGAAGGCCTGCTCGTCGTGGAGGAGTTGCCGCTGACAAAGGTCGGCAAGATCGACAAGAAGCGTCTGCGGGAGGTCGTCCGTGACAAGGCGGACTCCGTCGAGGCGGTGTGACGGCGCCGACTTCCGGCGGTACCTGGGAAACAGCTCCAGGTACCGCCGTCGCCGTCGCCCGGTGTCCCGGCAGTCGGACCAGCAGACCGGGATGTACGCCGTCCCGGTGACCAGCGACAGGCGTCCGTTCTCTCGTACGTCCTGCCGCTGAGTGTTGCTCCGCGCGGACCAGGCCGAGAATTCGAGCGCCAGCCGGTCGGTCGGAGGACGCGGATCGGCGGTCCGGAATCGGGTGGCGGTCGTCATTCCCCGTCGCAGACGCCCTCTACGGCGAACTTCTGGTAGAGGTGCGGGTAGGCCACGGTACCGGCAGGGTAGCTCGCCAGATGCAAGGCGAACTCCGGTGTGCCGAGCGCCGTACGGAGGTGCTCGGTGGATTTCCAGACCGCGACGTTGGTGAAGAGCCGGCTGCCGGCTATGCCCCGGTACAACTGCACCGAGAGGAGGCTCCCCGACCTCTGCATGTACTCCGCGTCGTCCTTCCAGGCGGCCACCACCTCGTCCTCCTTGCCCTCCGGGGCGACAAAGGTGTTGATGATGGTGACCGGGCCGGCTTCCTCCTTCTGCTGGTCGTGGAAGTTGGGGGACTCGTCGAGCTGGCCGAACTTGAGCATGGTTCCTCCATGTACGCGCGTGTGGTGAGTTGTGATCAAGGAGCGGTCCGGGTGAGGGGCCGAGCCCCTGTGGTACCGCCCGTGGTGTGCGTTCAGGCGTGGTGCTTGTCGAGAAAGTCGGTCATGAGCTGCAGCCACTCCTCGGTCCGCTCCAGCATCGGCAGGTGGCCGGTGGCGATTTCGGCGAGTTGGGCGCCGGGGATGGTCTCGGCGAGCCGGCGGTGCAGGGCGCTGGAGACGAGCCGGTCGTCAGTGGTCGAGACGACCAGGGTGGGGACCGTGATGCCGGCGAGGTCGTCCCGGACGTCGACCTGGCCGACGAGGTCGGTCTGGTCGGCGCTGCCGTCGACCGTACCGGCGGCGACGTAGCCGAGGGTCTGCCGCAGCTGCTCGGCCGGCATCGACTCCAGTGCCTGGGTGCCGAGGGCCACCATGAGCTGGAACTCGGCGAGCAGCTCGCGGTCGCCGGACGCGGCGATCTTGCTCTGGATCGAGGAGGCGAGAGCGAGCCGGTTGTCGCGGTGCGGGAAGGCGGCGGTCAGGACGAGTGCGGTGACGCGCTCGGGGTGGCGGGTGGCGGCGCGGATGGCGACCGGGCCGCCGAGGGAGTAGCCGGACACGGCGAAGCGGTCGAGGCCCTCGGCGTCGGCGGCGGCGACGAGCTGGTCGGCGAGGTCGTCGACGGACAGCGGGGTGGTGGAGCGGGGGGTCTCGCCGCTGCCGGGGTAGTCGATACCGACGACGGTGTGGCGGGCGGCGAGGGCTTCCAGAACAGGGCCGTAGGTGCCGGCCAGGCTGCTGCCGGCGCCGTGGGCGAGGAGCAGGCCGGGGCCGGAGCCGAGGCGAGTGCGGGCGAAGGTGGGCGCGGTGAGGTTGCGGGGTGACATGGGCGTCTGCCTTTCGAATCGTCGACACGCGAGAATCATCCAGTGCGTGTGATTACTTCCTCAGGTCTATCACACAGTGCGTATGATTGCCGCCTGTGACGTCAATCACACACGCCGTATGATGTGCGGGTAAGGTGATGGCATGAAGCAGCCCCTCCACCGCCGTCAGCCGACTCCGGGCAACCCGCGCGTACAGCGCACCCGCAATCGCGTGCTGGCGGTCGCGCGGGAACTGCTGCCTCAGGTCGGACCGGCCGGGCTGACCTACGCCCTGCTGGCCGAGCGGTCGGACGTCACCCGCCAGACCCTCTACCGGCACTGGCCCACCAGGGCCGCGCTGCTCTTCGACCTCGTCCTCGAAGGCCCCGATCTCGGCAACTACCCCGAACCGGGCAGCGACGTGCGTGAGGTGGCCACCGCCTGGCTGAAGAGCCTGCGCGCCGGCGTCAGCGTGCCGGCCGTGCGATCCGCGGCCCTGGCCGTCACCGCCCAGGCCGACCACGACCCCGACAGTGCGCGGGCGCTCGTCCGCATCGGCGAAGACCGCTACGTCGGCTTCAACAAGCTGCTGCAGCCTTCAGGCGTCCAGATCAGCGAGGACGAGTTCACCCTCCTGTACGGGCCCGTCCTCGCCCGCCTCTTCCTCGACCGCGGCCAGGTCACCGACGCCTTCATCGACGCCGTGGTCGCCCAATGGCTCACCGCGTTGCAGCCTGCCGAGTAGGTCGACCACCGACCTGGGCGACGCCCCGCAACCAGTACGAAGCTCCCGAAGGCACGGTCGCCAGTGCGGCGATCGGCTTCATGAAGGCTTCATGTGCTGAGTGGTACGTGCTTTATGAGGCGGCTGTTGTCTGGCGGTCATGCACGTACTCCTCGTCCCGCAGGTCGACAACGTCGACCACCCTGCTGTGCGGCACCTGACTTCCGCGGTCGGTACCTCGCTGTCGGAGCTCGGCGATGACGCACTGCATGAGGGAACCGCCCGCCTGTTCACCTCGGTTGGGGCAGCGACGGCGGGGCCGGGCGGCGTTGCTCGCGAGACCGTTCCTGCAGCAGACCGATGACCGCCGGTCTACCCGGCCACGTCGGCGCCGTGGGTTCCCACGTCTGAGCGCCGGACGGCCCGGTGGCGGCAACCGGCCAGGCCGGGGAGCGACTTGGCCGCTCACGCTCCCCGGTCGGCCGGACCGCGTGCACACCGGCCCGGGGAGAGAACGGGCTCCACCATCGCGGGGACCATCGCCCTTCCGCGTGGGCCCTGCCGGCCTGGCGACGGCGCGGTGACACACACACGAACTGACTCGCACGCAGAACGAAGAGGAGAACCGGAAATGAACCTGCGACGGAACATCTCGCGTCGACGGATGATCGAAGGAGCATCGGCCGCGGCACTTGTCACGGCTGCCGCGACCACCATGCCTGCTGCCATGGCCAGTCCGGAGGTGGCATCGTCCGGCCAGGGTCTGCCGAAGGGCAACTGGCGTATCGATACCCACGCGCACTACTCGCCCGACGTGTACAACGACTACCTCAAGCGTTATGGCCTCCTCGGCGCCATCACCGGGGCGTACGGTCCCTGGTCGGTGGAGCGGCACCTGGCCTTCATGGACGAGTACCGGATCCAGGCCAGCGTCCTGTCGTTCGGCGACCTCCAGGTCACCGTCGGCCCGGTCGACGACCGGCGCGCCACCGCCCGCGCGGTCAACGACTACGCCCGCGACCTCGTGCAGACCCGTGGTGACCGGTTCGGCATCTTCGCTGTCACCCCGATGCCCGACATCGAGGGCTCGGTGGCCGAGGTGGACCGCGCGCTCGGCGAACTGGATCTCGACGGCATCTGCCTGCTCACCAACTACAAGGGCACCTACCTGGGGGACCCTTCGTTCGCGCCTCTGTACGAGATCCTCAACGACCGTGGTGCCTACGTCTACGTCCACCCGACGGGTCCGGAGAACAACCCGGCCCCCAAGCTGTGCTTCGGCCCCGACATCCCGGCCGGGAACAACGTCTTCGAGTACAACTTCGACGCGACCCGCGCCATGACGAGCCTGATCTACAACGGGGTCCTGCGGGACTACCCGAACATCCGCTGGCACTTCACCCACAGCGGCGGGGCACTGCCGTTCCTGGCCTTCCGGCTCGCGACCCGGCACTCGGCCTTCCCGCCGTTCAACGAGGTGCTGCCCGAAGGCCCCCTCACGTACATGAAGCGGATGTACTTCGACAACGCTCAGGCGTTCACCGCCGCCCAGTTGCAGCCGCTGGCGTCGCTGGTGCCCGACAGCCACATCATGTTCGGCAGTGACTGGCCGGCGACCCGCCATCTCTACGCGGCCGACAACGTCGAGACGATGCCCTTCCTCAAGGGCAGCCTGCCGAATCTCAAGGCAGGCGACCCCGAACCGACCGTCGACGAGATCTACAGCCGGCGCCAGCGGATCGCTCTCGAGCGGAACAACGCCCTCGAGCAGTTCCCGAAGTTGAAGGCGCGTATCCGCCGCTCCGGCTCTCGCTGACCCGCGACCGCACACCGGCCCGGCCTGCCTCCCGCTGCCCCGTCAAGGTTCGCGGGCGCGGACAGGGTCTGTGCAAAGGCCGGCGTCGGCCGACGGGGGAGACCATCGACGGAGATCGACGTCGGCTGACCGGGCGAACGCGACACGAGGGACGGGGAAGCCGGTGTGTGACCTGCCCGGCGACTCGGCCGGGCGGCGCTCGCTGCGTGAGGCCCGCCCACAAAGCGTCGCCGGCCACGACAGACACCGTACGCTGGCTGCTTCGAGGCACTCTGCCTCCATGCCGACGGTGTCCCGCGGCCATAACTGCCTTCCCCCTCCCCCCTTCTTCTCACCTCGGCGATGGAAAGCGAGCACGATGAGTACGCAGCGCGTTCTGGTCGTCGATGACGAGCCCAAGATCCGCATGACAGTGCGCGGGTACCTGGAGGCGGACGGGTTCCACGTCGTCGAAGCCGCGGACGGGCCGTCCGCCCTGCAGGCGGTCACCCGCGACCGACCGGACCTCGTGGTACTCGACGTGATGCTTCCGGGCCTGGACGGTTTCCAGGTCCTGCGCCGCATCCGGGAGGCGAGCCAGATCCCGGTCATCATGCTCACCGCCCGCGACGAGGAGGTCGACCGGCTGATCGGCTTCACCGCCGGCAGCGACGACTACGTCACCAAGCCGTTCAGCCCTCGCGAACTGGCACTACGGGTGCGGGCCATCCTGCGGCGCACTGACAGCCGGTCCGAGGCGGATCACGAGGACGGCGTGCTGCGCTTCGACGGACTGACTGTCGATCGCGTGACGCGGACTGTGCAGGTCGATGCCGACCGGACGGTGGAGCTGTCCGCTCTCGACTTCGATCTGTTGTTCGCGATGGCCCGTGTCCCCGGGCGGGTCTTCACTCGGCGCGGTCTGCTGGCCCAGGTGTGGGGCGAGGACTTCTTCGGCGACGAGCGTGTCGTGGACGTGCACATCCGTACTCTGCGGCGCGCGTTGGGCGACGAGGCGAGCGCACCTCGGTTCGTAGGCACCGTCCGCACCATCGGCTACCGGTTCGTCGGGCGCCCCGCCTAGCCGGCGGCCAGGAAGGACACCTGTCCATGCCGTTCTCCGGCTTCTCGGCCTACCGCCGATCTCGTGCGCGGCTGCGCCGAATCCTGCAGCGGATGTCGCTGCGTGACCGGCTGGTGCTCTCGCACGTCATGGTCCTCCTCCTGGCTCTGGCGGCCATGGCGGCGGTCAGCGCGCTGATCGAGGTGTGGCTCGGTTTTGACGACATCGAAGGCGATGTGGTCCTGCGGATCGGCCTCTTGTTCGGAGGGGCCGCGGCCTTTCCGGCGTCCCTCGCCCTGAGCCGGTTTCTGCTGCGTCCTCTCGACAGGGTGCGCGCCGCCACGCGTCGGCTCGCCGAGGGACACTACGACGACGTCCTCGCACTCCCCAGCGAGCCGGGCCTGGCAGCGCTGGTCCAGGACGTCAACACACTGGCGGCAGCCCTCGCTGACACCCAACGCCGCCGTGCCCGGCTCATCTCCGAGGTCGCCCACGAGATGCGCACCCCCATCACCATCCTCCGCGGTCAGATCGAGGGTGTGGCCGACGGCATCTTCGTCCCCGACGAGGCGATGTTCGCTTCCCTCGCCGACGACCTTCACCGGCTGCAGCGCTTGGCGGGCGACCTCTCCAGCCTGTCCCGGTCGGAGGAGGCGGCCTTCGATCTTCACCGCAAGCCCACCGACGTGGCCACGTTGGCCCGGGCCACAGCCGAGCGTCTGCGCCCCCAGTACGACGACCAGACGGTAGCCCTGACCGTGGACGCAGGCACCCAAGTCGGCGCGTTCTGCGACCCGGACCGGATCACTCAGATCCTGGTGAACCTGCTGGGCAACGCACTGGCCGCATGCGATCCGCACGGGCATGTGGTGCTGTCCGTGCACACCGAACCTGCTCCCGTACGCCACGTGGTCGTCCGCGTCACGGACGACGGCATCGGCATCGCCGCACCCGACCTCGAACGCGTCTTCCACCGCTTCGAACGCCTCGAGCGTCTCGGCCGACCTGCTGCTGCCGGTGGCAGTGGCATCGGTCTGACCATCGCCCGGGGCATCGCCCGGGTCCACGGCGGAGACATCACCGCGGAATCCGCCGGCCCGGGCAAGGGCGCTACGTTCACGTTGCGCCTACCGCAGGAACACGTCCCCGGGGCCGGCAGGCCTCCGGTCTCCCGCTGACTCCATCGACCCAGCCCCGGTGCGGCGGTGATGAGCAGGCCGCGGTCGCGAAGACGCCGAGCCGTGTACTCAGTGCGCGTCGCCGGCCCGTCCAGCAGGTGGTACCCGCGCCGCGCCAGGACCGGCCGACCAAGGGCGGCTGTTGTCCGCACGTGTGAACCGGTCGCCGGGCTCTGCTGCCGGTTTCGGATGGTCTCGACAGCCCCCGAGGATCAGGCCAGTCCCAGAAGTGCTTCGGCGTTGCCGGCCAGGATGCCCTGGGTGTCCGCTGCGTCGAGACCGGCCCGTTCGATGTAGGCGACGGTGTCGAGGTAGTGCTCGCCGCCCTGGTACGGGAAGTCGCTGCCGAGGACGAGTCGGTCCGCGCCGACCGCCTGGACCGCGGCCCGGAGCGCCGCCTGGGAACTGTGGGCGACGGTGTCGTACCACATCAGGCGCGCCGCCTGGCTTGGCGGAAGGGGGGCCTCAGGCGCCTCGAAGTGGGCGAGGTTGTCCCACCGCTCCAGCAGCATGGGCAACGCGCCGCCGAAGTGGGAGTTGAGGATGCGTACCCGGGGGTAGCGCGTCACGAACCCACGGGTGATGAGCTGGGCCGCTACGACGGTGTCCTCCACGGGCGCGCCGACCATCCAGATGAGGTGGTGGTCGGTGATCTGCGGGGAGGCGACGCCGTCGCCGGCGGGGTGGAGGTACATCACGGTGCCGCGGCGGTCGAGTTCCTGCCACACCGGTGCGAACGCCGGGTCGGTCAGCGCCCGGCCCGCGGCCGATGTGGTCAGTGCCACGCCCACCACCCCCGGCGCGTCGAGGACACGGTCGAGTTCGGCCAAGGCCACGTCGACGTGCGGCAGAGGAAGCACGACGAAGGCCAGGAAGCGGTCGGGGTGGCGGTCCACCAGGTCGACGTACCGGTCGTTGATCATGCGTGCGGCTGCGGCGGCCCGCTTCGGATCCGGCAGCGCGCCTGTCAGCGGCGAGGCCGAGATCACCTGCCGGTCCACACCGGCCCGTTCCATCAGGGAGAAGCGGGCATCGAGTTCCTTGTCGGTGTCGTCGGCCCCGAGCCCGCGCTGGCCGCGGGTGGTCGTGATGCCCGAGTCCGCCAGGAAGTCCAGGTAGTCGGTGGGGTAGACGTGTGCGTGCGTGTCGATGCGCATGAAGGGGTTCCGCAATCGTCGGAGGAAGAGGGCGGGGAGAGGGAGAAGGGAGCGGTTTCCGGATTCGGGAAAAACGGCCAGGCGAAATGGATGGGCCGAGCTACTTGTCGACCAGGGACATGTGGTGCTCGTTGTAGCGGTCTCCCTGTACTCCGACGCGGCCGGCGAGTCCGTTGAGGTCGGCGAGTTCGTCGGCGGAGAGGGGCAGTCGGGTGGCGCCGATGTTCTCCTCGATGCGTGCGGTGCGCCGGGCTCCGGGGATCGGAACCACCGACGGATGCCGTGCGAGCAGCCAGGCGAGCGCGACCTGGCCCGGTGTGGCGTCCTTGGCCCGCGCGAGCAGGGTGACGTGGTCGACGAGCGCTTGGTTCGCTGCCCGGTTCTCGGCTGTGAACCGTGGGATGTTCGTGCGGACGTCGTCGGCGGTGAATGACGTCGTGGCGTCCACCGTCCCGGTAAGGAACCCCTTGCCGAGCGGGCTGAAGGGTACGAATCCGATGCCGAGCTCCGAGCAGGTCGGCAGAACCCCGTGCTCGGGGTCCCGGGTCCACAGCGAGTACTCGCTCTGCACAGCCGTCACCGGGTGGACCGCGTGAGCGCGGCGGATGGTCTGCGCACTGGCCTCGGAAAGCCCGAAGCAGCGCACCTTGCCTTCCTGCACGAGCTCCCCCACGGCTCCGGCGACCTCTTCGATCGGCACGTCCGGATCGACGCGGTGCTGGTAGAAAAGGTCGAGCGTTTCGACCCTGAGCCGTTTGAGGGAGGCCGTAGCGACGGCCCGGATCTGCTCGGGCCGGCTGTTCAGCCCGACGGAGGCACCGTCCTCGATGCGGAATCCGAACTTGGTGGCGATCACCGCCTGGTCTCGCACCGGGGCGAGGGCTTCTCCCAGGAGCTCTTCGTTGACGTAGGGGCCGTACACCTCCGCCGTGTCGAAGAACGTGACCCCGCGGTCCACGGCGCCACGCAGTACGGCGATCATGTCGGTGCGATCGCCGGGATTCGGGCCGTAGCTCTGGGACATTCCCATGACGCCGAGACCGATCGCGGAGACATGCAGGTCGCGTCCGAGCGTTCGGGTGTGCATTCTTCCTCCTCGTTACTGCCAACTCGTTGCTGTCAACGGCGTACTGCGGTTCACCGCGTTGTCCGCGGAAACAGGCGCCTGGCGTTCGCCGTCGTGAGCGATCGCCATGTCGTGTCCTGCGCCGGTGGTTCGGCCGCGTCGATCGCCGCGATGTGGGCGTCGGCCAGCGGCGCGGGCGTCCAGCAATAGTCGCTGCCGAAGAGCACGCGGTCAGGGTCGACGAGCTTCAGCAGTGCGGGGACCTGGCGTGGGAAAGCTGTGCCTGCCATGTCGTAGTACAGACCGCGGAGTTGCTGCACCGCATCGGGGCTGGGCGGCTGCCGCGCGGGCAGGAACAGGCTCATGAACTCGTTGATGCGGTCGGCCAGGACGGGGATCGCGCCACCGCAGTGCGGGACGATCACCCGCATGTTCGGGTGACGTGTCAGGACGCCCGCCATCACCAGGTCCGTGATGGTGCGGGCCGTGTCGAAGATGTACTCGACCATCGGACGCGGTCTGCCGAGCGCCGACTGTTCCCAGCAGACGGGTGAGGTGGGGTGCAGGAAGACCACCGCCCGCCGCCGGTCGAGCTCCGCGAAGACCGGGTCGAGGCGCTGGTCGCCCAGGTACACCCCGTGGGCGTGAGTCATCAACGCCACGCCGTCGGCGCCGAGTTCGTCGAAGGCGAAGGCGATCTCCTCCAACGCGCCGTCGACGTCCGGCAGCGGAAGTGACGCGAAGTTGCCGAAGCGGCCGGGGTGGTCCCGGGTCAGTTCGGCGGTGTACTCATTGACGCGCCGGGCGAGGAGGCGGGCCGCTTTGTCGTCGCCGAAGTGCACGCCGGGGGAGGACATGGAGAGCATCGCGGTCTCGATGCCGTTGCGGTCCATCAGATCGAGATGGGCTTGCACGGACCATGACGGCCAGCCGCCCATGCCGTCGGGGTGGGCGTGGCCGGCCGCCGTCGCCTGCTGGACGTAGAAGTCGGGAAGCATGTGGGCGTGGACATCGATGAGGCTGGAGGACATGACAGTGGGAATCCTTCTCGTGGGGCTCGCGTCGTCAGGGCACATACCGCAAGCGGCCTACTCCACCTGCTCGCCTCCGGCCAGCCGGACCTCTTCGTTGTCCAGGGCGGCCTGGAGCCGGCGGAGCACGGTGTCGTCGATCTGCGACTCGTCGCGTAGGCGGACGACGGTCGCGCGCTTCGTGGCGATGAGGGCGAGGCGGAGGTCGGTGTAGTGGCGGTTGTGGAGCAGGGCCGGATCGTCGTCGGTGCCCGCGCCCCTTGCCCGTACGGTCGCCAGGTTGGCCTCGTACTCCTGGCGCAGCCACTCCACGACTTTCGGAGTGGTCCCCTGTTCGGCGGCGAGCTGCGGCAGCGCCTTGATGGCTTCCTCGGTCGCCGTGGTCTCGGCGAGGACCTGCTCCTCGTCGACGGAGGTGTCGTGGGGCAGCCGGGCCCAGCGCACCACGCCCGGTAGCAGCAGCCCCTGCACCACGAGCGTCACCACGATGACGCCGGAGGTGACGAAGACGATGAACGCGCGGCCGGGGAACGGCTCGCCCGAGTCGAGGGTCTCCGGTACGGAGAGCGCCACGGCCAGTGACACCGCGCCCCTAAAGCCCGCCAGCCCGCTGACCACTCGTGCCCGGTCGCTGATTCTCCGCAGGCGTTGCTCGGGGCGCCGGTCGATCGCGCGGATCAGGTAGGCGGAGGAGAACAGAAAAGCGAACCGGACCGCGACCAGGACCACGCTGACCGCCCCGATCGCGATGAGGGCGTCTCTGAGGTCGGACCGGCTCAAGTGACGCAGCGCGTACTGCAGTTCCACTCCCACCAGGACGAACAGGGCGCCGTTGATGATGAACGTGGCCAGCGGCCAGAAGGCCAGTGCCTGACGGCGGTGATCGGCGCGGATGAGGCTCGGCGCCACCTGGGCCATGATCAGGCCGCTCACGACGACGGCGAGGACGCCGGAGGCGTGGATCTGTTCGGCCAGCAGGTACGCAGTGAACGGCGCCAGGATCATGACGAGATTGCCGAGCAGGGGATCGTCCAGTCGGCGTCGCAGGTTCATGTTGACCCAGGCGACCGCGACGCCGACCGCGGCCCCGCCGCCGTACGCCAGCAGGAACAGCGCTCCGACGTGCGGAAGTGTCAGGTGTTCCTCGCCGACGGTGATACCGACCGCCAAGCCGTAGATGACCAGTGCGGTGCCGTCGTTGACGAGGCTTTCCGCACGCAGCACGGTGATCTGACGGCGCGGCAGGGAGCCCGCCAGTGCGCTCACCGCGGTGGCGTCGGTGGGAGCGACGGCCGCGCCCAGGGCCCACGCCGGTCCACACGGCAGTCCCAGCGCGTGCCCGGCGACCGCCACAGCCCCCGCGGTGAGGATCACCAGGACCGTGCTCAGCAGGACGATGCCGCGCAGGTTTGTCCGGATCTCCCGCATCGAGGTGGTCAGGCTCTCCCAGTAGAGCAGTACGGGAAGGAAGAGCAACAACACGACATCGGGCGGGAGTTGGGTCTGGCGGACGGCCGGGACGAGGCCGATGAGCGCGCCCACGACGAGCAGCACGACGGGCGGCGCGACATGGAAGCGCTGCCCCAGGACGTTGCCCACCAGCACGGCCGCACCCAGGAAGACGACGAGTTCGAGACCGAGCATGGTGCTTACTCCTGTGCGGGACTGGCTGTCGGTGGTGGTTCAGCGGCTGCCAGCGGGATCGTCCCGGTCATCGGGGCACCAGTCGCAGTGTCGTGGAGCGCGCCGCGACCAAGGGGTTGACGTACGCGTCGCCGAAACGGCCGTACTTGGTGCGGTACGCGGTGTCGACGCGGTCGTCGACCTCGGAGTCCGCCACCTGGACGAAGGTGACGTCCTTGTCGACGCCTCCGGAGCGGATGTGCCCCTCGTGGCCGGCGCGGGCCGTGCGCCACCAGCCGCCGTCCGTACCGCGGAAGGAGCGGACGTACAGATCGTCGCCGTCGCGGACGACCCAGACCGGCACCGGACCCCGCAGTGAGCCGTCATCGCGGCGCGGCGCCATCTCCAACTCGTCGGCCGCGGCGATGCGGTCGAGCTCGTCGTTCGTCCATTTCGTCATCGGTGTTCTCCGGTCGAGGAGGCGGCGGGCGGGGCGGACAAGCGCGGGAACGCCTGAGGCCGGGCCAGGCGTAAGGCGGTGTCGCTGTGGTGGAGGGTGCCGGAGGACTCGTGGTCAGCCGGGGGTGCTGGTGAGCGGGTCACCGAGGTGGGTACGGGTGATGCCGAGTGAGTCCTCGAAAACGCGGTAGTCGGTGATCAGTCCGTCGGCGACGGTGAAACGCAGGATCATCTCGCTTTCGAGTACCTGCCCCGAGGGATGGAACCGGGAGGAGTACCGGCCCGGTGCCAGGACCTGTCCGTCGGCCTCCAGCATGGTGCCCAGCTCGAACGCGAGCGGCTCGACGGCGGCGAAGAACGCGGTGAGGGACTGCCGGATCTCCTCCGGCCCGGTGCGGCTCCCGGCCCACGGGGTGAGCGCCGGATCACCCGGAATCGTCCAGGTCGCCTCGGGGGTGAAGTGGGAGATCACGCGCTCCATGTCACGCGCGCCGAAAGCCTCGAAGTACGCCTCCACGGTGGCGATCGCCTCGCTGGTCATGGCTGTCGATCCGTTCTTCCGGTCACGGACGCAGCAGCGTCTTGATGGCGCGGCGCTCGTCCATGGCCTTGTAACCTTCGGCGACCTCGTCCAGGGGCAGGGTGAGGTCGAAGACCTTGCCCGGGTTGATACGGCCGCCGACGACGCGCTCGATCAGGTCGGGAAGGTAGGCGCGCACGGGGGCGGGACCACCGCGCAGACCGACGTGGGAGAAGAAGAGCTCCTGGCCGTCGATCTGTGTGCCGTGCGGGAAGCCGACGAATCCGACGTTGCCACCCGGACGCGCGGACTGCAGGCCCTGGCGCATCGACTCCTGCGTGCCGACGCACTCGAGCACCGAGTCGGCGCCGATGCCGTTCGTCAGCTCCTTCACGCGGGCGACGCCTTTTTCACCCCGCTCGGTGACGATGTCGGTGGCGCCGAACTCCAGGGCCAGCTTCTGCCGGGACTCGTGCCGGCTCATGGCGATGATGCGCTCGGCGCCCAGCTCCTTGGCGGCGATGACACCGCACAGGCCCACCGCGCCGTCACCGACGACCACGGCCGTCGAACCGGGTTTGACCTCGGCGGCCTTGGCGGCGTACCAGCCGGTGCCCATGACGTCGGAGAGCGTCAGCAGGCTGGGGATCAGCTCGTCGGTCGGCTGCTCCGGGGTGGCGACCAGGGTGCCGTCGGCGAGGGGGACGCGCAGGTACTCGGCCTGGGCACCGTTCACCCACTGCGCGTGCTGGCAGGAGGTGTGGTAGCCGGCCTGGCAGATCGGGCAGGTGTTGTCGGAGGCGACGAAGGAACCGATGACGAACTGTCCCGGCCTGACGCTGGAGACGTCGTTGCCGACCTCCTCGACGATGCCGACGTACTCGTGGCCGATCGGCTGCGGCTCGGCGACCGGTAGGACGCCCCGGTAGCTCCACAGGTCGGAGTCGCACACACAGGCGGCGACGATACGGATGACCGCGTCCGTCGGCGCCGTGATCTTCGGCTCGGGGGCGTTCTCCACCCGGATGTCACCGGGCGCGTGAATGATGGTTGCTCGCATGGTGCCTTCCCAGCTCTCGTCGTGTCTGTCGTGCCGTCAGGGGCAGTCGCGGGTGCGGAGGCGCGGGCTGTTGGGGTCGTGGTCGGAGAGATGTGCGAGCCAGGCTGTGCCGGCCGTCTCCGGATGCCGCCGCCGGGGGCGTGACGGCGTGGGGACAGACCCGGCCGCTCCCAGATGTCGCCGAACAGGACGGTGTCGGTCACCTCCGCGAGCGAAGAACGAGGCGAGCCCGACGAGGGCGGAGGGAGGTGTACGTAACCTTCGAGTCGGCCGCCGCCCCCGCCCGCGGCCCGGTTGCGCTCGGCCGTGCTCGGGAGTCCGCGGGGGACCGGTGAGGGCCAGGCTGTTGCCGAAGCGGGGGACATCCGTCCGCACTGGCCCTCCTCTCCTCCTCTGCCCGCCTCAGAGATATTGAATATCGGTGACATCCGGGAAATCATTCTTTCGGGAGATCGGCCTTCCCGCTCATCCGGGTGTGTGCGCTGGGCAGACCGGTTCCGGTCACCGAACACACCACAGACCCTGCCACTTTCACGGGAACCCGCAAAGGGGAGAATTCCATCCGGGGAATCCCGTATCCAGGGGAGAAATCCTTACCCCCCTTCCAGTGACCGAGCGATGCCACACTGGAGTCATGGCCGGCGACGCGCATCTGAGTGAGCTGGGAGAAATCCTCAAGGCGCGGAGGGCCGAGCTGACCCCGCGCACCGTCGGTCTGCCCGACACCGGTGGTCGGCGTGTGCCCGGTCTGCGCAGAGAAGAGGTCGCCCTGCTCGCTGCCATCAGCAGCGACTACTACACACGGCTGGAGCAGGGCCGTATCCAGCCGCCCGCGTCGGTGCTGGCCGCTCTCGCCCATGTCCTGCGCCTGTCGGATCACCAGCGCGACCACCTGTTCGAACTGGCCGGCCGGCAACGGGCACGACACCGCCGACCAGCCGCACAGAAGGCGCACCCGCAGCTGCTCCGCCTGCTCGACGATCTCACCGTGAGTCCCGGCGTGGTGATCGGTCGCCGTATGGACATCCTGGCCTGGAATCCGCTCGCTGCCGCCTTGTTCACCGATTTCGCGAAGGTCCCGGAAGGCAGGCGGAACTGCGTCCGCATCCTCTTCACCGATCCCTCCATGCGGACGCTCTACGCCGACTGGCGGGCCGTCGCCCGTGACTGCGTGTCCCATCTGCGCATGGAGACCGCCAAACGTCCCGAAGATCCGGGGCTGATCAGCTTGGTCGGGGAACTCTCCGTGGAGGACAGTGACTTCGGCCGATGGTGGGGAAGCCGTCACGCGCCGTCACGCAGGGCGGGCGTCAAGAGGTTCCACCATCCCGTCGTGGGCGAACTCGTCCTGGACTGGGACACCCTCATCTGCGGCGGCGACCCCGATCAGGAACTCGTCGTCTGGACGGCGGAGCCAGGCACGCCGTCGTACGACGGACTGAGCGCCCTCGCCTCGCGGGCCACCGGCCGGCCCGGCGGGCTCACGGCCGGTGCGACCGGTGAGACCGGCTGATACGAAGGTCTCGTCGGCCTCTGCGATTCGACAGGCGACAGACCTGGGACAAAACTCTCCCCCTCACATTTCGACTGGATACTGCGACACTAGCTGTTATGTACACCGAAGAACATTTGCCTGAACTGGGAGAATTCCTCAAGGTGTGCCGGGCCCAGCTCAGCCCGCGGACCGTCGGTCTGCCCGAGTCCGGGGCGCCCCGGCGAGTGCCCGGGCTGCGCCGTGAGGAGGTCGCTCAACTCCTGGGGATCAGCACCCGTGCCTACGCGCGGCTGGAACAGGGGCGCACCCCCGTGCCGAGGACGGTGCTCGCCACGCTCGCCCACGTCCTGCACCTCGACGACGCCCAGCGCGACCACCTGTTCGAGCTGGCGGCAAGGGGCACGTCCGAACCGCGTCGCCGGCCGGCGCAGAAGGTCCATCCGCAGCTCAGACGCATTCTGGACGAACTGTCCACGACCCCCGCACTCGTCCTCGGCCGGCACTTGGACATCCTCGCCTGGAATCCTCTCGCAGCCGCTCTGCTCACCGACTTCGACAAGCTCCCCGCGAACAGGCGCAACTACGCGCGGCTGATGTTCACCGACCCCGCCTTCCGTGAGCTCTGCCTCGACTGGAGGACGAACGCCCGAATCTGCGTGACCCATCTGCGCCTGGAGGCTGCCCGGTACCCCGGCGACCCGAAGCTGGCCGCACTCGTCGGCGAGTTGTCGGTCACCGACGCCGACTTCCGGCAGTGGTGGGCGGGCCGACAGATGAACGGCCTGCGGATGGGCACCAAGAGGCTGCGCCACCCGATCGTCGGCGACCTCACCCTCGACTGGGACACCCTGACCTGCACCGCCGACCCCACACAGAAACTGGTCGTCGCGACCGCCGATCCCGGGGCCCCGTCCCACGACGGGCTTCTGTTCCTGGCGTCATGGACCGCCGACTCGGACCGGCCCGCACAGGACGCGGCAGCCTGATACCTCAGGGGCCAGGTGTGCCACCGCGCAGCCACAGGCCCGTCGGGACGGCCTCATAGCCGCCATGGGGTTACCGGTCCACCGCCGTGGAGGGCCCCGGCGCGGGGAGAGACGCCGCCCCTCCCCATCCGGAGTGACGCATGCCCTGGATCAGGTGCGACGAGCGCGTTCCCCGGGCGCCGCGAGGCGCGGTCGTTCCCCGTCGGAGCCGGAGAGCTGCGACGACAACTCGTCGACCAGTTCGACCAGGTCCGTCGGCCGGTCGGGTCCCCACCAGTCGCCGAGCAGCTCGGCGAGAGAGTCCCGGCGGGCCGCCGACAGCCGGGCCGCGGCGTCGCGGCCCGCGTCGGTGAGGATCAGGTCCATGCCCTCGATCGTGGCCAACTGCCGCTGCTCGATCTGCTGCAGAGCGGCCTGGATCACCGGCAGCGGCACCTGGCTGTACTCGGCGAGCCGTGCCGGCGGCAAAGACCTGTCCGGTCGCAAAGCCCGCAGCAGTAGCCAGCTGGAGGCGGGCAGAAGGTCGTATCCGGCCGTGGCGGTGATCTTCTCGTAGATGTCGCGCCGTCCGTTTCGTGACCCGAGGACGGACAGGGCCCGCTGCGCCTCCTCACGCGAGGAGCGGTGCACGGGGTGGACGCTGAGGGTCTGCGCCAGGTCGGGCGCGGTGACCGAGCCGCGCAGCCTGTCCTCCTTGAGGAGCCAGGTCAGCGCGAAGGCGAGCAGGACGACCGGGGCAGCGTAGAGGAACACGTCGGTGATCGATGTGGCGTACGCGTGCAGCGCGGACGGGCGCAGCTCGGGCGGGAGCCGGTCCATGGCACGTGGGTCGGCCTCGAGCACGGCGGCCGACCGGGACTGGGCCGGCCCGGTGAACACGTCGTGCAGCTTGTCGTCGAGCCGGCTGGTGAAGACCGTGCCGAAGACGGCGACGCCGAACGCGGAGCCGATCGACCGGAAGAACGTGACCCCCGAGGTGGCGACCCCCAGATCCTCGTACGACACCGCGTTCTGCACGATGAGGACGAGCACCTGCATGACCAGGCCGAGCCCGAAGCCGAAGACGAAGAAGTACAGGCTCATCTCGAGGTTGCCGGAGGACTCCGTGAGCCGGTGCAGCGAGCAGTACGGCACCCAGGGCCGCGGTTCCGATCAACGGGGCCGATGTCCATCCCCAGGTCCGGCCGCCGAGTGAGGTCACCAGGATCAGGCAGGTGGCGACGGACGCGATCAGAAGCGTCCCCAGGTAGTCGATCCGGTGCTTCTGCGACCGGACCGGGATCCGCAGCGCGGCGGCGATCACCACGAGGGCGAAGGCACCGACGGGCAGGTTGATGTAAAAGACCCAGCGCCAGCTCAGACGGTCCACGAACAGCCCGCCGAGCAACGGCCCCAGCACGCTGGTCGCGCCGAAGACGGCACCGAACAGCCCCTGGTAGCGGCCCCGGTCCCGGGGCGGCACAATGTCGCCGACGATCGCCATCGACAGGACCATCAGGCCACCGCCGCCGAACCCTTGAAGCGCGCGGAACGCGATCAGCTGCGGCATGTCCTGCGCCAGACCGCACAGCGCCGATCCGATCAGGAAGATCACGATCGCAGCCTGGAACAGCTTCTTGCGCCCGTACTGGTCGCCCAGCTTGCCCCACAGCGGGGTCGCGGCGGTCGAGGCGAGCAGGTAGGCGGTGACGACCCACGACAGGTGGCTCATTCCGCCGAGGTCACTGACGATCGTCGGCAACGCGGTGGAGACGATGGTCTGGTCCAGGGACGAGATGAGCATGCCGAGCAGCAACGCGCCGATGGACACCCGCACCCTGTGACGGTTTCCCGCCACCGACTGCGGCTCCACCACCTGTTCGCCTACTTCCTGGACCACAATTCCGTTCCCTCCGATACAGGCAATCGGACGTGTTTCTTCCGCCCGGGCCGCGCCGCTGACCATATCCGCGGGGCCGACACGCGCGCATCGGTGTATGGGTGGGAGGAATTCATCCCCTGGGTAATTCATGCCGGGGAAGAAAACAGCCCCTTTTCTTATTCCCCGACACCGGGAAACTTACTGTCCAACTCAGAACTGCGGAGATGCACTTGCTGCCGTGATGCGTCTCGGACCTCGGCCGAAGGAAGCGAGTCACGGATGACCAGAGCCATCCCCACGTCCAGCCAGGTCGCCGCTCCGATCCCCACGACACGGGCGAGCCTGTTGCTGCCCGTCGCGCTGGTCGCTGCCTACTACGGTGCCTACATCGCGGTGATGTCCCCGCCCACGATCAGCATGGCGCTGCGCGTGCGTGACGTGGTCGGTGAGGGCCGGCGGGTCTCCACGCTGAGTACCGTGCTGTCCGTCGGCGCCTTCGCCGCCGCGATCGCCTCCCCGCTCCTGGGCGCCCTCTCCGACCGCACCACCCTTCGCCTGGGGAAGCGTCGGACCTGGTTGGTGATCGGCCCGCTCGTCGGACTCACCGGCCTTGCCTGCATCGGCCTCGGCGGCGCGGTGTGGCTGCTGGTCGTGGGCTGGGTACTGGCACAGGCCGGCTGGTCGGGCACGCTGATGGCGGCGCAGGCCGTGCTGACCGAGCGCATCGAACCAGGGATGCGGGGCCGGGTCAGCGGGCTGATGGGGCCGGCCATGCCCATCGGGATGGTCGCCGCGACCCTGTTGGTCAGCCTGTTTGACTTCAGTCCCGCGCTGATGCTGCTGGTCCCAGGTCTGATCGGCGTGGCCGGTGTGGCGCTACTCGTCGCCGTGGTCCCCGACGGACCCGCCGACAAGAGCACCCTCCCGCCCTTCGGCCCGCGGGAGTTCTTCTCCAGCTTCTATGTGTACCCGCGCCGCTACCCCGCCTACGCCTGGGCGTTCGCCAGCCGGTTCCTGATGTTCACCGGGGTCTTCATCATCCTCACCTACCAGACGTACATCGTCTCGGACCGTGTCGGATACGCCGGCGACAGCACCGCTGGCAAGGTCTTCCAGTCCACCCTGCTGCTGGGCGCCGGATCGTTGGTGGCCTCGCTGCTCTTCGGCATGCTCGACGACCGTACCGGCCGCCTCAAGCCCTGGCTCCGCCTGGCCGCTCTCGCGTCGGCGGGCGGACTTCTGGTCATGTGCGTCGACAGCTCGTTCGGGATCTTCCTGACGGGCATGGTGCTCATCGGCGTCGCCCAGGGCGGCTACCTCTCCGTCGATCTGCCCATGGTCAGCCGGGTCCTGCCCGATCCCGAGCACGCGGCACAGGAACTGGGCGTCTACAACCTGGCCCTCGTCGTCCCGCAGATGCTCATCCCGCTGTACGGATCGCTCATCGTCGGCTCCCACGACGACTATCCGCCCCTCTTCGTCGTCGGCGCCATCTGCTCGGCCCTCGCCATCGTCTCCCTCGCAGGCGTACGCGGCGTCAAGTGACGACGCACGGATAGCCCCCTCACCTCCTCAGGAGCGACCATGACCACCCCCGCCTCCCGCGCCGATGCCCTCGTCCTCTTCGGCATCACCGGCGACCTAGCCAAGAAGATGGTGCTGCCCGCCCTGTACGACCTGACCCGCCAGGGCTTCCTCGACGTGCCCGTCATCGGCGTCGGCCGCAGCGACTGGGACGACGAACGGCTGCGCCGACATGCTCGCGATGTGCTGAGGGCCGCGGAAGTCTCCCTGGACGAGGGGGTGTTCGACAGGTTCGCCGCACTGCTGGGCTATGCCCGCGTCGACTACGACGACCCCGCCACCTTCACCGACCTCGCCGACCGGGTCCGTCCGCACGGCTTCCTGACGCACTGCGTCGCCCTGCCGCCGTCCACCTACCCCGTCATCGCCCAGCGGCTTGCCGAGGCAGGTCTGGCCGACAACGCACGGCTCGTCGTCGAGAAGCCTTTCGGCCACGACCTGCACTCCGCCCGTGCCCTGCAGAGCGAACTGACCCGGTACTTCCCCGAGGAACGACTGCGTCGCGTCGACCACTTCCTCGCCAAGGACGTCATCGAGGACCTGCTGACCTTCCGCTTCGCCAACACCAGCGTCAACGCCGTCCTGGACCGCCGCTTCGTGCGCAGCGTCCAGATCACCATGGCCGAGGACTTCGACGTGCCCGACCGTGGCGGCTTCTACGACGCGACCGGATGCCTGCGCGACGTGGTCCAGAACCACCTGCTGCAGATGCTCGCCTACTTCGTGATGGAAGCACCGCGTACCGGCTCCGCCGCCGACGTCCTCGACGAACGCATCCGAGCCCTGCGCGCCGTCCGTACCGTGCGGTCCGAGGACTTCGTAGGCGGTCAGCACGACGGTTACCTCGACGTCCAGGGTGTCAAAGCGGGGTCGACCACCGAAACCTACTGCGCCCTGCGCACCTGGGTGAACCTCGACCGCTGGGCCGGGATCCCCTTCACCATCCGGGCGGGCAAGGCGATGGCGGCCACCGCCATCGAGATCGTCGTCGAACTCAACCGACCCGTCGAGGGCTACTACCACTCCGCCGGCGCTCAACAGGCCCCTGCGAACGGGCTGCGTTTTCGCATCAGCCCTCGCGCGGGCGTCACCTTCGATCTGCTCGCCCAGCACGAGGGAGACGCCGGCGAGGTCGACCAGGTCGCCGCGACGGTCGACTTCGCTCACCTCACCGGGAGCAACTCCGTCGCCTACACCCATGTCCTGGCCGACGCGATCACCGGCGACCCGCGCCGCTTCACCACCATGGACATGGTCGAGGAGCTCTGGCGCATCGTCGGGCCCGTCCTCGACCTGCCCGGTTCGCCCTACCCCTACGACGTCGGCAGCTGGGGGCCGGTGGAGGCCGACCGCCTGGCCACCGACGACCGCTGGCTGCCACTGGAACAGGCGTAGCCCCGGCATCGCGCGGAAGGCCGACGGACTTCCGCCACCACCCCATCGCACAGGCCCACTTCACCTCGCGGCGATACAGCCGACCGGCCCGTACTCACCTGGACACCCGACCATGGCCACTCCGGACACCACCCCCACGCCGCCCACCGCGAACGTCCCCGCCACAGCGGACGGGAACAGGATGAGCCGCGGCCTGACTCTGCTGTTCGCAGTCGCCGGCGGCACCGCCGTCGCCAACCTCTACTGGGCACAGCCGCTGCTCGGCTTCATCGGCAGCGACCTGCACGCCTCGACCGCGTCGGCGGGCTGGCTCGTGACAGCCACCCAGATCGGCTACGCGACCGGAGCACTGCTGCTGGTCCCGCTCGGCGATGTCCTCGACCGGCGCCGGTTCATCCCCGGAATGATGCTCTGCGCGGCCCTCGCACTCATCGCCTGCGCCATCGCTCCTTCCCTGGGCGCGCTCCTGGTGGCGACCACTCTCCTCGGGCTGACGACCGTCAGCGGCCAGTTGCTCACCCCGCTCGCCGGTGACCTCGCCGACGACACCAACCGCGGGCGCGTGGTGGGGACGGTGGTCTCCGGGCTGCTCATCGGCATCCTCACCTCCCGCACCATCAGCGGACTCGTCGCGGACACGGCCGGCTGGCGCGCCATCTACTTCGTCGCCGCAGCGGTCTCCGCCACCTTCGCGTTGCTCCTTCACCGCGCGATTCCTCCCGTCGCCCCGAAGGTCCACCTGCCATACCCGCGGCTGTTGCTCTCGGTGTGGCAGGTGATCCGGCAGGAACGCGCGGTGCGCTGGACGCTGTTCCTCGGTGCCACCGCCTTCGGCGTCTTCACCCTGTTCTGGACCGGGCTGACCTTCCTGCTCGGCGCGGAGCCGTTCTCCTACTCGGTCTCCGTGATCGGCCTGTTCGGCCTCATCGGCCTGACCGGGGCGCTGGCCGCCCGACGTGCGGGGCGACTCCACGACCGGGGCAGGTCCATGCCGGCGACCGGGTGGGGGTGGGCCGCGATCCTGGTCTCGTTCATCGTCGCGGCCTTCGCCGAGCGTTCCGTCGTGGGGATCGTCGTGGCCGTCGTGCTGCTCGACATCGCCGTACAGGGCGTGAACATCCTCAACCAGACACGGCTGTTCGCGCTCGCGCCCCAGGCCCGGAGCCGCCTCAACACGGCCTTCGTCACCTGCAACTTCATCGGCGGCGCGGCCGGCTCCGCGGCAGCCTCCGTCCTGTGGTCCGCCGCCGGCTGGACCGCCGTCTCGCTGACCGGCGCCGGCCTCGCCTGCGTCGCACTCCTCGTGTGGGCCCTCGGCCGCCGCGGACCGCTCCTCTCCGAGAGAAACGGGTGAGCGCCCTCCCTCGAACGTCAGGTTTTCTTCCACTGCTCTAGTCAGGAGTGATTGCGCATGACCACTGCACAGCACAAGATCGGCTCCGGGTTCGACGCCAGGAGCACCGCCGACGACGTCCTCCAGGGCATCGAGCTGAGCGGCAAGCTCGCGATCGTCACCGGCGGCTACTCGGGCATCGGCCTGGAGACCACCCGTGCGCTCACCCGGGCCGGCGCCCACGTCGTCGTCCCCGCGCGTAGGCCCGCGGACGCCCGGGGCGCGCTCGACGGGGTCCTCGGCGTCGAGGTGGACGAGCTGGATCTCGGCGACCTGGAGAGTGTTCGCGGATTCGCGGAGCGGTTCCTCGACTCGAGCAGGAGTGTCGACTTCGTCATCGACAGCGCCGGGATCATGGCATGCCCCGAAACCAGGGTCGGGCCCGGCTGGGAAGCGCAGTTCGCGACCAACCACCTCGGTCACTTCGTCCTCGTCAATCGTCTGTGGCCGGCGCTCGAACCCGACGGCGCACGGGTCGTCTCCGTCTCCTCCGGCGGCCATCACATGTCCGGCATCCGCTGGGACGACGTCCAGTGGGAGCGGGGCTACGACAAGTGGCAGGCGTACGGGCAGGCGAAGACCGCGAACGCGCTCTTCGCGGTGCACCTGGACAGGCTCGGCAAGGACTTCGGCGTCCGCGCCTTCGCCGTGCATCCCGGCGTCATCATCACACCGCTCCTGCGGCACGTGCCCGAGGAGGAGAAGGTGGAGTTGGGCTGGTTCGACGAGGACGGCAACCTGCGCGACCCGGACTTCTTCAAGACCCCTCAGCAGGGCGCGGCCACGCAGGTGTGGGCCGCGAACTCCCCCCAGCTGGCCGGCCTGGGCGGTCTCTACCTCGAGGACTGCGACGTGGCCGAGCCCGCCCCTGCCGACGGCGAGATGCGCGGTGTGAAGGACTGGGCGACCGACCCCGAGCAGGCGGCGCGGCTGTGGGAGCTGTCGGCGGAGCTGACGGGTGTGAACGCGTTCGCCGCGTAGCGCGTGTGTGTGGTCGGACGTCGTACGACGTCCGACCACACACACGGGTGACGTTTAGGGCAGCCGTCTCAGTGCCCGTACGTGCTCCGCATCAGAAGGTCAGGACCAGTCGGCCACGTACTCCGCCCGCGGCGAGGAGACGGTGTGCCTCGGCGGCCTGTTCCGCAGGGAAGGTCCTGGCGACCCGGAGGGTGATCCGGCCGTCCTCCGCTTGCTGCCGGAGCCGGTCGAGCTTGGCGTGCTCGCGGGCGTACCGGAACACGACGATCGGCTCGTAGACGATGCCGCGTTCGCCGGGACCGTCGTAGCCGAGCAGTGTCACCACCCGGCCGCCGTCACGCACCGCCCGGGCGGTGAGAGCGCCGAGCGACGCGCCGTCGAGGAGCCCGTCGACGCCCTCCGGGACCTCCGTGCGGACCCGGTCCGGGTACTCGGCGCCGCGACGCAGGACGATGTCGGCACCGAGTTCCTTGACCAGGGTCTCGTCCTGCTCGGAGGCGTCGGCCACCACCCGCAGCCCGTCCGCCTTGGCCAGCTGGACTGCATAGCCGCCCACCGCACCGGCTGCTCCGGTGATGGCGACGGTCTGGCCGGGTTCCAGGCCGAGGGTGTCCAGGGCCAGGCGCGCGGTCAGCCCGTTCATCGACAGTGACGCCGCCTGCGCGTCGCTGACGCCGTGGGGTGCGCGCACCACCGACTCCGCCGGTACGACGACCTGCTCGGCGTAGGCTCCGCGGGAACCGTCGGCGAGGACGAACGCGATCACCTGGTCACCGACGCCGAGGTCCGTGTCCGTACCCGCGCCGATCTGGTCCACGACACCGGCGGCCTCCATGCCGGGAACGAACGGCGGCGTGGCATCCGGAGACCGGGCGGGGCCGCTGCGCTGGAGGGCGTCGACCGCGTTGACGGTCGCGGCACTGACCCGGATACGCACCTCGCCCGGACCTGCGTCAGGGATAGGCAGCTCCAGAATCTGAAGCACCTCCGGCCCACCGAATTCCGTGAAACCTACAGCCTTCATGCGAAGCACCTCATTGTCTGACATGCGGTCGTTGAGGTGTCCGACCTTTCCGTCTCCCGTACGCCCGGAAAAGGGGAAGGTTCTTGGCCGGGAGACGGCCATAGGGGGGACGTATCCCTCCCCCCCCATGTGTGGCACCGCACCGCCGGTCAGCCCTTGCGGGCGCCCGGGAGGGAAGGCTCAGGTAGCCGCGTCGGACGCCGACGGTTTCCGGTCGGCGGTCCAGGAAGCGAGCAGGCGTAGCCCGTCGTGGGAGGGGGTGCCGGGTTCCGCGTTCCACACGATGATGTGCTGGTCGGGGTCCGTGCCGCAGGTGAGCGTGTTCCAGTCGAGCGTCAGCTCGCCCACCACCGGGTGACGCAGCTTTTTGACGCCGTTGCCCCGCATCGCGACGTCGTGTTCGGTCCACCACTGCCGGAACTGTGGGTCACGGGCGGAGAGTTCCTCGACCAGTGCGGTGAGCGGCTGGTCGTCGGGGTAGCGGGCGCTCTCCATGCGCAGCTGGGCGATGGCCAGCCGGGTGACCTCCTCCCAGTCGACGTACAGCTCACGCATCCAGGGTTCGGTGAACAGCAGCCGCACGAACACCCGCTCCTGCTCGGGGTAGCGCCCGAAATCGGTCCATAGGGCGGCGGCAAGCTGGTTCCAGCCCAGGATGTCGGTGCACCGGCCGATGACGAAGGCCGGGGAGGCGCTGAGGTCGTCCAGCATGCGCTGCAGCTGTGGGTCCACCTGCTGGCGCTCGCGGTACGCGGCCGGGCGCACTCGCTCCTTCGCCGCGAGGTCGAAGAGATAGGTGCGCTGGGCGTCGTTCAGACGGAGCACCTGGGCGATCTCGTCGAGGAGGGGAGCTGACGCCTGGAGCCGGCCCTGCTCGATCCGGGTGTAGTACTCGGTGCTGATCGCGGCGAGGAGCGCCACCTCCTCGCGGCGCAGACCCTTCACGCGCCTCCGTTGCCCGCCGCGGAGGCCGACCTCGGAGGGGGTGAGCTCGGCGCGACGAGCCTTGAGGAACTCACCCAGCTCGTTCAGATGCGGGTTGCGGTTCATGACCTTCAGCTTGGCATAAACGCCGCATCTTTGGAGGGGGACGGATCCGTCCCCTGGCTGATCGGCCAGTGGGCACGATCTCCTCCATTGCGATACAGCCCGCAGCAGGACGGATGGACCGGGGCGCGAGCACGCCACGGGCCACCGGCGGGAGCTTTCCGAGTCGTCAGCTCAGTGCCTTGACCAGCTCCTGGGCGAGGGCGACGGCCGAGACCGGGTTCTGGCCGGTGTAGAGGGTGCGGTCGACCTGGACGTGCGGGGTGAACGGGTCGGCCTCGCGGTAGTCCGCCCCGAGTTCGCCCACGAGGCGGTCCTGCAGCAGCCACTTCGCGCGGTCCGCGAGACCGTTCAGCTTCTCCTCGGCGTTGGACAGGCCGGTGAGGCGGTAACCGTGGAACGGGGAGGTCCCGTCCGGGCCGATCGTCGCCAGCAGTGCTGCGGGGCCGTGGCACACCAGGGACACCGGCTTGCCCGAGGCGAGCCACTCGGTGAGCAGCTTGCCGGAGGCGGCGTCGGCGGGCAGGTCCTCCATCGGGCCCCAGCCGCCGGGGTAGAACACGGCCGCGTAGTCGTCGATGTTCACGTCCTCGATGCGCATCGGGTGCGCCAGCTCGGTGGCCTCGCGCAGTGCGGTCCGCATGTGCTCGGCGCCTTCCTCGCCGCCGTTGAACTCGGCGGTGAGGCTGAGCGCATCCGCGGTGGGCGGTACACCGCCGGGCGTCGCCGCCGCGATCTCGTATCCGGCCTCCTTGAAGACCTGGTAGGGGCCGATCGCTTCCTCGGCCCAGAAGCCGGCCGGCTGGCGGGTGCCGTCGGCCAGCGTCCAGTGGTCGGACGCGGTGATCACGAAGAGAATCTTCGCCATGGTTGTCGTCTCCTGGTGAGGGTGTCAGCCCTTGAGGGCTTCCTGGAGGATGTGGCTGTCGGCGGCCTGCCGCATGCTCACGGCCTTGCCGTCACGGACGGTCCACAGGTGGATGAACCGGACGTCGGCCTTGTTCCCGGTCTTCGTCTCGGCGTGGTAGTGGCCGAATACGAAGACATGGCCTTCGTCGTCGGCGTAGAACTCCTCGGGCACCGGGCCGAAGGAGTCGTAGTTCGGCATCGTCCTGCCGAAGAAATTCTTGGCCGCGTCGTCCCAGCCGTGGTAGACGCCGCTGTTCGGGAAGCCGGGGGTGATGTCCCAGACGAGGTCCTGCGCCATGACCTCGGCGGTCACTTCCGGGGACATTCCGGATTCGTACAGCCGGCGGATGAGGGCGAGGCTCGGGGAATCGGACATGACGTACTCCTTGCGGGGGGGGGGATGGAGCGGGGAAAGGTTCTGGGATCAGGCGGCGAGGGCGGTCCGCCCGGCGCGGAAGATCGCGGCCTGGCGTGCGACGCGGGCGCCCAGGTGCTCCGCGGTGGCGATGTCCGACTTGTGGACCGCCTCCGGGCCGGCGTCGGTCGGGCTCTGGGCGCCGGCGCCCAGGAAGAAGCCCAGCCGGTTGATGTCGTCCTCGCTGCCCGTGGTGGAGTCCCAGCCCGGCTGCAGGCCCAGGCTGATCCAGTGCATGCCGTGCTGGGCGGCCATCGTGGCGAAGTAGCCCAGGGTGGACGACTTGTCGCCGTTCTTGGCACCGGAGTTGGTGAAACCCGCGGCGAGCTTGTCCACCCAGGACTGGGAGAACCAGCGCCTGCTGCTGGCCTCGGCGAACGCGTGGAAGGCCGCGGAGGCGGTACCCATGTATGTGGGGGCGCCGAAGACGATCGCGTCAGCGGCGTCCAGCTGTGCCCACTGCTCGTCCGTAATGGTGTCGACGGAGATCGAGACGACCTCGACGCCCGCTCCCGCCGCACCACGCGCCACGGCTTCGGCGACGACGGCCGTGTGGCCGTAGCCCGAATGAAAGGCGATGGCGACGGTGGTGGGGTGGCCGGGATGGGACATGGTGAAGGTGCTCCTCGAATGATTTCTACGGCGGGCTAGGCTCTCCGGGCGTTTGCCCTGTGGGCCTTCTACTGAAGGACGGCGAAGAACTTCACCATCTTGGTGAGCGCCTGATCCATGTACTCGGGAACGTCGTACATGGCGATGTGAGTCGCCCCGTCGACGACGAACAGTTCCTTCAGGCCCTTGGAAAGCTCGTAAGCCTGGTCGCTGAACACTTTTGTGTCCGCCTTGCTCCCCGCGATGAGGAGCAGCGGCTGGGTCAGCAGTTCCGGGATTTGATCGAACGCCGAGAACGCGTACATCTTGTCCATGCTGGTCAGCAGAAAGCGGCCCTTGGAACGGGGATGCTGACCACGCGGAGTCCGGTAGTAGTCGTATCCCTCGCGGAGGAGGTCCGGCGTGTTGTCGTCGATCTCCTCCAGCGTTTCCGGGACGAACGGGGCGTAGACGGGCTCCGCTCCCCTCGCCTCAGCTGTGCGCTGCTGAGCGACCATCTCCAGGTTCCTGATCTGCTCGGACACCGGAGACGGATGCCCCAGGAAGGCCCTGGAACCTTCGCCCATCGGAGCCGCGCTGACGGTGGCGACCGCCTTGAAACGGCGTTCGGTCTGCGCCACGCTGATCGCGTAACCGCCACCGGCGCAGATGCCGAAGACGCCCATCCGCTCGGTGTCCACGTACGGGAGAGTGGTGAGGAAGTCCGCCGCGCAGCGGGCGTCCTCCACCCTGGTCGTCGGGTCTTCCAGAAGGCGCGGTTCGCCTCCGCTCTCTCCCTGGTAGGAGGAGTCGTAGACCACGGTCACGAATCCCTCGGAAGCCAGCCGCTTCGCGTACTGGCCGATGGTCTGTTCCTTTACACCGCCGGCCGGATGAATTCCGACAAGGGCCGGGTATTTTCTATCTTCGTCGAAGTCGTCCGGCAGGTGGAGGTGTCCCGCGATCTCTACTGCCTTGTTCCTGAATGAAACAGCCTCGACCATGGCGCCTGCCCCTTTGTCGACCGCGATCCGCCCATCGGCGGTGCGCACACCATGATTCGCCGGTGCCGAGATGATGTCCACTCGCGATGGGGGGAAGAAATCATCCCCTGGATATGAATTCCCGGGTGTCCATCTATCCGTCTCATTCCGCGGGGGGTGTGAAGCCGGCGCGCGGTATTCCTGCCCCGTGTGTGGTGGGCCACCACGGCATCGCCGGCGTGACGGCCATGCCGTGGACGTACGCCGGACGCTGCTGGGGCGAACGCGGGATGCGCAGCTCCTGCACTGCACTGCTACCCGTTCCGCTGTGGCGGCCGCGGTTCACTGCCGGACTCGGTCGGAATGCGCGCGAGGGTTGCGTGGGAGAACGCCGCATGCGCGCGAGGGTTGCGTGGGAGAACGCCGTTGTTCGCTGCCGTGCCCCCCGCGAGGAGGCGCCGCGGAACGTCGACTGCGGCCCCCTTCACTCGTGGCGATCATGGTGAGCTCGGTGAACCGCGGTGCTGGCGGGACCCGTGCGGCGTACAGGAATGTTGGAGGGTGGTCAGCCACTGGGCCGCGGTCCGACCTGAGGATCCAACGACATGCTCCAAGCACACGTTCTGACCTGCAGCGATTAGCTGAGCGTTTCCCAATCGATGAGTGTGCGTTCCGGAGCGATCTCCTGGCCACCCACTGACCTGCGGCGACGGAGTTTTCTGCAAGCCCCGACTGCTGGCCTACGCCCACCTGTACAAGCCGGCGATGTGGTGGCTCCGCATCAGGACGTGGGGCAACGTGCTTCTGGCTCTGACGGCGCCGCTCTTCGCGGTGTTCCTCCCGGCGGGGACGAGTACCCGCGGGGCGATCGCCGCCGCTTGGCTGGTACTCGGGAAGACCGTCCTCAAAGGTATGGAGGGAAGCGCCACCCTGAGGGCTGCCAACATCCAGGAGCTGTACGACACCAAGCTCTTCCACCTGAATTGGAACCAAGCCCTCGTCGGCCGACAGCCCGTCCCTGACGATGTCTCCTCGGCGGCTCGTTGCATCCTTGAGTACGGCCCCTATCGCGACTGATACAGCATTGACTTGGGCGACACCCCGTGGCCCGGCGACGTCCTTCTGTACCAGCGGCAAAGCGCAGCCTGGAGCCACTGGGATCACCACGCCTATGGCGCCTTCCTGGCGATCGGTGGCGACACGTGGGCTGTTGCGATCATCGTCATTTTCGCCTCGTAAGTGACATGACGCTGCGCACCTGCCTCGTAGTGCTCTTCCTGCCCAGCACAGCCGCGCTTCTCGACACCGTCGAACTCGCCCTCGAGCACTGGCAGCAGTCCACCAAGCGCTGACAAGTCGAGGACGACATTCACGGTGTCTTGCCCACGTACCGGGCCAGGTCGGCAGACATCTCAGTCGAAGAATGCCGACGCCTTCAGGCCGCCACCTACCTCCTGCGCAGCGATGGCTCACCGGTGCCCAGGTGGTTCTATGATCGCCGCCGACCCGAAACCGCTGCCGTCACGAACGACGGCACCACAGTCCTGCGTTCATAGTCAGACTGATCAGCCGCGTTGTGTCGCTCACTCTCGTGGCCGTCGTCGCGGGTGGGCACCGTGGGCGACCATCAGCACTTCGTCGGTTGCGTCCACTACCCGAGAAGTACAACAGGACTGTTGCTGCCACCTGCGGATCTGATGCCCTCTTGACCTGGGTCATCACGGTCGAGTTCGACGAAGCCCATCAGCTCTGAATTTGCGGCAGAAATGGTCACTGCCGGGTTGTCGCCGATCAGGAACTGGCCCCTTTCGGGAGTGAGCACTTCCACCCCCCCACGTGGACGCCATGGCCCGCACCTTGTTGAAGGCGTTCTCGATGCTGGTGCGAATAAGCTTGCCGCTCTGGTAGTCACGGGCGACCGAGGACCGTTTGATGAGGCGCTCAACGTAGGCACCCAGCGAAGCCGTCCCGGACAGATGGAATCCCGTCTCTCGCAGTGCCTCGCGGCGCAGATGCTCCGGGAAGTTGCTGATCAGACTGCCTGGGCGGTCCGGTGACGGCGCCGACGATGGCGTCGTGGGTAGCGCGGACTTTGTACTTGCGCCAGGTCCTGGCGGTGGGGCGGTAGGGCTCGGTGAGCCGTTTGAAGCACAGCCCTTCCATGCCGGCGGCCGTCCAGTCCAGCCACTCGTGGGCGGTGCCGGGATCGGTCGTGGACGGGCTCAGAGTCCAGGGGGATTGCAAGCGCAGGTCGGTGAAGAGTTCCTCCAGGGCCCTCCGGCGTCGCCGGTAGGACCAGGCGGTGGCATGCACTCACACGGACAACTGACAAACACCGTCAGAAGCCATCCTTGCGAAAACCATTGGTGCCCGGCTTGCTCCGCTGATGGACTGACGTCCTACCGTGAGTCTGCCGCGTGACGGAGGTAGTGGTTGTGACAGGCTATGGCGTGCTTGCCGAGGTGTACGAATGGCTCATCTCGGATGCAAAGTTGCCTCCAGCCGAGTTCGCTGCGTCGTTCGACGACGTCCTCAATCTCCTGCCGTCGAACGCTCACGTCCTCGACTGTTCGTGCGGAACCGGACAGTTGGCGGTTGGCCTCGCCGGTCGTGGCATGCAGGTTGTCGCGACTGACGCCAGCGAGACGATGGTTCGTCGGACTGCAGAGTTGTCCGAGGAGTTCGGGGCATCCGTCCGGGCCGTACGGGCGAACTGGGAAGAGTTGCCCGACCATTTCCAGGACAACACGTTCGACATGGTGTTCTGCGTTGGCAACTCGCTTCACCATGCCACGGGCGCGACAGGCAGGGGTGCTGCTCTGGAGTCGATGTCACGGCTTCTGCGCCCCGGCGGGCGCTTGGTACTCACATCCCGCACTTGGGAACTCGTGAGGGCCAGAGGTTCCCGGCTGGAGATCAGTGACCGTCTCGTCCGCCGGAACGGTCGCGATGCCGTCGTGGTCTACCGCTGGGAGATTGCGCCGCAGTGGGAGGAGGAGCACCACATCGAGATTGCGATCGCGCAAGTTGATGCGACCGGGTTGGTTCTTGTCCGCTCGGAACTGCTGTCCTGCTGGCCCTACCGGTACGAGGAACTCGAAGTCGAGCTGCACCGGGTCGGACTCCAGACGGAACTGAGCACGTTCGATCTTGAGGCCGAGAACTACATGGTGGTCGCGAGCAAGGTATAAACACCGGACTTTCAGTCCCTGGCCGGACCGCGCGGTTGCTCGCAGGACGCTTGCGCCCTCTCCTCGGTGCGGGTTCAAGTGGTCAACGCAACGCAACGCAACGCCTCGGACGAGGAGTGCTCGTCGATCAGACGGCGGTGGATCCGGGGTGACGGTGTGGCGCTGTTCCTGGTCGCGTCCAGATCAATGAGCAGGATCTCGTCGATCACCAGCGTGAACGGATCCAGCTTCGACGGCCGCACCGAAGCGGTTGTCGTGCGCGGCCGGGGCCAAGCCAAGGTCAGGGCCTTGTTGACCGTGCTCCAGGTGACGCCGTACTTGCATTGCAACGCCCGGTTTGACATGCCATCGCGGGAGACGCGTCGCAGCGCGGCGCGCGCTGCGACGAGTTCGGTATTCATCCACGAGCACGCAGATTACGAACCAAGCTCGCCGATTCTGCGAGTTTCTGCGGAAACTCCACCGACTCAGGGACGCGTCGAACACGGGTCTCGGACCTGCCTACATGTAAGAGATCGCACGCAGAGATCGTCTACGAACCCGCGCGTACTCCAGTTACGAAGTGAGCGGGCCACCGAGTCGTGGCCGCTGCCCCGGCACTTCCCCTGTCTCATCAACAGCTTGTATCCATTGGCAGATCACCGGCGTGCGTGGTTTCGAGGCGGTGTGCGAGGTGGAGCAGATCTTCCAGGTGCAGCACCCGTCCGTCGAAGCCTGGGAGGGGGACATGGAGCGGCTGGGTCCAGCGGCTGGGGATTGCTTCCAGTCCGTAGTACGCCCCCGCCAGGCCTCCGGTCACCGCGGCGACGGTGTCCGTGTCACCGCCGAGGTCGATCGCCGCGCGTATCGCGTCTTCGAAGCTGGTGGTGGTGCGCAAGGCCCAGACGGCGGAGCCCAGGCAGGGCCAGACGGCGCCGTTGAATTCGGTCGCCTGATCGGGGTGCCAGTCGGGCGCGAGGACGGTGGCGTAGCGGCCGCGGTGGTCGGGGTGGACGAGGGCCAGGATGTCCGGGAGCGCGGCGAGGGGGTCGGTGTCCTCGAATGTAAGGCGGATGAGTTCGTGGAAGATCGCGGTGCCCTCCCAGGCCGCGCGGTCACCGTGGGTGAGGGCGGCCATGCGGCGGGCCGCATCCATGGTGGCTTCTCGGCCGACGGGTGCGAAGTGAACTGCGGAGGTAGACGCCCGCATCAAAGAGCCGTTTCCTGCTGCTCGTTGGTTGACCTGAAAATGAATCGCGGCGGCCAGGTCCCAGGGCATGCCGTTGGTCAGGACGTCTTCGGTCTGCAAGCCGATGTCCTTCGGTTCTGATGCCGCCCACCGCTGGAAGCGGGCGAAGATGTCCGGCAGATCCAGTCCGCCCCGCTCCAGCAGCGACTCCGCGACCAGGACGGCCATCTGCGTGTCGTCAGTGGCCTCGCCGGGGTCCCAGCCACCGCCTCCGCACATCTCGCCGCCGGCACCGGGCGCGGGAAACCGCGCGGAGAACGCTCTCGGGGGGCCAAACTCGAAGGGGGCGCCCAGGGCGTCGCCCACGGCTGAGCCGACGACCGCGCCGGCCGTTCGCTGAATCCGCTTCATTCGCGCAGGTTATCCGGGCCGTGCCGACGCCACACGGCCCTATTGCCTCCCGCGGCTCCCGAACCATCGGCAGCGAACGCGTCTCGTCTACGGAGGTGCACCGCCTGAGACACATTGGGTCTGAGACACCCGTACAGGCCGCATAGCGCCGTCCAGGCCAGTGTCGGCCGGCAACTGCGCGAGGGCGGCTGCCGGTGTCATGGCGGTGCCGCGGCGGGAGCGCAGCAGGACGCGGCCGTCGGCGTAGCGGGCGAGTTGGGAGCGGTAGCCGTCCCATTTCGGTTATGCGCTGTTGAGCTGTCCACGGACTATGGTCCAGCGTCATTTCGATCACGGGTTGGCGGGTCCACTTCACCCGCCAGGACCCGGCAAGGGGCGTGCGACCGTCGGTGCGGCACGAGGCGAGCGAAGCGACCTCGCCCCTGGCACTGCACCGTCCTGCGGCCAGGTCGGGCGGGAGCCCTTGCAGACGCCGGCAAGATCATTCCTCTACTAAGACCGTGTCCTACATGGTCAGTTTGAGGGACCGCTTGTAGCAGCAGAGAGCGGATGCCAGCCCAAGAAAGGCCAGGTAGTTGCCTGGTTTCCGCTCGTAACGGTGGCTGAGACGGCGGTAACCGGTCAGCCAGGACATGGTGCGAGACCTCGACAGCCTCACCGACGAGGACCGCACGCAGATCAAGGAAGCCACCACCGTCCTCCGCCGCAGCCGACGGCAAGACGTCGCCCTCGGGATGCCCCGCGTCGGACCGCCCATCCCCGACTTCCACCCTGGCAGAACAGCATGACCAACATGAGCGAGGGCGCCGGGCCGACTCGGCCCGGCGCCGGGAGCGCGTTCTCAAGACCCTCGACGCAATGCTGCGAAGCGACACCGACATCACCGTTTCGGCTCTCGCCCGCACGGCGCGGGTGGACCGCACCTTCCTCTACCGACACCGCGACCTGCTCCAACGGATCCACGCGGCCGCGGCCGCCCCTCCCCAGGAGGGGAGGATCGCAGCCGTCAGCCGGGCCTCCCTCCAGGCCGACCTGGCCAACGCGCTGGAGCGGAACAAACGCCTTGCCATGCGGGTCCGGCAGTTGGAGAAGCGCCTCTCCCAGGCTCTCGGCGAGGCTGCCTGGGCCGAGTCGGGCTTGGGGGCGCCAGCCGACACCGACCAACTTCAGCAACGCATCACCATGCTGGAACAGAACCTCGCCGACATCCAAGGTCAGCTCGATGAACGCGACGACGAACTGGAGGCTGCCCGAGCGGCTAACCGCGAACTGACCCGCGCCTTAAACCAGCGCGAGTGACCTACAACGCCCGCGGGAGGAAGTCGACATGTCCGGGTTCATCGCACACGGCGACCGCCATCTTTGCGCGCGGGCGACTTCGCCCGCGCCGAGGGGGTCGCTCGGTCCGCACAACAGCCGTCCCTCAGAGTGGACCTGCTCATCAGCGTGGCCGTCGCCCTGTGGCGCGCGGGGCGGCGGAAGGAGGCTGAGAGCCTGCTGCACGACCTCACGCTCGTGGGACATGACAGCGACTTCATCCGTGAGCAGCGGACCATGGTGTGCCGCACGATCACAGCGTTCGCCGACGACGATCGCCTGGAGGAGGCACGGGCGCTGCTGGCCGCCCTGCCGCCCCGGCCCGTTCCCGAGGATCTTTTGGGGGAGGGCGAGGAAGCGACGGCACTGGCCGCGCTCGGGGGGTACGAGGAGGCGGTTGCCCTGGCCCGGCGACCGGAGCATGCCCTCGTGCGGGGCCTGCACCTGGCGGAGCTGGCGCGGTGCATGATCAGGGCCGGCGACTCGGAACGTCTCCTCACCCTCATGGAGGGCTGCGATGAGGAGGAGCGTCAGTGGGCGTGGCCCGATGTGGTCGAGGAGGCCACGGAGCGGGGGGACTACGGTCTGGCCGTCGAGGCGGTGAAACGGATGGCAGGTGTCGACCGATGCTGTGTGGCCCTGGGACGCATCGTGCGCTCCCTGGCCGAGTCGGGCGACGAGTACGACCGCGTCTGGGCGGCGCAACTGCTGGAGATCGCCGCTGCGGACGCCGGCGCGGTCGAGGAGGAGGCGTTGAAGTTGGTGAAGGCCCGTGGCGCCGGTGCGGTCGATAGTGACGCTGCACCCCGTTGGCGGGCAGCGGCCGTGCGGGGGCAGGCCGCCGTCGCGCGGGCTCGGATCGCGCGGGGGCAGCGCACCCCAAATGCGCCGCCCCCGCATCTCATGCCTGAGACCTCCCCCAGACGGGAGAATCCAGCGTGGGGGGACTACGGGCAGGCGGCCCGCGAGCGATAGAAAACAGGGGGGCCGGCGCCCTCAGCCCGCGGGTAGCGGGTGGCACGGACACCGGCCAGCCGAACTCCTCCTCGGGGGAAGAAATTCGGAGCCAGCCTACCGGGGACACCGGCCTCCAGCCGGGGCCGACATGATCCGCGTGCGGCGCATCGTGTACACACTCACAGCCCTCCAGGCGCCGGCCTCCAGCCTCAGCCCCCCTGCTCCGGAGCCCGCGGACCGGTGCGGCACCGCCACGCAACGCGCAGCCGCGCAGGCTCCCGCACGTCGTGGGTAGCGGTTCGGTCGTACCGCTGCGGGGAGTCGCGTTTCCGGTCAGCGTTTGAAGCGGCCGCGGATGGCGATGAGGCTGGGTTCGAGGAGGCGGGAGGCCATCTCGACGTAGGTGTCGGCGTGGTGAGTTTCCGCCTGCTGGAGCGGAAGACCACCGAGTTGACGGCCACCCGGGTGGCTTTCTCTGTGTAGCTGGACGACGTCGGCCAGGGGGCGGTCGCCCTTCTCGCTGTTGCACTTGCGGAGGCATACGGGACAGCCGACTACGCCGCGGATGGGCGCGAGGTTGTCGGGGTCGAGGCGGGCGCTGCCCTTGCTGACAGAGATGACGTGGTCGGCGGTGTCGCTGGCGCCGCGGCCGCAGACGATGCAGATGCCGGATTCGGCGAGGAGTCGGGGGCACGTCTGCCTGAACTCGTAGCTGGTGAACTCGTCGCGGGCGGTGGCCACGTCCATCCTCTGGGCGTGCGAAGGCCCGACCGCGCGCGAGTGCGGTCGGGCCGGGGTGCTCGTCGTCAGCTAAGGCAGAAGGCCGCCTTGAGCATCCTGTTGATGGCCTTCGCCTCGCCGTCGGTCACCTCGTGCGCCGGGTAGGAGAAGCGGCTCTTCGCGGTGGCATCGGCGTCGCCGCCCCCGCTGATGGTGGAGCACTGGTTGCGCGCGTCGTCGATGGCCTCGTCCTCATCGCCGACGAGCCAAGGGTCGATTGCCCTGAGCCCGACGAGGAGCACGGCGCGCTGGGAACTGTCGGGCTCGGGCGGGATGCCGGCAGCTCTGCTGTCGGCCTTGTCGCTGCTGCTGCACCCAGCGAGGGTGAAGGCGAGCGCGGCCATGATGGCAACGATGGTGGTGCGGGTGTCCATGTTCCCCCCTGGAACGTTGTACTGAGGGGACAGCATGCGCTGGCGTATGGGTGCTTCGAGGCACCGGGGCTTCTGATGGCGTCTGGTGTCCGCCGCGCACAGGCAAGTTCACGAGCTCGGTGGCTGGTACTGAGTCGGCTGCTGCCATGTCTGGGCTACCGAGCGCGCCGGCCGACGCCGACCGCATCGCCGATGGTGTCAGCGCTGTTGAGCGATGGTGGTCTTGTAGTCGTGGGCGGTGAGAGTGACGAGTCGGCCCGCGGTGGCGTGGAGGCGGAAGATGCCAGAGTCGCTGGCGGCTGTGCTCCATCGGTGGGCACCGGTGTACCGGTTGATGGCGTGGAGTTGGCCGTCTGGTCCGCTTACGGCGTAGACCGTGTCTCTGGCGACCAGGGGTTCTGCGGCGATCCAGCTGCCTGTGGGGGCGGACCACAGGCGGGCGCCGGTGACGGCGTTGAAGGCGTAGAGGTGTCCGTCATTGTTGTCAGTGGCGTAGACCTGGTCGCGGCTGAGGACGGGAGCTCTATAGGTGTCTCCGACTGGCGCCGACCACCGGGAACGACCGCTGTGGTGCGCGGACGTGCTGATTCATGATCGATGGTCTATTCGTCGCCGCCATGACTTTCCGTCACCACCGATTGTGAGACAGAGCCGTTGATTGACAGTCCCCCCGGCAGTCCAACGACGCGTGCGTCCAACCTGTCGGCTCCTGGTTGGGGACAGGTGGAGCAGCTCAGGAGGCAGCGGTTCTGCCGGACCGACGCCGAGCGATGGCCTCATCTGACCGCGGTGAGTGTCGCGTAGACCACGAGGTTGCCCTGGTATCCGGTGTGCTTGGAGTAGCCCCCGCCGCAGGTGATCACCCGTAGTTCGGCGCGCTCGGAGATGCCGTACACCTTCTTGCTCGGGAAGCGTTCCTTGTCGTAGACCTCGAGGGCGTCGACGGTGAATACGGCTGTGCGCCGGTCCGCCCGGTCGATCTCGATGGTGTTGCCCTTGGTCAGGGCGCCGAGCTCGTAGAAGACGCCCGCGTTGCCGGTGGGCAGGTCCACGTGGCCCGCGGTGACGGCTGTCCCGGCAGATCCTGGTGCCGTGCCCTCGCTGTACCAGCCGGCGCGGTTGGGGTCGTCGGCGGGCGGGGACTCGAGCGCCCCCGATGAGTCGAGGTGCAGCTTGGTGACTGGGGCGTTCACGTTGATGGCGGGGATCCGGAGCCAGAGCGGTTCCGCAGGCGGGAGCGGGGACACGGCGGGGCCGGCTGGGGCGGCGGTGCGGTGGACCGAGGCACCTGGCAGCGGAGAGAGTGCCTGGCCGGCGGAAGGCCGTGGTGGCTGCTCGTCGTGTACCGCGCCGGCCAACAGCACGGTCCCTGCCACGAGCGTCCAGGCCAAAGACCTGGCCGAAGGGATGAACGGGGATGAGGAAGAGTCTTCGGTACGCCTGGAGGCCATCGCGGTGGGTTCTTTGCCTGCAGCGGGGGAGAGGGGAGGCGATCGGTTCCCGGCGGCTTCCGGGACCAGGGAGGCCTCGGGAGCCGGCCGGGTGGAGCCAGCCGGGGGAGCCGGTGGGGCAGGGGCAGTCAGCTTCGGTTCGAGCGGCGGCGCATCCTCACCAGCCCCCCGGCAGTGGCTGCGGCGACCAGCGCCGCGCCCAGAGCGAGCTGCGGGACTTCCCTTCCTGTGTCTCCGAAACCGGCCTCGACGGCACCGTCAGGCTGGCGCGTCGGGAGCTGGTACGAGTCCGTGATCCTGGTCCGCGGCGGGCATTTGACGGTTACGGTGTCGGTACCGGGCGAAGATCCTTCCGGCACGGTGAACTCGCCGGTGAGCACGCCCTTGCTCTCGCCTTCGAACAGGTGGAACGCCCCTGCCGCCTCGGACTCGCCCTTGCCGTAGGTCACGTCCGCGCCGCATGCGGTGGTGCTGACGGTGACCGTGGAGCCGTGGGAGGTCCGCTGCAGGCGAATGTCGAGACTTGAGTCACCGGCGGCTGCGGCGACTGGAATCTGAAGAGCTAGGAATCCGGCCATCAGGCCGATACTGAAGCCAACACGTGTACTGCCCACAAGAACCCCTCCAGCGGTGGATTGTCCGTTCTGTTGCGTGAAGCCTGAATTGTGCATCACTGCTGAGGCAACCGACGCTGTGTCACCTCCGCAACATGACGGATCGGCACATGTCTCGCCCGGACAGGCGTATCGATTGCCTGAAAACGGGCATTCACGCGGGTCAGGGACGTGGGAGCCGGAGTGGTGGGGGATTCGCCACAGGTCGGCAAACAGGCTAGTGATAGGCGGGGCACGTCCTCCGGCTGGTCGCTGTCCTGATCATCGCCAACCAGATGCAGAACGCGAAACAAGATGGAACAAGCTGTGCAGGCCAGTTCCGTAACCTTCCCATGCCGCGATTCCAAGCGACAGCCCTGCCCCTGGTGAGGAAACGCCGACGCGTCAACTGCCCGGACCGGCGAGATACGGAAGGCTGGAATCCGGCCGCCCGCCCCGGTCCTGCGGCACTGGATTTTCCCGACACCCCTTCCCTCAACCCGCCCGCACCCAGCAGAGCCGATCACCACAGCCTCCGCGCCGTCGGGCGGCAGGGCCTTCGTGGAGCGCGGTGATTTAACATGATCGGGGCGTCTGGGCGAATGAGTGTCGGGGGTACGACGTGGCTGTCTACGAACTCAAGAACCGCCTGGTCGTCGGTATCGCCTCCAGCGCACTGTTCAACCTGGCGGAGGCGGATGCCGTCTTCCGCGATCAGGGAGAGGAGGCCTATCGCGCCTACCAGGAGGAGCACCTGGACGACACGCTGGACAAAGGGGTGGCCTTCCCTTTCATCCGCAGGCTGCTGTCCCTGAACGACCTCTCACCCGATGACCCTCTGGTCGAGGTCATCATCCTGTCCCGCAATGATCCCGACACCGGGTTGCGGGTCATGCGGTCCATCCAGTCCCACGAACTGCCCATCAGCCGGGCCATCTTCATGCAGGGCCGCTCGCCCTACCACTTCATGCCCGCCCTGAACATGTCCCTGTTCCTGTCCGCGAACGAGGATGACGTCCGCGAGGCCGTCGCGCTCGGGCTGCCCGCCGGCCGCGTGCTCGGCCCGGCGGTGGCCGACGAGGGCGATGACCAGGACCTGCGGATCGCCTTCGACTTCGACGGGGTCCTCGCCGACGACGCCTCGGAACAGGTCTACCAGGCCGGCGGCATCGAGGACTTCCGCTTCCATGAATCGGCGAACGCCGCCACCCCGCACGACCCGGGTCCCCTGCGTGACTTCCTCGCAGGCGTCAACCGCCTCCAGCTGCGTGAGGTGGAACAACGGGCACAAGACGCCGACTACAAGATCCGCGTCCACGTCTCCCTCGTCACCGCCCGCAACGCACCCGCTCACGAACGCCCGGTGCGCAGCCTGAAGGAATGGGGTGTGGCCGTCAACGACGCCTTCTTCCTCGGCGGCATAGACAAGAGCACGATCATGGAGGTCCTCAAGCCCCACATCTTCTTCGACGACCAGGTCGGCCACCTGGCCGGCACCGCCCGCAGCACGCCCAGCGTGCACATCCCCTTCGGGAAGATAAACGAACCGGATCACCCGGCGACTGAGCAAGCACAGCGATGAGGCCCGCCTCGGACCGAGTCCGGGCTGCGAAACGTCCCTGGACTACGCCGCTCAACTCCAGGGCGTCTCGGCCACGGCGATGACAAGGGGGAGATCGGCAGTGACGGTGGCGCCCTCGGGGGTGGTGTCGATGGTGAGAGTGCCCCCGATCTCTTCGACGCGCTCGTGGATGGACTGGATCCCCACACCGGGTGTCCAGGGCACGGTGCACCGGCCGCTGTCGGTGACGGTCACGTGCAAGCCAACTGGCACGCCGCGTCCAACACCCGCACCCGCTCGGCCCAACCACTGCCGCGGTCAGCCCCCGGACGTCAACACCGCGACGTCGGCGAACCGCAATAACCTCGAGGCCATGATGCGCCGGGGTTGCAGCGGGCGGGCAGAACCGCGGTCAATGCGCGCGGCTTGAATTCCGCGCCGGGAGTCACTCGCCGCTGGTCTTGTCCACCAGCGCCGCGTGAGCCAGGTGCAGTGCGTCCGCTCCGGCCAGGGCGGCAAGTCCGCCCATAGCGGTGCGCGTAGCGCGGGGCCAGAGCAGCTGACCCGCGGTCAGGGTCGAGACCACCCACACGTTCATGCAGAAGGGGCAGGTCACCAGCTCTCCGACGGTGTCCTTGCCTTCGTCGGCCCGCGTCTCCTCATGCAGTTCGGCCGGGCCCTGCGGGCCGACGTACCGGGTGAAGGGGGCCCGCAGCGGACTGGTCACCGCCGCCTTGCTCAGCAGCCGACTCAGCCGGAAGGCGGCCAGCGACGTCAGCGCGATGTCCGAGGGCGCGGGCCGGTCGGGCAGAGGACGCCCCCGCAGCCGCACTACCGTGGCCAAGGCGGCCGTATACGTCCCGAATCCGGCCATGGCTGCCAAATAGCCCCCCAGCGGCCGCTCGGACCTGGGGGAATAGTGTCGCTTCGTCCTGCGTAGGAATGCGTGCAGTCGTCGCGACAGGTGGTTGTCAGCCGCTGTGCTCATGTGCCACTCCTGTCCCGGCGGGTCGCCGCTCCGTCCTGCCGCCGCTCGTGTCGTGGTTTCGTCGGCGTATGGGCAACCGGGTCCCCAGCAGGGCGTACGGCTAACGAATCAGCGCAGGTCCGACCAACCTTGCTCGGCCGTCGGTCCTGCGCTCGAAAACGAGGGGGCGGCCGCGTGGCCCGCGGCCGCCCCTGCGTCGGCGCTATGTTCGGCTCGGAGCGCCGCGTCAGCGGGCCATCAGGGCCGAGCGACCACGGCTCCCCTGTCCGTTTCGCCGGCCGCGGAGCTGGTCGCGAGTGCGAGCAGCAGGGCGATGACGCCGACGATGATGTTGTTGACCACGGTGCGTGTAGTGTCCACGTTCCCGGCTACCACCCAGGGCGCGACGATGGTCCAGACGTCGATCATCGCTGCGGCCTATGCCCGGGCGTGGGTGCGCTCGTAGGCGTGTCCGAAGCCGCCTTGGCAGTGTCTTCAAATGATCTTGGTTGGTGGATCATGGTGCTGTGATACGTCGCCATGAACTGTCCGATGCCGAGTGGGAGTTCGTCCGTCCGTTGCTGCCCGAGTCGTTGCGGGGGCGGAAGCGGCTGGACGACCGCAGGGTCCTGAACGGGATCGTGTGGAAGTTCCGGACCGGGACGGCCTGGCGAGACGTGCCCGAGCGTTACGGGCCATGGACCACGCTCCATACCCGTTTCCGGAGGTGGGGCGGACGGCACATTCGACCGGATGCTCCGGACGGCCCAGGCAAAGGCGGACGCGGCTGGCGACATCGACTGGCTGGTGTCCGTCGATTCCACGGTCGTCCGCGTCCACCAGCATGCGGCCGGGGCCCGAAGAGGGGGCTCCGCAACCCGGCACTCGGCCGGTCTAGAGGTGGTCTGACCAGCAAGATTCACCCCGGTTGGGCCGTCCGCTCGACTTCGTCCTCACGGGCTGCAACACCAACGACTGCACCCGGTTGACCGGCGTGATGGAAGCGATCCGGGTGCCCCGGATCGGACCCGGCCGTCCCCGGACCCGGCCCGATCACGTCCTGGGCGACAAGGGCTACAGCTCGAGACGATCCGCACCTGGCTCCGCCGCCGCGGCATCCCGCACACGATCCCCGAGCGGGTCGACCAGGCCCGCAACCGGGCCCGGCGCGGCAGCCACGGAGGCCGGCCGCCGACCTTCGACCGCGAGCCTACAAGCATCGCAACGTCGTGGAACGGTGCTTCAACCGCTTGAAACAGTGGCGCGGCATCGCCACCCGCTACGACAAGACCGCCGAGTCCTAACAAGGCGGCCGTCACCCTCGCATCACTCCTGATGTGGGCGTGACATTTCACGACAGAACCTAGCCCCGGGAGGTAAGGAAAAGGTCCGGTGCCCGGTCCGTCCACGGTCCGCGCTGCTCAACACAGTAGCCCTCGGCCCCGCCGTTCGGCGTCTCCGCCGGTTCAGGCCGAGGTGTTGGTCAGACACGGTCCGATGTACCCGATGAAGATCCCATGCTCGGCGCAGGCCCCATCGTAGTAGTACAGGCGTGGAGCGATCGTGTTGCCGCCGCCGATTCGTACGTGGTCACCCATGAAGATCTTCCCCGCCGGATCCACGTACTCGGGTACGGGGAAGATCCGCTCCCGACGCCGGCCGATGCTGGCCTTCACCGACGGGGAATCGTCCCGCACGATCTTTCTCGGTGCGATCGTGCGCACGCCGCTGGGGGCGTCCGAGCACCACTGTTTGAAGTCTCACCCGGTCCGCCCCGCGGTGACGGCCTCGGCGAAGTCCCGAAGTGCGCGTACCGCGTCCCAGGCCATGCGCACCCACGAGGACCCGTACGCCACCGCGTCGAGCCCGGCAGTCACCTCACGGGATCCGGTGAAATGCAGCAGGGGCAGATCGGCGATGCGGTCGAGGAGGTCCTCGAAGGACACCGGGGCGTCGTCCGTCTCCTCGGCCTCGATCCGTTCGACGCGGGCGATGTCCTCCACGGATCCCTCCTGGAGGCTGAACTTCAGGATCGGCGCGGCAACTTCGAGAAAGCCCTTCGGAGTGAGCATGAAGAGCTGGCCGCCGCCGCGTGCCTTGAGTTCGGCGGTGAGTTCCGGTCGGGGGCCTCGGCTGAAGCCCTGTTCCTTGCGCCACCAGTCCTCTTTGGCGTCCGCTGTCACGAACAGCACGTCGCACTGGCGGCGGACGGCCTCCCGGATGATCTGCTCCCACACCCCCGGCCCCCCGCGTCCGCTGTCGCCGGCTCCATGACCACGCTCCCATGTGCCCCCGCACCGGCCCCCGCCGGTGTGTCAGGGGGTGACCATAACGCCTGGTGCGCTGCCCATCGCGGTTAACAGCAAGGTTCTAGTCGTGGGCGGGATCGGCACAGTCGGACCGCGTGCAGTCGTCGAGGTGAATGCAGGCCGAGCAGGTCACGACCGCGGTGAGCTCCTGGCGCAGGTCCAGGTAGCAGCGCAGTCGTACGCCGGGCTGACCGGCGTCCCGCGTCGTCTGCTCCGCCGTGGCCGTCGCCCACCGGTCGGCGAGCAGCTTCTGGAAGGCGAGCGCGGTGGCGTCGTCGGCGGCCGCGACGTCGACCAGGCCCCGCTCGCCCACGTGCGTCTCGTGGATCGGGTCCATGTACGGCACTACGCCCGGTCCCCCGGGAGAGTTCCGCCGCTGCCGTGTCTTCACCCGACCGAGTGGCAGGCCGTCAGAGGCTGTCGCCGCCCCAGTCCCAGCGGGCCGGATCGCCGGGCGCAGGTCGTCGGCGGCACTGGCGCCTTTGCCCTTCGCTTGTAGGCGGCGAGGACTCAAGGGGCGACGAAGCCGCCCATGCCCGTATCGGCCTCGCCTCGTTCACGGCCGCTCTTGGTCAAAGCACGGACAACACAGTGGCCACCGTGGTGAGGAAGACCGCGCCGACAGCCAGCACCAGACCCAGGCAGCGGCGCCGCAATTGCTGGTAGCGGTGTTCGTACTCGGCACGCAGAGAAAGGCTTCGGGCCGCGAGACGCTCAAGGTCACGTCGGGCGCGTCGAAGACTGTCGGCAACGTAATGGCATTCGATCTCCGCGCGCTGCGACGTCGTCAGCCACTCCAACGGCCGGGCGAACTCCTGCGCACGCTGTTCCGCTTCCGCGATCCGGGCCTGCCACAGCAGGTATCCCTCCACCGTGTTGCCGAGTTCGCCGGCGGCTCCCCGGTCCGGCACATCACTCAACGCGTGCCCCGGCCGTTCAGGCGCGGACACCGTGGGCCTCAGCCTCGGCGATCGCGATGTCGGGATGGTGCAGGTCGAACGCCGGGGACTCGCTGCGGATCCGCGGCAGGGTGAGGAAGTTGTGGCGCGGCGGCGGGCAGGAGGTCACCCACTCCAGGGAGCGGCCGTAGCCCCACGGGTCGTCGACGCCGACCGGCTTGCCGTACCGGCTCGTCTTCCACACGTTGTACATGAAGGGCAGCATCGACAGGCCGAGGAGGAAGGAGCTGATCGTCGAGATCGTGTTCAGGGCGGTGAAGCCGTCGACGGCCAGATAGTCCGCGTACCGGCGGGGCATGCCCTCGGCGCCCAGCCAGTGCTGGATCAGGAAGGTGCCGTGGAAGCCGACGAACAGCGTCCAGAAGGTGATCTTGCCGAGGCGCTCGTCGAGCATCTGGCCGGTGAACTTCGGCCACCAGAAGTGGAAACCGGCGAACATCGCGAAGACGACGGTGCCGAAGACGACGTAGTGGAAGTGCGCCACCACGAAGTACGAGTCGGACACGTGGAAGTCCATCGGCGGCGAGGCCAGGATGACGCCGGTCAGACCACCGAAGAGGAACGTGACGAGGAAGCCGGCCGCCCAGAGCATCGGTGTCTCGAAGGACAGTGAGCCCTTCCACATCGTTCCGATCCAGTTGAAGAACTTCACGCCCGTCGGCACGGCGATGAGGAACGTCATGAAGGAGAAGAACGGCAGCAGCACCCCGCCGGTGACGAACATGTGATGGGCCCACACTGTCACGGAGAGACCGGCGATCGAGATGGTCGCGGCAACCAGGCCCATGTAGCCGAAGATCGGCTTACGGGAGAACACCGGGATGATCTCGGTGATGATTCCGAAGAACGGCAAGGCGATGATGTACACCTCTGGATGGCCGAAGAACCAGAAGAGGTGCTGCCACAGCAGGGGCCCCCCGTTGGCGGCGTCGAAGACATGGGCGCCGAACTTGCGGTCCGCCTCCAGGGCGAACAGCGCGGCCGCGAGGACCGGGAAGGCCAGCAGGACCAGGACACCGGT
>NZ_JBIWMA010000032.1:0-63948 GCF_044766465.1 Streptomyces sp. NPDC102259 | reverse complement strand
ACAACACAGCCCACTCGGCATCCGAAAGCTCATGACGACGCACCACGACAAACATGATGCCTCATTACCTGACCACCTTTGAAGACGATCTCTAGGTCTGGGCCCGGGCCTAGGTCTGGGCCCGGGCCTAGGCCAGCTGCCGCCGCACCAGCTCGTGCAGCCGTCCGCCGGTGTCCGCGAGGAGCTGGGCGGGCGGGCCCTGCTGCGCGACCTTGCCGTTCTCCATCACCACGACCCGGTCGGCGTCCATCACCGTCGACAGGCGGTGCGCGATGACGACCCGGGTGGCGTTGAGCTTGCGGGTGCTCTCGATGACCGTGCGCTGGGTCTCGTTGTCGAGGGCACTGGTCGCCTCGTCGAAGAACAGGATGCGCGGCCTGCGGATCAGCGCCTGGGCGATCATCAGCCGCTGACGCTGGCCGCCCGAGACCGACCCGCTGCCCGAGACGATCGTGTGCAGTCCCATCGGCATGCGCTTGATGTCCTCGGCGAGGCCGGCCAGCTCGGCGGCCGCCATCGCCTCCTCCGGCGTGTAGGCCTCGGTGCCGCAGATGACGTCGAGCAGGGAGCCGGTGAACGGCTGGGCGTGCTGGAGCACCACCCCGCACTGGCGTCGTACCGCCGACTGGTCGAGGGCCGCCAGATCCTGGCCGTCGTACAGCACACTGCCCGAGACCGGCTTGTCGAAGCCGATGAGCAGCCGCAGGAGCGTCGACTTCCCGCAGCCGCTCGGGCCGACGATCGCCACGAACTCGCCCGGCCGCATCTCGAAGGAGACGTCGTCGAGGACGAGGGGACCGTCGTCGGAGTAGCGGAAGGAGAGGCGGCGGGCCTCGAGCGCGCCGGTCAGCGGGCCGGGGCGGGTGTTCGCCGTGCGGACCTCGGGCGTCGCCTCCAGCACCGGCCGGATCTCCTCGAACAGCGGCAGCGCCGCCACCGCCGACACGAAGGCGCCGGTCAAGGAGGTCACCGAGGTGAGCAGCATCGTCATGGACGTGTTGAAGGTGAGGAAGTCCGCCGCCGACAGCGCACCGCGCGCCGGACCGGCCAGCAGCATGAACATCAGCAGGGAGCACAGCGGCAGGTACACCGAACCCAGCACCGTGCTGAGGTTCTTGATCCGGCCGAGGCGCTGCTGGAGTTCCCGGCTGCGCGCGAACTGTGCGGCCCAGGCCGCGTACGCGTAGTTCTCGGCGGCCGCCACCCGCAGCTTCGGCAGTCCCCGCAGGGTCTGGAAGGCCTGGTTGTTGAGCTTGTTGGAGAGCACCACGAGCCGCCGCTGCCAGCGCACCTGCCACAGCCCGAGCGCCAGGAACACGGACCCGATGACGACCAGCATGCCGATCGCGGCGAGGGCCATCGGCACGCTGTACCAGAGGAGCAGCCCCAGGTTCATCGCGCCGATGGTGACGGACTGCGCGACCGACGGACCGAGTCCCGCCAGCAGTCGGCGGATCGCGCTGATGCCCATGGCGGCACTCGCCAGCTCGCCCGTCGAACGCTCGGCGAAGAACTTCGTCGGCAGCCTGAGCAGCCGGTCCCACACGGCCGGCTGGAGCGTCGCCTCGATCCGGCCCTCCAGCCGCAGCATGGTCAGGTTCTGCAGCAGCGTGAACGCCGCCGCCACCACGCCGCTGACCATCACCGCCAGACACACCTGCACGATCAGCCCCGTCCGGGCCTGCGGCACGTACTCGCCGAGCACCTTGCCGGTCGCGATCGGCACCAGCGCCCCGATCACCACCGTCACCAGCCCGCTGACCAGCAGGTTCGTCAGATCCCCGCCGGTGCCGCGCATGCTGAACCGCAACAGCCCGAGGGGGCCGAGGCCCTGTTCCGGCAGCGGACGGTAGAACATGACCGCCCGCGGCTCGAACTCCTCCGCGTTGGCCTTCTCCACCGGGGTCTCCCGCCCGGTCGCGGGGTGCACGGCGACATAGCCGCCGCGCCGCCACAGCAGCGCGACCGGCGCCCCGGACAGGGCCCGGTGCCCCACCAGCGGCCCCACGTCGTCCCGCCACCAGCGGCCGTCCAGGCGTACGGCCCGGGCACGCACCCGTGAGGCGAGAGCGACCCGCTCCACCGGGTCGAGCCGGTCGCTGTCGGCGCCCATCCGCGCGGGTTCGACGAGGGTGATCCCGGCGGCCCGGGCGACGAGCCGGCACGCCGCGTAGGTGGCGTCGGCGTCGGCGGCGGTTGCGCGCCTGTCCGCGCCCCCGCCGTTCCCGTCCCCTCTGCCGCTCCTGCCGCTCCTGCCGATCGACGCGAGCAGCGTCCGGTCGGCCTGCGCGCGAACCGCCTCGCCCGCCTTGATCCCGGCGGCCGCGCGGGTCTCGTGGGTGTGCTCCAGCTGCTCGATCCAGCGGTCCAGCGTGGTCAGCAGCCGGTACTGCTGGTCGACCATGCTCTGCCACACCGCCGGGTCCATCAGCAGGTCGGCGGCCGCCTCCGCGCCGTACAACGAGCCGTACTGCACACTGCCCGGCGGCACCTGCATCCAGAAGACGTCGTCGTCCCCCATGCTCGAATGAACCCGCACGGGGGCGCCCCCATCCTCCGCCGCCCGCTCGGTGGCCATCGGCGCCTGGAAGAGGATCGACAGACCGCGGCCGACGCCGAGGGCGAGCGCGTACTCCAGGGGGCTCGAAGCCGGCGGCACGTACTGGGGGTTGCCGTACTCGTCGTAGGACCAGGTCTGGGTGTTCGCGGGCTGGTACAGCTCACGCAGCCCGATGCGGTGCACGACGCAGTCGCGGAGCGGGCGTGCGACGAGCGTGTGGTGGGGTCCGGTGACCGGACCGAGCAGTAGGGCGCCCGCCTCCAGCCGGCCCAAGTGGTGCCAGTGGCCCTGCTGTTCGGCGTCCACCGCGAACAGGTCCAGCGCGCCCGACGCGACCAGCCACAGCACCTGCGGCCCCTCCAGGTCGAGGCGGCCGAAGCCCGCGCAGTCGATCCGCGCGCCCGACTGCCCCAGCGCGGCGAGGACGACGTCGCCCTCGGATACGGCGGTCATCTCATCGCTCCCTGACCAGCGCCGCGTACGAGCCGCCGCGCGCCACCAGTTCCTCGTGCCGCCCCCGCTCCACGACCGTGCCGTGCTGGAGGACGACGATCTCGTCGCTGTCGCGCACGGTGCTGAGCCGGTGGGCGATCACCACGCACGCACAGCCGCGCCTGCGCAGGTTGTCCATCACGACCTGCTCGGTCTCCGCGTCCAGCGCGCTGGTCACCTCGTCCAGCACGAGGATGCTGGGCCGGCGGACCAACGCCCGTGCGATCTCAAGGCGCTGACGCTGACCGCCGGAGAAGTTACGGCCGTCCTGCTCGACCCTGCTGTGGATGCCGCCGGGCCGCCGCATGACCGTGTCGTGCAGTGCCGCGTCCCTGAGCGCGTCGACGACGGCGTCGTCCGGGATCGACGGGTCCCACAGCGCCACGTTGTCGCGCACCGAGCCCTCGAAGAGGAACACCTCCTGGTCGACGAAGGACACCGAGGAGGCGAGCGCCCCGCGCGCGATGTCCTCCAGACGCTGCCCGTCGACCCGGATCACGCCCTCCCACGGCGTGTACAGGCCCGAGATCAGCCGGGACACCGTCGACTTGCCGCTGCCCGAGCCGCCGACCAGCGCCACCTGCTGCCCCGGCCCGACGGTCAGGTCGAAGCCGGTCAGCAGCGGCTTGTCCAGCGGGCTGTAGCCGAAGGTGATGTTCTCCAGCTCGACATGGCCGTGCAGCCGGCGGGTGGAGTCGGCGCCGGAGCGGCGGTCGTAGAGCGGGTCGGCGCGGAAGTTCTCCACGTCCTTCAGCCGGGCCACGTCCGCCGCGAAGTCCTGGATCCGGCCCGCGACCCCGTTGAGGCGGGTCAGCGGGGCGGTGAAGCGGGTGACCAGCGCCTGGAAGGCGACCAGCAGACCCACCGAGATATGGCCCTCGACCGCCCGCATGCCGCCGATCCACAGGATCAGCGCGCTGTTGAGCGTCGCGAGCGTCGGCGCGACCACGCCCAGCCAGGCGCTCGGCACCCCGAGCCGCTGCTGCTCCTCCAGCGTGGTGGCGTGCTGCCCGGCCCACTTGCGGAAGTACCCCTCCTCGCCGCCGGTCGCCTTCATCGTCTCGATCAGCTGCAAGCCGGTGTACGCCGTGTTGGTGAGCCGGGCGTTGTCCGCGCGCAGCTTCGCCGTCCGGGTCGCGCGCAGCCGGATGACGATCCGCATCGCGACGATGTTCAGCAGCGCCACACCGATCCCGACGAACGTCAGCTGCGGGTCGTAGGTGTAGAGGAGGACGGCGTACAGGACGACGACGATCGCGTCCACGCCCGCCGACGCCAGGTCGCGGGCCAGCGTCTCGGCGACCGCGTCGTTCGACTGGAGCCGCTGGACCAGGTCGGCCGGGCTGCGCTGGGAGAAGAAGGTGACCGGCAGCCGCAGCAGATGACGCAGGAAGCGGGCGCTGGAGAGGGTCGAGGAGATGATCCGGCCGTGGTGCAGGTTGGCCTGCTGGAGCCAGGTCAGGGCCACCGTGAGGGCCACGCACGTGCCCATCGAGACGAACAGCACGCCCAGCAACGAGGTCTGTCGTCCGATCAGGAACATGTCGATGTAGGTCCGGCTGAGCGCCGGCACGGCCGCGCCGACCACCACCAGCAGCAGACTCGCCAGCACGGCCGCCGGCAGGGTGCCCGCGGTGCCGCGCAGCCGGGCCGGCATCGCGCCCAGCACACCCGGTCGGCGTCCGCCCCGCTCGAAGTCCTCGCCCGGCTCCAGCACCAGCACGACACCGGTGAAGCTGCCGTCGAAGTCCTCGATCGGCACGAACCGCCGGCCCTTGCCCGGGTCGTTGATGTACACGCCCCGGCGGCCGAAGCGACGGCCCAGGCCCTCGTAGACGACGTAGTGGTTGAACTCCCAGAACAGGATCGCGGGCGACCTCACCCCGGCGAGGGCCGCCAGGTCCATCTGCACGCCCTTGGCCGTGAGGCCGTAACCGCGGGCCGCCTTCAGCAGGTTGCTCGCCCGCGAGCCGTCACGGGAGACACCGCACGCGATGCGCAGCTCCTCCAGCGGGATGTGCCGCCCATAGTGCCCGAGGACCATGGCGAGCGAGGCCGCGCCGCACTCCACGGCCTCCATCTGGAGCACGGTGGGCGTGCGCACGGTCTTGGTCCGGCTCTTGGGAACCGTGCGCCGGGGCGGCGCGGCACGCCGACGGGTCCGCGGCTGCTCGGTGGTGGTCACGGGAGCAGCCAATCGACGGGACGCTGGTCGGCCAGCCGGATCGAGCCCGTGGCCATGGTCATGGAGGTGAGGGCGAACGGCGGCCCGTCCACGGACGACCACCGGTAGCCGCTCTTCGTCGCCGAGGACCTGTCCAGGCGGACCAGGACCGCCACCGGGCGGCCGCCCTCGGTGAACTGCTCGCCCAGCTGGCTGTCGCCGAGGAAGGCGGCGATCGCCTGCGCCGACTGGGCCGCGCGGTCCACCGACTTCACATGACCGCGCAGCACGCCGTACTCCTGCGAGGGCACGGTCTGCACGGTCAGGTCGACGGCCGCGCCCGACGGGACGGAGGCGGCGTTCTCCGCGGGGACGTACACCGTGGCGTAGAGGGGGTCGTCGGCGTCGGCGACCTTCTCCACGGCGGCGACGTTCGCGCCGGTGGAGATGATCTGCCCGATGGTGGCGGCGAGTGCGGTGATCCGGCCCGCGGCGACCGTCCGCACCACGGCGTCGCCCTGCGCCGTACGCACCTTCAGCACGGGCGAGCCGGCGGGCAGCCGCTCGCCCTCCTTCGCGAGGACCGCGGTGACCTGGCCCGCGGCGGGGCTCTGGAGGATGTAGCTGCCCTCGCCGTGGGTGAGGACGGCGGGCGCGCTCACCGTGGAGGCGACCGAACCGGTCATCGCCCACACGGACGCGGCCGCCATGACGACCACGGTCACGGACAGCACCAGCCAGCCCTGAGGGCGCGCGAAACGCACCGGCAGGTCGAGTTCCTCCGGTGACTGGAGCTTGGCGAGGGCCTGTTGGCGGAACTGCACGGGCCTACCTCGGGAGGTTCAGGGCGCCGACTCGGGAGGTTCAGGGCGCCGATGAGTCCCGGAGCCGGGTGACGGCTCCGGGACTCAAAGGGGTCACGAAAGGTGCGATCAGAGACCGGCGACCAGGTTGGTGACCGGGGCCGTGTTCAGGCCGGTGACGCCCTCGACGGTGCCGACGGCCGTGTTGACCAGGCCGGAGACCGGGGCGATGCCGTCCACCAGGCCGGTGACGGTGCCGACGGCGTTCAGGGACAGACCGCCGGAGACGTTGTCCAGCTCGGCGTCGGAGATCTCGACGGTCTCAACCTGGGGGGTGGAGTTCATGGTGGAACTTCCCTTCACATGGATATTTCATAAGGGGGGAGCGGCCCCCTCTGGGGACAGATGACGGCCGCGAGCACGGGCACCGGGCACCCGTTTCCGGGAGACCGCGGTGACCCTGCGGTGCGATGGATCAAAGCAGGTCCGCGGTCGGCGCAGCCAATCAATCACCGCGTTCACCTGGGAACTTGTGTCACGGGAGAGGGAAACGGTGCAGGCGCGCCCACCGCTTGTCGGCGACTTCTTCACAGCATGGGCGGGATCCGCTCCGATGAGCGTCCGGCGGTCTCGCGGCGAATCCGACACTCCCGCCCCAAAGGCGTGGGGAGCGCCGAGCAGTTGTGCAGAACCCCTGTGTCCGGTGCCCCCCTTGGGCATTCGATGTGCAGATTCTCGGCAGTGGGGATTCGGCCCGCGATGCTGAACGGAGCGTCGCCGCACGGCTACGGGACGTGTCGGTCGGCGAGTGCCGTTCCGGGAAGCACGTAGCTGGCGCACAGATCGGCAACCGCTTTCGAGGAACCGTCCTCCTCCGGACCGCTCGGTTCAGGACATCCGAATCGGTCACCGCACGCCGGAACGAAGTCGGTCGGCACGCCGTCTTCCTTCTTCCGGGCCACCCGCGGACGGCCGACGCGGCGACCACGGCAGCCGGGTCCGTGGCCGCCGCCGGCGCCTGCCCCGGGAGGCCCCCACCCTCCCGCTCCGGCCTCCGTGACCAGGGCGAACTCCGAACCGGCGGTGCGCGTCGACGAGTTCGACGAACCAGCCCGGAGCCGGCGCCCGGGGCGCCGGGCCGACCGAAAGGATCTGGTCGGCTTCGGCGGTCGTCATCGTCATATGGGCGGTTGTTCCCGGAGCCGCGAGGTCGGGTCTCAGTCATGGCCGATTCACGTTTGAGCAAAGGAAGTTGGCAAACGCGATTGAACGCACCCCACGACCCCTGCGTACTCATGGCCAACCAGGCGTCGCTGTACGGAGCTGCCGGACCCCGGCAGCCAGACCCCGTCCCCCAGGAGGTCGAGTTTTTTGAGTCACAAGCGAGTTACGAAGCGTAAGGCCATCATCGCCGCAGGCGGTGTGGCTGCGCTCGGAGCGGCAGCCATCCTGCTTCCCCAGGCCAACGCCTCCCAGGACGGCGGTTCCGACAACGCCGCCACGGTGAAGACGCTCAAGGCGGGCGACGCCTCGGACCTCGCCGCACAGCTCGAGAAGCTGCTCGGTGACGCCTTCGCCGGCTCGTACTACGACAGCGAGGGCAAGCAGCTCGTCGTCAACGTCGTCAACGTCGACGGCGACGACATCAACATCGACGGCGACGAGAACAAGGTCATCGTGCAGGCCAAGAAGGCGGGCGCCAAGGTCCGCCAGGTCGACAACAGCACGGCCGAACTCGAGGCGGCCGCCAAGACGCTGAAGAAGGAAGCGACGATCCCGGGCACCGCCTGGGCCGTCGACCCCAAGACGAACAAGATCCTCGTCACCGCCGACTCCACGGTCAGCGGCACCAAGTGGGACCAGATCGAGTCGACCGTCAAGACCCTCGGCGCGGGCATGGCGACGATCCAGAAGTCGGCGGGCACCTTCACCACGAAGGTCGCCGGCGGCGACGCGATATTCGGCGGCGGGGCACGCTGCTCCCTCGGCTTCAACGTCACGGCGGGCGACGGCTCCCCGGCCTTCCTGACGGCCGGTCACTGCGGGGTCGCGGCCGAGCAGTGGTCCGACTCCGAGGACGGCGCACCGATCGCCACCGTCGACCAGGCGACCTTCCCCGGTGACGGCGACTTCGCGCTCGTGAAGTACGACGACCCGGCCACGGTGGCCGCGAGCGAGGTCAATCTCGGCGACCAGACCCTCGCGATCACCGAGGCCGCCGAGGCGACGGTCGGCACGCAGGTCTTCCGGATGGGCAGCACCACCGGTCTCAACGACGGTCAGGTCCTCGCCCTCGACGCCACGGTGAACTACCCCGAGGGCACCGTCACGGGCCTCATCCAGACGGACGTCTGCGCCGAGCCCGGCGACAGCGGCGGCTCGCTCTTCACCCAGGAGGGCCAGGCGATCGGACTGACCTCGGGCGGCAGCGGCGACTGCACCGTCGGCGGCGAGACCTTCTTCCAGCCGGTGACCACCGCCCTGGAAGCGGTCGGCGCGACGCTCGGCGACGGCGGCATCGGCGCCGGTGACGCGGTCGGCGGCGACGAGGCCGGTGCGGGCGCGGTGGACGAGAACGGTGACGGCATCGACGACAACACCGGCGAGGCCATCGTCGGCGGCGGCGAGGAAGCCGGCGCCGGTGCGGTGGACGAGAACGGTGACGGCATCGACGACAACACCGGCGAGGCCATCGTCGGCGGCGGCGAAGAGGCCGGCGCCGGTGCGGTGGACGAGAACGGTGACGGCATCGACGACAACACCGGCGAGGCCATCGTCGGCGGCGCGGACGAGAACGCCGACGGCGGCGCGGACAAGAACGCCGACGGCCACGATCAGAACGACAACGGCGCGCAGGACGGCTCGGGTGTGACCGAGTCGCACTGACACGGCATCACCCGAACGGTCCGACCCTCCGGCGGGGGTCGGACCGTTCGTGTCCGCGCCCGGCGGCGGCCCTCAGACGTCACCTCGCGCCCGCAGCAGCAGCAGCGCCACATCGTCCATCCGCTCGTCCGCCGCCGCGTAGGGTCCCACCAGCTCGTCGGCCAGCTCCGCCAGCGGACGGTCCCCGGCCGCGCCGAGCCGCCGCCCCAGGTCGGCGATCGCGTCCTCGATGTCCACCCCCGGCGTCTCGATGAGCCCGTCGGTGTAGAGGGCGAGGACACAGCCGTCGGTCAGCTCGACCTCCGTCGTTGGGTACGTCGCCGAGGCGTCGATGCCCAGCAGCGGACCGCCCGCGAGATCGAGGACGCGCACCCGGCCGTCCGCCCGGCGCAGCAGCGGCGGGGGATGCCCGGCCCGGGCCATCACCGCCCGCCCCCGGGCCGGATCCAGCCGCAGGTAGAGACAGCTCGCGAACAGGTCGGAGCCGAGGTCGATCAGCAGCCGGTTGGTGCTGCGCATGACCTCCGCCGGCTCCTGCCCCACCGTCGTGTACGCGCGGACGGCGGTGCGGATCTGCCCCATCAGCCCGGCCGCGGTCACGTTGTGCCCCTGCACGTCCCCGATCACGGCCGCCGCGTGCGGGTGCGAGGGCACCAGGTCGTAGAAGTCCCCGCCGATCTCCATGCCCCGGGTGGCGGGCAGATAGCGGGCGGTCGCCTCGATCCCGGCCAGCGACGGCAGCGAGTGCGGCAGCAGCGCCGCCTGCAGCCCGTGCGCCAGCTGGTGTTTGACGTCGTAGAGCAGGGCGCGGTCCAGGGCCTGCGCGATCAGCCCGGCGAGGCTGGTCAGCACCGCCCGCTCATGCGTGGAGAACGCGTGCGGTTCGCCGTAGGCGAGCACACAGGCCCCCACCGGGCGGCCGGAGGCGATCAACGGCAGGAAGGCCCAGGCGGCGAAGCCGTCGGGGGAGGAGCGCCGGGACGGGTACAGGCGCTCCAGGTGCTGCCGGGAGTCGAAGAACGCCGGCACGCCGTGGGTGACCGCGTGCGCGCCCGGCGTGGGGGAGGACAGCGGCGTCCCGTCGAACCGCTCCACGAGATGCGGGTCGGGGTACCCGTGGTGCCCGAGCACGTGCAGCCGGCCGGCCCGCGCGCCGAGCAGCGCCAGCGCCTGGCTGCCCACCGCCGGCGCGATCTCGTCCGCCACCAGCCCCACCACGTCCTGCACGCTCACCGTCTCGGTGAGCGCCCCGGCCAGGCTCAGCGCCTGTGACATCGACACCAGCCGGGTCGGCGCGTCCTCCGAGCGGGCGCCAGTGGGGCTCATCTCCGACACCGCCCGGGCCCGGCTGATCCGCACGCTGATCCCGGTGGTGCTCGGATACAGCCGGAACGACAGCCACTGCGAGGGCGGGCGCAGCGCCACGAACGAGGTGGCCTCCTGGCTGAGCAGCGCGGCCCGGTAGCGCTCCTCGTACAGGGGATCGTTCAGCCAGGGAACCGTCGCCCACAGCTGCGAACCCAGCAGCCGGCCCACCGGGGCGCCGAGCAGTTCGGCGGCCGCCTCGTTCGCGAAGCCGACCCGTCCGCTCACGTCGAGCGAGCACATCCCGTACGGCAGCCGCGCGACCATCCGGGCCGCCTCGATCGTGCCGAGCGTGTCGGCGACGCCGCCCAGCGGGCCCGCGTCCAGCAGATCGGTCTCGGCCCGCACCGCGCGGTTCTTCGACGCGGCGCGCTCCAGCCGCAGCGCGAGCCGCTCGCAGGCCGTCGTCAGCTCCCGGCGCTCCCGGTCGGAGAGCTCCGGCGGATGCGAGCCGGGCCAGGTCACGAAGACCGCGCCGTACACCCGGGTCGCCGTCAGCACCGGCAGCGCGGCCAGTGCGAAGGGATAGGGCAGCACGACGGCGATCCGCGGATAGCGGCGGGCCATGTCCTCCACCCCGCCCACCCACACCAGCCGCCGCTCGCGCACCGCCTCGGCGACCGGGATCGGCGCGCTCAGCCCCACCCGCTCCCAGGGCGCGGCGAAGGACCGGGGCAGCCCCGCCATCACCGCCATCTGCAGCAGCGGCTCGTCGCCCGGACGCAGATAGACGGCGCCCGAGTGCGCCCCGACCGCGTCCATCATCGACGTCAGCGCCAGGGAGAGCACCGGCTGGCCGACCGGCGCCCATACGGCCGCAGGTGCCTGCCCGGACGACGTCTGCCCGTCCGACACGGCGACCACCTCCTCGCCCGGCGCCGCGCGAGCTTCGGGTCCAATCTGCCCCCTGGCGGCCGGGTGCGCACGGCGAGCGAGCGCCCGCCGCGGGCCGCCCCTTACCCCGTCGGGCCGCCCTCACGCCCCCTCGGTCGAAGCGCGCGACGGCTTACGGGCGCTCCGCGTGCGCCCCCGCGCATCCCGATGGCCGGATCTTCGCGCTGAGAAACGGTCCCGGAGCCGAAGAATGGGCACGCGTTCAACACCACGGACATCACCACGGAACCGGTGTACGGCAAGAGCTGAAGGGGCGGCAGTGATCCGGGTACTACTGGTGCACGACGCGTGTCTGGTCAGATCGGTCCTCGCACAGTGGCTCTCCCGGGAACCCGACCTTCGGGTGGACGACGTCCCGTGGCGCAGCGCGGCCGTCCGCGTCGGGGCGGTGCGCCCGGACGTGTGCGCGGCGGATCTCGACTGCTCCGACGCGTACGGCCTTCCGCCGCTGGGCGACTTGTGCCCGCGGGGTGGCGGCCTGGTGCCGCCGCGTCTGCTGGTGCTCGCCAGCGCGAACCGGCCGGGCCTGCTGAAACGGGCCCTGGAGGCGGGGGCGCTCGGCTATGTCGACAAGGCGGGCACCCCGGAGCAGTTGCTGCGCGGCATCCGGAAGGTCGCCCAGGGGGAACGTTTCGTCAATGACTCGCTGGGCTTCGGCTTCCTCAAGGCCGCCGAGATGCCGCTGACCCGACGGGAGCTGAGCGTGTTAACCCTCGCCGCCGAGGGCGCCTCCGTCGCGGAGATCGCCGGGAACCTGCATCTGTCCCACGGGACGGTGCGCAACTACATGGCGGCGATCACCCGCAAGACCGGCGCCCGCAACCGCGTCGACGCCATCCGCATTTCCCAGGGGCAGGGCTGGCTGTGACCCGTCCCCCGCTCCCGCGGCTTCCCCCGCCTCTTCCCTCGCTTCTCTCCCCGCTTCCCTCGACGCTTCCCTCCCCGTCTCCTCCCAGCCGCCGACCAGGTCGCGGTACAGGGAGGAGCCTCGCACCACCTCGTCGTGTGTCCCGCACGTGGTCCGCGGCCCATCCATGACCAGCACCCGGCCGGCGCGCCTGGCCGAGCTGATGCGGTGGGCGACGACGACCAGGGTGCCGCCCGGCCGGGCGGCGAAGGCACGCTCGGCGCGGGCCTCCGCCTCCTGGTCCAGGTGACTGGTCGCCTCGTCGAGGAGGGCGAGCGGGGCGTACGACAGGTACGCGCGGGTGAGGGCGATCAACTGGCGTTCGCCGGCCGACAGCGCCGCCGGATCCACGCGCGCCGCCGGGCCGCCCAGCGCGTCGAGCAGCGGGGTCAGGCCGACCGCCTCGGCCGCCGCGCGCAGCTCCTCCTCGGGCACGGGGTCCGGCCGCAGGTGCGTGAGGTTCTCGCCGAGGGTGTCGCTGAACACGTACGCCTCCTGCGGGATGAGCACGCGCCGAGCGGCCGCCTCGCCGCTCGGCACCGGCCGACCGCAGATCCGTATCTCCCCGCGCTCCGGCTCCAGCAGCCCGGCGACCAGCGCGGTCAGCGTGGACTTCCCGACCCCGCTCGGGCCCACGACGGCCAGATGCGCCCCGGTGGGCAGGGTGAGCGTGAGGCCGTCGACGACGGGCGCGGAAGCGGGACCGTAGGCGAAGGTGAGGGAGGTCAGGGCGAGCGCGGGTGGCGCGGGGCTCGGAGGGGCCGCCGAAGGGGTGGACCGCGGGGGAGGGGCCTGCGGTGTTCCGCTCGGCCGGGAGTGGTCGAGGGGCGGATGCCAGGGCGCTTCGCGCGGCCGGGGCAGGGGCTGGGGCAGGGCAACGGTGGGTGCGGTCTCTGCCGGTCGCCGGGTGTCGGGTGGTCGCCGGGTGGCGGGTGGTCGCCGTGCCTCGGGCGACCGGTGCTGCCGGGTCGCCGTCCGGCCCTCGTCTTCGGCCGGGAGTTCCGCTGCCTCGCCGCGCGGTGCCAGTCGCCGCAGGACGACCGTCAGGCGGGAGCCGCTCGTGCCCAGGCCGTGGACCAGGGCGGTGAGGGCCGGGAGCAGGGACTGGGTGACATAGGCGAGGGCGCCGACGAGGGCGCCGGGCGTCACGCCGTGGTCCAGCAGCCAGGGGGCGCCGGCCAGCAGCAGGACCAGCGGCAGCTGGCCGCCGAGCGCCAGACACGCCACGCGGGCCACACCCCAGCGGGCCAGGGCGCGGGCCGCTCGCAGCTCGGCGTCGACGAGCGCGCCGGTGTCCCGGGCGATCCGGTCCTCCGCGCCGGCCGCCGTGACGTCGCGGAGTCCCGGGCAGACGACGCCCAGGTTCCCCGCCAGCGCCTCGTCGGCGGCGAGGAACGCCTCCTGCCGTCGGGCCAGCGGACGCAGGGTCACCGCGAACAGGCCCACTCCGGCGGCGAGCGGCGGCACGACCACCAGGAGCAGTCGCGGCGCGAGCGCGCACAGGCCGACGAGAGCGCCGGCGGACGTGAACACGAACGAGCGCGAGACCATCACCAGGCCCGCGAAGCTGTCCCGCGCGATCTCCACCTGCTGGGTGAGCCCGGACAGCGCCCCGCCGTCCGCCTCCCGCACCCCCCGCCGCACCACCCGGGTGACCAGCCGGTCCCGCAGCGGTTCCACCAGCGCGGCGACCGCCCCGTACACGCGTCCGGTCCCGTACGCGCCCGCGAGCACGCCGAGCCCGGCCACCGCGAGCCACCACAGCCCCACCTCGGCCCGTCCGGCCAGGAACCCGTCGTCCAGGGCCCGTGCCAGGGCGTATCCGAGCAGGAAGGTCTGGCCGGTCTCCAGCACCGACCAGCCCACGAGTCGCCACAGGGCCCGCCGACGGCCCAGCAGAAAGCGGAGCCCCCTGGCCCCGAGCCCCTCCGCGTCGGCCACCCGGCTCACCGCCGTGCCTCCGGGCCGGGCCCGGCCTCCGTCCGCGCACTCGCCCCCGCACTCGACCGGTCACCGGCTTCCGCTTCCTCGTCCGTTCCGAGACCTGTCCCGAACACCGCCCGGTACTCGGCCCTGCGCCACAGCTGCTGATGCGTTCCCACCGCCCGCACCCGGCCCCCGTCCAGCCAGGCCACCGTGTCGGCGCGGGCGGCCGTGGCGGCGCGGTGGGCGACGACGAGACGGGTGGCGGTCGTGGTGCGGCCGAACACGGACCGGGTGACCTGGCGTTCGGTGATCGTGTCGAGGCTGGAGAGGGCGTCGTCGAGGATGAGGAGCCGGCCGCCGTGGGCGAACGCGCGGGCCAGGCCGAGCCGCTGGGCCTCGCCGCCGGAGTGCGGGGCGTGCGCGCAGGGCGTGGCGTAACCCTCGGGCAGGCGGCGGACGAAGTCGTCGGCGCAGGCCGTGTGGGCGGCCTCCCGGACCCGGGCGGGGGAGGCCGGGCCGAGGGAGATGGTGTCCTCGATCGTCGTACCCAGCAGGGCCGGGCGGTCGAACGCCTGGGCGATCGCGGCCCGTAGCTCGGTCAGGGGGAGGGCGGGCAGCGGGACGCCGTCCAGCAGGACCTCGCCGGCGTCCGGGTCGGTGAGCCTGCCCGCCAGCGCGGCCAGGAGCGACTTGCCGGCGCCCGAGCGGCCCACCAGGGCCAGGGTCGAGCCGCCCGGCACCACCAGGTCGACGCCGTCCAGCACCGTACGGTCACCGCGCACGGCGGTCACACCGCGCAGTTCGAGCCGCCCGGGGCCGTTCCCGGGCAGGCGGCGGTCGCCGTAGGAAGGAGCCGGTTCCGTGAGGACCTCTCCGAGGCGGGCGGCCGCCGTCCGGGACCGGACCAGGCCGGACAGCCGGCCGACCAGCACGCCGACGCCGGTGGCGAGCACCGCGTAGCGCGACGCGGCGAGGACGTCGCCGGGCGACAGCCGGTGCCGGGTGAGCAGCAGGCCCGCGACGGCGACGACCCCGAGGTGCAGCAGGGGCGCCACCGCGGTCGCCTGTGCGGCGGCCCGGCCCTGGACCCGCCACATGCGCCGGCCGGCCCGGGACAGTTCGGGCAGCGGCCGCAGGATCCGTTTCGTGTCCCGGGCCGCCGTGCCCGCCGCGCGGATCGTGCGGGCCCCGCCGACCGCCTCCGTGAGCGCGGCCGCGATCCGCCCCTGCGCCCGCTGGTAGTCCGCCACGCAGGCCGAGGTGTCCCGGGCGAGGGACCGCAGCAGGAGCGCCAGGACCGGCGCACCGGTCAGGAAGACGGCCGCGAGCCACGGGTCGATGAGGGCCAGTGCCACCACGGCGCCGACGGGTCCGGCGAGCGCGGCCAGCAGCGCGGCGCGGGCACCGGGCGCGGTACCGGCCTGGGCGGCGCTGCCGACGATCCGCGCGACGAGGTCCCCGGCGCCGAAACGGGCCGTGGCGCGCGGCCCCACGGCCAGGACGTGGCCGGTCACCCGGCGGCGCAGGAAGGCGGTGGTCCGGGCGTCGAGTGTGCCGCCGAGGACGGTCTCGCACGCGTCGAGCAGGGTCAGCAGCAGGGCCAGGGCCGCGCAGCACAGCACCCAGCGGGTCGCGGGGGAGTGGGCGAGCAGCAGGTCCAGGGCCCGGCCGAGGGCCGCGGGCAGCAGCAGTTGGGCGCCGGTCGCCGCCACGCTCACCAGGCCCAGGGCCAGGCAGCGGGACCCGCTGTGCCGGGTGGCCGCGCCGAGCAGCTCACCGGTCGTCCGGTCCATCGGCATCCTGCTCCCGCACTTCCTCGGAGGTCATCGGGGGAGGCCTGGCCCCGGGCGGCCCTCTCCCTGAGGAGCGGACCGCCCGGAGCGTTCAGCGTGTCGTGCCTGTCGTGCGGGTCAGAGACAGAGCAGAACGCTGGCCGCGCTGATGCAGGAGAGCAGGCTCACGGTGCTGTTGCCGCCGCCGCTGGTGTGCTCGTCGGATTCCATCGTCTGAAGGTCGAGCAGGGCCATGGGGTGTCCTTTCGTCGGTGCGTCGGTTGGATGTCACGTCCCGTGGGGACGGGTTGCGTCACGACTCCGTCGGTTGTCGCGGAGCCGCGTCATGAGGGCCGCCGGTGCGGCGGCGGGAGGAACGGCAGGTGCGCGGTGGCGCCCGTGCCGTCCGGGTCGAGGGCGGCGGCGAGGGCGAGCAGGCAGCCCGCCGTGCCGGTGCCGAGGTCCATGGAGAGCCGCATCATCTGGTGCCCGGGGAAGGCGAGCTGGCCCTGGTAGGGCATCGCGAACCAGCCCAGCGCGGCGATCTGCTCGGCGAGCCGGGTCCGGGTCGCGCCGGGCGTGGTGGTGCGGGCGAGGTGCAGGATCATCCCGGCGCGGCCCTGGAAGAGGCCGGGCTGCGCGTAGAAGCGTGAGGTGGCCGCGGTGAGGATGCCGGCGCGGGCCCGCCCGAACTCCCCCGCGCTGTCATCGGCATGGGCCGCGTGGTCGTCGAGCACCGCCCCCACCCCCACGCTCCCGTCGCCGAGATACGGCAGGGTCCGCCACCCCTCGTCGACCTCCAGGGCACCGCCCTCGCGCTCCGCGCAGGACGCCAGGTCCCGGCGCAGGGCGACGCCGGCCGCCTCCAGCAACCGGCGTTCACCGGTCGCCTCGTACTGCCTGAGCAGGAACAGCGCGGGTCCGCTCGCGCCCCGCAGCAGCCCGGCCCGGCGCCGTCGGGGCGTGTCCGGCACCGGTTCGGCGAGTCGTCGTACGACGATGTCGGCGGCCTCGGCGGCCCGCTCGCGCAACTCCGGCTCACCCGTCCGGCGTGCCAGGTCACCGAGGACGAGCCCCAGCCCGGCCAGTCCGCCGTTCAGGTCCGAGGACAGGTTCTGCCACCGCTCGCGCAGGATGCCGTCGACCAGGTCCAGCGCCCGCTGCCGGTGACCCAGCAGGTCCAGTACGTGGGCGACGCCCGCGAGGCCGTCGTACAGGCCGAGCGGGGTGCCCGTCGGGGCCGGGGCGGTGTGGTCGAGGAGCCAGCGCTCGCCGTCCTCGTGGCGTTCGGCGCCGGTCACCGCCAGCGCGTACAGCACGCCGGCCGCGCCGTGCGCCAGCCCGAGACCGCCGCCGTCGGAGAACTGGGCGACGTCCCCGGGGAAGAGCCGGTCGTCGCGCTCCGGGGTCGCCGACGCGAGGATCGCCTTGACCATCGAGTCGCGACTGTGCGGCCAGTCACCGGGCTCCACCCGGAAGGCGGGCGCCGACGGCACCCGGGCGGCGACCCGCGCCGGCGCGCCGGACCCGCCGCTGTCCGGGGTGGTGTCGTCCGGGACGGTGCCGTCCGCGCGGATGTCGCGGGTGATCTCCGCGACCGCCTCGTCCAGGAACTCCGCCGGCACGTCCGGGAACTGCTCGGCGATCACCTCGGCCAGATGGGCCGCCTTGCCCCGGTCCACCACGAACAGGGTGGTGACGGGCAGGAACAGGGCCAGCCGTAAGCAGGCCAGCGCGTAGCGGTCGACGTCGACGCCCCGGCGGTCGGGCGGTGCGAAGAAGCCGGGGTGCGCCACGACCTGGCGGCCGTTCTCCCCGACGGGGGCCGCCGCCTCGAAGTCGATCAGGTACACCGACTCCTCGTCCGGCGCGACCATGATGTTGAAGACGTGCAGGTCGTTGAAGACGATCCCGCGCGCGTGCACCGTGCGCACCGCCCGTTCCACCGCCCCGTGGATCCGTACCGCCCATGCCGTGTACGCGGCGACGGCCCGCGGATCGGGGTCGGGGGAGAGCAGCGGGTGCCGCTCCGCGAAGAAGGAGTTGAGCGGACGCCCCTCGACGAGGTCCATGACCAGGAAGCGGTGGTCGCCGAGGGTGAACCAGTCCCGTACCTCGGGCACCACCCCGGTTCCCGCCACCGTCTCCAGCGCCCGCTTCTCCCGCTCCAGCCGGGTGATCGCGTCGGCCCCGTCCGAGGCCAGCCCCGCGTGCGGCCGGCCCTCCTTGAGGACCACCTTGCGCCCGTCCCGGGTGTCGGTGCCCGTGTAGACCCCGCCGCCGTTGGAGAAGTGCAGCGCCTTCTCGATGCGGTAGGGCAGTTCGCCCACCGTCGTCGTGTTGCGGGCGGCCAGGTGCGGCTCCAGGAACGGGGGCAGCGTCACCCACTCGGGCACCTGGAAGGAGGGCGCCCGCCGGTCGGGGACCAGGGTTCCCGCGCCGTCGCGCACCGCCGGCACGAGCGAGCCCCGGTCGTCGACGACGTAACTGCGCGCGAAGGCCCCGTAGCGGACGTAGAGCGGGCCGTCGGACCAGCGCAGGTCGGTCAGGATGTACGGGCCCTCGAAGCCCTCCAGCAGGGCGCCCAGCTCGCGCAGCACCGTGTGCAGCCGCTCCTCGTCCGACGGGTAGACCGTGACGAACTTGCCGCTGGTGTCGCGGCCCGCGTACTTGGTGTTGCGCAGATGCAGCAGGTGCGGGCCCGGCACGAACTTGAACGGGATGCGGCGCGGGACGCAGTAGTCCCACACGATCGCCGCGATCCGCTCCGCGTTCGCCCGGGTGGCCGAGGCGTGGATCTTCCAGCCCTGGGCGGGGCCGGGCGCCGGGGAGCCGTCGGCGTCGAGCGGCGTCAGGGTCAGCCAGTCGCCGATCCGGGCCGAGGTCCAGCCCTCGGGGACCGGGCGGCGCGCCGTGTCGAACAGCGGTGCGGGCCCGTCGCCGGTCAGCCGGTCGGGTGTCTCGTAGAAGTGCGCGTCCGCCAGCGCGTACACCTCGTACCGCTTGTCCATGGGTCCCCTTCCGTGGCCCTTTCCGTGGCCCGGCCAAGAGACTCGCAAGCGGACAGGGGCCGCGGACAGTCACGCCTGTCACGAGAACCCTGTGCGGAACGCACGCGTAAAGACATGTTCGGTCTGTTTCGAGCAGGGCCGGCGGCCGGTACCCCCGATCACCTCCACGAAACCGCTCCAGGGGCTGCGCGGAGGCACCTTTGGCGCTGTAATGGCGAACGTGGTCAGTGAGGGTGCCGCGGAGCGCAGAACGGGGCCCCTGCGTGCCGAAATCGCGCTCAAAACGATCACAGCCGATCCCGTCTCGCCCGAACGGGTGAGGCGCACGCTCGAACAGGCGCTCGTCTTCGCGGGCGCGGCCCTCGCCGCCGTCTACACGCCCGGCGGGGAGGGCGACCTGCTCCGCCTGGTCGATTCGGCCGGAGTCCCGAGGACCCTGTACGGACTGCGCGAGAGCTACCCGCTCGACGGGCACTCGCCGGCCGCCGACGCCCACCGCGCCGGACGGCCGGTGTGGCTGGGCCCGGCGGAGCTCGCCGACTGCGCGGAGGCGCGGCGGATGCCCGCCGGGCAGGACGTCCACCTGGCCGTCCTGCCCCTGCACGGCGGCACGGGCGGCTGTCTGCTGGCAGTGAGCGAGCGCCCCGGCGGCTTCGGCGCCGACGAGCGGGTCTGCCTAGAGCTCGTCGCCGAGGCCGTCGCCGTGCCCGCCCCGGCCGTCCCCGCCGAGGACGAGGAACTGCGCCCCAACGCCTTCAGCCTGGCCATGGACACCGGCCGGGTCGAGGTCGGCGACGCGCTCCTGGAGCTGTTCGGAGTGAGCCGGGACCGGTTCGACGGCCGGGTGGAGACGCTCCTCGGGCTCACCGTCCCCGAGGACCTGCCCTCGCTGATGTCCGTCGTCGAGGCCGGCCACATGTCGATCGGCGAGCGCGAGCTGGAGTTCCGCGTCCTCCAGCCCGCCGGGCCGCCGAGGTGGCTCAGGCTGCGCGGCCGGCTGCTGCCCGGCGACGGCCGGCCGGCCCGGCTCGTCGGCACCGTCACCGACGCCTCCACCCTGCGCGGCGAGGTCACCGACGTCGCCCGCGTCCAGCGGCTGGCCGCGGCGCTAGCCACCGCGGGCACCGTCAGCGACGTCGGCCGGGCCGTCGTCGCCGCGCTGCGCAAGCCGCTGCGGGCCGACCGGATCGCGCTCGCCGAGCTGGAGAACGACCGGCTCGTGGTCACCGTCCTCGACCCGCCCGAGCCCGAGTCCTGGCCCGAGCTGTGGCGGCTGGAGTGGCGCGCCGAGTGGCCGGACGCGCCCGTGCGGGCCATGCCCACCCTCGCCGCCGCCCTGCGCGAGGGCCGCGCCCGGATCTGGCCGGCCGGCACCGCCCTGGAACCGGCCCTCGCCGGGGTCGGCCCCGGCGGCCTCGCCGTCCTGCCGCTGGCCGCCGGGGGCCGGATGGCCGGCGTCTGCCTCATCGGCTGGGACGAGCCGCACGACTTCGGCCCCGACGAACGCGCCCTGCTCACCGCCTCCGCCGGCCTCGCCGGCCAGGCCCTGACGCGCGCCCGCGCCTTCGACGCCGAGCACGAGCTCGTCGGCATGCTCCAGCGCCAGCTGCTCCCGCGCCGCCTGCCGGAACTCCCGGGCGCCGTCGCCGTCGCCCGCTACCTGCCGGCCACCGCCGGCCTCGAGGTGGGCGGCGACTGGTACGACGTGATCCCGCTGTCCGACCACCACGTCGCCCTCGTCATCGGCGACGTCCAGGGACACAGCACGGGCGCCGCCACCCTCATGGGCCAGATGCGCACGGCGCTGCGCGCCTACGCGGCCGAGGGCCACCCGCCGGACGTCGTGGTCTCCCATTCCAACCGGCTCCTGATGGAGCTGGAGACCGACCTCTTCGTCACCTGCTGCTACGTCGACGTCGACATGGAGGAGGGCACCGCCTGGTGCGTCCGGGCCGGGCACCCGCCGCCCGTCCTGCGCCACCCGGACGGATCGACCGAGATCGCCGAGACGGACGGCGGCCCGCCCCTCGGGGTCGTGACCCGGGCCGAGTTCCCGATGACCCCGCTGCGCCTGCTGCCCGGCACCGTCATCGCGCTGACCACGGACGGACTCGTGGAGTCCGCCGAGATGGACATCGACACCGGCCTGGACCGCCTCGCCCACGAACTGACCGTGTCGGACCCCGCCCACCTCGGTCTCGTCGCCGACGCCCTGCTCGGCAACGCCCACCGCGGCGACGACGTCGCCCTGCTCCTCATGCGCTACGACGGCATGGCCGTCAAACCCCTGCGCGAGGGCTGGACGGTGTGGCGGGTGCCCGAGGCGGCACGGCAGGCCCGCCGCTTCACCCGGCGCACCCTGCGCGACTGGGGTGTGCCCGCCGAGGCCATGGACACCGCCCTGCTGGTCGTCTCCGAACTGGTGACCAACGCCCTGGTGCACACCGACGGCCGGGTCCGCCTCGACCTCGTGCTGATCGGCCGCCGGCTGCGCGTGGCCGTCACCGACGCCTCGCCCCGCACCCCCGTCAAGCCGACCAGCCTGAGCTGGGAGGCCACCGGCGGCCGGGGCATCCTCCTCGTCGAGGCCATGTCCGAGGCCTGGGGGACGGTACCGGTCAGCGGCGGCAAACAGGTGTGGAGCGAGCTGGCGCTGGAGCACTGAGCGGCCGGCCGCCACCTGTCCGGGGCCACCGGGCCGCCACGTGTCCAGGGGCGCGAACGGGGTACCCGCCGCCCATGGACACCTTCGCCTCCGCCTATCTCGCGGCATCCGGAAAGTCCGTGCTGGCCACCGTCGCCTTCATCGTCGTCGGGATCGTTCTCGTCGGCGGTCTGATCTGGGCCTTCCGGCTCGGCATCAAGGTCCGCGAACGCGAGCCCGCGCCGCCGAAGCCGCACGAACAGCCCCGCAGGCCCGGCTCCGGCCCGGCCCACGAGACCCGCCGGGCCCGCGAGCCCAACGAGATGCCGCTGGCCACGGACGAGAGCGAACGCCTCACCCCGCACGAGCTGCGCCCCACCGGCAGCCGGGACAGCGCCGACCAGAGCCGCCCCCGCTGGGACGAGGGCTCCGGCGGCTCGTTCGGCAGCGGCGGCCAGGGCGCTCCCTGATCCCGATGCCCCGAAGACAGCCGTGGGGACCGGAAGGGTTCCGCGCGACAGCCGTGTGACCGAGAAGGGTGATGAACCGTCGTGACCGCGTCCGTCCACGAGAAACCGGCGACCCGCCGGGCCGAGACCGGCTGGGCCAGGGCCCGCCGGCTGCGCCGCGGAACGGCCGCGCCGCGCACCTGCCTGGCGGCCGTCGCCGCCCCCGGGGCGGTCTCCGGGATGCAGTCCGGCCCCGAATGCAACATTGTCAGGGGTGAGGACTGACCGGCACACGGTCGACTTGGGCGAATGAATCGGTCGTGGCCGGGCGACCGGGGGCTGGAGTGAGGCTGATGAAGGCTCTGGTGCTGTCCGGCGGCGCCGGGACACGACTGCGGCCGATCACCCACACCTCGGCCAAACAGCTCGTACCGGTCGCCAACAAGGCCGTGCTCTTCTACGGCCTGGAGTCCATCGCCGACGCCGGCGTCTCCGAGGTCGGTGTGATCGTCGGCGACACCGCCGAGGAGATCCGGGAGGCCGTCGGCGACGGCTCCCGGTTCGGTCTCGACATCACCTACATCCCGCAGGACAGGCCCCTCGGCCTCGCCCACGCGGTGATCGTCGCCCGTGACTTCCTTGGCGACGACGACTTCGTCATGTACCTCGGCGACAACTTCATCGTCGGCGGCATCACCGACCTCGTCGACGAGTTCCGCAGGACCCGCCCGGACGCCCAGATCCTGCTCACCCGGGTCCCCGACCCCCGCGCCTTCGGCGTCGCCGAACTCGACCCCGCGGGACAGGTCCTCGGCCTCGAGGAGAAGCCCGCGCACCCCAAGAGCGACCTGGCCCTGGTCGGCGTCTACCTCTTCACGTCCGCGATCCACGACGCCGTGCGCGCCATCGAGCCCTCCGGGCGCGGCGAGCTGGAGATCACCGACGCCGTCCAGCGACTCATCGACACCGGCGCCCGGGTGCGCTCCACGATCATCAAGGGCTACTGGAAGGACACCGGGAACGTCGTCGACATGCTGGAGGTCAACCGGACCGTGCTGGAGGGCGTCGAGCGCCGGATCGACGGCGAGGTCGACGAGGCATCCGAGACGGTCGGCCGGGTCGTCGTGGAGGCCGGCGCCCGGGTGGTGAACTCACGCCTGGTCGGGCCCGTCGTCCTCGGCGCGGGCAGCGAGGTCCGCGACTCCTACGTCGGCCCCTTCACCTCCGTCGGAGAGAACTGCCGGATCACCGACAGCGAGCTGGAGTTCTCCATCGTGCTGCGCGACTCCTCCATCGAGGGAGTGGGCCGCATCGAGAACTCCCTGATCGGCCGGCATGTCGAGGTCACCCCCGCGACCGGCGTGTCCAGCGCCCACCGGCTGGTCCTCGGCGACCACAGCAAGGTACAGATCCACACATGAACCTCCTCGTCACCGGGGCCGCCGGATTCATCGGCTCCACCTATGTGCGCGGCCTGCTGGCCCGCGACCCCGCCGTGCGCGTCACCGTCCTGGACAAGCTCACCTACGCGGGCAGCCTCACCAACCTGCCGGCCGGCCACCCCCGGCTGACGTTCGAGCACGGCGACATCTGCGACGCCGCACTCGTCGACAAGCTGACGGCCGCCGCCGACCAGGTCGTCCACTTCGCCGCCGAGTCCCACGTCGACCGCTCCATCGACGGCGCGGGCGCCTTCGTCCGCACCAACGTCCTCGGCACCCAGACGCTGCTCGACGCGGCCCTGCGGCACGGCGTCGGCCCGTTCGTGCACGTCTCCACCGACGAGGTCTACGGCTCCATCGAGACCGGCGCCTGGACCGAGGACCACCCGCTGCGGCCCAACTCCCCGTACGCCGCCTCGAAGGCCTCCTCCGACCTGATCGCCCTCTCCTACCACCGCACCCACGGCCTGGACGTCCGCGTCACCCGCTGCTCCAACAACTACGGCCCGCGCCAGTTCCCCGAGAAGCTGATCCCGCTCTTCGTCACCAACCTCCTGGACGGCGAGCAGGTCCCCCTCTACGGCGACGGACGCAACGTCCGTGACTGGCTGCACGTCGAGGACCACTGCGAGGCCGTCGACCTGGTCCGTACGAAGGGCCGCCCCGGCGAGGTCCACAACATCGGCGGCGGCACCCAGCTGAGCAACCGCGAGCTGACCGGGCTGCTCCTCGACGCCTGCGGGGCCGACTGGGACCGGGTCAGTCACGTCGAGGACCGCAAGGGCCACGACCTGCGCTATTGCGTCGACTGGACGAAGGCCCGCACCGAGCTCGGCTACCGGCCCCGCCACGACTTCACGACCGGTCTCGCCGAGACGGTCGCCTGGTACCGGGACCACCGCGACTGGTGGGAACCCCTGAAACGCACAGCGCGGCTGCCATGAGATGGCTGGTCACCGGCGCGGGCGGGATGCTCGGCCGGGACACGGTGGAGGAACTGGCCCGGCGCGGCGAGGACGTGGCCGGCCTCGACCGCACCGGCCTGGACATCACCCGGCCCGCATCCGTGACCCGGGCGTTCGCCGCCCAGCGGCCCGACCTGGTGGTCAACTGCGCCGCCTACACGGCCGTCGACGACGCCGAGACCGACGAGGCCCGCGCGCTCCTGGTCAACGGCGAGGGGCCCCGGCTGCTCGCCGCCGCCTGCGCCGCGCACGGCGCCCGCCTGGTCCACGTCTCCACGGACTACGTCTTCGACGGCGCGGCCCGCGCCCCCTACCGCGAGGACCATCCGCCGTCCCCCCGCACCGCCTACGGCCGCACCAAGCTGGCCGGCGAACGGGCCGTGCGGGCCGTGCTCCCCGACGCCGGCGTGATCGTGCGCACCGCCTGGCTCTACGGCGTCCACGGCCGCAGCTTCGTCCGCACGATGCTGGAGCTGGAGACCCGCCGCGACACCCTCGACGTCGTCGACGACCAGCGCGGGCAGCCCACCTGGAGCGCGGACGTCGCCGCCCGCATCGCCGACCTGGGACCGAAGGTCGGCCGCGGCGCGACGGGCGTCTTCCACGCCACCGCGGCCGGCGAGGCCACCTGGTACGACCTGGCCCGCGAGGTGTTCCGCTCCGTGGACGCCGACCCGGACCGGGTGCGCCCCACCACCGGCGACGCCTTTCCCAGGCCCGCGCCCCGGCCGGCCTACAGCGTCCTCGCGCACGACCGCTGGCGGGAGGCGGGCCTGTCACCGCCGCGGGACTGGCGCGCCGCCCTGGGGCAGGCACTTCCCCTGATCCGCAAGGCGTCCTTCGACACGGTGTCCCTCAAGGAGTCCCTTCGTGAAACGCCATGAGTTCCTGCGGGAACTGCACAAGGCCAGCGCCAACCGCAACTACCTGGAGATCGGCGTCAACGACGGCCGCAGCCTGCGGCTGTCCCGGGTGCCCAGCATCGCGGTCGACCCCGCGTTCAAGGTGACCTCGGAGATCCGCTGCGACGTCCACCTGGTGAAGGCCACCAGCGACGACTTCTTCGCCCGCCGCAACCCCCTCGCCCACCTCAAGGGCGGCCGGCACCCGGTGCGCAACCTCGCCCGGGGCCGCCACCCCCTCGGCCACTGGCGTCGCACCACCCTCGACCTGTCCTTCATCGACGGCATGCACCTGTTCGAGTACGCGCTGCGCGACTTCATCAACGTCGAGAAGCACTCCGACTGGTCGAGCGTGATCGTCTTCGACGACATGCTGCCCCGCGGCGTCGACGAGGCCGCCCGTGACCGGCACACCACCGCCTGGACCGGCGACGTCTACAAGCTCGTCGAGATCCTGTCCCGCTACCGCCCCGACCTGGTGGCCGTCCCCGTCGACACCCAGCCGACCGGACAGCTCGTCGTCTTCGGCGCGGACCCCCGCAACCCCGTGCTGCGCGAGAAGTACCACGAGATCATCGCCGAGTTCGACGTCCCCGACCCGCAGAAGGTCCCCGAGGCGATCCTGGAACGGGTGCGCGCGGTACGGCCCGAGACCCTGCTGCGGGCGGGCTTCTGGAAGCCCCTCGTGCGGGCCCGCAACCGGCGCCTCGACCGCTCCCGGGGCTGGGAGCCGCTGCGCGGAGCGCTGGAGCGGGCGGCCGTCAGCCGCTGACCCTCAGCTCCTGGTAGCGGTCCCGGCAGGAGGCGTACGACGGCAGCAGCCCCGACGCCCTGGCCCGGGCCAGCGACGGCGCCCGCGCGTCCTTCGGCGACAGCACCGGCTCCACGCCCCGCGGCCAGTCGATGCCCAGCGCCGGGTCGAGCGGGTGCACCCCGTGCTCATGCTCGGGCGCGTACCCGGTCGAGCAGAGGTAGACCACGGTGGCCTCGTCGGTGAGGGCCAGGAAGGCGTGGCCGAGGCCCTCGGCGAGGAACACCGCGTGCCGGGTGTCGTCGTCCAGCCGGACCGCCTCCCACCGCCCGAACAGGGGTGAGCCCACACGCAGGTCGACGACCACGTCGAGCACCGCGCCGCGGACACAGGTGACGTACTTGGCCTGGCCGGGCGGCACGTCGGAGAAGTGGATCCCGCGCAGCACGCCCCGGCGGGATACGGAGCAGTTGGCCTGGGCGAGCCCCAGGTCGTAGCCGGTGGCCGCCCGGAACTCCGGCGTCCGGTACCACTCGTGGAAGCTGCCCCGCCCGTCCGGGAACACCCTGGGCTCCAGCACCCAGGCCCCCTCGATGTCCAGTGGCCGCATGCCGTCACCTCCTGCGGGGCGTGATGGTCTGCAGTGCCCGGTACAGCGCCCGTCGCACCCGGCGGGCCAGTCGTCGCGCACCGGCGGGCTGGGGCGCCGGCACCACGACGACGCCGTCGGACGCGACGTGCAGGGCGAACGGCAGCGGGTGGAAGCGCGCCGGGTCCGCGTCCGGCGTCAGGCACACCGTCGTCAGCCAGGTCCCGCCCAGCAGATCACCGACCGGCAGGACGGCCGCCAGCCGGCCGCCCGGCGAGAGCGTCCCGAAGACCTCGTGCGAACCGCCGGACTTCGCTCCCGTCAGCCGCAGCAGCACCTCGACGGCCTCGGGCACGTGCAGCGGCAGGGTGACGTGGAGCCGGTCCTCCGCGACGGCGACGTCCCCGGCCGCCACGCGGCCCAGGCCCAGCCGCTTGCCCGCGTGACCGACGTCCAGGGCGAGGCTCGCGTACCGGTCGGTCCAGTACGGCAGCACCACGCGCCCCGCGACCACCCCGGCGGGCGGGACGGGACGGCCGTGGCGGGGCGCCGGGCCCAGCCGCAGCTCCTTCGTCCAGCCGCCCAGACCGACGCGCACGTACACGTCCCACAGTCCCTCGCCCGCCGGCCCGCCGCTCAGCGCGGTGGCGGGATCGATGGTGGCGGTCGCCCGCAGGAGGAGCCGCACCTGGCTGCCGTCGCCGGCCGGGACCGTCTCGCGGACCACGTCCACCGGCTGGAAGTACTGCGCCGCGCTGGCCCGCTCCCGCAGCAGCAGGTCGGGCACGGCTCGGTCGAACCGGCCCACGGTGTCCGTGCCCAGCCACCGGACCGCCTCGGCGACGTCCCGCGGCGGCCACTGCGGGGAACCCCCGGCGGACGGGAAGGTCATCGGCCCGCCGTCGTGCGTCAGCTCGGCGGCGAAGGCGATCCGCAGCACGCCGCCCTGCCAGGTGACGTCCTCCGGGTCGACGGCGAGCGCGACGCCCGCCTCCCACTCCGCGAACGCGACGACGTCGTCGTACCGTCCGTCGGCGGCCAGCGCGGCGACGACCCGCTGGGTGGGCTGGAGCGGCGCCGCCACCCCCGGCCCGAACCGCTCGACGACGACCCCGTGGATCTCCTCGAACAGCTCCTTGCGGTAGTCCTCGGGCAGGCTCAGGAAGCGTTTGCCGCGCAGCCGCTCGACCATCTCCACACGCAGCCACCGCCGGAACAGCCTGTCGCGCAGCGCGCCCGGCTCGGTGTACCGCTCGACGACGTCGAGGGCCTCCCGCAGGTTCTTGAAGTACCCCACCGGCTCGAACCGCTGGAAGCCGGCGTTCGCGGCGTCGTCGCGCCGGACGTGGTAGTAGCAGACGTAGTCGCTGAGCACCGAGACGTTGTCCGCGCGCAGATAGGCCTCGGTGACGAAGACATGGTCCTCCAGCCGCCGCCGCCCCTCGGGGAAACGCAGGCCGGTGCGGTCCAGGAACGCCCGGCGGACCATCTTGTGCGGGGTGAGGCTGTCGATCAGCGGCGCGTTCTCGACGGTGGCGTGCGGGCGGTTGGTGCGGAACAGCTCCACCGGCACCGAGCGCCCCTTGCCGGCCATCTTGCCCACGACGACGTCGGCGTCGTGCGCGACCCCGTAGTCGTACATCCGCTCCAGGGCCTCGTCGCCGAGGTGGTCGTCGTTGTCGACGAACATGACGTACTCGCCCCGGGAGGCGTCGATGCCGACGTTGCGCGGCTTGCCCGCCCAGCCGGAGTTCTCCTGGTGGACGACCCGGATCCGGGGGTCCTCGGCGGCGGCCGCGTCGAGGAGGGCGGGAGTGGCGTCGGTGGAGCCGTCGTCGACGAAGATCACTTCGTACTCGTCCGGCGGGAGCGACTGCCTCAGCAGCGAGGCGAGACAGTCCTCGATGTAGGGACCGGGGTTGTAGACGGGGACGATGACGCTGACCTTGACCGGCATCGGGCTCCTGGCCCCCTTGCTGGATCGCTCTGCCGTGCGCGGGACGGAGGGTGCGCGTGGCCCGATGCTAACCCCGCCGCCGACGCCCCACCTGTCCGGATCGACCCGAGTCGAGCATTTTGTAGTCTGGCGGCGTGCGCCTGCTGATGATGTCCGACACCCACCTCCCCAAGCGCGCCAAGGCGCTGCCCGCCCCGCTGCTCGACGAGCTCCCGCACGCGGACGTGGTGATCCACGCCGGGGACTGGGTCGACACGGACACCCTCGACCTGCTGGAGAGCCGCAGCCGCCGGCTCGTCGGCGTGTACGGCAACAACGACGGGCCCGGCCTGCGCGCCCGGCTGCCCGAGGTCGCCTTCGCGGAACTGGGCGGGCTGCGGTTCGGGGTCGTCCACGAGACGGGCCCCGCCCAGGGCCGGGAGGCCCGCTGCGCCGCACGCTTCCCCGACCTGGACGTCCTGGTCTTCGGCCACAGCCACATCCCCTGGGACACCACGGCCCCCGGCGGACCCCGCCTGCTCAACCCGGGGTCCCCGACCGACCGCCGCCGTCAGCCGCACTGCACCTATCTGACCGCCACCGCGGCCGAGGGCCGGCTCACGGACCTCGTCCTGCACCGGTTGCCACCGCGACGGTGACGCCGAAGCCGATGGCGGCGGAGCCGCGACAGAGAACCGGGCCGCGCCCGGCCGGGATGGTCGGGGGCGGCCCGGAACTTGCGAGTGTGCGTTGCTTCAACGGACCTCCTTCCTTCGTCAGACGAAGGACAGAGGGACGTGCTTTCTGTCCGTTATGTGCGCCTACCCCGTCCGTGCGCGCTTCACACATCTCAAGGACGACGGGAGCGACGACGGGGGCGGAAGTCGGGGTGGAAGCGGGGCGGCTAACGGGGCGGAGGCGCGGGCCGGCCGGCCTCACCTCGCGCCATGGATCGCCCCGGCCGTCCCGGTCAGCGGGGCGCCGCTGCCGCCCCAGCGCAGCGCGACGATCTCGGCGGCCACCGACACGGCCACCTCCTCGGGTGTTCGGGCCCCCAGGTCCAGCCCGACCGGTGAGCGCAGCCGGGCCAGCTCACCGTCCGTGAGCCCGGCCTCGACGAGTCGCGCCCGGCGTTCGTCGTGGGTACGGCGGCTGCCCATCGCCCCGATGTACGCGGCCGGCCGGCGCAGCGCCGCCTCGAGCAGCGGCACGTCGAACTTCGGGTCGTGGGTCAGCACACAGATCGCCGTCCGGTCGTCGGTGTCCGTGTCGCGCAGATACCGGTGCGGCCACTCCACGACCACCTCGACGCCCGGCGGGAAACGCTTCGGGGTGGCGAAGACCGGCCGGGCGTCGCAGACCGTGACCCGGTAGCCCAGGAAGTCGCCGACCCGGGCCACGGCGGCCGCGTAGTCGATCGCGCCGAACACCAGCATGCGCGGCGGCGGCGCGAAGGAGTGCAGGAACACCGGGACGGCGTCCTCGCGCCGCTGGCCGCGCGGCCCGTAGTGCCGTACGCCGGTGACGCCGAGGGCGAGTTCCCCGCGCGCGTCGGCCGTGACGGCCGCGTCCAGACCCTCCGTGCCCAGCGTGCCGGAGGTCCGGTCCGGCCAGACGGCGAGGGTGGCCCCGCGTGGCGCGGGGCCGTCGGTCACCGTGGCCACCGTCACCGGCTCGCCCGCGGCGACCGACTCCGCGACGGCGCCGAACGACGGGTCGCGTCCGGGTGTGACGGCACGGACCAGCAGCGTGATCTCGCCGCCGCAGGTCAGCCCCACGGCGAAGGCGTCCTCGTCGCTGTAGCCGAAGGTCTCCAGCCGGGCCGCCCCGTCGGCCACGACCTCCCGGGCCAGCTCGAACACCGCGCCCTCGACGCAGCCCCCGGACACGCTGCCCACGACCTCGTCGTCCGGCCCCACCGCCATCGCCGCGCCCGGATCACGCGGCGTGCTTCGGCTGACGGCGACCACGGTGGCGAGCCCGAACGGCACACCGGCCGCGTACCACTCGTTCAGCACCGGGAGAATCTCGCGCACGATCGGTTCCCTTCCGGCCGCGGCGGCCGCATCGGCCGCTTCCCCTGAACGGTAGTCCGCAGCCGTGGCGTCCGCCGGTCCGCACCGCGCGGGACGCCTGTGCACCGACGGAGTCGGGTTGCCAACTGGGTTGACAGGGAATGAACTTACTCGCGGGTCAGAAGGTATTGACGGTGTCCGGAAATCACCGGACTGTAGTGGACATGCCGAATATACGGGCACGTCTGCTCGCTGTTCTGGTGGTCCTCTGCGGACTCTGTGGCTTCCTGACGGTGGCGGGCTCCCCGACCGCCGGCGCGGCCACGCTCCCCGACTCCCTCTCCTTCGACGGCACGGCGCTCACCGTGTCGGGCGGCCGCTTCCTCGACGCGAACGGCCGCGAGGTCGTCCTGCGCGGCTACAACGTCTCCGGCGAGACCAAGCTCGCGGAGAACAAGGGCCTGCCCTTCGCCTCCGTCGCCGACGCCACGAAATCCGCGACGGCCCTGCGCGCCCTCGGCGGCGGCAACTCCGTCCGCTTCCTGCTCTCCTGGGCCTACGCCGAACCGGTGAAGGGCCAGGTCGACTCCACCTACCTGGCCGCCGCCACCGCACAGATGCGCGCCTTCCTGGACGCGGGCATCCGGGTCTACCCCGACTTCCACCAGGACCTCTACTCCCGCCACCTGTTCAACTCGGGCAGCTGGTACACGGGCGACGGCGCCCCCGCGTGGGCGGTGGCACTCGGCGGCTACCCCGCCGAGTCCTGCGGCATCTGCTTCCTCTGGGGGCAGAACATCACCCAGAACGGCGCGGTGAAGGCCGCCCAGTACGACTTCTGGCACAACGCCTACGGCCTCCAGGACTACTTCCTGGCCACCGCCCAGAAGACCATGGCGTACATCAAGGCGAACCTCACCACCGAGGAGTTCGCCGGCGTCCTGGGCTTCGACCCCTACAACGAGCCCTACGCCGGCACCTACGACTCCGGCCAGGCCAGCCGCACCTGGGAACGCGACGTGCTGTGGCCCTTCTACGTGAAGTTCCGGGCCCGGATGGACGCGGCCGGCTGGACCGACAAGCCCGCCTTCGTCGAGCCGAACCTCTTCTGGAACGGCAACGTCAGCAAGGAGGAGGGCGGCCTCCTCGACGCGGGCACGCTCGGCTCCCGCTACGTCTTCAACACCCACTTCTACGACCAGAAGGCCATCTCCGGCGTCCTGATGTGGGGCAACGCGCAGGACGGCCAGTACGTCACCGACTTCGGAACGGTCCGCGACCGCGCGTCGGCGGCCGGGACGACGGCGATCGTCAGCGAGTTCGGCCACCCCCTGAACGGCAGCACCGCCGGCAAGGCGCCGACCGTCCTGAAGGCGATGTACCAGGCGCTCGACTCCCGCGTGAAGGGCGCCGGTTGGTGGACCACCCCGGCGACCTCGGGGCCGGTCCTCTCCGGCTCGCAGTGGCAGTGGGACATCTACAACGGCCGCCACCACGAGCTGATGAACGGCAACGCCGACAAGGTGCTCACCACCGGCGACGCCTGGAACGACGAGGACCTGTCCGCCGTGCGCCTGGACGACAGCGGCACGGCGACCCTGCGTCAGGACGCCCGGCTGCTCGACCGGATCTACCCGAGCGCCACCTCCGGCACGACCGTCGCCTTCACCTACGAGGACCGCTCCCGCGACGGCTCCACCACGCTCACCTGGAATCCGGTCCCCAGCTCGCTGCCCAACACGAAACAGCTCGTCGGCTCCGGCCAGTACGGGGTGCTGGTGTGGCGTTCGAACGGCGGCACGGCGCCCACCGAACTGCATCTGCCGGCCTCCTTCCCGACCGCCACGACGACGGTCGTCTCCGACCTCGGCACGGTGTACGCCCCGCCCGCGTACACGGCCACCACGAAGATCGCCGCGGCCGCCGAACCGGGCGGCACGGGCAGCAGGCGCCTGCTGCTCAGCGCGCCGGACTCGGGCACCGTGCACTACTCGCTGGTCACCAACGGGTCGACCGCACCGTCCGCGACCCTGCTGGCCGCCGCCCGCACGGAGCTGTCGGCCTGGGCGGCCCAGAAGGTGGGGTAACCCCGCCGGGCACGACAGCACGACGTACGGAAGCCGGGGTGGGTGGCGGTCATCGCCACCCACCCCGGCGTTTTGAGGAGCCGTCAGCTGCCGGTTCCGGTCCAGTTCGCCGCGACATGGCCGATCCGGACCCGCTGCGGATGGTCGCCCACCGGCACCGACACGACCTTCTGCCCGGTGGCGAAGTCGATCGCCGTGACCTGGTCGGCGCCGCTCTCGGAGATGACGCAGCTCCTGCCGTCGCCGCTGACCGTGGCCCAGTAGGGCTTGGACGCGGTGACCAGCGGGCCCTCCTGGAGGGTGGCGCGGTCGACGACCGTCGCGTAGTCGTCCATCGTGCCCGCCACGCACAGCTTGCTGCCGTCGGGGCTCATCGAGATGCCGTGGTGGCGCGAGTCGTTGACGAAGGTGGTGCGGTCGTCGCTGGTCGCCGGGTTCTTCGGCAGGGTCTTCGTCCGGGTGATGCGGTCCGTGGCGAGGTCGTACTCGAAGAAGCCGTTGAAGAACGAGACCTGGAAGTACAGCTTGGACTCGTCCGGTGAGAAGACCGCCGGACGCACCGCGTCCGAGTAGTCCGTGAGGCCGATCGCGTCCAGCCGCTGCCGCATGTCGATGACCTTGACCTGCTGGTAGGTGGTCGCGTCGACGACGGTGATGCGCCGGTCGCCCTTCGTGAAGTCCTGCCACGGGGCGTCCTGCGAGGTGTTCACGTCGCCGATCGACATGTTGTAGATGTACTTGCCGTCCTTGGTGAAGATGTTCTCGTGCGGCTTGTCGCCGGTCTTGAACGAGCCCAGCTGCTTGCCGGTGGCGATGTTCAGGACGTGCACGGTGTTCGAGATCGACGCGGAGACCGCGACCCGGGTGCCGTCGGGCGAGACGGCCATGTGGTCGGAGCGGTAACCGGACACCGGGAAGCGCCAGTTGATGTTCCCGGAGGCCAGGTTGATGGAGACGACATCGGCGAAGCTGGGCCGGGAGACGACCACCGAGCCGCCGTCCGGCGTGGTGTACATGTCGTCGACGAACTGGTCGTGGCCCTCGCCGACACCGTTGCGGATGGCCTGGAAGTAGATCCACTTGATCGGGTCGGCGTTGATCTCCGCCATCCGGGCGCTCTTGTCGGGGATCACGTTGATCCGGCCGACCTTGGCGAAGTCACCGCTGGACTTGATGACGTCCGCAGTGCCCTCCCAGTTGTTGCCGACGAAGAGCACCTCGCGCAGTGCGGCGGCGTTCGAGGCCTCGGAGACGGCGGTGGCGGCGGTGGCGGGAGCGGTGACGGTCAGGACGAGGGCGGCGGCTACGGAGCAAAGGTGCCTGGATCTGAAGGCAGGCATGGCTGCTCTCTCCTCTGGGTGAAAGGTGTGGGGGCAGGGCGGAAGAGGTCCGCCCACATCTGAACACGGGTGCATTCAAACTTTACTTACTGGAAAGTAAGGAAGGGGGGCCCTTCGCCACAAGACTTCGTACACGACAAAATTGGCGGTGGGGGAGCACAGAACGACGAGGGAGGGTCAGTGGCGGGCAGGCTCAGGGCGCCCACCGGCCGATACGGCGGCAAGTCCGCCGAGCAGCGGCAGGTGGAGCGACGCGGCAGATTTCTGAAGGCGGCGCTGCGGTTGTTCGGGGACGTGCCCGGCTACCGCGGCACCACGGTCGCGTCGCTGAGCGAGGCGGCCGGCCTGTCGACCCGCCAGTTCTACGAGGAGTTCCGCACCCTCGAAGACGTCCTGGCGGCACTGCACCTCCAGGTCAACGACTGGGCCGAGGAGGCGGTCCTGGCCGCCTTCGCCGCCGCCCAGGACAGGCCGCTCGTCGAGCGGGTCACCGCGATCTTCCGGGCCTACGCGGCCGACGTGACCTCCGACCCGCGCCGCATCCGGATCACCTTCGTGGAGATCGTCGGGGTCAGCCCCCGGCTGGAGGAACAGCGCCTGGCCCGCCGGGCCCGCTGGGTCGATCTCATCTGCGCGGAGGCGACGGCGGCCGCCGCCCGCGGCGAGGCGGCCCCCCGCGACTACCGCCTCGCGGCGACGGCCTTCATCGGCAGCGTCAACGGCCTCCTCCACGACTGGAGCGCCGGGTGGGTGGACGCGACCCTGGACGAGGTGGTCGACGAACTCGTGCGGCAACTGCTGGGCATCCTGCGGCCGCCGGGGTGGGCGCCCGAGGCCGGTTAGGGCGCGTCCCGGCCGCTCCCGCCGGGCCGGTCGGGCGACAGTCGCCCCACGGCCTCCACCGCCCGCGCCACCCCGTCCTCCCCGCGCACCCGGGCGCCCAGCTCCCGGGCCCGCTCGCGGAGGCCGGGCTCCCTGGTGGCCCGAAGGAGCGCGGCGGTCAGGGTCTTCGCGGTCAGCCGGCGCAGCGGCACCGACACCGGCGCCACGCCGAGGTCGACCAGGCGGTCGGCCCAGAAGGTCTCGTCGAACTGGATCGGTACCGGCACGGCGGGGACCCCGGCCCGTATGCCCGCCGCCGTCGTCCCCGCCCCGCAGTGGTGGACCACCGCGGCCGTCTCCGGGAACAGCAGCGAGTGCGGGACCTCGTCGACGGTCAGCATGTCGTCGCCGTCGGCCGCGAGGCCCGCCCAGCCGCGCTGGATCACCCCGCGCAGCCCCGCCCCGCGCAGCGCCCGGACGATCTCGGCGGTCAGCCGCCGCGGGTCGGGCACGGTCGCGCTGCCCAGCCCGACGAAGACCGGCGGCGGCCCCGCGTCGAGGAACTCCCGTAGAGCGGCCGGAAGTCGGGTCTCCCGTTCGTACGGCCACCAGTACCCGGTGACGTCCAGTTCCGCCCGCCAGTCGCGGGGCCGGGGCACCACCAGTGGGCTGAACCCGTGCAGGACCGGCCGGCCGCGCCGGTCCCGGCCCCGCAGGCCGGTGCCGGGACGGCGTACGGCGGGCAGTCCCAGCCGGGCCCGTACGGCCGGCACGACCGGCGCGTAGACCTGCTCGACGGCCACCCCGACGCCGTGCCCGGCGAGCCGGTTGCCGACCGCGCCCCAGGAGCCGCCGCCCAGCACCGGCGGCGCGAACTCCCGGGTGGGGGCGACGGGTTGGAGGTAGAGACCGAGGCTCGGCAGGGACAGACCATCGGCGATGACGTGCCCCAGCGGCGCCACCGGGGCGGACAGCAGCAGGACGTCGCTCGCGTGGGCGGCGGCCAGGAGGTCGTCGGTCATCCGCCCCACCAGCGACCGCGCCATCCGGGCCATCCGCAGCAGCTTGCCCGGGCCGGTGGTGCTGCGGTGCAGCCCCCGGCCCCGCTCGGACTCCAGCTCCGCCCGTGGATCCACCGGCAGCGCGTGGAAGCCCACCCCCGAGCCCGCCACCAGCGGCGCGAACCGCGCGTGGGTGACCAGGGTGACCTCGTGCCCCGCCCGCACGAGCCCATGGCCCAGCCCCGTGAAGGGGGCCACGTCCCCCCTGGATCCCGCTGTCATGATCGCCACTCGCACGACGGACAGTATGGGGGCGGACCGTCGGCCGAGGGTGAACGACCGTACGAATGCGGCCACTTCCGCTTTTGAGAACGGTCACATCACTTCTGTCGCAGCCGTTGACTTCACTCTCCGGCGGCTCTACTTTCGGCGCGCAACGCGTTCGGTTCGCCGACCCTTGTTCGATATTTCGAAGCCTGGAGCCGCCGTATGTTTCCCCCACCCCCCGCGCACCCGGCCCGGCGCTGGAGATCCGCCGCCGCACGGATGCTCGCCCTGCTGCTGACGGTGACCGCCGCCCTGCTGTTCGCCCAGCCCGGCGCGGCCCAGGCCGCGACCTCGCGGCAGATCGCCGTGCCCACCGCCCCGATGGGCTGGGCCTCCTGGAACAGCTTCGCCGCGAAGATCGACTACAGCGTCATCAAGCAGCAGGTCGACGCGTTCGTCGCCGCGGGTCTGCCGGCGGCCGGGTACAAGTACATCGACATCGACGAGGGCTGGTGGCAGGGCACCCGCGACAGCGGGGGCAACATCACCGTCGACGAGTCCGAGTGGCCCGGCGGCATGAGCGCCATCGCCGACTACATCCACGGCAAGGGCCTCAAGGCCGGGATCTACACGGACGCGGGCAAGGACGGCTGCGGCTACTACTACCCGACCGGCCGGCCCGCCGCCCCGGGCAGCGGCAGCGAGGGCCACTACGACCAGGACATGCTCCAGTTCTCGCAGTGGGGCTTCGACTTCGTGAAGGTCGACTGGTGCGGCGGTGACGCCGAGGGCCTGAACGCGGCGACGACGTACACCGCGATCAGCGGCGCCGTCACGAAGGCGACGGCCGCCACCGGCCGCCCGCTCACCCTCTCCCTGTGCAACTGGGGCTACCAGAACACCTGGAACTGGGCCCCCGGCCTCGCCCCGATGTTCCGCACCAGCACCGACATCGTCTACTACGGCAACAAGCCGTCGATGACGAACCTGCTGTCCAACTTCGACCAGGGCCTGCACCCCACCGCCCAGCACACCGGCTACTACAACGACCCGGACATGCTGATGGTCGGCATGGACGGCTTCACCGCCGCCCAGAACCGCACCCACATGAACCTGTGGGCGGTCTCCGGCGCCCCGCTCCTCGCCGGCAACGACCTGACCACGATGACGACGGAGACGGCGAACATCCTCAAGAACCCCGAGGTCGTCGCCGTGGACCAGGACGCGCGCGGCCTCCAGGGCGTCAAGGTCGCCGAGGACGCCAGTGGCGCGCAGGTGTTCGGCAAGGTCCTGTCGGGCAGCGGCAGGCGTGCCGTCGTCCTGCTCAACCGCACCTCCTCCGCCCAGAACATCACCGTCCGCTGGTCCGACCTGGGTCTGACCAACGCCTCCGCCACCGTCCGTGACCTGTGGGCCCGCGCCGACGTCGGCTCGTACGCCACGAGCTACACGGCGAGCGTCCCGGCGGGCGGTTCGGTCATGCTCACCGTCACCGGCGGCACCGAGGCGTCGGGCAGCACGTACACCGGCACGTCGAGCTTCTCCGGCGTCGTCGCCGGGAACACCGGCCTGAAGGTCGTCGACGTCGCCTACACCAACACCGCCGCCACCGCCCGTACCGCGACGCTGAAGGTCAACGGCCAGACGGCGACGACGGTCTCCTTCCCGCCGACGGGCTCCGCGCAGGGCACGATCACCCTCCAGGTGGCCCTGTCGAAGGGCTCGTCCAACACGCTCGCCTTCACGGGCGCCCCGACCCTCGCCGACATCACGGTCAAGCCCCTGGCCGGCGCGAACGGCGCCCTGGTCGTCGGCAAGCAGTCCGGCCGCTGCCTGGACCTGTACGACAGCACCATCACCAACGGCACCCAGGCCGAACTGTGGGACTGCAACGGCGGCTCCAACCAGGCCTGGACGTACACCTCCCGCAAGGAACTCGTGGTGTACGGGAACAAGTGCCTGGACGCCTACAACCTCGGCACCACCAACGGCACCAAGGTCGTCATCTGGGACTGCAACGGCCAGAACAACCAGAAGTGGAACGTCAACAGCGACGGCACGATCACCAACGTCAACGCGGGGCTGTGCCTCGACGCCAACGGGGCGGGCACGGCCAACCGCACCCCGATGGTGCTCTGGACCTGCGGCACCGCCGACAACCAGAAGTGGACGCTGACCTGACCCTCCCGGCGGGCGCCCGACCCACGGGCCGGGCACCCGCCGCCCTCGCGCAGCGACGCCCGAGGACCGGTGGCGGGAACCGGCCGGGCATTTCCCGTGTCTGTCGACGTGCCGGACCAGTCGACGCACGGGACCAGGGGGACCATGTCGGACACCAGCGAGGCCGAGCCGGTCAGGAGCGGGGGAGGACGCGTGCGGCGGGTGCTGTTCCGCCTCGTCATGGCCGTCCTGATCCTGCTGCTCGCCGGACGCACCTACGAGGAGACGGCCGTGGCGCTCGCCCGGTCGGACGGATCCCTGCGCACGGCGGGCGCGAGCGTGACGGAGCTGACCTCGCACACGGTGTCCGGACACGCGGGCGGCGGACAGGCGGGCGGCAACGGCGCGTACTTCACCCACACCGAGTACACCGTCCGACTCGCCCTGGACGAAGGGCGGAAGAGGGTCGACAAGGTCGCGGACCAGGTCGGGCAGCACCTCTGGAAGGGCAAGCGGGTCGTGGTCGGCCTGTGGCACGGCCGGGTCGTGGAGATCGACGGCCAGGACGTGTGGCGGGGCTGGCACTTCGGGACGCTGGACGTGACGCTGATCGTGCTGACGCCGTTGACGACGACCTGGCTGATCTCCCTCGCGGTGTCCGTCGCAGCCCTCCTGGCGGCCCTGACGGGCCGGCCCCGGGTGAGCCGCGACGACCGCTTCGGACCTTGCGCACTCGGGGCGGCCGTCGGCCTGGCGGCGCTGCTCGCCCTCCTCGTCCACGCGGCCTTCGGGCACGTCCTCGCGTACTGGCCCGCGATTCCCGTCTGCGCCGGTACGGCGGTGGCGCTGGCGAGGCTGAGCGCGGTGATCCGGCGCCTGGTGCGTATCGCCGCCGAGAACACCCCAGCCGACGCGGGGGGCGCGCCGGCGCGGGCCTGACGTCAACTGCCCGGTGCGGGGCGTCGGATCCGGTCCGCGCGAGCCGTGGGCGACGTCGGCGCCGGGGCCGCAGGGGACGGTGCCGACCGGCTCACGGGGGAAGGGCGAGGGTGGTTCGGCGCGTGCCGGTACGGCTCACCGACGCCGGCCGTGCCGGGTTCGGGAGGCACGCGGCGACGGAGGAAGCGGACGCGGGCGCACTGCTCGCAGCATGTTCCGCAGCAGAGCGACGGACACCATCCCACCCGCCGCGGCAACCGGTGCCGGCAGCGAAGAACGGGCCGGCCGCGACCGCCCCCGTGCCGCCCGCACCGAGAAGGTCCAGGTCAGCCGTGAAGTGACCTGGACCCCGGCGGTCTTCCTCCCTACTCGTCCCATGCCTGGATCATGGTCTGCTCGACGATCTTGCCGTCCCGCAACGTGATCATCGACTCGGCGAGGACGCGCACGCCGTCCGTGTACCGGCAGGACTCGCTGAAGGCGGCGCGGTCGCCCTGGACGATGCACTCCTCCAGCTTGTGGGTCATGTCCCGGCTGTAGACGTCGTCGAGCATCCGGCCGATCTCGTCCCGGCCGTGCAGCACCGTGGGCCGGCTCGGCTGGGAGTTGTGGTCGATGACGTGCAGTTCCGCGTCGTCGGCGTAGAGCGACAGCAGTGTCGTCGGGGTCTGTCCTTCTATGCCTCTGCGCAGTGTCTCGGTGTCGAAGGCGGATCCTGCCGCGGTGCCCATGGTGACCTCCTGCGAGGGCCGCGGCCGAGGGGAGGTCGGACCGCCCGACCCTCACCTTCGAGGCTCCTCCGGCAGGCCCGGCTCGGCAAGCGCAGCCGGTCCCGTCCGCCTGTCGGGTGAGCGACGCCGCCCACCCGTGTCCGTGAGGGCGCCGGGGGCGTTGCTGTAGACATGATCTCCACTCGACGCATCGCCGCTCTCGCCGCACTCGCCGCCGGGGTCACGGGCCTCGCGGCGCCCATGGCGAGCGCGGCCGACGCTCCGGCCACCGGCCAACTGAACCCGATGACCGTGCTGGACTCGCTCGCCACGAGCCAGATTCCCGCGGAACACCGTGCCGACCTGCCGCCCGTCTCCCGGCAGCTGGGCGAGCTCAACAAGGTCAGCGAGCTCGAGAAGCTGAACGAGCTGCACCAGATCACCGACCTCGTCGCGCCCGTGACCGGGCTGCTGCCCGCGATCGGCTGAGCGTCTCACCGCACCCCGTGGGGGCCGTCCGGACGACCGGGCGGCCCCCACGCGTGTGCGGAGCCGGTCACTCGACCGTCGCCAGGAACTGTGTGGCCGCCAGCTCCGCGTAGAGCGGGTCGCCGGCGACGAGTTCACGGTGCGTTCCCACCGCGCGGACCCGGCCCGCGTCCATGACGACGATCCGGTCGGCCGTCGTGACCGTCGACAACCGGTGCGCGACGACGAGGACGGTGGTCGTCCGGGCGACGTCGGCCACGGTGTCGCGCAGCGCCGCCTCGTTCACCGCGTCCAACTGGGACGTCGCCTCGTCCAGGAGGAGGAGCCGCGGGCGGCGCAGCAGCGCGCGGGCGATGGCCACCCGCTGCCGCTCGCCGCCGGACAGCTTCGTCCCGCGATGCCCGACCAGCGTGTCCAGCCCGTGCGGCAGCCGTTCGACCAGGTCCTCCAGGCGGGTCGTCTTCAGCACGCCCCGCACGGTGTCGTCGTCCGCCGACGCGTTCCCCAGCAGCAGGTTGTCGCGCAGCGAGCCGGACAGCACGGGGGCGTCCTGCTCGACGTAGCCGATGGCGGAGCGCAGCCGGGACAGCTCCCACTCGGCGAGGTCGCGCCCGTCGAGGGCGATCGTGCCGGACTCCGGGTCGTAGAACCGCTCGATGAGCGAGAACACCGTGGTCTTGCCCGCGCCCGAAGGGCCGACGAACGCCGTCATGCCCCGGGCCGGCACGGTGAACGTCACCCCGTGGTGGACGTACGGCAGGTCGTCGGCGTACCGGAACCGGACGTCGGCGAAGTCCAGCGAGGCCGGTTCGGCGGTGGAGGAGGGCAGCGGCTCGGGCCGGGACGCCGGCTCGGCGGGCAGTCGCAGGGCCTCCTCGATGCGGCTGAGGGCCGCCGAACCCGTCTGGTACTGGGTGATCGCGCCGACGAGCTGCTGGATCGGCGACATCAGATAGAAGACGTACAGCAGGAACGCCACCAGTGTGCCGATCTCGATCGCACCCGTCGCGACCCGCGCCCCGCCCACCGCGAGGACGGTGATGAAGGCCGTCTGCATCGCCAGGCCGGCCGTGTTGCCCGCCGCCGCCTGCCACTTGGCGGCGCGGACGCTCTGCCGCCAGGACTCCTCGGCCGCCGCGTGCAGCGTCGCCTCCTCACGGTGCTCCGCGCCCGACGCCTTCACCGTGCGCAGCGAGCCGAGCACCCGCTCCAGCGAGGCGCCCATCACTCCGACCGCGTCCTGCGCCCGGCGGCTGGCCCGGTTGATGCGCGGCACGATCACGCCCAGGACCGTCCCCGCACAGAGGATCACGGCCAGGGTGACCCCCAGCAGCACCGGGTCCACCAGGCCCATCATCACGACCGTGGCGGCCAGCGTGAGCCCGCCCGTGCCGAGGCCCACCAACGAGTCGGTGGTCACCTCGCGCAGCAGTGTCGTGTCGGAGGTGATGCGGGCCATGAGGTCGCCGGGCTCGCTCCGGTCGACGGCCGTGATCCGCAGCCGCAGCAGATACGAGGACAGCGCCCGCCGCGCGCCGAGCACCACCGACTCCGCGGTGCGCCGCAGTACGAACGAACCCAGCGCACCCACGGCCGAGTTGGCGACGACCAGTGCCGTCAGTGCGAGCAACGCCCCGGTTATCGCGCGGTCATGGCCCAGGTCGTCGATCAACTTCCGCGCCACCAGGGGCAGGAGCAGTCCGGTGGCGCCGGTGACGAGCGACAGCGCCGCGCCGGCCAGCAGGGACCAGCGGTGTGGCCGTACGTAGTCGAGCAACAGCCGCCACGGGGGTCGGCCGCCGGCGGTCTCTGCGATGGTCACGGGGCTCCTCGGGGGGTCGGGTGGCAGGCCTCAGGCTACGTCGGCCGCCGGGTGCCGTGGCCGGGAAGGGCGTGTTCGGAGCGGGCGTCGGCCCTGCCGCCCGTGCCCTTACCGATCAGTCACGCGTAGGGTCGGCAGCGGGACGGACGACCGCCGACGAAAGGGGCAGCACCATGCCGCAGGAAGTGCGCGCAGTGATCGCGCCGGGGAAGAACGAGCCGGTACGGGTGGAGACGATCGTGATCCCCGACCCCGGTCCCGGCGAGGCCGTGGTGCAGGTGCAGGCCTGTGGGGTCTGCCATACCGACCTGCACTACAAGCAGGGCGGGATCAACGACGAGTTCCCCTTCCTGCTCGGCCATGAGGCGGCGGGTGTGGTGGAGTCGGTCGGCGAGGGCGTCACCGACGTCGCGCCCGGCGATTTCGTGATCCTGAACTGGCGTGCGGTGTGCGGGCACTGTCGGGCGTGTCTGCGCGGCCGCCCCTGGTACTGCTTCGACACCCACAACGCGAAGCAGCGGATGACGCTGACCGACGGCACCGAACTGTCTCCGGCGCTGGGCATCGGGGCGTTCGCCGAGAAGACCCTGGTGGCGGCCGGGCAGTGCACGAAGGTCGACGCGTCGGTGTCGGCCGCGGTGGCGGGGCTGCTGGGCTGCGGGGTGATGGCGGGCATCGGCGCGGCCATCAACACCGGCAACGTCGGCCGCGGCGACACGGTCGCGGTGATCGGCTGCGGCGGTGTCGGCGACGCGGCGATCGCCGGGTCGAACCTGGCCGGCGCCGCGAAGATCATCGCCGTCGACATCGACGACCGCAAGCTCGAGACCGCCCGGAAGATGGGCGCCACGCACACGGTCAACTCCAAGGAGGCCGACCCCGTCGAGGCGATCCGCGAGCTGACCGGCGGCTTCGGCGCGGACGTGGTGATCGAGGCCGTCGGCCGTCCGGAGACCTACAAGCAGGCCTTCTACGCCCGTGATCTCGCCGGCACGGTCGTCCTGGTCGGCGTACCGACGCCGGAGATGAAGCTCGAACTGCCTCTGCTCGACGTCTTCGGGCGCGGTGGCACGCTGAAGTCGTCCTGGTACGGCGACTGCCTGCCCTCGCGTGACTTCCCGATGCTGATCGATCTGCATCTGCAGGGCCGCCTGGATCTGGGGGCGTTCGTGACCGAGACCATCCGACTCGACGAGGTGGAGCAGGCGTTCGAGCGCATGCACCACGGAGACGTCCTGCGCTCGGTGGTGGTGCTGTGATGGCCGCGCGCATCGACCGCCTCGTCACCTCAGGCCAGTTCAGCCTCGACGGCGGCACCTGGGACGTCGACAACAACGTGTGGATCGTCGGCGACGACCACGAGGCGATCGTCATCGACGCCGCGCACGACGCCGACGCCATCCTGGCCGCCGTGGGCGACCGCCGGCTGACGGCCATCGTGTGCACCCACGCCCACAACGACCACGTCTCCGCCGCGCCCGCCCTCGCCGACGCCACCGGCGCCACGATCTGGCTGCACCCCGACGACCTGCCGCTGTGGAAGCTCACCCACCCGGACCGCGATCCCGACGCCCACCTGGCCGACGGCCAGGTCATCGAGGCCGCCGGCGCCGACCTCACCGTCCTGCACACTCCCGGGCACGCGCCCGGCGCGGTCTGTCTCCACGACCCCGGCCTCGGGGTGCTCTTCACCGGCGACACCCTGTTCCAGGGCGGACCGGGCGCCACCGGTCGCTCCTACTCCCACTTCCCGACGATCATCACCTCCATCAGGGACCGGCTGCTCGCCCTGCCGCCCGAGACGAAGGTGCTGACCGGACACGGCGACGCGACGACCATCGGCGCGGAGGCGCCGCACCTGGAGGAGTGGATCGCCCGGGGGCACTGACGACGCCCGCGGCCCGCGCCCGACCGCGTGACCCGACCGCGTGACCCGACCGCGTGACCCGACCGGGTGACCCGGCCGGGGAAAGGCGACAGGAGATGTCCGGCTTCCGCGCGATCCTCGTGCACGCCATCGATCCTCGATGACGACACCGACGGAAAACACGCGCAGGAGGTCGGACATGTCCGGTCCGCTGGAAGGCAAGGTCGCCCTGGTCGCCGGGGCGACACGGGGTGCGGGACGCGGCATCGCCGTGGAACTGGGGGCGGCCGGCGCCACCGTCTACGTGACGGGACGCACCACCCGCGCCCGGCGCTCCGAGTCCGACCGCCCCGAGACGATCGAGGACACCGCCGACCTGGTCACCGAGGCGGGCGGCCACGGCATCGCCGTGCCCACCGACCACCTCGACCCGGCCCAGGTCCGCGCCCTCGTCGACCGCGTCGCCGACGAGCGGGGCCGCCTCGACGTCCTCGTCAACGACATCTGGGGCGCCGAGCACCTCTTCGCCTGGGACACCCCGGTCTGGGAGCACGACCTCGACCACGGGCTCCGGCTGCTCCGGCTCGCCGTCGAGACCCACGCGATCACCAGCCACCACGCGCTGCCGCTGCTGCTGCGCCGGCCCGGCGGACTGGTCGTCGAGATGACCGACGGAACCACCGAGTACAACCGTGACACCTATCGCGTGAACTTCTTCTACGACCTCGCCAAGACGTCCGTCCTGCGCATGGCCTTCGCCCTCGGCCACGAACTCGGGCCGCGCGGCGCCACCGCCGTCGCGCTCACCCCCGGCTGGCTGCGGTCGGAGCTGATGCTCGAACAGTTCGGCGTCCGCGAGGACAACTGGCGCGACGCCCTCGAACGCGTCCCCCACTTCGCCATCTCGGAGACGCCCCGCTACGTCGGCCGGGCGGTCGCCGCCCTGGCCGCCGACCCCGACGTGGCCCGCTTCAACGGCGGATCCCTGTCCAGCGGGGGCCTCGCCCCGGTGTACGGCTTCACCGACCTCGACGGCAGCCGTCCGGACGCCTGGCGCTACATGGTCGAGGTGCAGGACCCCGGGAAGGCGGCGGACACCACGGGCTACCGCTGAGCGCTCAGGAGCCAGAGAGCGGAACGGTCGGCCAGCGCGCCGGGTGCCCCGGCGGCAGAGCGAGATCCTCGCGTACGGCGGCGTAGTACCCCTCGCGGCCGGCCCGCTGCCGCTCGAGCAGTGCCTGCCAGGCCTTCGGATCGTGCGTCCCCTCGCGCATGAACCGCTCCATGTCCATCACCGTGGTCACCCACTCCCGCGCCCGGTCCACCACCTCCCGGCTGCCCAGCATGATCAGCGCCTCTCCCGCCGGGTCGCGTCCGTCGGTCGCCTCCGCGAGCAGCGGCTCGGCCTGCGCGGGGGACAAGGGGTGCGGGTGCGGGTCGTTGCCGAGGTGGGAGGCGACGCGGTAGGTCAGGTTCACCGACCTCTTCAGGGCCCGCGCGTAGTCGCCGTACACGCTCAGCCGCCGCTCCTCCCACCGGGCCGCCGACTCGCGCCGGAACCTGGCCCCGTCACTGCGCACGATCGCCAGATACGAGCCGAGGGCGCCGACCACGACGCCTATGAGAGCCGGGAGTTGCTGGAGGAACGCGGTCATCTCCGCACGAGCTCCGTCCTGTCGGTGACGTGGTAGAGGCGCTTAACGGCCCGTGCAGATCATTTCACTTGTCCTGCCCGCCGGGCGTCGGGCAGCGTGCAACCGTGCAGACCTCCACCGAACCGGCCGCCTCACCCTGGCGCGTCCGCGACTTCCGCGTCCTGTTCTCGGCCTCCGCGCTGAGCCAACTCGGCACGAACGTGAGCTATGTCGCCGTACCCCTCGTCGCGGTGACCGCGCTCGACGCGAGTCCCGGACAGGTCGGCGCCCTCGCCGCGCTGAGCACGGTCGCCTTCCTCCTCATCGGGCTGCCGGCCGGGGTCTGGGTGGACCGGATGCGGCACGGCCGCATCCTGATCGGCGCGGATCTGGGCCGGGCCGTGCTGTTCTCCTCCGTGCCCGTCGCGTGGTGGTCCGACGCGCTCACCCTCGCCCATCTGTACGCGGTGGTCCTGCTCAACGGGTGCGCGACCGTGTTCTTCGACGTCGGCTCGCAGAGCGTGCTGCCCCGACTGGTCGGCCGCGCCGCCCTGGTGCGGGCCAATACGGCCGTCGTGAGCCTCCAGGCCGTGGGCAACATCGCGGGACGTGGCGCGGGCGGCGGACTCGTCCAACTGCTCACCGCACCCGTGGCCGTGCTCTGCGCGGCCGGCGCCTACCTCGTCTCCGCGCTCCAGCTCTGCGCGCTGCGGCCGGGCGACGACCCGCCCCGTCCGGCGCCCGCGAGCCGACTGGGCGCCCAGATCGCGGAGGGCGTACGGCACGTCCTCGGCGACCGTGAGCTGCGCGCGCTCGCGCTCACCGCCGCCCTCAGCAACTTCGGCTCGCAGATCGTCACCACCATGCTGCCGATCCTGTTCGTCCGTGAACTCGGCCTCTCGGCAGGCGCGTTGGGCCTGTTCTGGGGGGCGGGCGGGCTCGGGCTGCTGCTCGGCGCGTGGTGCGCCCGGCCGCTGGCCGCACGTCTGGGACACGGCCGGGCGCTCGGCCTCACCGGACTGGTCCTGGCGCCCGCGGCCCTGCTCGTGCCCCTGATCGGCCGGGGGCCCTGGCTGTGGATCGCGGGGGCGGCCTGGGTGCTGACCCTGCTCAAGACCGGCGTGGACAACGTCCTGGGGGTGAGCCTGCGCCAGCGGATGACCCCGGACGCCCTCCTGGGCCGGATGAACGCCACCTTCCGTTTCATCCTGACCGGGGCGCTGGCCGTGGGCGCCGCCGTCTCCGGCCTCATCGGCGAACTGGCCGGAGTGCGGGTCGCCCTCTGGGTGGGCGGCGCGCTGCTGGCGGTGAACTTCCTGCCCGTCTTCCTCTCCCCGGTCCGCACCCGCCGGGAACTCCCGCGGCAGCGGGTCACGGCGCCGCTCAGCCCGAAAGTGCCGCGGTGAGCGCCTCCAGCACCCGCTCCCCGTCCGCCCGCGAGGTGCGCCAGTTGCTGAACGCCGCCCGCAGCGCCGGCACCCCGCCGAACACCGTCGGCGTCAGGAACGCCTCCCCGGACGCGGCCACGGCCTCCGCCAGCGCGCCGACCCGCGCCGGCGTCGGGTCGTCCGCGAGGGTGAAGCAGACGACGTTCAGCCGCACCGGGGCCAGCAGCCGCAGACCATCCAGCGCGGCGACCCCCTCGCCGAGCCGGACCGCGAGGTCCACGTTCCGCTCGACGATCTCGCGGTGCCCGTCGCGCCCGTAGGCCACCAGCGAGAACCAGGCCGGGAGCGCGCGCAGCCGCCGGGAGTTCTCCGGCGTGAGATGGACGAAGTCGGGCTCGCCGGTGGGCAGCCCCAGATACGGCGAGGCGTTGTGGAAGACCTGTACCTGGAGGTCGCGGCGGCGGGTGAACTGCACGGCCGCGTCATAGGGCACGTTGAGCCACTTGTGCAGGTCCACGCAGACCGAGTCGGCCGCGTCGAGCCCGTCGACGAGATGCGCGTACGCGGGGGAGAGGGCCGCGAAACCGCCGAACGCCGCGTCCACGTGCAGCCAGAAGTCGTACCGCTCCTTCAGGGCCGCGATCGCCCGCAGATCGTCGAAGTCGACGGTGTTGACGGTGCCCGCGTTGGCCACGACGACCGCCGGCCGCCCGTCCAGCGCGGCCAGCGCCGCCTCGAGCGCGGCGACGTCGACGGCCTCCCGGTCGCCCGGCAGCACAGGCACCTGCCGCAGCCGGTCCCGGCCGATGCCCAGCACCGACAGGGCCTTGGCGACACTGGAGTGCGGGCTGCCGGAGAGCACCTCCACCGGCCCCAGCGCGGCCGCGCCCGCCCGCGACACGTCGACCCCCAGCCGCTCGCCCAGCCACTCCCGGGCGACGGCGAGACCGACGGTGGTGGAGACGGTCGCGCCGGTCACGAACGCCCCGCTGTGCGCCTCGCCCAGCCCGAACAGCTCACGCAGCCAGGCCACCGTCTCCCGCTCCAGCGCCGCCGCCCACGAGCCGCCCGCCCCGGAGACGTTCTGGTCGTAGGCACTGGTCAGCCAGTCGCCGGCGACCGACGCGGGCGTCGCCCCGCCCGTGACGAAGCCGAGGTAGCGCGGCCCGGCCGAGCCGGAGAACCCGGGCGCCCAGTGCTCGGCGAACCGCGCGAGAGCGCCCTCGGCCCCGGCCCCCTCGGCGGGCAGCACCGCCCGGTCGGGCGCCCCGGCGAGGCGGACCACCGGCCGCTCGTCGAGGCCGGACACCTCACGGGCGGCGAAGTCTCGGGCGGACTGGAGGAGTTCGGGCAGCCGGGAGAGATCGTCGGCGAGAGTGCGGTGCATAGGGCGAGCCTAGGACGGGTTCGGCGGGCGGCGCCGGGTCCACTTCGGGGAAAGTGGACCGCTGTCCCACCGGATGAACCAGGAGAAACAAGGCAGTTCGGGTCAATCGGGCGGACAGGAAGTTCACTGTTCTGTCACAGGTCGGGCCGCCCTACAACCGACACCCGTACCCAGTGGTCTACGAAGGAGAGATCGCCACTGATGTGCCAGGGAGAGGGCAGCCATGGGGGACATACGCAGACGAGGGGCCGTCGTGCTCGGGCTCACCGGCCTGGTCGCGCCGCTGACGCTGGTGCTGGGCGCCGCGCCGGCGCAGGCCGCGAGCTGTACGACGCAGGCCGGGCCGTACCAGAAGCAGGTCGAGAAATTCCTCGGCCGGCCCGTCGACGGCAAGCAGTCGACCACCGACTGCAAGGCCATCCGGGCCTTCCAGAACAAGCACGGCATCACCCCGAACATCGGCTACGCCGGGCCCGTCACCTGGGGCGTGATGGACCTCATGAACAAGCAGAAGGCGGTCGGCAACAAGCCCAACAAGGCCGGCAAGTGCCCGACCAACAAGGGCCGCATCGCCTGTGTCAACCTCACCCTCCAGATCAGCTGGATCCAGGACGGCAGCAAGCTCGTCTACGGGCCCGTCCCGGTCCGCACCGGCCGCGACGGGTACGAGACCCGCACCGGTCTGAAGAAGATCTACTGGCGGCACATCGACCATGTGTCGAGCATCTACAACGTGCCGATGCCCTACAGCCAGTTCTTCGACGGCGGCCAGGCCTTCCACTCGGTCGGCCTCAGCATGTGGAACCCGCCGGGCTCGCACGGCTGCGTCAACATGACCACGACGACGGCCAAGAAGTACTGGTCGCTGCTGAAGAACGGCGACGACGTCTTCGTGTACGGCCGCAAGCCGGGCACCTGAGTCCACCCAGGTCACCGAGGTGGCGCGGGCGCCCGGCCGTCCCGGGCGTCACGCCCCGGGCGCGTCCCCGAAGTCCGGGATCTCCAGCCTGGCCCCGCCCTGCCGCGCGGACTCGTGCGCGACGATGCCCGGCAGGGTGTAGCGGGCCGCGACCCAGGCGTTCACGGACGGCAGCGTACGGGTGCCGACCGCGGTCACGAAGTCGTCCACCAGGAAGTGGTGGCTGCCCTCGTGCCCGTTGTGCAGCTCGTCGAACTCCCGCGGCAGCCGCGCACGGTCGTGGACGGGTGCCGAACCCGAGGTGAAGGCGGCCCGCAGCTCGGGCGCGATGTGCTGGAGCGACGGGTCGTCGGGGGACAGCGTGGGCTTGGGTTCGAGCAGCTCACTGATGTCCTTCACCCCGTTCTTGTCCTGCCACAGCGCCACCGTCGCGAGCTGCTCCATGCTCGCCTCGGTGCCGAAGAAGCGGAAACGGGACTCGCGGATGTGGGACGGGTATCCCACCCGCCGGAACTCGTTCGTGCGGAACGAACCGCCGCCCGCCACCTCGAACAGCGCGGTGGCGTTGGAGAAGTCGTTGCCGAACTGGCTGACCTCCTTGTCGAAGACGCCGTCCCCCCGCTCGTCGACGACACCGATCGCCGACACGCTCACCGCGTGCGTCCCCCAGGCGCCGAGGACGCCGCCCACCGAGTGCGTGGGGTACAGCAGCGGGGGATAGCTGGCGGTCGCCTTCCAGTTCTCGCCGCCGCTGTACTGGTAGGCGTCGTAGAAGCCGAGGTCCATGTCGTGGACGTAGTCGCCCTCGGCGTAGAAGATCCGTCCGAAGGCGCCCTCCGCGATCTGGTTGCGGGCGTGCACGGTCGCCGGGTTGTACTGGCTGGTCTCGCCCATCATGTACGTCAGCCCGGTCGCCCGCACGGCGTCGATGATCGCCGCGATCTCCTCCATGGTGATCGCCATGGGGACGGCGGAGTAGACGTGCTTGCCGGCCTCGAGGCCTTGCAGGACCAGCGGTCCGTGAGTCCAGCGCTGGGTGAAGACGGCGACCGCGTCGACCGCCTCGGACGCCAGCATCGCCTCGTACGAGGGGAAGGTCCCGGTCAGGCCCACGTCGGCGGCGAGCCGCTCGGCGCGTTCGGGCAGCAGATCGGTGACGTACACGTCGCCGACGCCGGGGTGGGCCAGGAACAGCTTGGCGAACTGGCCCGAGAACTGTCCGGCACCGACGATGCCGAGGGAGAACGTCATGTGGGGCGTGCCCTTCACTGGTCGAGATCACTGGTCGAGAATGAGGTTGATCTGGCTGTTGGTCCGGTCGAGACCGCTCACGGGCCTGCCGTTGCCGAAGATGTCCTGCATGGCGGGGTGCATGAGCGCGTACACGTCGGCCGCGTAGTCGGTGATCGGATAGGAGAAGGTGGCGAAGTCCTTCTTGTCGGCGACCGGTTCGGTGAACGCGCTGACGTCGACGCCCTTCTTCTCGTACGCCGCCACCGCGGCCTTCGTGCCGTCGGGCGTCGCCGGGAAGACGATCCCGTAACTCCCCACCGTCCGCTGGCACTCGTCCGACGCCAGGTACGCGACCCACTTCTTCGCGCCCGCCTTGTTGCGGGCGTTCCTGGTGATCGAGTCGGCGAGGCCGTTCATCATCGTGGCGCGTTTGCCCGACGGCCCGGCGGGCGTGACGGCGGTGCCGATGTCCAGGCCCTTGAAACCGGCGTACGACGAGATCATCCACGCGCCGTCGAAGGCGGCGGCCGCCTTGCCTGCGGCCACCTGGGTGTTGGCCTGGTTGGACTGGGAGTTGTAGTCGGAGAAGGGCACCATGTACCCCTTCTTCGCCAGGCCGAAGTACCACTCGACGACCGACTGGAAGGTCTTGCTGTCGTACTGGTACTTCGTGCCCCACCGCTGCTGGTCCGTGTAGCTCCAGCCGGCGGAGGCGGTGAAGGTGCTCCACTGGGTCTGGCCGTCGCCGTCCCCGCCGCCGTTGGTGGCGAGGCCGTACACCTTGACGTCGTTCTTGTCGAAGCCGGGCTCGTCGCCCCGCCTCCCCTTGTTGTCGACGGTGAGATGTGCGACGGCCTTCTCGAACGTGCCGCCGTCCTTCGGGTTCCAGGACAGGCCGTTCAGCTGCTCGGCGGTCAGGCCCGCGTCCTTCGCCAGCCCGCGGTCGTAGAACAGGGCGACGGTGTCCCAGTCCTTCGGGGCGCCGTAGCGCCGGCCGTCCTGGCCCCTCCAGTTGGCGCCGAGACCCGGCTGGTAGTCGGCGTCGTCGATGCCCAGGTCGTCGAGCGGCTCCAGCACCTTCAGGTCGGCGAACTGGCCGAACTTCTGGATGTGGTCGGTGAACACGTCCGGCTCGGTGCCCGCGATGAAGCTCGCGGTGAGCTTGGTCCAGTAGTCGTCCCAGCCCAACTGGGTGATCTTCACGGTGAGTCCGGGGTTGCGCTGCTCGAAGTCCTTCGCGCACGCCTCGTAGGCGGGCTGCTGGTTGGCGTCCCACAGCCAGTACGTCACCGTGTGCGCCGACGACCCGGCGCCCCCCTGGGCGCAGCCGCTCACCAGGGACAGCCCGAGTACCCCGGCCAGCGCGGTGACCGTACGCATCCGTGTCCGCATGTCCGTCCCCCTCACTCGATCCCGCCCATCACTTGATCCCGGTGAAGCTGATCGTGCTGACGATGCGGCGGGCGAAGCACCCGAAGAGCACGAGCATGGGCAGGGCCGCGATGAGCGTCGCCGCCATCAGCCCCGACCAGTCGGTGCCGGTCTGCGGGGTCTGCGCCCGGAAGACGGCCAGCGCCACGGTGAGCACCCGTGAGCCGTCGCTGTAGGACACCATCAACGGCCAGAAGTAGTCGTTCCAGGAGGTGATGTACGTGAGCACGGCCAGGGTCAGTACCGGCGTGGACGCCATCGGCAGCAGCACCCGGAAGAAGATCCGCACCTTGCCCGCGCCGTCGAGCAGCGCCGCTTCCTCGACCTCCCGCGGCACGTTCATGAAGAACTGGCGCAGGAAGAACACCGCGAACGGCGTCATGAACATCGTCGGCAGGGCGATCCCCAACAGGGAGTCCACCAGGCCGAGTTCCTTGATGAGCACGAAGTTCGGCAGCAGGGTGAAGATGGCCGGCACCATCAGTCCGGCGAGGAACAGGGCGAACACCTTGTCCCGGCCGCGCCAGCGCAGGCGGGCGAAGGCGTATGCGGCCATGGCGGAGAAGAAGATCTGGCAGCCGGTGACGAGGGTCGAGACGACCACCGAGTTGAGCAGATAGCGCCAGAACCTCAGCCCGCCGCCCGCGCCGCCCTGGGCGATCGCCTCCTCGGTGGACTGGAGGCCGAGCGCCCGTTCGAAGCCGCCCGCGGTCGGATCGACCGGCAGCGGATCGCCGGGGCTCGCGGCGAGTCCGGAGTTGGTGGACAGCGCGGTGCGCAGGATCCAGTAGAACGGCACCAGGGTGACGAGCACGATCACGACCAGCACCGCCCAGGCCACGATCCGCCCGAAGGCCGGCCGGCGCCTCAGGGGCCGGGCGGGTGCCGCCTGCGGTGCGGGCGCCGTCGTAACGGTCACAGCGGACATGTCGACTCCTTCCGCTCAGCCGAGGTCGGTTTGACCGGCTCGGGTGAGCCGGTACTGGACGAAGGTGATCGCGCTGAGCACGACGAGCAGGGCCACCGACATCGCGGAGGCGTAGCCGAACTGGAAGCGGCCGAAGGCCGCGCCGTAGATGTAGTACTGGAGCACGTTGGTGGCGTCCGCCGGGCCGCCCCTGGTGGTCACGGCGACGGTGTCGAACACCTGGAACGAACCGATCACCGTCATGATCAGCACGACCGCCAGGACCGGGCGCAACAGCGGCATCGTGATCCGCCAGAACATCCGCCACTCGCTCGCGCCGTCCACCTTCGCCGCCTCGTGCATGTCGTTCGGGATGGCCTGCAGACCGGCGAACAGCAGCAGTGCGGTGTAGCCGACGTGCCGCCACACGTTGATCAGGGCGATCGTGGGGATCGCCCAGGTCTCGTCCGCCAGGAACGGGACCCGGTCGAGACCGAGCCCCGAGAGGATCTCGTTGCCGATGCCGAGCTGGGTGTCCAGGATCCAGAGCCAGACGATGCCGGCGACGACGTTCGACATCAGGTAGGGCGTGAGCACGAGTCCGCGCAGCACCGCCGACTGCGTCAGCCGCTGGAGCAGGACGGCGATCGCCAGCGCCGAGACGGTCTGCACCCCGATGTTGATGACCACGTACGCGACCGTGACCCTGAGGGAGCTCCAGAAGATCGGGTCGTGCACCATCCGTACGTAGTTGTCGAAGCCCGCCCATTCCGCCGGAGTGAGCAGGTTGAAGCGGGTGAAGCTCAGATAGATCCCGCGCAGCGTCGGCCAGAGCAGGAAGACCACGAATCCCAGCAGGGCAGGCGCGATGAACACCGCGGCGAGCCGCCCGTCGCCCCGGCTCTCGCCCGCCCCCGGTCGGTCCGCCCGCGCACGTTCCGTTCCCGGCTTGGTCGCGGACCCCTCCGCGCCGCCCGGAGGCAGACGCGACGGTGGGCTGCTGGAGGCGATGGTCATCGTGAGACTCCCTTGTCCGCGGCGGCTCGTCCTCGCACACTTACTTTTGTGGCGAAAGAATCCAGCCGTCAAGTGGTCGGGAAGCATCTTTTGTGTAGGCCGTATGGCCCGTATCGTGACCTGGATACTTCCAATGCGAAAAGAAACCGGTCCTCGTGTGGGAGTCTGACCTTCATGACCACAGGTACCGCCAGCTGGCTGCCGCTGAGCCCGGGGGAGCGCTCGGTCGCGATCGAGGTGCTCGTCCACGGCCCGCTCTCGCGCACCGAGCTCGCACGGCGGCTCAATCTCTCCGCCGGCAGTCTCACCCGGCTGACCAAACCGCTGATCGAGTCGGGACTGCTGGTCGAGGTGCCCGACGGGGGCATCGCGGTGGAGACGCGGCAGGGGCGCCCCTCGCAGCCGCTCGACGTGGTCGCCCAGTCCCGGTCCTTCATCGGCTTCAAGATCACCGGCGACATGGTGTACGGCGTCGTCACCACCCTGCGCAGCGACATCGTCGCCCGTCACGACCGCCTGCTCGGCACCCACGACCCCGAAGAGGTCGTCGCCCTGTTGGGCGAGATGACCGACGAGCTGGCCCGCGCCCATCCCGGCCTCGCCGGGATCGGCATCGGGGTGGGCGGGCGGGTCGAGGACCGCGCGAGGGTCGGCGAGTCGCCCTTCCTGGGGTGGCGGGACATCCCGCTGGCCGCGCTGGTCGAGGAGCGCACCGGGCTGCCCGTCGTCCTCGAGAACGACGTCGCCGCCCTGGTGGAGGCCGAGACCTGGTTCGGCGCGGGACGCGGCCTCGACCGGTTCGTCGTCCTCACCATCGGTGCGGGCATCGGCTACGGCCTGGTCCTCTCCGGCCGCCGGGTGCCCTGTGTCGAGGAGGACGGCGGCTTCGGCCGGCACTGGATCATCGACCCGAACGGTCCGCTCACCCCGGACGGGGAACGCGGCAGCGCCGTCTCGCTGCTGACCATCCCCAGCATCCGCTACCAGGTGCAGGCCGCCACCGGCCGGGAGTGGACGTACGAGGAGATCCTCGCGCTCGCCGCGGCCGGGGAGTCGATGCCCGCCCGCGTCATCGACGAAGCGGCCCGCGCGCTGGGCACCCTGATCGCGCAGATCGCCAACTTCGTCATGCCGCAGAAGATCCTGCTCGCCGGCGAGGGGGTCGGTCTGATGGACGTCGGCGGGGCGACGGTGGAGGCGACCATCCGGGCCCACCGGCATCCGCTGGCCGTCCCGGTGGCCCTGGAGACCAAGGTCTCGGACTTCCACGACTGGGCGCGCGGCGCCGCCGTGCTGGCCATTCAGGTGCTGGTCCTGGGGGCGGCGCAGGGATGAACGGTGCTCTGGGGGTTGACAGATGGACGTGATCAGTGACACGTCCGGTATGTCCGGTTCGTTCGTGATGACTCACGCGGTCTTCACTTCCGAAGCCGTAAGCTTCACGCCATGTCCACCACTGTTGAATCCCTCTCCGAGCGATCGGCCGCAGAGGTCAACGAGGAGATCCGGGCCCTGTGGCTCCGGTCGGGCGGGACACTGAGCGTCGAGCAGCGTGCGGAATACCAGCGGCTCGTCCTGGAGTGGGCCGCCGCTCCGTCCTCCGTCGAAGCGGCCTGACGACCACCCGGCCGCGGGGCCGCCCTACAGCGGCGCCCCGCACCGGGAACCCCCCCGGCCATCACCCCCATGTCGCCGAGTAGTACCGCTGGTAGGCCTTGCGGTCCTGCTCGGCGCGGATGTACCGGGTCGCCACGAGGGCGACCATACTGCCCGCGATGACCAGCAGACCGGGGCCGATGTTCCTGGGATCGGTGAGCTTGGAGGCGAGGGTCTCGCTGACTCCGGTATTCGTCACGGGAGTGGTCGTGCCCGGCGAGGCCGAGCCCGGGGAGAGCCCCGCCTGGGTGGAGGAGGCGGACGGCGCGGGATCGGCGGACGACGTGGACGCGCCGGCGTTGTCGGAGGGGGCGGCCACGATCAGCTGGACGCCGAGCTGCGCCAGCGCCCTGGTCACCGGCTGGAAGAACGTCGTCCCCCCGGTGGTGCAGTCGCCGCTGCCGCCCGAGGTGATCCCGAGGGCGATGCCGTCGGAGAACATCGGGCCGCCGCTGTCGCCCGGTTCGGCGCACACGCTCGTCTCGATGAGCCCGCTGACCGAGCCCTCCGGATAGTTCACCGTCGCGTCGAGGCCGGTGACCTCGCCATCGCGCAGCCCGCTGGTACTGCCGCTGCGGAACACCCGCTGGCCGACGGCCGCGTCACCGGTGCCCGTGATCCGTACCCCGTCCCCGTTGCCGATGGCCACCACGTCGGCGCCCGCGCCGGCCTTGCCGCTCGCGTACTGCACGAGGGAGAAGTCGCTGCCGGGGAAGTTGGAGTTGACGGTCTGGCCCACCTGCTGCTTGGCCTGGTTGTCCGCGAACCAGGTGGACCCGGTGGGCCCGCAGTGCCCGGCGGTGAGGATGAAGTCGTTCGTTCCGTTGGTCACGTTGAAGCCGGCCGAACAGCGTCCGCCGGTCGACAGGATCGGCAGGGCGCCGTTGATCCGGGTGGTGAACTCGCCGGTGGTGCGCTCCATGCGGACGAAGCTGCCGATGCCGGTGGCCGTCTCCGTCAGCTGTGACCAGTCGGTGGCCGACACGGTGCTGTCGGCCTGCACGACGACCTGGTTCGTCCGGTAGTCCATCATCCAGGCGGTGCCGGGCACCTTGGGCGCCGAACGCAGCGTGGCGGTGGCCGACTCGAGTTCGTTCATGCTGTGCGGGACGACCTTGGCCTCGGCGCCCGCCGCCCGGACCGTGTCGGCCGTCTCCTCGTCGGTGACGGCGACGACCGGGCGCCCGTCGGAACCCAGCCAGGTGCCCGCCGTGCGCGAGGTGCCGAGCTTCTTGACGAGAGCCGTTCCCGGATTCGTCACGACGGCCTCCGCCGCGCTGCGCGGACCCGCGGCGGTGCCGCCCGGCTCGCTCGCCATGGCCGCCTGCGTGACCATGGCCCCTCCCAGGAGGAGTCCGCCGACGGCCGCCAGCCGTGTCACTCGCCGGACGGTCCGTCGTCGTACATGCCTCATGTCATGGCTCCCGAAACCCCGAACGCACGGCCTCAACACCGCGGGGCGCTCCGGTCGTTGAGTGCCCTCACCTCCATACGTGCGAGCGGCCCACAGCGTTCAGCGCGCAGCCGACCGACTCAGGGTTTGCGTGCCACCCCGCCGAACATCGCCACCTCCTCCGGTTCGGCCCCGTCCCCGAAGCCCTCCGGGCGCCAGCGCGAGCAGGACACCACGCCCGGTTCCAGCAGCTCCAGGCCGTCGAAGAAGCGGGCCACGTCCTTCGGCGTGCGCTGGGTCAGCTTCGGCGTGCCGTGCTCGTTCCAGAACATGACGGCCTCGTCCACGTCGGGCATCGCCGGGCTGGTGACGGTGTGCGACAGCACCAGATGACTGCCCGCGGGCAGCCGGTCGACCAGGCGCCGCACCAGGCCGTACGGGTCCTCGTCGTCGCCGATGAAGATGACCACGCCGAGCAGCATCAGCGCGACGGGAGCGCCGAAGTCCAGCGTCCTCGCAGCGTGTTCGAGGAGCGCGTCGACGTTGCGCAGGTCCTCGTCGAGATAGTCGGTGCGGCCCTCCGGCGCGCCGGCGAGCAGGGCGCGGGCGTGCGCCAGGACCAGCGGGTCGTTGTCGACGTAGACGGTCCGGCAGTCCGGGGCGAGCCGCTGCGCGACCTCGTGCGTGTTGTCCGCGGTGGGCAGCCCGGTCCCGATGTCGAGGAACTGCCGGATGCCGGCCTCGGTCACCAGGTGCTTCACGGCCCGGCCCAGGAAGAGCCGGTCGGCGCGGGCGTATGCGCCGATGCCCGGATGTAACTCCCGGATGCGGTCGCCGGTGGCCCGGTCGACCTCGTAGTTGTCCCTGCCGCCGAGCCAGTAGTTCCAGATGCGGGCGGTGTGCGGCCGGGTGGTGTCGATGCGCAGGTGCGGCGACTGGGTGGCCGCGTCGGTGGTCGGCGCGTTCTGGGTCACGGGTCGGCTCCTGTCCGGAGGAAGGGTGACGGGAATCACCAACCAGCAATCTAGACGGGGGAGTTGAGCGGTGTGGACCGTCCCCCGGATTCCGTCGCGGGTCCGAGCCGGGCCCAGCTCCGCTCGTCGCCCCACACGGCGGCCGCGCCGGTGTAGGGGCGCAGCAGTGCGGTCAGCACCGGGTCGCCGCGGCCGTTGAGTTCGTCGGAGGCGATCCTGCGGGCGATGCCGGCCAGGAAGTCGGCCAGCTGCACCCGCGCGTCGAGCCGCGAGACGACGAGCCGGAACCCGGCCAGCCGGATGCCCCGCGCCCGGGCCGCCCCCTCGATCCAGGCGATCCGCTCCGGGGTGAGCATGTTCTGCCGGTCGTGCGCGAGCCGGACCGGACGCCCGCCGGCGCTCCAATGGGCGGCCGTGTGCAGGATCGAGGGCAGAAGAGGATTGAGGACCGGGGTCAGCACGAACGGCCCGTCCTGGATTCCGGCCCGGTAGGAGAGCGCGCGGGGCCTTTCCCGCGCGAGCCGCGAGAGCGTCTGCGCCACCGCCGTCCCCGGATGTCTCTGCCGCAGTTCTTCGAGCGTGCGGAAGAAATGCTCGACGGGAGCGTCCGGTTCACCTTCGTGGCGCACCCACAGCAATTGGTTGGCCGCCTCCAGGAATCGCCTCCATTCCGCTTCGGTGAAAGTCCGCCGCCCGTGCCGGAACAGCGGGACGGCCGCCCCGGGGTCGCCGAGCAGCAGGTCGGCGGCCCGGTCCACGACGAAGAAGGACTTCTCGACGAGGTGCACATGGGCGTGCCCGTACAGCGGGCCCGATGCCGAGAGCAGCCATTCCAGAACCGCCCGGTGTTTCTCCCGGAGCAGATGGTTCGCCTTGTACTCCTCGGCGGGTGAACGGATCCGGTTCCGGATCTCCTGTACATGTCCGGCGGCGGAATCGGCCGACAGCAGCACACTCGCGTGGGCGAACACGTCCGTGTTCCCGCCGGTGAGGTTCTCGCCGTCCGAACCCGACTCGTCGCAGGCGATCTCCGGAATGCCGCCGGCGTCCGCCACAGCTGTCCCGTTCACGTGATCCCAGGTCACACCACAGCCCCCTATCTTGTGCCCCATGACCAGCATCCCGCACGAGACGCCCCGTGAACCGAACCCTTTACAGGCCCTCACGCTCGACCGGCTCCGATGTCGTACGAGCATGAAGTGGCGCACCTATCCGGCCGACGTCCTTCCGCTGTGGGTCGCGGAGATGGACGTGCCCCTCGCCGAACCGGTCGTCGGCGCGGTGACGCGGGCCCTGGAGCTCGGTGACACCGGCTATCCGGCGGGCACGGCCTACGCCGAGGCGCTGGCCCTTTTCGCCGCGAAGCGGTGGGCCTGGGACGGGCTCGCGGTCGAGCGCACGGCGATCGTGCCCGATGTGATGCTGGGCGTAGTCGAAATGTTGAAGCTGGTGACAGGGCCCGGCGATCCGGTGGTCGTCAATCCGCCCGTGTACCCGCCGTTCTTCCCGTTCGTCGCGCACCTGGACCGGCGGATCGCCGAGGCGCCCCTCGGCGCGGACGGCCGGCTCGACCTCGCCGTGCTGGAGGACGCGTACCGGCGGGCCGTCGCCGGCGGTGGCCGCGCCGCGCACCTGCTGTGCAGCCCGCACAACCCGACCGGCACCGTGCACACCGCGCGGGAACTGACCGCCGTGGCCGCGCTCGCCCGGCGGTACGGCGTCCGGGTGGTCGTCGACGAGATCCACGCGCCGCTCACCGCCCCGGGGGCCGACTTCGTGCCCTGGCTCGCCGTCCCCGGCGCGGAGAACGGTCTGTCGCTGATGTCGGCCTCCAAGGGGTGGAACCTGGCCGGGCTCAAGGCGGCGCTGGCCGTCGCGGGCCCCGAGGCGGCGGCCGACCTGGCCCTGCTGCCCGAGGAGGTGTCCCACGGACCGAGTCATGTGGGCGTGCTGGCGCACACCGCCGCCCTGCTCGAGGGCACGGGGTGGCTGGACGCCCTGCTGGCGGGCCTCGACGACAACCGGCGCCTGCTCACCGCCCTGCTGGCCGAGAGGCTGCCCGGTGTCGGGTACCGGCCGGGGGACGCCACCTATCTCGCCTGGCTCGACTGCCGGGCGCTGGGCCTCGGCGACGATCCGGCCGCGGTCTTCCTGGAGCGGGGGCGGGTCGCCCTGAGTCGCGGGCTCGACTTCGGCACGGGCGGGGCCGGGCACGTCCGGCTGAACATCGCCACCTCGCCGGAGATCCTCACCGAGGGTGTACGGCGGATGGCGGCCGCCCTTCGCTGAGCCGCAGGTCCTCCCGCCGGACCGCCGGACCGCCGCCCCACCGGAGCTTGCCCGGCGGGGCGGCGGCGTGCCGGGGGAGCCGCGCTTGAGCGGTCAATTACTCGGGTGTGCGGCGGTGCGACGACACCGGGTACATGCGGCGGATCCAGCCGGACTACGAGCTGAGGCTGCCGAGGTGGTGAGGTGTACGGATGCCTAGACTGCGGGCATGGCCGACAACGCGCTCGACCGGCTGGCAGCCGGCAAGTACCTGCTGATCACCAGCTATCGCAAGAACGGAACCGGGGTCGCCACTCCGGTGTGGGTGGTGCGGGACGGGGACGCGCTCGGGGCCTGGTCCGCCGCGGACGCCTGGAAGGTGAAGCGGATCCGGGCCCGCGGCGACGTCCTGGTGGGTCCCTGCGACGCCCGCGGCAACCCCACCGGTGAGCAGATCCCGGCCACCGCCGAGATCTGTGACGCGCAGACCACCGCCCGCTACCGCACCCTGCTCGCGCGCAAGTACGGCGTCGTCGGCCGCCTCGTCCTGCTCGGCAGCCGACTGCGCCGCGGTCCGGACGGCACCGTCGGGATCCGCGTCACGCTGTGAGCCCGCGAACGGAGAAGGGGGGCCCGGACCGCATGGTCCGGGCCCCCTCCGGCCGGCGCGCGCCTACTACGGCGCGTCCACGACCGTCCCGGTCAGCACCGGCCGGTCCGGCAGCGGCTCGGCGCTGTCGTCGGTCAGCGCGAGGCGCATCGACTCGGCCGGCTCGGCCACCTGGTCCCTCACCGTGGGCACGGTGAAGTCGACGACCGTGGTCCCGGACGGGATGTTCAGCCAGACCCACAGGTTGGCGTCCGACAGCGGGCGCTCCGGGTCGGGCACGTCACCGGCGTAGTCCAGCAGCCACTGCGGGTCCACGTCCTTCGTGGACAGCTCGGCGCCCTCGGTGACCGGCAGCACCCGGACCGGCTGCCAGAAGTCCACGTCGGCGGTCTCGGAGAGGGTGATCCGCCAGCTCAGCGACCCGCCCTCGGTCACCCGGTCGGCGACCGGAGTCAGGGTCACCTCCGGCGCCGGGTCGTCGTTCTGCACCGTGACCCCACCCCGGTAGGAGCCGACGACCGCGCCGCGCACGGCCTTCACGAGGAGGTCCTGTGTCACGTCGTAGGCGAAGCGGGTGTCGCCCTTCACCTCGATCGGCACGTCGATCGGGGTGCTGCCGGGCCGGACCGCGACCACCTTCTCCGTGGACTCCAGGGTCTCCGGGTCGACGACGTAGAAGCGGACCCGGCCGCTGCCGTGCCCGGACACCTGGACCGGGACGTGATAGGTGCGGGTGCCGGAGTCGCCCTCCTTGACCGTGATCCGGCCGATGTCGACGCGCGGCAGTGCCGCCGCCCGCACCGCCGGCGTGCCGGGGGCCCAGCCCCAGGCGTCCATGAACCAGGCCTGCCCCGACCCCGAACGCGGAGTCAACGCAAGGGACTTGACGTGCCTGAGGTCGAGACCGGCGCGAGTGGCGGCGGTCAGCGGGACACGCAGCTCGCGGGCCCAGTACGAGGCGGTGCGGTCGGAGCCCGGCAGGCCGTCGACCGTGACCCGGCCGAGCGCGGCGCGGCGGCCGGCCGTGTCGGTGACGGACACGTCCAGCTCGGTGCCGGTGGTGTTCGGCGGCACGAAGACGCGCAGCGCCAGGCTCTTGGCGCCCGAGAGGGAGACGGGAGCGAGGGAGCTGATCGTCGTCGGCGTGCCCGGCGCGGACCACTTCAGCGCGACCGCGCTCCTGCCGGAGTCCTTCTCCAGATCCCACCAGCCGAAGTGCGGGGACCTTCCCGTGGCGTCGGCGTCCAGACAGGCCCTGACCGGGTCGGGGTCCGCCCAGCACACCCGGCCGCCGGTCACCTCGACGCCGCCGTCGGGCACGAAGCCGCCGGTGCGGCGCGCGCCGACCGCGTGGGTCAGGACGCGGGCCGGGTCGGCGGAGGGCGCGCGCTTTCCGGTGCCGTCGAGCAGCGGGCGCGCCCGGTCGTCGCCGGCGACGAACAGCCGGGCCGCGGCGGCGATGTAGGTCGCGCCGGCCCGGTGCTGCTGGTCGGCGGTCAGCCGGGTGGGGGCGCCGGTGGAGCAGACCGGGTCGGGCCGCTGTTCGTCCGGGTCCTCCCAGAAGTCGTCGAAGGAGGGCGCCACGGCCTTGCCCGGCGTCCACTCGGTGTTGAAGAAGTTGTGGTTGGCGCCGACCATGTAGACCGCGCTGTGCAGGGCCGTGCCGTTGCTGATGCCGCGCGTCCCGTCGAGGTACGTCTCGCCCTCGAGGTCGGAGACGTCGCCGTCACAGCCGGGCAGGATGGTCGCGGACGGGACGTCGGCGACCGGATTCTGGCCGAAGATCGTCGGTCCGACGAGAACGGTTCCGCGGATCTTCCAGCGGACCGGGCCCCGGTAGCCGTCCTGCGCGGCGGGCGGCGGGTACAGGCTGTCCAGGGCGGCGCGGTTGACGCCCTCGCCGCCGCGCGAGTGCCCGACGAGCAGGACACGGGAGAGGTCGGCCTTCGTCGCGTCGGGGACCGCCGCCGGGGCGTGGCCCGGGTGGGCGGCCCAGTCGGCCCACCTGGCCAGGTGCAGGCGCACCAGCGAGGAGCGCGCCTGCGCACCGCCGTCCTCGGCCTCCCCGTCCTGGCCGTTGATGCCGTTCGCGGAGATCGACACGGTGACGTAGCCCTGCGAGGCGAGGAGCTTCTGGTCCTGGAGGTAACCCCGGTAGCTCGGGATCGACTTCAGACCGGCCGGGCAGGGCCAGGAGATGTCGAAGTCGTCGCTGCCCGGCTGGTAGCAGGTGGTGTGCCGGCCGTGCAGGAACAGCGCGAGCGGCCGTTTGCCGGTGGCCCCCTTCGGCGCCACCACGACGGCTTTCATCTCCACCGGCCGGGCGAACCCCGGCAACGTCACCGGGGCGAGGTCGTACTCGCCGCTGACCGTGCGGTACGCGCCCGGCTTGCCGGGGTCGACGGCGTTGGCCGGGGCAGGGGCAGGGGCCTGGGCCGGGGGCTGCTCGGCGGTCAGGGAACGTCGCCCGCCCGGGGCGGAGTTGTCGGCGGCCGCGTCCAGACGGCGTCCGCCGGCCAGTACGCGCAGGTCCTTCAAGGGGGCGGCGCCGACGTCGTCGAGGGAGAGCCGGAAGGTGCGGCCGTCCTTCGCCGCCTTCGGTACGCCGAGCAGTCGGTCGCCCGAGTGGAACTCCACGCGGGCGTCGCCGAAGGGCACGGGCGTGGGCGACCGCCACACCAGCTCACGTGCGGTGCCCTCGCCGCCGACCTGCCAGCCCTGGGGCAGCCCGCTGTCGGCGGTCGTGGTCAACGGTCTTGTCTCGGAAGGTTGTCGGGCTTGTGCCAGTCCCGGTGTTCCCGCCAGGGCCGCGAGAGCGGCCACGGCGGTGACACCTATTCGCCGGGCACGGATCAAGGTCCACTCCTCAACACTCGGAGCGCGGGGGCCCCGTCCGTATCGGGAGCCCCTCGCGCCCCGAAGGAAGCGAAAGCACCTCTGTGGGTTGCCTGAGTCCGGGAATCGGGATGGCGGAACGCAAAGAACCGGACAGCGGATCCCCGCTGTCCGGCTCGGTGTCGATGGTGCGAAGGCTCTGCTGCCCCGGTGGTGCGAAGGCTCTAGTTGTATTGACCCGCAGCGTTGTTGACGCGGCTGATGGGTGGCTGGCCGCCGAGAGCGGTGTGGCAGCGGTGGTGGTTGTAGGTGTGCAGGA
>NZ_JBIWMA010000031.1:0-66041 GCF_044766465.1 Streptomyces sp. NPDC102259 | reverse complement strand
TCTTCGTGAAGGGCGAGGTCATCAAGACCGTCCCCGAGTCGAAGATCGTGGAGACCCTCATCGAGGAGGCCCTGAAGCTGGCCGAACAGATGGAGGCGGCCGGTATCTCGTCCGGCGAGCCGTCGGTATCGGTCGCAGGCTGACGCCGAGCGTCGGCGCAGAGCGTCGGCGCCGGGCGGCTCACACGGCTTGCCGGGCTTTTGTGCCGGGCGGCTCACACGGCTGTGGCGGGCATCTGTGCCGGGCAGGCTCACACAGCTGTGGCGGGCTTCTGGGCCGGGCCAGGTGCAATCAGCCCGTCCGGCGTTTGAGGACGAGGCCGTTCAGGCCGACAGCGGGGGTCTGGGGGCGGCAGCCCCCAGCAGACGGCACGACACCCGACGGTCACAGCAGACGAACGCCAGCTGAACACGGCTCGGCACCGCCCAGCTTCCGCAGGTACAGTGCGGGGATCAGCTGACCTGAGTGTGAGGCCCCGCGCGTGTTGACCCAGACCACCTCCCGGGTCCTCGAACCGAGCGACCTGGACGCCGCGCTCGCCGTCCTCGACCGCGAGCCGGTAGCCAACGCCTTCGTCACATCGCGCGTACAGGTCGCGGGCCTCGACCCGTGGCGGCTCGGCGGCGAGATGTGGGGCTGGTACGAGGACGGCATGCTGACGTCCCTGTGCTACGCGGGCGCCAACCTCGTCCCGATCTGCGCGACGCCGAGAGCGGTGCGGGCCTTCGCCGACCGCGCCCGCCGGGCGGGCCGCCGCTGTTCCTCGATCGTCGGCCCCGTCGAGCCGACGACCCGGCTGTGGCGCCTCCTCGAACCCCACTGGGGGCCGGCCCGCGAGGTCCGCGGCCAACAGCCCCTCATGGTCACCGACCGCATGTCCACCGACATCGCCCCGGATCCCTACGTCCGCCGCATCCGCAAGGACGAGATGGACTCGATCATGCCGGCGTGCGTGGCGATGTTCACCGAGGAGGTCGGCGTCTCCCCGATGGCCGGCGACGGAGGTCTGCTCTACCAGGCCCGGGTGGCCGAACTCGTGGGCTCCGGGCGCTCGTTCGCCCGCCTCGACGACCGGGGCAGGGTCGTCTTCAAGGCGGAGATCGGCGCGGCGACCCCTCACGTCTGCCAGATCCAGGGTGTGTGGGTGGCCCCGGAGTACCGGGGGCAGGGCCTGGCCGCCCCCGGCATGGCGGCGGTCCTGCGCTACGCCCTGGCCGACGTGGCCCCGGTGGTCAGCCTCTACGTGAACGACTTCAACACCACGGCGAGGCGCACCTACAGGAGGGTGGGCTTCCAGGAGGTCGGCGCTTTCATGAGCGTCCTCTTTTAACGCCCCTGTAGGCTCCCCGCCATGGACCTCGTGATCGGCCCCTTGGACCTCCCCGCCCATGTGGACGAGGCCCTGGCCGTCCAAGCGATCGCCTTCGGACTGGGCCCCGACGAGGTCGCCGTCCGCCGGCAGATCGTCCTGCGTCACATGGCGCACCCGGGTGCGAGAGCCTTCGGCGCGACCGTCCAGGACCGACTCGTCGGCTTCGTCTACGGCATGCCCAACGACCGTACCCACTGGTGGTCGACGGTCGTACAGCCCTACCTCCGGGCCCAGGGCAACGAGCACTGGCTGGACGACTCCTTCGTGATCACGGAACTGCACGTCCACCCCGACCACCAGAACCGAGGCGCCGGCCGGGCCCTGATCACCACGCTCACCGACACCGCGACCCAGCCCCGCTCGATCCTCTCCGCGATCGACACCGACAGCCCCGCCCGGGCGCTCTACCACTCCCTGGGCTACCAGGACCTGGCCCGCCGGGTGTTGTTCCCCAGCGCCCCCCGCCCCTACGCGGTGATGGGCGCCCCGCTGCCCCTCCTGCGCGGGTAACGGATTTCCGGCCCGCCACGCTCCCGGCTAACCTCCTAGCCACCACCCTTTTCGGCAGGAGACACGAGAATCATGGCGAACGCACCGGTCCAGCGCATGTCCCGATTGATGGCGAAGACGCTGCGCGACGACCCTGCGGACGCCGAGGTCCTGAGCCACAAGCTCCTCGTCCGCGCCGGCTACGTCCGCCGTACCGCCGCCGGCATCTGGTCCTGGCTGCCGCTCGGCAAGAAGGTCCTCGCCAACGTGGAGCGCATCGTCCGCGAGGAGATGGACGCGATCGGCGCCCAGGAGGTCAGCCTCCCCGCCCTGCTGCCGCGCGAGCCCTACGAGGCGACCGGCCGCTGGGACGAGTACGGCCCGGAGCTGTTCCGCCTCCAGGACCGCAAGGGCGGCGACTACCTCCTCGGCCCCACCCACGAGGAGATCTTCACGCTGATCGTGAAGGACCAGGCGTCCTCGTACAAGGACCTGCCGGTCATCCTCTACCAGATCCAGACGAAGTTCCGTGACGAGGCCCGCCCCCGGGCCGGCATCCTGCGCGGCCGCGAGTTCCTCATGAAGGACTCCTACTCCTTCGACACCGAGGACGAGGGCCTCGCGCAGTCCTACGCCCTGCACCGCCAGGCGTACCAGAAGGTGTTCGAGCGCCTCGGCCTCGACTACCGCATCTGCGCGGCGACCGCGGGCGCGATGGGCGGCTCCAAGTCGGAGGAGTTCCTCGCCCCGGCCGGCGCCGGCGAGGACACCTTCGCCGACTGCCCGAACTGCGACTTCGCGGCCAACACCGAGGCGATCACGTACGAGCTGAAGCCGGTGGACGCCGACGGCGTGGCAGCTCTCGAAGAGATCCCGACCCCGGACACCCCCACCATCGAGACCCTCGCCGCCCACCTCGGCGTTCCGGCCTCGGCCACCCTGAAGAACCTCCTCGTGAAGGTCGACGGCGAGATCGTCGCCGTGGGCGTTCCCGGCGACCGCGAGGTCGACCTGGGCAAGGTCGAGGCGCACTTCGCCCCGGCGGCCGTCGAACTGGTCACCGCCGAGGACTTCGTGGGCCGCCCGGACCTGGTCCGCGGCTATGTCGGCCCGCAGGGTCTGGACAAGGTGAAGTACATCGCCGACCCGCGTGTGGCCCCGGGCACCGCCTGGATCACCGGCGCCAACAAGGAGGGCCTGCACGCGAAGAACGTCGTCGCGGGCCGGGACTTCGAGGTCGGCGAGTACGTCGATGTCGTCGTCGTCCAGGAAGGCGACCCCTGCCCGAAGTGCGGCACCGGCCTCAAGCTGGACCGCGCCATCGAGATCGGCCACATCTTCCAGCTGGGCCGCAAGTACGCCGACGCCCTCAAGCTCGACGTGCTCGGCCAGCACGGCAAGCCGGTCCGCGTGACCATGGGCTCGTACGGCATCGGCGTCTCGCGCGCGGTCGCCGCCCTCGCCGAGCAGAGCGCCGACGAGAAGGGCCTGTGCTGGCCCGCCGAGGTCGCCCCGGCCGATGTGCACGTCGTCGCGGCGGGCAAGGCCCTCCAGACCGAGCTGGCGCTCGACGTCTCCGAGAAGCTGCGCGCGGCCGGTCTGCGCGTCCTGGTCGACGACCGGCCCGGTGTCTCCCCGGGCGTGAAGTTCACCGACTCCGAGCTGATGGGCGTGCCGAAGATCCTGGTGGCGGGCCGCCGTTCGGCCGAGGGCGTCCTGGAGCTGAAGGACCGCAGGACCGGCGAGCGCGAGGAGCTCACGGTCGACGAGGCGATCGCCCGGCTGACGGCGTGACGTAAAGCGATATCTCAGAGAGTTCTGCCGGGGCGTAGGGCTGCCTCACAGACTTCTCTCAGGCCGTTCCCCGACCGTAGGGCGTGACAGAACGTCACTGCGGAGGGGAACGGTCATGGCGACCAGGGAAGAGGAACGGGGGGCCGCGGCAGCGGTCCGCAGGGGTGCGCGGCGTACGGCCGCCCTGGCCGCGGCGGTCACGCTCGCCGCGGCGGCCGGGGTGTTCGCCCTGGTCGGCACCCTGCAGGCCGACGCCGAGACGACGGCCGGCAGCACGAGCACGAGCAGCACGAGTACGAGCAGCGACTCCAGCTCCGGCACCAGCTCGAGCTCCACGGACACCGGCTCCACGGACACCGGCTCCACCGACAGCGGTACGGACTCCTCGTCGAGCGGCTCGTCGTCGGACAGCTCGTCGTCAAGCAGCGGCAGTGCCTCCTCGGACAGCGGTCTCACCTCCTCCTCCGGCGGCTCCACCGACTCCACCTCGGGAGCGTCGTGATGAGCGCCTCCCTCGCGTCCCGCACCACGGCCGCCGCCCAGTGGCGGGCCCTCGGCACCACGGTCCGGCTGGTCGTCACCGACCCGGCCCTGCTGGAGTCCTGCAACCTGCTCCTCGCCCGGCACCTCGCCGAGGTCGACGCGGCCTGTAGCCGCTTCCGCGCCGACTCGGAACTGGCCGCCCTAGACGGCACCGCCGGCCGCCCGGTCCGGGTCAGCCCGCTGCTCGCCCAGGCCCTCGACGTGGCCCTGCGCGCGGCCGAGGACACCGACGGGGCGGTCGACCCGACCGTCGGCTCCGCGATGGACGCCCTCGGCTACGACCGCGACTTCACCCTCGTCCGCGAGGACGACCGTCCGGTCCGGCTCACGGTCCGGCGCACCCCCGGCTGGCGCACCGTGCGCCTGGACCGGTCGACCGGCACGGTCACCGTCCCCGAGGGCGTCCGCCTCGACCTGGGGGCCACCGCCAAGGCGTGGGCCGCCGACCGGGCCGCCGAGAGGCTGGCCGCGGCGGCCGGCTGCGGAGTCCTGGTGAGTCTGGGCGGCGACACGGCCGTCGCGGGGGAGCCTCCGGCGGGCGGTTGGCAGATCCGCGTCCAGGACGTCACGGGATCCGTCGACGAAACCCCGGCCGAGGGCCCCTACGACTCGGTGGGCCTGCGCGGTGGGGGCCTGGCCACCTCGGGCACGACCGCCCGGCGCTGGCGGCGTGGCGGTCACGACCTGCACCACATCGTCGACCCGCGCACCGGCCTGCCGGTCCGCTCCCCCTGGCGTACGGTCTCCGTCGCCGCGGCGACCTGCGCCGACGCCAACGCGGCGAGCACGGCGGCCCTGGTGAAGGGCGCGGGCGCGGAGCGGTGGCTGACGCGCAGGGGACTGCCGGCACGTCTGGTGGCCCAGAACGGCACGGTCGTGACCACTCCGGGTTGGCCGGATTCAGCCCGTCCGGTGTATGCCGCCGTGACCGCCGTGACCGCCGTGACCGCCGAGACCGCCGAGACCGCCGAGACCGTCGACACCGTCGAGGTCGATCGGGGTGCCGGGGACGGTGCCCCCGGCACCCGCTGCCGGGAGGCGGCCGCATGACCTCGGAGACCCTCTGGTACGCCAACCGGGCGACCGGCGCCGTCTGCCTGATCCTCTTCACCGTCGTCGTCCTGCTGGGCGTCGCCGTCCGGATGAAGGCCCGGCTCCCGGGGCTCCCGCGCTTCGGCACGATGAGCCTGCACCGCACGCTCTCCCTCTCCGCGACCGCCTTCCTCGCCCTGCACATCACCGCCGCGGTCGTGGACGGCTACGTCGACATCACGGTCGTGGACGTCCTCGTCCCCTTCGCCGGCGACTACCAGCCGCTCTGGCTCGGCCTCGGCACGGTCGCCCTGGACCTGATGCTCGCCGTCCTGGTCACCAGCCTGCTGCGGGAGCGCCTCGGCCACCGCGCCTGGCGGACCGTGCACCGGCTGGCGTACGCCTCCTGGCCGGTCGCGCTCGTCCACGGCATCGGCATCGGCACGGACACCGGCGCCGACTGGATGACCTGGCTGACCGTCGCCTGCGTGGCCGCGGCGGTCGCCGCCTTCGCCGCCCGCCTCGCACACGCCGCCCGCGCCGGCCGCCGCACCCCCGCGGCCCTCCTGCGCACCGCCGAAGGAGCCCGACCGTGACCGCCACCCTCCCGGACCTCCGCATGCCCCCACGCCTCCTCGCCACCGGCGCCACCCCGGCCGACCTCGCCACCCACCACCGGCGCCACGGCCCGCTGTCCCACGGCGACCCCGAGAGCCTGCTCCGCACGGTCGCCGAGTCCGGCCTCACCGGGCGGGGCGGAGCCGGCTTCCCGACGTACCGCAAGCTCGTCTCCGTCGCGGAGGCCGGCCGGCGTACCGGCCGCGCTCCCGTCGTCGTGGCCAACGGCGCCGAGAGCGAGCCGGCCAGTCGCAAGGACAAGGCCCTGCTGCGCCTGTCGCCCCATCTGGTCCTGGACGGGCTCCAGTTGGCGGCCCGCGCGGTCGGCGCGGGGGAGGCGTACCTCGCCGTGGAGGACGGCGCGGCCTGGCTGGAATCCGCCCTCGCCCAGCGCACCGCCGACCCGCTGCCCGTGCAGGTCGTCCGGCTGCCCACGTCGTTCCTCTCCGGCCAGTCCGCCGCCCTCGCCCGGTACGTCTCCGGCGGCGCGGCCCTGCCCACCCACCGACGTCCGCCGGTCCGCGAGCGCGGAGTGCACCGGGCCCCGACCCTCGTGCAGAACGTGGAGACCCTGGCCCACCTCGCGCTGGCCGCCCGCTACGGCGCGGACTGGTACCGCACGGCCGGTACCCCGACCCAGCCCGGCAGCGTGCTGTGCACGGTCCATGCGCCGGGGCGTGAACCCTGGGTGGTGGAGGCGCCCTACGGCCTGCCCCTGGGGCGGCTGCTGCCGCTGGAAGGCGTCCAGGCGGTCCTGGTCGGCGGCTACCACGGCACCTGGATCCCGGCCCCCGAGGCCGGTCAACTGTCCCTGGACAGCAGCTACTTGGGGGCGGGCGTGCTCGCCGCGCTGCCCGTCGACCGCTGCGGCCTCGCCGAGACCGCGCGCGTCCTGCGCTATCTCGCCCTCCAGTCGGCCGGCCAGTGCGGTCCCTGTCTCAACGGCCTGCCCCGCATCGCCACCGCCTTCCGTGCCCTCGCCGCACCCGGCCCCGAGGGCACCGTCCGCGCCGACCTGGCCCGCTGGTCGGGGCTGGTCGAGGGCCGAGGCGCCTGCCACCACCCCGACGGCACCGTCCGTCTGGTCCGCGGCGCCCTGACCACCTTCGCCGCCGAGGTCGACGCCCACGCCCGGGGCCGCTGCACCGCGACCGACCACACGCCCCTGCTGCCCGTCCCCGAGGAGGGCTGATCCATGAGCACGGCCCAGCGCATCGACATCGACTGGACCGCCTGCCAGGGCCACGGCCTCTGCGCGGACTTCCTCCCCGAACACATCACGCTCGACGAATGGGGCTACCCCCTGGTCGACGGCGTCCCGGTGCCGTCCGGCACCGCGCGACGGGCCCGGCGGGCAGCGGCCGACTGCCCGGTGCTCGCCCTGCGGCTCACCCCGGCGTCGACGGACTGACGGAATTCAGCCGGCCTCCGCCGCGACGACACAGGGCACCAGCTCGCGCGGGAGTTCCACGCGCATACCGCAGAAGCACCGCAGCGGTCCGCCGCGCGACGCGGGGGCACCCAGGTCGATCATGAGGATGTCGCGTACCTCCCGGAGCACGTCCCGTGCCTGGAAACCCTTGGCCACACGGATGCTGACCTCGTCCGGGTCCCAGACCGCGATCCTCGGCAAATCTTCCGCCACGGAAATGTGGATGCACACAACTGTCTCCCCAGGGATGCACAACGGCATGAAGTGATCCGCTCCGGGAGGCCAGCGGCTGAGTGATGGTACCGATGGCTCCCGTGATCGTGGGGGGTTTCGTCATATTCATCTGTTGAGCGAAGCTTGTGTGTGATGCCCCGCGAAAGCCGGTGTCGTGACCGTCGGCCCGGACCGACCCGCCTCAGGTGATGCGGCTGATCTGGAGCATCGCCTCGGCGTCCTTCAGCAGGGCGCGTTGACGTGACTCCGGCAATTGCCGGTACAGCTTCAGGAGTCGCGCCTCCCGCTCGTCCCCGCTGGGGCCGGGCACCGGCCGGCCGACCGCCTCGAAGAACTCCCTCGGCGTGGTGAGCACGCCCCAGCGCCGGAACACCTCGACCATGGCCCGCAGTTTCTCCGGGTCGATGCGGGAGGTGCCGCGCGTCCGGTTCATCCAGGCGTTCAGCGTCGGGTACGAGATGCCGGCCTCCGCCGCGAGGTCCTTCTGGGTCCTTCCGGGGGAGCGCGCCAGGAGTCGTTCGAGCAGAGCCGCGAGGTCCTCGTCCCGGCGCTCGGGATCGTGGCCGGGGTCCGGATCCGCTGAATGGCTCTGCTGGTTCGTCACGCCTCAGAGGATCGGTCATCGATATCTACAAGCGCAAGTAGATCGCAGATCGAGGGGGCGTGCTTCGGGTGCACGCCGGAGCATTGCGACGGTCCTGGCGTCATCGTGCGCCCCCGATGCTCCCGCGAGGCGTTTTCCCGGCCGTCCCTCGCGCTCCGTAGGCAACTTGACACAATATGCATCTACCTGAAGACTGTAGATCTCCCCGGACGGCCGTACGCACCGGGTGAAGGTTCACGCGGATAATCTACATCTACATGCATACTGAAGATATGGAGATCATCATGTCCGCACCGTCCGTACCGAACAACGCCACGGCCGCGTCGGCCGGTCCGGAACCCGAACTGGTCGCCCGGGCCCGTGCCGGCGACCGGGAGGCGTTCGCCGCCCTCTACTACGAGCACTACCGCGTCGTGTACCGCTTTCTGCTCATCCGCACCCGCAACAGACACCTGGCGGAGGACCTGACCCAGGAGGCGTTCACCCGCGCCCTGCGCCGCATCGACGCGTACACCTGGCAAGGCAGGGCCTTCGCCGCCTGGCTGACCACCATCGCCAAGAACCTCTACCTCGACGAACTGTCGTGCGGACGCACCCGGCTGGAGACCCCCGTCGCCGAACTCCGGGACCCGCAGGAGCACGGCCGGGGCGCCGACTCGCTCGCCCTGCGCGAACTGGAGGCCGTCGAGGCCCACGAGACGCTGCGCACGGTCCTGCACACGCTCAACGCCCATCAACGGCACTGCGTGGAACTGCGCTACCTCGACGAACTGACGGCGGAGGAGACGGCCCTGGTGATGGGCCGGAGCGTCGGCGCCGTCAAGACGCTGACCCACCGGGCCCTCCAGAAACTGCGCTGGTCGACCGGGGCGGTGTCCGTGTGAACGGCAACCTCGCGCCCGCCGCCTGTCTGATCTGCGAGGTACTGGGGTCCGTCCGGCCCGAACAGGCGACGGCCGTGGCACGCGCGCTGGACTCGGCCCGGCTGCTCGCCGACCCCCGCCGCTCCTTCGGCCTGGTGCTGCACCGGACGTCGGACGGCGGCTGGTCCCCCACCGCGCGGCCGGTCACCGCACTGGAGCGGCAGGCGCTGGCCTGGGACGCCTCCTGCGCCAAGGCGCGGCGCGTCGCCCGTGCCATCGAGCGCCGCCTGGACGGGCACCCCGGTCCGCACGGCATCCGGGTCGACGGCGACCGGGTAGGGGTCCTGCTCCGCGTCGACGACCCCGCCCAATGGGCCCGCTGGCGCGCGTACTTCGGCATCACCGACGTCCGTGAGCAGGCCCGTCCGCGCACGGTGGCCGGTGAGGGCGAACGCGACGGGGTCCGGGTGACGGTCGTGGCCCGCGGCGTCGGCACAGCGCCCCCGAGGGCGCCCGGCCGAGCGGAGAAGCGCCCGTTCCGGCTCGGCGCGACCACGTACGACCTGGCCCTTCCCCAGCGCGACGCGCACGGGGACGTCTGGTACTTCCAGGGCTCCCGCAACCACGACGGCATGCCCCTGCTGTCCCTCGACGGCCGGCCCGAGCGATGCTCCCTCGCCAATGTGGAGGCCCAGTCGGGACCGCTGTCCCCGGTGCGGGACGGAACACCGCTCAGGCCCCCCGTGGAGCCGGGGAGGGCGCCGGACTCGGACGCGGCGCGGGCAGGGGCGGTGGCGGCGGGGGAGGAGGCTTCCGGCGGCGGAGGGGCCGGCGCGGCGGCGCCCCCGCCGCCGGAAGCGCCGCCGGACCCCCGGGCGCGGAAGCGCGGCCCGACCGGTCCGGCGGCGACGGAGCGCGGCTCGACCGCTCCGACGGCGACGGAGCACGGCTCGACCGGTCCGCCCCGGTGAGCAGGGCCCCCGTCGGCACCCGACCCACCCGGCCCACTCGGACGACACCCTCACCCCGGCCCCGACCCCCGCCGAATCCCCGAGGCCGGGCCCGCCGTATGGCCGAGTCGGCGGCGCGGGTGCTTGTCTCCGTCCCGCTGATCCCCGAGGCCGGGCCCACCCCCCTTCGTGACCCGGTCCGTCCGGCGGGGGTATCCGTCCCGGCGGAAGCCTGTCGACGGGGTCTGCCGTACGGCCGAGGCGGCGGCGCGGGCCGCAGCGCCCGGCCCGTTGGTTCCGCGAGGTGGGGTCCCACCCCCCTGCGGGACCCGGGCCGCCTGGTGGGGGCATCAGTGCCGGTGGGAGGCCCGCAAGGGACGCGGCCTTCTCGTCGTACCGGATCCGCTCGCGCCCGGGTCGAGGACGTCGGCTCCGCCACCGCGCGGGGAGGCGGCCGGGGCGCCCGGCGACCCGCACCGGATCCGATCGCTCGCCCACGTCACCGGGAGCACCTCATGTCCGCACCCCCGACGGGGCCTCCGCCCGAGGAACGCCGGGCCGACCGTTCCTTCGGCCGTACGACGGCGGCCCTTCTGCGCCTTCTCAGGCCACGCGGCCGGAACACCCGGCAGGAGACCGGACCGGGAGACCGGCTCGCCCTGGACCTGGCCGGCACCCGGCAGGAACTGGCCCGCTGGCAGCGCCACGCCGACTCCTACGAACGGGAACTGAACCGGGTCTCCCAAGAGCGGGCGCACCTGCTCGCCTGGCTGGCGGCGCTGCACCCGGCGAGCGCCGTCATCACCCCGGCCGCCGACCCCGCGCCGGGCGGCACGCACCTGCTGCGGCTCGTGGCCGGGGAGCGGCAGCTGACCTGGCGTCTCCCGCCGGCCGACCTTCCGCTGTTCGCGCACGTCCCGTACGCGGCGCAGGCCCCGGGGCCGCACCGTCCACGACCGGACGATCACCGGTTCCTGGACCAGGCCGCCCACATCCGCCGGCACACCCGGCTGTTGGCCGTGGAGGAGACCCTGTGCACCGCACCCGCCGATATCCGGCCGTCGGTACGGCCCCCCGACCACTGACAACGCACGGCTGCCGCCACGGCCGGTCCCCGCGAGACTCCGGTCGGCAGGCTCGGGAGGCACGTCGGCCGGAACCCGCCGTGTCTCCCTGCCGGGATCTCCGGCGGGGAGACACGGTCCGGTCACCGCCCCGTGCGACCGCCGTCGGCGTCGCTACAGCCAGGTCGCGAACTCGAGCAGCAGTTCGGAGTCCCGGGTCCGCCCGACCCGCCGTGCCCGGACCCCCGACTCCACCGCCCGGAACAGCGTCCAGCCGCGCAGCCGTTCCTGGTCCAGTTCCAGCGACTCCGCGAGCCGCTTCACCCGGCGCCGGGTCGTCGTCGCTCCGGACGGCGAGGCGATCAGGTCCTCCAGCCGGTCGCGGACCAGCCGGGCCAGATCGAAGGCGCACTCGCCGACCACCGGATCCGGGCCCACCGCCAGCCACGGCGTCCGCTCACCCGCCAGCACCTTGCTCTGCCGGAACGTGCCGTGCAGCAGCCGGTGCTCGGGCGGTGCCGCCAGCAGCTCCGCGCGGGCGGCGAGCGCCGCGTCCACCAGGGCGGCCACCTCGGGCTCGGCCCCGGCGCCGGCCCGCATCGCCTCCGCCTGCCGTCCCGTCCGGTCGGCCACGGACTCGAAGGAGTGGTCGGCCGGAGGCTCCACCCACAGCCGCCGCAACGTCCCGGCCGCCTCCAGCAGGGCCTTCGCCTCGGCCAGCGACCGCACCGACACATCGGGATGCAGCCGCTCGAGCAGTAGTTCCCCCGCCGTCTGCGGCCCTGCGAGCAACTGGACGGCGCCCAGGCCGTCCCAGTGCGTCAGCGCGGCCCGCTCCGCCTCCGGCCGGAACCGGGGCGGGGCCAGCTTCAGCACGGCCGGCGTCCCGTCGGCGTGCCGCACGAGCATCACCAGGCTGGTCCGGCCGCCCGGCACCTGCACCCGGTCGACGGTCAACTCGCGTAGCGCGACGGCCTGTCGGGCCGCCTCCGGCAGCTTCTCCAACCAGCCGTCACCGTCCGGTGCCGTCTCACCGAGCGCCCTGACCAGACGCTGCGGCGGTTCGAAAGCCATGCGCGAGTCGTTTCCTTCCTGCTTCGGGTCAAGCCGCCGGTGTGCCGGAGGCCGCTGCCGCCGCCGGAGGCGTCATCGCTGCCGGTACGGACGCCGAGGCCGTGGCCGGATCCGTACCGGTCCGCTCGGCGAGACCAGGGAAGGCTACGCTCCCGCCGCGCCAGCGCACTCCACGGACCGCCGCCTCCCGCAGCGCGCCCGCCGCCTCCCGGCGGCGCGTGTCCCCGGCTGCCCGCACCAGGTCGGAGTACACCCCGGCCACGCGGTCCTCCAGCTCGGTCGCGAGCCGGACCGCCGCGGCGGAGTCCGGCACCGGGAACGGCAGCGCGTACCCGGCGCTCGCGGCGACCGGCTCGGCCCCCAGGTCGCGCACCTCGCGCATCAGCGCGTCCCGGCGCGCCCGGTGCGCGTCGTAGGCGGCCCGCGCCTCCGCGCGCCGTCCCTCGTGGATCCGCCCGCCGACGACCCCGTACCCGTACACGGCGGCGTGTTCGGCGGCCAGCGCCGCCTGGAGTGCCGTCAGCTCCGAGCTCGTGGTCCCGCTCATCGCGTCCCCTCCGTCAGCAGATAGGCGTGGGCCGCGCCGGCCGCCGCCACCGAGGCCAGCAACCGGGCCAGCTCGCCCGGGACGTCCAGCAGCTCCGTGGCCCTGCGGTCGGCGAGCGCGCGCTCGGCCGCGGCCAGCCCGGCGAGGGCGTCCGTGTCGGTGATCGGCACGGCGGACGGCGCGGCGGACGGCACGGCCGAGGGACCGGCCGGCGCGACCGAGGCGGAGCCCGTCGGGGAAGTCGTGGGGGAGGTGGGGGGATCCGTGGCGGAACTCGTGCCGGAATCCGTGGCGGAACCCGTGGCGGAGGCGGACGCCTTTCCGGCGCCTCCGAACGCCTCCACGTGCCGTGCGACCTCCGCCCGCAGCGGCGCCAACCGTCCCGCCAGCGCCGGATGGACGGCGAGCACGGCGTCGTACCGTGCCACCAGTCCGCCGCTGTCCTGGGCCGCACGCGCGCGTGCCCGCTCGGCGGCCGACGGGCTGCCGCTCGCGCTCTCCTCGGATTCCTCCGTACCGGACGAGCAGCCCACGAGCAGCGCGGCTCCCGCGGCCGACGCGAGCAGGGATCTTCTGCGCGGCCCCGAGGGGGTGCGCGAGGGGAGGGGCAACGGCACGGCAGGCGTCCTCGGGGAACTCGTACGGAACTGGCGTCCTGGTGGGCGGCGGGCCCGTGATCACCGTACCCGCGCGGCCGCCCCGTACCACTCAGCGGCACCGCCCCGCGGGCGCCCGCCACCCTCCGTGCACAGGTGGACGGCAACACACCTTGCGACCGGATACCCTTTGACCAGACACGCGCCCCATCCCACAACAGCACACGCGGCCGAGGAGTCACCCGGATGAGCACCACCCAGAGCGAGAGGCTGCGAGAGCTCCTGGAACCGCTCGTCGCCTCCCAGGGACTGGATCTCGAAGAGATCACCGTGGACTCCGTGGGACGCAAGCGGGTGCTGAGTGTCGTCGTCGACTCCGACTCCGGAGCGGACCTGGACCAGATCGCCGATGTGAGCCGCGCGCTCTCGGCGAAGCTCGACGAGACGGACGCGATGGGCGAGGGCGAGTACACCCTCGAGGTCGGCACCCCGGGCGCGGAGCGCGCACTCACCGAGCACCGCCACTACGTACGTGCCGTCGACCGGCTGGTGCGGTTCCAGCTGACCGAGGGCGGCGAGTTGGTCGCCCGGATCCTGACGGTCGACGACGAGGGACTCGACCTCGAGGTCCCCGGCGTGAAGGGCCGCAAGGCCACCGCTCGCAGACTCTCCTTCGGTGACATCGACAAGGCCCGCGTGCAGGTCGAGTTCAACCGCAAGGACAAGGGCGACGAGCACGCCAAGAACGAGAACGACCAGAACGACGAGATCGACGAGATCGACGAGATCGACGAGAACGAGATGGAAGAGGAGGCGTAGCCGTGGACATCGACATGAGTGCCCTGCGGGGCTTGGTGCGGGAGAAGGAGATCTCCTTCGACCTGCTGGTCGAGGCGATCGAGTCGGCCCTCCTCATCGCCTACCACCGCACCGAGGGAAGCCGCCGTCACGCGCGCGTGGAGCTCAACCGGGAGACCGGACATGTGACCGTGTGGGCGAAGGAGGACCCCGAGGACCTCGAGGAGGGGCAGGAGCCCCGACCGTTCGACGACACCCCGTCCGACTTCGGCCGCATCGCCGCCACCACGGCCAAGCAGGTGATCCTCCAGCGTCTGCGCGACGCCGAGGACGACGCGACGCTCGGCGAGTACGCCGGCCGTGAGGGCGACATCGTCACCGGCGTGGTCCAGCAGGGCCGCGACCCGAAGAACGTGCTCGTGGACATCGGCAAGCTGGAGGCCATCCTGCCGGTGCAGGAGCAGGTCCCCGGCGAGACGTACCCGCACGGCATGCGTCTGCGGTCGTACGTCGTCCGGGTGGCGAAGGGGGTGCGTGGCCCGTCCGTGACGCTCTCCCGCACCCACCCCAATCTGGTGAAGAAGCTCTTCGCCCTGGAGGTGCCGGAGATCGCCGACGGTTCGGTCGAGATCGCCGCCATCGCACGCGAGGCCGGTCACCGTACGAAGATCGCCGTCAGGTCCACCCGTTCGGGTCTGAACGCCAAGGGCGCCTGCATCGGCCCCATGGGCGGCCGGGTGCGTAACGTGATGGGCGAGCTGAACGGCGAGAAGATCGATATCGTCGACTGGTCGGACGACCCGGCCGAGATGGTGGCGAACGCGCTGTCCCCGGCCCGGGTCTCCAAGGTCGAGGTCGTCGATCTCGGGGCCCGCTCCGCGCGTGTGACGGTGCCGGACTACCAGCTGTCGCTGGCGATCGGCAAGGAAGGGCAGAACGCCCGGCTCGCCGCTCGGCTGACCGGCTGGCGCATCGACATCCGTCCGGACGTCGAACAGCCCAGCGAGTAGCCCGACGGGCAGGTCACCGAGGTGCGCCGAGCGGCGGAGGAATAGATCTCGGCCTGCCGGGGCTCAGATCACGACAGATGTAACGCGGCAACTGTTCGAATCCTGACCCAAAGGGGTGAGGTCGCCGCGGGGAGGTAGACTTAAGAGTGTCTGGCCGGACGCACACCGGAGCATGCCCTGAACGCACCTGTGTGGGGTGCCGGGAGCGGGCGGCCAAGACGGAGCTGCTGCGCATCGTGGCGATCAAGGACGCATGCGTCCCCGATCCACGCGGTACGCTGCCCGGCCGGGGTGCGTATCTGCACCCCGCCCCGGTCTGTCTCGACCAGGCGGTACGCCGCCGGGCGTTCACGAGGGCGTTGCGAGCCCCGGGAGCGCTCGACACAAAGGCGTTGCGCCAGTACGTCGAGCAGACGACCGTTGCCGAACAGGCAACACCGTAAGAAGGCGTCGCACGGAACCTCCGTGCGGCTCTGGTACCCCGCGAGTTGGAAGTAGGTCGAGATTGCGATGAGCACTCGATGAGCACGCGATGAGTACGCCCATGAAGTAGCGACGGTCCGGACACACCCGGACCTAAAAGGAGCGAAGTGGCTAAGGTCCGGGTATACGAGCTCGCCAAGGAGTTCGGGGTGGAGAGCAAGGCCGTCATGGCCAAGCTCCAGGAACTCGGTGAATTCGTCCGTTCGGCGTCTTCGACCATCGAAGCGCCCGTTGTCCGCAAACTGACAGACGCCTTCCAGGGCGGCGGCAAGCCCGCCCCGCGCAAGGCAGCCCCCAGGCCCGGCGCGCCCTCACCGGCGCAGGCGGCCCGTCCGGGTCCGGCCGCACCGCGGCCGGCCGCCCCCAAGCCTGCCGCGGCGCAGACGCCTGCGGCTCCGGCGGCTCCGGCCGCCCCCGCCGCCTCGTCGGCTCCCGCGCCGGCGGCCTCCGGCCCGCGTCCGGGCCCCAAGCCCGCGCCGCGTCCGGCCCCGGCCGCCCCGGAGTTCACCGCTCCGCCGGCCGCTCCGGCGGCTCCGGCCGCCTCCGCCGCTCCGGCCCAGTCGTCCGGCCCCCGGCCGGCCTCTCAGGGCCAGGGCCCGCGCCCCGGCGCGCCCCGCCCCGCCGGCCGCCCCGCGCCCGGTCAGGAGCGTGGCGATCGCGGTGACCGTGGCGACCGCGGTGACCGCGGCCAGCGTCCGGCCGCCGCCCAGGGGCAGCGCCCCGGTGGCGCCGGTGCCCCGCGTCCGGGCGGTGCCCGTCCCACGGGTCCGCGTCCGGGCAACAACCCCTTCACCTCCGGCGGCAACGCCGGTATGGCGCGCCCGCAGGCGCCCCGTCCGCAGGGCGCTCCGCGTCCCGGCGGCCCCGGTGGCGCTCCCGGCGCGGGTCCCCGTCCGCAGGGCCCCGGTGGCCAGGGCGGCGGTCCTCGTCCGCAGTCTCCGGGCGGCGCCCGTCCGGCTCCGGGCGGCATGCCTCGCCCGCAGGGCGCAGGCCCCGGCGGTCCCCGTCCCGGCGGCCCGCGTCCCAACCCCGGCATGATGCCGCAGCGTCCCGCTGCCGGCCCGCGTCCCGGCGGTGGCCCCGGCGGCCGCGGTCCGGGTGGCGGCGGCGGTGCCGGTCGTCCCGGCGGCGGCGGTCGTCCCGGTGGCGGCGGCTTCGCAGGTCGTCCGGCCGGTCCCGGTGGCGGCGCACGTCCGGGTGGCGGCGGCGGTTTCGCCGGTCGTCCCGGCGGCGGTGGCCCCGGCGGCGGTGGCGGCGGCTTCGGTGGCGGCGGTGGCCGTCCCGGATTCGGCGGTCGTCCCGGCGGTCCCGGTGGCCGTGGTGGCACGCAGGGCGCCTTCGGTCGTCCCGGCGGTCCCGCGCGTCGCGGTCGCAAGTCGAAGCGGCAGAGGCGCCAGGAGTACGAGGCCATGCAGGCCCCGTCGGTCGGCGGCGTGATGCTGCCTCGCGGCAACGGACAGTCCGTCCGCCTGTCGCGCGGTGCGTCGCTCACCGACTTCGCCGAGAAGATCGGCGCCAACCCGGCGTCGCTCGTCGGCGTGATGATGAACCTCGGCGAGATGGTCACTGCCACGCAGTCCGTCTCCGACGAGACGCTGAAGCTCCTCGCGGACGAGATGAACTTCGTCCTCGAGATCGTCAGCCCCGAGGAGGAGGACCGCGAGCTGCTCGAGTCCTTCGACATCGAGTTCGGCGAGGACGAGGGTGGCGAGGAGTTCCTCGTCGCGCGTCCGCCGGTCGTGACCGTCATGGGTCACGTCGACCACGGTAAGACCCGACTGCTCGACACCATCCGCAAGACGAACGTCATCGCGGGCGAGGCCGGCGGCATCACGCAGCACATCGGTGCGTACCAGGTCGCCACCGAGGTCAACGGTGAAGAGCGCAGGATCACCTTCATCGACACACCGGGTCACGAGGCGTTCACCGCCATGCGTGCCCGTGGTGCCAAGTCGACCGACATCGCGATCCTCGTGGTGGCGGCCAACGACGGTGTGATGCCCCAGACGATCGAGGCGCTGAACCACGCCAAGGCGGCCGACGTGCCGATCGTGGTCGCGGTCAACAAGATCGACGTCGAGGGCGCGGACCCGACCAAGGTGCGCGGTCAGCTCACCGAGTTCGGTCTGGTGGCCGAGGAGTACGGCGGCGACACGATGTTCGTCGACATCTCCGCCAAGCAGGGCCTCAACATCGAGAGCCTGCTGGAGGCCGTGGTCCTGACCGCGGACGCCTCGCTCGACCTGCGGGCCAACCCGGAGCAGGACGCGCAGGGCATCGCGATCGAGTCCCACCTCGACCGTGGCCGCGGCGCCGTCGCGACCGTCCTGGTCCAGCGAGGCACCCTGCGGGTCGGCGACACCATGGTGGTCGGCGACGCGTACGGCCGTGTCCGCGCGATGCTCGACGACAAGGGCGAGAACGTGGAAGAGGCGGGTCCGTCGACTCCGGTCCTCGTCCTCGGTCTCACCAACGTCCCGGGCGCCGGCGACAACTTCCTCGTCGTCGACGAGGACCGCACGGCCCGTCAGATCGCCGAGAAGCGCGCCGCTCGCGAGCGGAACGCCAACTTCGCCCGCCGGGGTGTCCGGTTCTCCCTGGAGAACCTGGACGAGGCCCTCAAGGCCGGTCTGGTGCAGGAACTCAACCTCATCATCAAGGGCGACGCGTCCGGATCGGTGGAGGCTCTCGAGTCCTCCCTGCTCCAGCTCGACGTCGGCGAAGAGGTCGACATCCGCGTTCTGCACCGCGGCGTGGGTGCGGTCACCGAGTCGGACATCGACCTGGCGACCGGCTCCGACGCCATCGTCATCGGCTTCAACGTCCGTGCGGCCGGTCGTGCCGCGCAGATGGCGGAGCGCGAGGGCGTCGACGTCCGGTACTACTCGGTGATCTACCAGGCCATCGAGGAGATCGAGGCGGCCCTGAAGGGCATGCTGAAGCCGGAGTACGAGGAGGTCGAGCTCGGCACGGCGGAGATCCGCGAGGTCTTCAAGTCGTCCAAGCTGGGCAACATCGCCGGTGTCCTGGTCCGCTCGGGCGAGGTCAAGCGCAACACCAAGGCGCGCCTCATCCGCGACGGCAAGGTCATCGCGGAGAGCCTCACCATCTCCGGGCTGCGTCGCTTCAAGGACGACGTCACCGAGATCCGCGAAGGGTTCGAGGGCGGTATCAACCTCGGAAACTTCAACGACATCAAGATCGACGACGTCATCGCGACGTACGAGATGCGGGAGAAGCCGCGGGTGTAAGCACCCATGGTTCGTGCCGGCCGGCGGGGGATCCTTCCCCGCCGGCCGGTGCGGCGTCCGGCGGACGCATGAGCGAGGTAAAACCCCGTCGAGCAGCCGCCCGGATCGTTGTACCGTTCTTGATGTCCCTGTCCCATGGGCGGGCAGGGCCATCGATCCCGTACCGGCGGGTGAACCGGTTACACATATGTACGTGGGGACTCTGTCCTTCGACCTCCTCCTCGGCGACGTACGGTCGCTGAAGGAGAAGCGCTCCGTCGTCCGCCCGATCGTCGCCGAGCTCCAGCGCAAGTTCGCGGTGAGCGCGGCCGAGGTGGACGACCAGGACCTCCACCGCAGGACCAAGATCGGTCTCGCCGTGGTCTCCGGTGACGCGGAGCATCTGACCGATGTACTGGACCGGTGCGAACGGCTGGTCGCCGGCCGCCCCGAAGTGGAGCTGCTGTCGGTCAGACGCCGCTTCCACGGCGAAGACGACTGACCGACCACAGAACGCAAGAGAAGACAGAACGGGAGACGGACCAGTGGCAGACAACGCGCGCGCCAAGAGGCTGGCGGACCTCATCCAGCAGGTGGTGGCGCAGAAGCTGCAGCGCGGGATCAAGGACCCGCGGCTCGGCTCCCACGTCACCATCACGGACACCCGGGTCACGGGTGACCTCAGGGAGGCGACGGTCTTCTACACGGTGTACGGGGACGACGAGGAGCGGGCGGCCGCGGCCGCCGGGCTCGAGAGCGCCAAGGGCGTCCTGCGCTCCGAGGTGGGCCGTGCGGCGGGCGTGAAGTTCACGCCGACGCTGGCCTTCGTCGCCGACGCCCTGCCGGACAACGCCCGCACCATCGACGACCTCCTCGACAGGGCCCGTGCCGCCGACGAGAAGGTCCGCGAGGTGTCCGCGGGCGCCGGGTACGCCGGCGAAGCCGACCCGTACAAGAAGCCCGGTGACGAGGACGAGACGGACGACTCCGCCTGATGAACCACAAGCAGACCCCGCCCGACGGCCTTGTCATCGTCGACAAGCCGTCGGGCTTCACTTCGCACGACGTCGTGGCCAAGATGCGGGGGATCGCCAAGACCCGCCGCGTCGGTCACGCCGGCACGCTCGACCCGATGGCGACGGGCGTCCTCGTCCTCGGCATCGAGAGGGCGACGAAACTTCTCGGGCACCTGGCGCTCACCGAGAAGGAGTACCTGGGCACGATCCGGCTGGGCCAGACGACGCTGACGGACGACGCGGAGGGCGAGATCACGGGGTCCACGGACGCCTCGAAGGTCACCCGGGACGCGGTCGACGCGGGCATCGCCAAGCTGAGCGGCGCCATCATGCAGGTACCGTCCAAGGTCAGCGCCATCAAGATCAACGGCGTGCGCTCCTACAAGCGGGCCCGCGACGGCGAGGACTTCGAGATCCCGGCCCGTCCGGTCACCGTCTCCTCCTTCTCCGTGTACGACGTCCGTGACGGCGTCGCCGAGGACGGCACCCCGGTCCTGGACCTGGTCGTGTCCGTCGTCTGCTCCTCCGGCACCTACATCCGGGCCCTCGCCCGCGACCTGGGCGCCGACCTGGGCGTCGGCGGCCACCTCACCGCCCTGCGCCGCACCCGAGTCGGCCCCTACAAGCTGGACTCGGCGAAGACGCTCGACCAGCTCCAGCAGGAGCTCAGCGTGATGCCGGTCGCCGAGGCGGCCACCGCCGCGTTCCCCCGCTGGAACGTGGACGCCAAGCGGGCCCAGCTGCTCACCAACGGCGTACGCCTGGAGATGCCCGACGAGTACACGGGCGCGGGCGCCGTGGCCGTCTTCGACCCCGAGGGCCGGTTCCTGGCCCTGGTGGAGGAGCAGAAGGGCAAGGCGAAGAGCCTGGCCGTGTTCGGCTGAAGGGGCTCGAGGCGCGTCCTGTAATGCGCGCGTCCTGTAGTGCCCGTGGAGCGGCGAACACGGGGTTGTGCTGCGCCGCCGCTCCACGGTCCCCCCTCGGTTCCCCCACCCCTAGGGTGTATCCAGCCGCCCTCGTTCATTCACCCGTCCGGGCAGGCGCTCGGAGTGAACCGAGGGAGTGCAGGGGGGCGCGTTCGGTCGGTGATCTGTCCCGCTGATCATCCCGCCCCTACCGTCGGACCCAGAGCACGCGGGCGCGGCGGGAGGTACGACGATGGCGGGACGAGGCCCGCGGACACCGCGGCACGACTCCCTGCGGGGCGCGACCCGGCACCGCCCGGCGGATCCCCCGGGCCCCCCGGATCCCCTGGATCCCCTGGATCCCCTGGATCCCCTGGCCCTTTCGGATCCCCTGGCCCCTTCGGATGCTCCGGACCGCCCGGACGCGGTCCTCTCCTCGGACTTCGGCGCCGCCGCCGATGCCTCGCTCGTCCGGATCCGCGACCTGGCCGGCCGGCCGCGCGGCACCGGGTTCGTCGCCGATCACCACGGCACGGTGGTCACCAGTCATGAAGCGGTCGACGGCCTGCCCCGGCTCGTCCTGTACGCCGCCGACGACCGCAGCTGCGTCGTGACCGCCGACGCGGTCACCCCCCTCCCGGAACTCGACCTGGCCCTCGTCCGCACCGAGGGCCTCGGCGCCGCCCCGCTGCCGGTGACCGTGCGGGACGGCGTCGAGACCGGCCGGTACGTCCGGCTGGTCGCCGGCTGCTGGCGCGAGGCGCGGGTGCTGGCCGAGACGTCCGTGACGTACACGGCGACGGACCGCTTCCACCTCCTCGACGACGCCCTGGAGCTGGCGATCGGCACAGCGGGCCGGGACGCGCTGCGGCTGGGCGGTGGCGCGGCCGGGGGACCGGTCCTCGACGCCGAGACCGGCGCGGTCGTCGCCGTCCTCGGCACGGCGCTCCAGTCCGGCCACCGCGACGTCGGCTTCGCCGTGCCGCTGCGCCCCCGGATCCCGACGACCGACGAGATCCCACTGACCGACGCCAGGCCGGCGGCCGACGGAAAACCTGCGGGCCTGCCGCCGGGCGGCGACATGAGTGACGGCACAGCGACGACGGCGCCGCCCGCGGGCGTGGGTGAGGCTCCGCCGAGTGCGGGTGCGGGTGCGGGTGCGGGTGCCGCTCGCGCGGGCGGTGAGGGTGGCGGTTCTGCGGGGACGGGCTCTGCGGGGACGGGCTCTGCGCGGACGGGGACCGGGTCCTGGGTGGCCGGGCCGGGGGCGGGGCTTCCCGTCGACGGTCCGCTGGCCGAGCTGCTCGCCCGTAACGCGGCCACCGTGCCCGCCTACGGCGCCGACCTCAACCTGGCCGGTCTCCTCGAGCTCACGGCCACGTCCGTCGGTTCGGACGGGCCGCCCGGAGCGCTGTCCGGCCCCCTCGGCCGCACCGCGACCGGTTCCTCCGCCGCCGCGGAACCCATCGAACGCGCCGTCTCGGCAAGGGAGTTCGCCGTTTTCGAGACGAGCCCGGCGACCGTCCTCGGCCTCGTCGGCGCACCGGGCAGCGGCCGGACGACGGAACTCGCCGCCCTCGCCGCGCGCCGCGACCGGGGCGCACGACCGGCCCCCACCCTGTGGCTGCGCGGCGCCGACCTGGGGGCCGACGACGACTCCCTCGCCGACGCGGCCCGCCGGGCACTGAACCGCGCGGCACGCATCGTGACGGCAGCGGGCGGCGCGCCGGCGGGCACGGCAGGGGGCACGGCGACGAATTCGGGGCGGGGGCCGAGGGGCGACCTGTCCGGGCCGTCCGGCCCCCGCGGCCTCGGTGACGTCACTCCCGAGCGGCTCGCCCGCCTCGCCCGAGCCGTCGGACGCCCCCTGCTGCTGCTCCTCGACGGGCCCGAGGAGATGCCCTCGGTCCTCGCGCACCGGCTCGCCGAGTGGACCGAGGGCACGGCCGACTGGTTGCGGGAGACGGGCACGCGGCTGGTGGTGGCCTGTCGGGCGGAGTACTGGGAACGGGCAGGGGCGGAGTTCCCGCCGGAGCTGCTCCACGGGGCCGTGTCGGCCGGGGACCCGCTCCCGCCCTGCGTCCGCCTCGGCGACCTCACCGCCGACGAGGCGCGCGAGGCCCGCGCCCGCTACTCCGTACCCGAGGGCGCGCTCGCCGCCCCCGACGACCGGCACCCGCTCACGCTCCGTCTCCTCTCCGAGGTCCGGGCCGCCCTCCCCGGCCCGCAGGACCCGGCGCCCGTCGACCGCGACGACGTCCTGTCCGCCTACCTCGACCTGATGTGCCTACGGGTCGCGGTCCGCCTCGCCGCCGAGAACGGGCTGCGCGGCACCGCCGTACGCAGGCTCGCGGCGAAGGTCTCCGGTCAGGTGCACGAGGCCGCCCGCCGCAGTCTCGGGCCGGGGCAGGGCGAACTGGACCGGGCGTCGTTCGAGGCCGTGTTCCCCTGGGGCCCGGCGCCGGCCCGCCTGGGCGGCGGCGTCGGCTGGGCGTCGGCCGTCCTCACCGAGGGCCTCCTCGTGCCCGCGGGCAGCGGCTACCGCTTCGCCCACGAGGAACTCGCCGACTGGATCCAGGGCATCCACCTCGACCTGGACGAGGCACTGCGCGCCCTGGTCCACCGCCGTCGCGCGCCCGGCGGTCGGCATCTGCTGCCCGTCCCGCACCACCGGGTCGGTCCCGTCGTCCAGGCCCTGTTGCTCCTCGCCCGCCAGCAGGGCCCGCACCGACTCGCGCTACGGCTACGGGAGTTGGTCCACGCCCTGGACGCCGACCCGGACTCGTGGTGGGCCGCCCGGCTGCTCACCGAGACACTGCTGCGCGTCCCGGACGCGACGCCGTACACGGGCGTCCTGTGCCTGCTGGCGGACCTGATCGGCGCCGGGGCCCAGCCGCACGGCCGGTTCGTGGACTTCGGTCCCGCGTTCTGGACCGGGCTCGCCCTGCCCGCCGACGCCCGCCTCGACCTGCTGCGCCGTCTGGTCCTCGCCGACGGCGCCCCGCACGACGCGGACGCGCCCCGCTACCTGGACGCCGTCGCCCGGCTCCTCGCCGCCGACCCCACCGCCGTACAGCCGTGCCTCACCCACTGGTTCGACGACGAGCGGCCGCTGCCCGCGACCCCGCACGCCACCGTGGCGACGGCCGCGCAGGCGCTGCTGCACACCCACCGGCACCGCGCGCTGGACGACCTCACGGAGGCCCTCGTCGACTGCGCGCATCCCCGCGCCGACGAGCTGCTCGCCGTACTGGCGGAGGAGGAGCCGTCCGCGCTGTGCCGGGCCGTCGACCGCTGGTCGCACGACGAACGGCAGGACCGGCGGGTCGCCGCGACGACGTACGGACTGCGCGCCGCCCCGCACATCCGGACGGAGGCCGACCACCGGTTGCTGCGCTACGCGGCGCTCGTCCTGCTGGCCCGTCCCGCCGACCACGCTCTGCACGGTGGCGCGCTGGCCCTCCTCGTCCGGGATCCCGAGACCCGCTCCCGGCACCTTCCGCAGGCGCTGGAGCGGTTCACCGCGGGCGACCCGCAGCTGCCGCCGAGCGCGCTGCTCGCCGCCCTGGGCACACACCCCGAGCCGGTCCTGGACGCCTTCAGGTCCCGCCTGCGCGGTCCCGACCGCGCGGACACCGGCAGCGTCCTGCGCGCCCTCGCCGACGTCACCACGCCCGCCCTGGCCCAGCGGGTCGCCGCTCTCGTCCGGGAGGCGGTGGAGCGGCGACCGGAGGCCGCCGGGCAGGTGGCCGCGTACGTCGACCGGCGCCTCGACCACGGTCCCGTCGCCCGGGCCGTCCTCCTGCCGCTGGTCACGGGACTGCTGGACGGCGGCGGGCCCGAGCAGGTGCGGGCCGCCCTGGCCGGCGTACTGGCGGCGCCCGGGGCCCCGGAGTCCCGGCCCCTGCGTGACGAACTGCTGGAGCACCTCCTCACCCACGAACGCGCCCCGGAGGTCCTGGACGCCGTGCTGCACGGGGCGGCCGGGCGCAGCGGCGAGGACCTGCGCGCCCTCGTCCACCGCACCGGCCTCCTCCTGGTCCGCACCCCCGACGGCGCGACCCGCTTCGACCGCGGTCTGGTCGAGTCGGCCCGGCACGTCCCGGGCTTCGCCGCGCAGGTGGTGGGCTGGCTCACGGACGCGCCGGGGGAGTGGGCGGTGGTGGTCGGCCCCAGCGCCCGCCGGACGATCGAGAACCTGGCGGGGGCACGGGTGCCCGCGTGACACGGCCGCCTCCGTGAGGCGTCGCGACGTGGCCCGACTCACGTGGGTCGGGTCACAGCCCCCATGCCGATGCGGGCCGGAAGCACCCGGCATGGCACCCTTAGTCCTGCGTAAGAGGCAATGGTAGATACGGACACGGGTTCGAGGAGCGGTCACAGTGCAACGCTGGCGTGGCTTGGAGGACATCCCCGAGGACTGGGGACGCAGCGTCGTCACCATCGGCTCCTACGACGGAGTCCACCGCGGGCACCAGCTGATCATCCGGCACGCCGTGGACCGCGCCCGTGAGCTGGGCGTTCCCGCCGTCGTCGTCACCTTCGACCCGCACCCCAGCGAGGTCGTCCGCCCCGGCAGCCATCCGCCGCTGCTCGCCCCGCACCACCGCCGCGCCGAGCTGATGGCCGAACTGGGCGTGGACGCGTCGCTGATCCTCCCCTTCACCACCGAGTTCTCGAAGCTGTCCCCGGCGGACTTCGTGGTCAAGGTCCTGGTCGACAAGCTGCACGCCAAGGCGGTCGTCGAGGGCCCGAACTTCCGCTTCGGCCACAAGGCGGCGGGCAACGTCGAGTTCCTCGCCGAGCAGGGCAAGGTCTACGACTTCGACGTCGAGGTCGTCGACCTGGTGCTGTGCGGTGAGGCGGGCGGCGGGCAGCCGTTCTCCTCGACGCTGACCCGCCGGCTGGTCTCCGAGGGCGATGTCGCGGGCGCCGGCGAGATCCTCGGCCGCCCGCATCGGGTGGAGGGGGTCGTGGTGCGCGGGGCGCAGCGGGGGCGGGAACTCGGCTTCCCGACCGCCAACGTCGAGACCCTGCCCCACACCGCGATCCCGGCGGACGGCGTCTACGCGGGCTGGCTGCACGCGAACGGCGAGGCGATGCCGGCCGCGATCTCCGTCGGCACCAACCCGCAGTTCGACGGCACGGAGCGCACGGTGGAGGCGTACGCCATCGACCGCGTCGGCCTCGACCTCTACGGCCTGCATGTCGCCGTCGACTTCCTCGCCTTCGTGCGCGGCCAGGCGAAGTTCGAGTCGCTGGAAGGGCTGCTGGAGCAGATGGCCGAGGACGTGAAGCGCTGCAAGGAGCTGGTGGCGGCGCGCTAGCCGCCCCCTCGTCCCCTCGGGGTTCGACCTACTGACGGCCGAAGGGCGGCCGGTGTCCCAGGACACCGGCCGCCCTTCGGCGTTCTCGCTACTGCCTCGTACTGTCTCGCTACCGCCTTATCGCTGCCTCACTGTCCGCCTCACTGCTGCGGAGGTTGCCCGTGCTGAGGGGCCTCGGGGTGCTGCGGGTAGCCGTAGCCGGCCTGGGGATACCCCGGCTGCTGCTGCTGCGGATACGGCTGACCCGGCTGCTGCGGATACGGCTGCCCCTGGGGCTGACCCTGCTGCGGGGGGTACGGCTGCCCGGGGCCGGGCTGGGGCGCCTGCGGGTACGGCTGACCTGCCTGCGGCGGGTAGGGCTGCCCGGGCACCGGCTGGCCCGGCATCTGCTGGCCCGGCATCGGCGGGGCGGCCACCGGCGGCGGGTTGCCGTCGCTGGTCCAGAGGCCCTGGCGCTGCTGGTGGCGGATGAAGTCCTCCGCGACCATCGCCGTGAGGTTGAAGTACGCCTCCCGGACCTTCGGCCGCATCATGTCGAGGTCGACCTCGGCGCCCGCGGCCAGATGCTCGTCGAACGGCACGACGACGACACCGCGGCAGCGGGTCTCGAAGTGCGACACGATGTCGTCGACCTTGATCATCTTGCCGGTCTCGCGCACCCCGGAGATGACGGTGATGGACCGTGAGACGAGCTCCGCGTACCCGTGCGCGGACAGCCAGTCCAGCGTCGTGCTGGCGCTGCTCGCACCGTCCACGGACGGCGTGGAGATGATGATGAGCTGGTCGGCGAGGTCGAGCACCCCGCGCATGGCGCTGTAGAGCAGACCGGTACCGGAGTCGGTGAGGATGATCGGGTACTGGTTGCCGAGCACGTCGATCGCACGCCGGTAGTCCTCGTCGTTGAACGTCGTGGAAACGGCCGGGTCGACGTCGTTGGCGATGATCTCCAGGCCGGACGGCGCCTGAGAGGTGAACCGCCGGATGTCCATGTACGAGTTGAGGTACGGGATCGCCTGGACGAGGTCACGGATCGTCGCCCCGGTCTCGCGCCGCACCCGGCGGCCGAGCGTGCCGGCGTCCGGGTTGGCGTCGATCGCGAGGATCTTGTCCTGGCGTTCGGTGGCGAGGGTGGAGCCGAGCGCGGTGGTCGTCGTGGTCTTGCCCACGCCACCCTTGAGGCTGATGACGGCGATCCGGTAGCAGGACAGCACCGGCGTGCGGATCATCTCCAGCTTGCGCTGCCGTTCGGCCTCCTCCTTCTTGCCGCCGAGCTTGAAGCGGGAGGAAGCGGCGGCGGGTCGTCCGCTCTTCGCCTTCTGCCGCTTGTTGTTGAGCAGCCGGTCGGAGGACAGCTCCACGGCGGCCGTGTAACCCAGCGGCGCGGCACCGGGGTTGACCGGCTGCCGATGGTCGTGCTGGATCGGCTGCGGCCAGGCGGCCCCGGCCCGGGGATCGACGGGCGGCTGGGGATGTTGGGGGTGCTGGGCGTGCTGGGGCTGCGCCGGGTCCTGCGAAGCGTCGGGGGCGTGCGGGTGCTGCGGTGTCTGCGCGGCATGCGGCTGGGGCTGGGGCGGCTGCCCGGGGAAGCCCTGCGGCCCTCCCTGCGGGGCTCCTTGCGGGAACCCCTGGGGTGCGGCCGCCGGGGGCTGCCCGTCCGCCTGCTGCGGGATACCCGGCTGCGGGAAGCCGGGGTACGACGCTTGCGGCTGCTGCGGCTGCTGCGGCTGCTGCGGTGCCGGGGGCTGGGGGAAGCCGTATCCGGCGGGGGAGTGGGCGTGGGCGTCGGCAGGCGGTTGGGGTGCCGGAGGCGCCGGTTGTGGTCCAGGGATGGGCGCCGTGGGTCCGGCGTTCTGCTGGGGGAAGCCGTAGCCGCTGGGGGCCGGCGGTGCGTCGGTGGGCTGGGGGTAGCCGTAACCGGCGGGCGGTTGGGGTGCCGGAGCGCCCGGTTGAGGCTGAGGGGCGGGGGCCGGAGCGCCGCCGGGGTGCGGGAAGCCGTAGCCCGGCTGCGGGGCAGGAGGCTGCTGGGCCGCCGGGGCGGGAGCGGGGGGCTGCGGGAAGCCGTAGCCCGGCTGCGGTGCGGCGGGGGCCGGCTCCGGGGCCGGCGGGTTCCAGCCGACCGGCGCGGGCGGGGCCGGCTGCGGCTGGACGGGCGGGTGAACGGGCGGTTGTTGGACAGGCGCGGGAGCGTGCGCCACGGCATCGGCGGCCTGTGGCTGTGCCGGCCAGTGAGCCGCCGGTGCGGGGGCCGCCGGCTGGTACGACGGAGGCAGGGGAGGCAGCTCGCCCTGCGGGGCCGGCGGGGGAGTCCAGGCGGGCTGCGCGGCGGGAACGGCGTCCTGGGGTGCGCTGCCCTGAGGCTCGGCGGGGCCCGTGGGAACGGCGTCCGAGGGCTCCTCGACGGCGGAGTCGTTCTGGGGGGCCGCGTCCTCGAAGACGTCGTCGCCGTCGGGCGCGGGGCCCGTCACGGCTTCGGCGTCCTGGATCGCGGCCTCGTCGCCCGCGGGGACCTCGGAGACGCCTTCCCCGTCCGGTGCGGCGCCGCTTTCGTCGGCCGCACCGTCGGTTCGGACTGCTGCCTCGGCCTCGGCGTCGCCGTCCGATACGCCCGCATCGGCGGATTGATCCACTGTATCCGCAGCATCCGCTGCATCCGGCGTATCCACTGCATCCGGGGCCTCGGAGGGCACATAGCCGGCCGAGGGGGAATCGGCGGCCTCGGCCCGCGGCGCCGCGGGCTCGGCCTGCACGGCAGCGGCGTGCTCCGCGATCTCCCGCTTGAGGGCGGCCGAGGAGAAGCGCATGGTCGCACCGCTCTCCAGGTCCCCGTTTCCGGAACCGCCCTGCTCGTCACCCGGCGAAGCCGCCGTGGCTCCCCACTGGGCCTCGGCCTGCTGCTGGTGAGGCTGCGGCTGCGGCTCGAACCCGCTGCCCGCCGGAAGCCCCGGCACGGCGACCGACCCCGCGCCGGGGGGCACGGAGGGAGCCGCCGGAACGGGCTGAACGGGCTGAACGGGCGGTGCGGGCGGTGCGGGCGGTGCGGGAGGTGCGGGCGGCGCCGGAGGAGCCACCGGAGTGACCGGCGCGCCCGGCGCGGCCAGCGGGAAAGCCCCGTCCGGTGCGGGCGGTGCGGCCGGCGTGAACGGAGCCTCCGGTGCGGGTGGTGCCGGGTGCGCGGCCGAGGTGAACGGCACTTCCGGCGCAGGCGATGCAGGCGCAGCCGGTGCGGCCGGTGCGGGCGCAGTGACCGGTGCAGGCGGCGCCGGCGGAGTGGCCGGCGCCCCAGGCGTACCCGCCGCCCCCGTGTCCGCGCCCGCGTCTGGCCCAGCCCCGGGTACCGGACCCGGTGCCGGGCCGGGCGCCGGGCCGGGTGTCGCGGTCGGTGTCTGACCCGCACCGCCGCCCGTGTTCTGCGTGTACCAAGCCGGCGGGGCGTAGTCGATGGTGAACTCGCCCGTCGCCTCGACGCCGGACTCCGCGTCGGGCTGGTCATCGCCGGGTGTGGCCCAGCCCCCGCGGATCCCGTCCCGATCGCTGCTCACAATTCCTCCTGATGTGGTCGAGCACCCTCATGCCGTGCCGGGGCGACCATTTGCTTGTCTTCCTTGAGTGGTTCGAGGCCGTCTGACGTCGTCCGATGCGGCTTTCCCCCGGAGACGCCGACGTCCACCCCATGGTTTCCGGCATCGCGCCCCGTACCAGCCTAATCATCAAAGGGCCCACCTCGGCAGGCCCGCCCACCCCTCAGCACCAGTCCACCACGTCACGCACCCCCCGAAAGGGCCGCGCAAGCGCTTCAGGTCACTCGGCAAAACGGCCATACCGGCCGAAGTGCCGCATGGGTGAAGGGAGAAGTCGCCGCGTCAGTCCATCCGTCTCGGTGTGCCCAGCAACCCGATCTCCGCATCCGTGGGTTGCGTCATGACGTACTGCCGGTCGCGGTCGGCGCACCACAGGGTGAACCCGTCGGTGAGCGTGGGCAGCGCCTCCACGTCCTCGCGGGGCAGCGACAACGCGCGGCCCAGTTCCGCGGCCTCGTCCGGCGAGATCCGCTGCACCCCGACGAGCCGGGCCTGCCGGACCAGTCGAGGGGCGACCGGACTGAGATACGGCAGCAGCGTCAGCACGGCCTGCCAGGGCCCGGAGGTGACCCGGCCGCGCGGCGGGCGCATCCCGCAGTCCCGCACCACCAGCACGGGCGTACCCGCCGAGGCGCCCTGCGGAGGCACCCGGCCGACCTCGTACACGGCGAGCCCGTTGTGCCCGCCGCCCATCGCGTGCACCATCTGCACCCATGCCTGCGGCCGCCCGGTCTCCACGGCCACCCGGGCCCCGGTCGCGGCCGTCCTCAGCGCGAGGACCTGCGCGGTCCACAGCCCGCCGATCAGGACGACGTCGTACGGCGTGGGCCGGTTGATCCCCAGCACGGCAGGCCGCCCCTGGGCGCCGACGCCGATGACGACACCGTCGTCCCCGATGGGCAGCGCGAGCGTGGCCAGTTGGTCCGCGGACACCGAGTGCCGTCCGTGCCGCGGACCGATCAGGCCGAAGCCGCTGCGCGGCGAACGGCGGCGTCCGGGCCGGCCGGCGGACGGCTCCGGTTCGCCGGACGAGGCGGCTCCGTGGGGCGTCGTCGCCGTCACCGAGTACCTCCGAGCGGCAGCGTCGCGAGCATGCCGGGCACCTGCTCCCGGTCGAGACGGGCGAGCCCGGCGCCGGTGTGCCGGGCCGCGCCCTGCACCGCCCGCCGGGCGGCGACGAGTTCGTCGTCGCTGCGCCCCGTCACCCGGATGTGCCCGGACAGGGACACCTCCTGCCGTTCACCGCGCGCGAGGGTGACGCTGAACGTGGTGGCGAGCGCCGGAACGGCCGTGACCAGGGCGACGAACTGCGGCAGCGACGGGCCGTCGCCGCCCAGCGCGGGCCACCGGCGCAACCAGTACGTGGTGTGACGGCGGTTGTCGCAGCGCCAGCTCCGGCTGGACTCCTCGGTCCGCCGCTCCACCGTCCCGGTCCGCCCGGCCTCCGCCGTCACCAGCGGGTTGGCGCAGGCGGACGTGGCGAAGGCGGCCGTCAGCTCCTCCTCGTCGAGGACGGTCGCCCGGAATCCGGCGCCGGTCAGCCGGCTCGCGAGGTGGTCCACCGCCCGTACGACGCACTTCTGCGCCCCGATCGCACCGCCACCGCGGACGGCCACGGCCTGCGGACACAGCTCCGGATCCAGCTTCAGGGCGATCCAGGTGATGCGTACCGCCGGCGCCCCGGTCTGCTCCTGCAAGGGCGCGTAGTTGGCCACGGCCACGGACTGCGGGGGCAGATGCAGCGCGGGCGCGGGCTGGGTGTGCAGCACGATCTGCGCGGACTCCAGCCGGATCCCGTCCACCTCGAGGGCGTCCCGCACCAGGGCGAGCGGCAGGGGCTGCCGGCCGCGCTCGGCCCGCAGCGCGGTCGTGTCCGCCTCCACCTGAAGAACGGCGGTGACGAACGTGCCGTCCCCGACGATCCCCACGGGCCGCCGGTCACGGCCGCCGTACGCGTACGTCCGCAGCCCGGGATCGCATTCCACGACAGGCCCGAACCCCGGTTCCGTCCCGGCCGGTATCTCCAGCCGCGCGGCCAGCCGTCGACGGGTCTTCAGTTCCCGTGCCGTGGCCAGCCACTGCGGAAGCGTGCGGCCGCGACGGTGGACGAAGGCGAGGGCCACCAGCAGGGCGGCGAGCACCGCCGCCGCCACGAGCGCCACCGGACCGCTCACCCAGCCGATGAGCAGCACGGCGGCCGCGATCTCCAGCAGGACGAGGCGTTGCAAGCGGAATGTCCCGCCCCGCCCCGCGCGCGTCCTGAGGTGCGGAGCGCCCGGCGCCGACGACCCCTCGGACCGCTCGGGCGGCCGTGGACCGGTCGTCGAGGAGCCCCGCGTGCGCGACCGGCCGACGGAGATCCCGCCCGTTCCCGAAACCCTCACGCCGTCCCCCCGTTCCGCTCACGACCCGCCCCGATTCCAGCACCGCACAGGGCACTCGACGGCCCGGGAACCCTACCCGCTCCTCGAGTCCCCATGGTTACCGGGCATAGTAGGTGGCCGCTCTGACATCGGAGACGGGGAGCCGGTCAACCGCGCTGCGGACCACGCGGATCGGCCGGAAAACGGGGAGAGACGGGCACAGATGGCATCTCGGCGGGACCAGCTCAACGCCTACACCTTCGCGAAGCGCCGGATGCTCGCGGCCTTCCTCCAGTCGTCGCCCGACGGCTCGGAGGAGGGGGCGCCGCGGCCGTTGCGCTCGATCCTGCCCGGAATCGTCGTCGGGGTGCTCGTGATGGCCGTCTTCGGGGCGTGGGGCATGTTCAGACCGACCGCGCCGAAGGGCTGGGACACGCCCAACGCCAAGGTGATCGTCGCGAGCAAGTCGACCACCCGCTATGTCGTGTTGCGGACCGGGGACGAGGTCCAGCTGCACCCGGTCCTCAACATGGCCTCCGCCAAACTGCTCCTGGAGGAGGGACAGGGCGAGGTGGTGACCGTCTCGGAGTCCGTCCTCGACAGCGGCGAGATCCCGCACGGCGTCACCGTCGGCATCCCGTACGCCCCCGACCGGCTGCCCTCGGCGTCCGAGGCGGGCGAGGCGAAGCGATGGGTGGTCTGCGAGCGGCCGAGCGCGGGGGGCGGGGACTCCGTCCAGAAGGCTGCGCTGGTCCTGGCCGCCCGCGAGAAGGACGCGACCGAGGGCACGGGGCGTCTGCACGACGGCCAACTGCTCTATGTGGCGGACCCGGACGGCAGGCGCTACGTCGTGGACGCGGGCGGCACGGCGTACCCGGTGGGCAAGAGCGACGAGTTGCTGCTGCGCGCGGTGGTCGGTTCCGGCCGGGCGCCCCAACGGGTGTCGGCGGAGTGGCTCGCGACCCTGCACCAGGGCGATCCGATCGCCTTCCCGGACGTCCCCGGGCAGCCGGGCGAGGCGGCGGGCGCACCGGGCCAGCTGGACGCGTCGGCCGACCGGGTCGGCATGGTGCTCAAGGCGTTCGACAACAACACCGAGCAGTACTACGTGGTGTTGAGCGGCCGCGTCGCCCCCGTGTCCGCCTTCGTCGCCCAACTGCTGCTGTTCAGCAAGGAACTGGCGCCCCTCGGCCAGGCCGGGCACTCCCGCGAGCTGAGCCCCGGCGTGATCGTGCCGGGCGAGGCGTTCAGCACCGAGCACCGGTGGCCCACCGGTGACCCCGAGCCCGTCAACGAGGCGTCGGGGGCCGCCGGGAGCCGCAGCACGATCTGCAACGTCCTGCGCGGTGTGAACTCCGGCTCGGGCGCCACGACCCTGAGCACCTGGGCGGGCACGGACTTCCCGGCCAAGCTGCCCACCGGCTCCTCCAGCGCCTATGTGACGCCGGGCTCCGGCCAGCTCTACCGCCAGTTCCAGGGTGAGGCGACCAAGGCCGGCCCGGTCTTCCTCGTCACCGACACGGGCCTGCGCTACGTCCTGCAGTCCAACGGCGACAGCGCGACGGACGACGCGGGCATCGGCACCACCGCCGAGCAGCGCGAACAGCAGCAACAGGAGGCGCAGCAGGCGCAGACCCTGCTGGGCTACAAGGACGTCGACCCGGCGCCGATCCCGGCCGCCTGGTCGGAGTTCCTGCCCACCGGCCCCCGCCTGTCCACAGCGGCGGCCCGCCAGCCGCAGGGCTCGTGAGGAGGAGGACGCCGGTGCAGCGGACGACGACCCCCGTGCCGCGGAAGACGACGTCTCGTACGACCGCCCCACTGCCGCGTACGGCCCGGGGACTGCGTACGGCCCGAGGACTGCTTACAGCCCAGGTGCTTACGGCCCGGGGACGGCGTACCGCCCTGGCGCTGCGCACCGCTCTGGCGCTGCGCACCGCTCTGGGGCTGCGCATCGCTCTGAGGCTGCGCATCGCTCTGGTGGGGACCGCGACCCTCCTCACCACGGCCACGGTCCTCGCGCCCCCCGCGTCGGCGGCGGACAAACTGCCCTACTCGGACCAGTGCACGTTCCCCAACGGCGAGTACCCGGGCCGTCCCTGGGCCCTGCAGCGGGTTCTCCTGGACGAGCTGTGGAGCCGCTCCAAGGGCGAGGGCGTCCGCGTGGCCGTCATCGACACGGGCGTGGACGTGAAGAACCCGCAGCTCGCCGACGCGGTGGACGCGAAGGCGGGCCGCAACCTCCTCCCGAAGAACCTCAAGGACGACGACGGCGACCCGATCGAGCGCGGCGCCGAGAACGGCACCACGGACACCGTCGGGCACGGCACCAAGATCGCCGGCATCATCGCGGCCCGCCCCCTCGACGGCACCGGTTTCGTGGGGCTGGCCCCCGAGGCGACCGTCATCCCGATCCAGCAGAACGACGCCGAGGGCCACGGCGACACCGAGTCGCTGGCCGCGGCGATCCGCTACGCCGTACAGGCCGGGGCCGGGGTCATCAACATCTCCCAGGACACGTCCAACGCGGTCAGACCGAGCTCCGACCTGGAGCTGGCCGTCGACGAGGCCCTGGACCGGAACGTCGTGGTCGTGGCGTCGGCGGGCAACGACGGTCTGGGCGGCAACGTCAAGGAGACCTACCCGGCGTCCTACGAGGGCGTCCTCGCGGTCGCCGCCTCGGACCGCAACAACGAACGCGCCTCCTTCTCCCAGTCCGGCGACTTCGTCGGCGTGGCCGCCCCCGGCGTCGACATCGTCTCCACAGTCCCCCAGGGGGGTCACTGCGCCGACAACGGGACGAGCTTCTCGGCGCCGTACGTGGCGGGTGTGGCGGCGCTGCTCAAGGCGAGGCACCCGGACTGGACCGCGCGCGAGATCGTCGCCCAGATCGAGCAGACCGCGGAACGCCCCATCGCGGGCCACGACCGACTCGTCGGCTGGGGCGTCGTCGACCCGGTCCGCGCCCTGACGGAGGACGACCGCCCCATCGAGTCCCCGAGCCCCCGGAACGGCATGGGCGGCGCCGAGGCCCCGAGCCCCGCGAAGTTCCACACCGGCGAAACCCCGGACGAGCGCAACACCCGCCTCGCCACCTACGTCGTCGTCGCGGCGGCGGTGCTGGCGGCGGGTCTCGGCGGCACGGCGGTGGCGATCCGGGACGCGCGGCGAAGGACGCGGAGGGTCGCGGGGGCGGAGTAGGGGTCGGCGGCCATCTCGCCGCGTGTGGGCGGGAGTTCACGCGTGCAGTCACCAACGATTTGTAGGATCATCGCAACCGCAAGCGACTTGTGACGCCTCTGCGACAGGGGACGGAGGTACCGGATGGGTGTGCCCGGAGCGGGTTCAGAACAGGCCGGTGGCCCTCAACTGAGGGTGACCGCGGGGGACCTCACCAAACTCGCCGACGACCTCGACGACATGCAGGATCACCTGGACAAGCAGGTGCGACGCATGGACGCGGTCGTCGACGGCATCGAGGCGGGCTGGCGCGGCCCGGCGGCGTCGGCGTACCGCGACTTCCACCGCGCGGCGGCCGAGGACGCCGTACGCATCCGCGAAGTGATGAAGCTGCTCGAGGAGGCCGTACGGCTGAGCCGGGACGGCTTCTCCCAGGACGACCTCGACGTGCTCGCCCGGATGCGGCGGATCCAGGTGGACGTCGGGAGCGAGGTGGCCAGACTGTCGACGCCGAACATCGGCGCGTCGGCGGCGGCGCCCCGGAGCAGCCTCGACGACCTGTAGCCCTTTCGAACCGCCCTTTCGAACCGCCGTTCCGAACCGCCGTTCCGAACCGCCGTTCCGAACCGCCGTTCCGAACCGCAGTTGCCGAGACGAACACAGGGGGAGTCATGTCGACCGGCGCCGCACCCGACGACGAGCACATAGCCGTTTCCTTCGCCACCCTCGAGGAGCTGGCCACCGACCTGGAGGACATCCTCGAGAAGCTCAACGGCAAGCTGGACGATCTCTACGACCGGGTCGCGCCCGTCGTGCTGTCCTGGCGGGGCGAGACACGCGAGGTCTTCGTCGACAAACTCGACGAGTGGGACCGTTCCGCCCAGGACCTGCAAGCGGCCCAGAAGTGGCTGCACGAGTACGTGACCACGGGGCACACCAACTATGCGGCCGCGCACCTCGCGGTGCTGCGAGGCTGGGGCGGTGCCTGATGGCCGACTGGCGGCCCACCGACGAGCAACGCGCACAGGAGCGGTCGGACGCCCGTACCCGTTCGCCCAGAACGAGCGGCGGCGGCTTCGACCTACAGCCGCAGCATGTGCACTACACCGCGCTCGTGGTGCGAGACGGGCAGTTCGACTACGACAAGGGCGCCAGGGCGCTCGTCGACGTGCTGAACCAGTACAGCCAGTCGGCCGGAACCGGCTGGGGCGCGGACGCCTTCGCGGCGGCGTACGGGTCGGTGAACGAGAAGTTCCTGGAACTCTGGGCGAAGAGCGTGGTCAGCGTGGGCGGTGTCGCCGTCGGCCTGACGGACACGGCCAACAAGTACACCCAGGCCGACTGGTACGCCCGCAAGATGTACGGTCCGCCGCCCGTCGAGAAACCGCTGCCCGCCGTCATCGAGAAGCAGCCCGGATACGGCCCGGTCAACGACATCAAGTGGTCCGGCACCGGCGAGGACGCGGACTCCTGGGACATCTCCGGAATCCTCGGCGAGGTCCCCGACTTCCTCGCCGACGTCATCCGGCCCGCGATCGAGCACGGCCTCAACCTCGGCACGATGCACGAGATCACCCCGGGTGCCAGGGACGAGGACCTCAAGGGCATGGCCACGGCTTGGCGCGCGGTCGAGAAGGACGCGAAGGCGGCGTCGGACAACTTCAACGGCGCCATCAAGTTCATCAGCAACAACAGGGGCAACGACGAGTGGCAGGGCGCGATGAAGGCGTTCTGCCAGACCATCTGGGGCACCACCGAATGGGGCAGAACCTACGACGCCCAGGGCAACCGGGCTTCCATGGGCCGCAGTTGGAAGACGAACCGTAGCGTCGTCCCGGCGAAGCAGCGGCCCATCATAGAGATTCTCCGCCAGACCGCGACCACCGTGCAGGAGAGCCTCGACCATCTGGCCGGCATCCGTCTCAAAACCGCGGAGACGACCACCCGGCTCGGCAAGGAGGCCGCGAAGGCGACGGTCAAGGACCTGACCACGGGCCTCGACCCGTTCGAGCTGACCCGGCTCGCGGCGACCATGGCGTTCGGCGAGATCGTGCTGACGTTCCGCTCGCACATGGACAAGGCTGCCGCCGACAAAGCGGTCGAGGAGTACCACCAGGCCTTCAGCGACGCCGCCACCAAGCTGAAGACACTGGAGACCGATCTCGACGAGGCACTGCTCAGTGTGCCCACGTTCCGCGCGGAGGTGGCTCGCGCGCAGGCGTACGGCGCGCGCTCCCTGAACGACTTCAAGAAGGAACACAGCTGGCAGCGCACGGAGAGCCAGATCCCCTACAAGTACTCCATCGACCTGGCCACCGAGGAGGAACTGAGCGGCGGGCACAGCATCGACAAGCACGTCGGCCTGACGGACGCCCAGCTGACACAGCGGTTGCGGGACGAGGCGACGGGAGGGGGAAAGGTCGATATTCCCGCGGCTTCCTCCTTCACCGACCTGGAATCGGCGCAGTATTACACTCAGCACAATGTCCGTACCAATACGGCGGAAATCGACAAGTGGCTTACAGGCCCGCCTCCTCCGGTTCCGGGTGAAAAGCAGGACTTCTCCGTGGATGCGGTGCCGACGGGGCCTCTGGGGATTCCGGCGGTGACGGGGCGTACGGCGCCGGTCGTGAACGATCAGGCGACGCCACCACAGGACGCTCACGGTGTTCTGACCGTACTCAAATACGATCCGAGCCTGGATCCGCCCTTCGTGGTCCTGACGTCCATGCCCCAATGATGAGTAAGGAGACAGCGATGGCCGAACTCGATGAGCGTTCATGGTCCGACGCGATCGACATGTACGACCGTCGGGCGACCATTGCCAAGGCTACGAGCAGGGAGCACGAGAACTGGGTGCTCGACCTGTCCACCTTGATGCACGGTGACACCCGCGACGCACGCGGCTGGCGCACGGTGGACATCTGGGAGGGCGAACTCGAAAGGCTCGACGAACCGTCCTACCCCTTCGTCATGCCTCCGGAGGTCGTCGCTACGGCGGACTCCTGGAAGCCCTACCTGCATGAGATCCCGCGTTCCCAGGCCGTACGGTTCCTCGTGGCCCTTTCCACTCCCTGGATCGATGTCACAAAGGAAACGGATTTCGAGGAGCGCAGGGAAGACCTTGAAGCGAAGGCCCGTGTCATCCTGTCGCGCTTCCCTGAAGGCTCCCACTTCTATGCGAACACCGGGCACGGCAGCGATACCCGCGACTACTACCAGCGGGTTTCTCGGTGGTACTCCTTTTCCGTGCGCACCTTCGACTTCGGCTTGGTGCTCGTGTCGGAGACGGAACTCGGGATGGTCTGGTCATTCCGCTGATGTGATGCGATCCGCCGAGCTGCCCCGATCCTCCGTTCTGCCCACGATGGAGAAGCCCCTTGCGCACCCGCACTGCCACCTATCACGATCGTGAAGCCGCCCAATGGGCCACCCAGCAGGTCGTCACCGCCAACGAGCAGGTCATCCACCGCTGGCTGGCCGGGTCCACACGCCGACGCCTGACCATCGAGGCATCGTGGCCCTCCCGGCCCGAGCCGGTGGGCCGAGTGCTGCTGCAGGCGATGATGCTGGCCGGCCGGGAGCCCGTTGACGTGCGCGCGGCCCGGGTGGTCCTCCAGCGGGACGCTAGCCGCCCCCATGGTTTCGCTGTTCACGCCACCTTCCCCGTCTACCTGTAGAAACCCTGTAGAGGCTGCCGACCGTGCCCCTGAGCCCCCTCGAACACGACCGCCGCTACGGCGAGCTGGACCAGGTGATCCGCGCCTACGCCGGCCTGCCGGCGGACGACACTCCCGACAGGCCCAGCCTCGCCCTGACCGCCTACCTGCGCCAGACCTGGCACACCCGCCCCTGGGCACTGGCCGTCGCCGAGCGGCAACTGCGCGAGTACGCCGACCACCCGCCCGGCCGACTCCGGCTCCAGCTGGGCGAGTTCTACGCGATCCCGGACGTCGGTCTGCCCGAGGGCGAGATCCAGCAGTGGCTGTACTGCCTGGCCGACCATCTCAAGGACAGCATCGAGCAGGGCGAGGTCCCGCCCCCGGCTGTGCCCGCCACCCACTGGGAGTGGCACGCCCGCTTCCCGGAGCTGGGCCAGTTCCTCGGCGGCTGGTTCTGCCAGGACATGCCGGACGAGTTCGACGACCATGACGCGGCCGTCGACGACTACCGCACCACCACCGACCGGCACCTCGTGGCCCGCCTGGTCGGCGAGCTGCGCGAACTGCTCGCGCTCGCCCTGAACGAGTCCGACTACGCCGTGGCCGTCGCCGAGTTGGGCATGGAGGTCGACCCGCCGACGCCGTACGCGCCCAGCGGATGGCTCGCGCTCGTCGCCGACCGGCTGAGCGCTCCACGCGCCGAGTACGGTCCCGGCTCGCGATCGGATACGCCCTGACCGCCTGACAGGAAGCCGGGGCATCCCGCGGCACGACATCGACGCGCCCGCACGACCGTCTTCCTGCTCACGGCGATGGCCCGTGTCTGCCGCTTCCTGCGCCGCGCTGCCCTGGCCGGGGCTGGGCCAAGCGATGCCGGGACCATCGCGACGGCACTCCTGAACCCGCCAACTCCAGAGCAGACCCTCCGGGCCGAACGCGACCACAACAGCCGAGCTCCGGGCCGTGCCGCCGGACGCAGGAAAAATCGTCCCGAACGTGAGAAACGGGCCAGGTGCGCAGCAGTGGTGACGCGGTTGTTGCATAAGGCAGTTGGGGCTGTCAGAGGGAGTCATTACAGTGGTTACGTTGCGGTCATGAACACTTGAGAGGCGTGAGCGGTGCCGCCCGGGCCGGGCGGCGGACAACGGGGAGAGTGGCTTTCGTGATTCCTGCGGACATGGGCGGGGGCTCCGCCGACGTACGGCGCGGTTATATGGCGCTCTCGACGTTCAAAAAGCGGGTGGACGACCTGCTCACGGCCTTCGAGAAATCGGCCGGCGGATCGGCGAAGGTGGCGGACCACAGTCTTGCGGAGCACACCTTCGGCGCGGGGAACTTCCCGGAGGCAAAGACGCTTCACCTCCAGTACGAGCGCGTCCACGAACGCATCACGTCCCTCTCCAAGTCGCTGGGGCTGCAGTTGGAGGCCATGCAGATCGCCGTGCACGGCGTGGACGTCACCTTCGACAACCTCGAAGAGGACCTCCGGTACCGGTTCCACGAGATCCGGACCGAGGTCAACCGGGACCGTGAAGAGGCGCTGAACAAGCAGACCGAGCGGACCAACGACGCCGACCACACCGACGCGGGGTACTGATGAGCGGCGAGAAGCAGCCGGACCACTACCGCACGGAACGCCAGGACGCCGCCCAGCAGAACAGCGGCGTGGACGACGCCGTGAACAAGGCCGTGGTGATCAGCCCTGGCTCCCTCAGCAGTCCGGGCGGCTTCGGCAACACCAGCTTCGAGGGCTACGACCTCAACGCGATGATCGACATCGTGGAGTCGGCGAACCCGGGGACCATGGAGAGCGCGGCCACGGCCCTCATCGACGCCCGCGACGCCATCAACGACGCCGCCAACGAACTCAGCCGCAACCTGGGCGACGTCGACTGGGAGGGCGAGGCCCACACCGCCTTCTACACCTGGGGCATGAACCTGACCACCACGGCTCTCGCCCTGGCCGGCTACGCCGACGAGGTGGGCACCCAGGTCCTGGCGGCAAGCTCCGGCCTCGCCTCCGTACGCAAGTCGATGCCCCCGCGCGACAGCCGCCTGGTCCCCAAGAAGGTCGACGACATCCCGACGCCCCAACGGGTCGAGGGCAACGAGGAGTACAGGGCAGCGGTCAAGGCCGAGAAGGACCGCCAAGAGGCGATCAACCAGATGTACCGGCTGGCGTCGTTCTACACGGTGTCCAGCGGAATGATGGAACTGGCGGAGGAGCCGGTTTTTCCGGAGATGCCCAGTGTGGGGGTGCCTCAGCCGCCGCCGTCCTATGGAGATCCGTACGACCCGAAGACGGGTCATGAGTCGCTTTCCGCCTCTTCTGATTCCGGAACCACGCGCCACCACTCCGTGCACACCGGGGCAGAGCGACCACACGCGGAGGATTTGCAGTCATCCCACCAGAGCGCGGACGAGACGGTCAGACTTCCCGAGCAGCACCTAGGCACGGAGATTGACAGCGTAGGCACATTGCCGCAGCAGGACACTGTGAAGCCAACGGCTGTCACCCCGCCCTCGACGGCAGTTCCCGGTGCGACTCCAGCGGGAACGATGCCTTCCTTCTCCCCCACCGGTGTACCTCCCACCTTCCGAGGAACATCCGGGCGCACCACGGGGTTCGGCGGCGTGCCGGGAAGCAGGGTTCCTACATCAGGTCAGAAGCGGGTGGGCGGCGTGCCGGGCGGCCCCGCGGCGGGCCGTACGGGAAGCGGCCCCATGGGGTCGACCGGACGTACCGCTGCAGCAGGGAAGACGGGCGGACGCGCCAGTGGTCCCATGGGGCGAGGTGTGGTCGGTGGAGCGCCGAAGACCGGTGGGCAGGCGCCAGGACGTACTGGCGGGGTTCCGCGCGGTCCCGTCACTGGCGTAAGGGCCGCCAATCCCGGACGCCCTGGAAGTGGGCGCACCGGCGCCGGACGCACGGGCGATGGCATCGTCGGCGGGAGGCCACTCGCCGGGGGCGCTCCCGGCGGTAAGAATTCCAGGTTGCCGCGCGGCACGGTTGTCGGTGGTGAGAACGCACTCCCGTCGCGGGCCGGAGGCGAGAAGCCCGGTCAGCGTGGGGTTGTCGGGACGTCTGGCTCGACGACGGGTGCGTCAAAGGCGGCTCGCCGCCCCGCAGATAGCCCTGACGGTGTGGTCGGAAAGCCGACGGGGCGAGTCTCCGCAAGCAGGACCAACGGCAACGCGACCGGTGGCCCGGGAGCGGCTCGTGCTTCTGCGCGCAACCAGGGTTCCGGCGCAACGCAACCGCGCCGCGACGAGCGGCGTGACGACGGCTCATCGACCGACTGACGGACTAGAGCAAGGACAGACAGAGGCATGGCGGCAGGGATCAGTCGACGTGGCGGGCTGAGCGCGTCTTTCGTGGGACGAAACGGGAGACGGGTTTCTGCCGTCTGCTCAGCGCTCGGTGCCTTGGCCGTTCTGTCGGCAGGTCTGGCTCCGAGTGCGGCGGCGGCCGATATCCAGTCCCGGCAGTGGTATCTGTCAGCGATGAAGGCCGACGAGATGTGGAAGGTGAGCACGGGCAAGGGCGTCAAGGTGGCCGTAGTCGATACGGGAGTGAACCCCGAGACCTCTTCACTGAAGGGGCAGGTGCTCGTTGACGAGGTCCCAAAAGCTGTGAGCTACAAGGCTGCTGAGGACTACCTGGGCCACGGGACGAGTATGGCGGAAATCATCGCCGGCACCGGGGCCGGTGGTGGCCTTAAGGGGCTCGCTCCAGGAGCGAAGATCATTCCTTATCGGATCGCCCTCAATGGGCTGAATAGCGAGACCGAAGAGGAGAAGGCTCCTCTCGCGGCGACAGTGATCAGAGCTGTTGCCGACAGCGATGCCAAGATCATTAACATGTCCTTCGGTATCGACGTCAGCGACCCCGTGATGGAGACGGCGATCAAGTACGCCCAATCCAAAGGGAAGATGATGATCGCCGGTACAGGAAATGATGCAGAAAAGAAGAACTTCATCGGATACCCAGCCGCCTACCCCTACGTAGTCGGCGTTGCTGCCGCAGATAAGTCCGGTAAAGTCGGCAAGTTCTCGGAGCACGGCAATTACGTCGACCTGGCGGCTCCTGGGCTCGACATACCGACCTGGTGCGACGCCACCTTCCGCTCGTACTGCGACGGCGTGGGCACGAGTATGGCCACCGCCATCGCCTCCGCCTCCGCCGCCCTCGTCTGGTCCGCCCACCCCAAGTGGACCGCGAACCAGGTCCTCGCCAGCCTGATCGACACCGCCGGACGCGACTGGGCGAAGAACGACCCGAGCACCTACCTCGGCTACGGATTGATTCGTCCCCGCAAGGTGCTGGAACAACGGAACTTCAATCCCGGGCCGGCCGACACCGACCCGCTCGCCAGGGAGAACGCGACGGGCGTCACGGACGCGGCGGGCAAAGCGCCCTCCGCCTCGACACCGACCTCTCCCCAGCCCACGAAGGCCACCGCAGGAGGCAAGACCTCGGCGGCAGCATCAACCTCCGACACCTCCGACAACACCACGATGTGGGTCGCGCTCGGAGCCGCGGCAGCCGTCCTGGTGATCGGAGGCGGCGCTTTCGCCGTGCTCCGCTCACGGCGAGCCACGTGACCCCACACATGACGAACCACAGCTCACGAAAGCGAAAAGGAGTGCCGAAATGGTCGACCGCAAGCTAAACGACGGCGATGTACAGAAGCTCCAGAAGGAAGTCGTCGATCGTTACGACAACATCCGTGGCTCCCTCGCGAAGTTGCAGGGCACGATCGACATGATCGAGAGGGCGTGGACGGGCCAGGGTGCCAACGCCTTCAACACCAAGCAGACGGAGATCAACGGCCACATGGTCGCGATCGGCAAGATGCTCGACGACTTCCTCGAGGGCATCCACATGACGAAGACGGACAAGCAGAACCTCGAAGACCAGATCACCGCCGACATGAACAAGATCTCGGTCGACGATCTCGGTGGAAAGACTTCGGCGCTCAACAGCTACTGACCATCGATCCGGCGAAGTCCGGCTGAAGTCTTCAGAGAAACGAGGGAAAAATGTCATCCGGAGCCCATTACGAGGAACTCGCCGTCACCTACGGCACCATGGACGCGCTCGCCACCGAGCTCGGCGACCAGGCCAAGAAGCTCGAGGAGGACCTCGAAGCGCTGCGCCAGGCCGTGCTCAATGTGTCCTCGGGCTGGGGCGGCGAGGCGTTCCAGCAGTTCCAGAGCAAGAGCGAGGAGTGGAACAAGCACGCACGTGGCATCCACGCGGCGCTGCTCCAGATCTCGCACCAGGTCCACGGCGCCGGCGGTGACTACCGAGGCGGCGACCTGAAGGGCGCCAGCTACTTCATGTAGCAGCAGGTACTCCGCAACACCAGGGTGGGCACGCACGGGAGGTGCCCACCCTGTTCTGCGCTGCGGCGTGGCCGCACCGCGGCACCTTAGTCGGCGGACTCGTCACCGGTGGTTGTGTCGGCTTCGGGGGTGCTGATCGTTGGCTTGGGCACCACATAGGACCCTTTGCCGGACACGGTGTAGATCAAGCCGCGCTCACGCAGCTCTCGCATGGCCCGGCGTACGGTCATATGGGCGATGCCGTACTCCTCGGAGAGCCGGAGTGACGCGGGGATCATGCGGTCGGGAGCGTATGCGCCGCTGCGGATCCTGGACTCGATCACGTCAGCGAGCTGCATGTACAGCGGTCGGCCTGATTCAGGGTCAAGGGACATTCCTCGACCGTAGGTAGACGTACCAGGCTTGGCATCTTTAGCTCTAGCTACAGCTAGATGCATCACGCTGCATCACGCTATGGTGGACGTAAGAACCCCCGCGACGGGTGGAGCCGTCCGGGGGCATGGCCACCAACCCAACGGAGGTTGATGACAGTGAGCATTATCCATGCGCTGCTGCGCGGGATCCGGGGCGTGTTCGCGCCTGGCACCGGCAGGCGAAGGGCGGTTGCATACCCCGCCGTACCGGCCCCCGCCCGCGTTCCCGAGGGGACCCGCGCAATGGTTGTCCGGCTTCCCGCACCCCGTTCCCCGTACGGGTTGCCGGAGCCCCTCGACGGAGCCTCGACCGCCCCGGTCCGCCCCTACGTACTCGCGGCGGAGCGGGCTCGCCGTGAACGGGAGCATGAGCAGGTGCGGCAGACACGGCGTCGTGTGGCGCTGGTTCTGGCGGCGGACTTCGGTATCGACCTCGACCGGCATGTCGTCGGCGCGGAGAGGGCGGCGTGATGGCGACGGAAGACAGGACGCCCCGCCTGCCGGTGCGGATGTGCGTGCGCTGCCAGGTGACGACCGAGACCCCGGTCGTGGTCGGTGTGGTCCACCAGAACTCGGGGCCGGGCTTCGCCGTGTACGCCTGCCATGTGTGCGCCGCGCACTACCCGCCGCGGCAGGACGTCCTCAGCGTCCTGCCCCCGTCCCGCCAAGCCGCGGGTGGGCAGTGAGGGCGCGGTCCGCCGGAACGGTGGGAGAGGCGGGGGAGTTGTCGCCGGAGTGCGCCCTGGCGCGTCGGCCTGGTTACGAGGACGTGCACGCCTCGTGCCGCCGCCTGCGGGACATCCCACTCCCGCACCGTGGGGGCCTACTGCTGGTACGCCGATGTAGCTGCGCCTGCCATCGCCCGTCGCCCGAGGGGTCCCGGTGAGCGCCGGCACCCTCATTCGAACGGGTGCCTAACCTCCGACGCTGAGCTCTGCTACGTGGTCTGGATCGGGTCGACGCGTCAGGCCCGATCCAGACCCGTGTCCATGGCGGCCGAGCCGCTGCGAGCTTGTGTCCACGATTCACCGAAACACCCGGTCGTGGTGTGGCTTGAAACGGCGCTCACTTGGCCTTGTAGCAGGCCGATTCGACTGTTACCTCGATGAGGGACGGGTCATCGCCGTACTTCCGCTCATCAAGCAGCCTGACGTCCACTGCGAATTCGTCGCCCTTGGACTGGGCAACGATCTGTGGACTCTTGGCGGCACTGTCGTCCGCCCCATCCTTTACGATCTTCCAGCCCTTCTTTGGCAGTCCTTCGCGGAGGCGTTCCATGGCCTTCTCCATGTCTGCCACGGGAACCTGGTAGACGCTCCACGGATGGCGGCTTCGGTAGACCTCCTGGTCCGAGTCGTAGTCCGTGCACCGTGTGGTCATGGCGCCAGTGTCGGTCACCTTTCCCTTAAGCGCCATGATCTCCAGAATCTGGCTGGACGTCTGCTCGACCTCCGCCTTGACCGTTTCCCCGTCCCGTACCTCCACGTCGACCGTCCCACTCTCTTGCGAGCATGCGACCAATAGCGCACAGGTCGCGGCAGTGTATATAAATCCCGAAATTAGTCTATTCAAGTTCGACCCTATGGTACTTGCCGGCGATTACGGCCCCTTGATTGCGCAGGCTTTGGGATCCCTCATCCCAGAATCCGCTGTGTCCGTCTGAGTCGCTCTTCATTACATTCCCACCGAACCATTCATCGGTGGGAATGGTCCCATTGTCGCCGAGTCCCATCAGGCGACCGCCCTGGCGTACGAACTGGTCATCCCCAGGTCCGCCCATCGCCCAGACGTGGTCCGCACCGACGCCCAGGTCAGCGGCACGATCCGCTTGAACACCCGGGCTCCCCGCGAACATGTAGTCGTCGACAGCCTCAGGGTCCTTCCAACTTCCGGATTGGGCGGAGACACCGACCACCGTGCTTCCGTAGCTGTGCCCGAGGACCGTGGTGTGGGCGCTGTTTCCGGAGAGTTCCTCATGGGCTGCTCTGTTTCCCTGGAGGAAGTCGTACAGACGCGGACCGCCCTCCTCCGCATAATTCCCGCTACTCGCTTCCGGAACGATGCTGTCCGGCGCGTTGTAGTCGAGCCAGGTGATAGTGGACACGTTCTGGCCCGGAGCCAGCTTGGAGCTCTCCGCCCACAGCGTCTCCCCTCGGCCGATGTCCCCATGATCGTCACCTTCCCCGATCTTTTCGAGGCCGGAGTAGGTGCCGGGGACGTAGACGGCCACATGATCCGCCTCGTCCGGGTTGCCGTTGGCGAGGATGACCTTTCCGTCATCCAGCCCGGTGGGGTCGAAGCCGAGCAGGTATGCCTCGGGTAGACCCCCTTCACCAGTTCGGTCGAAGCGGTCCTGGATGTACCCCATGCCCGTGAGGGTCTGCTTGAGCTGCTCGGAGCGGTCCCCGTACTGTCGGTACCAGTCCATCCATTCGTCGGTGTGGACCTTGGACGGGTAGCCCCCGGCGCTGATCCACGTCCACTCGTTGGCGGGAGGCGTCGGGATCGAGGCCAGTTCCATCCGGAGCTGCGCACGGGTCTCGTCGAACACCATGCGGTTGGCTTCGTCCCGGACCGCGGACGGCAGTCCGTTGAGATCCCCTACGGCTTTGGGGTCGGTGGACACCCACGCGGCCTGCTCCTCGGGGGTGAGCCCCTTCCACCACTCCGCGTTGGCCTCAGGGCTGCCGTCCTTGGGCGGCTGCGGCAGTGAGTCGAGATACTTCTTACCCGCGTCTTTCACGCCGCTCGTGTCGGCGGACGCGTCGGCCCAGTCACTGTCGGACACGGTCAGGTCGTCGTCCGCCTTCAATGCGCGCAGCTTCGGCGCCCACTTCTCGTCGGCCTCCGTGGCCTCCTTGAGGGCGGCGGCGATCTGGTCGGCGTAGTCCTGCGCGAGGCGGTGGTTGGGGTTGGGATCGAAGTTCGCCGCCTGGCGGCCGATCGCGGCAGCTGTACCGTCCGTCAGGCCGTTCACCGTGCCGCCGTCGGGAATCTTGCCGTCGGCGTCCTTCTCCCCGCCCGCCGGATAGGACACCGAACCGTCGGCGTGCACGGTCAGTGCGGCGGCCTGGGCGCCGTCGAGGGCCGCGTCGAGCTTGCCCTTGGCAGCTCCGACCTCGTAGGAGAAGGCTTCGAGAGCCGTACTGACCAGACCGCACTCGACCTGGATGTAGTGGAAGTTCTTACCCAGCTCACCCAGTTGCTTGATCGCGGCGGTCGCGGCCTCGCCTTTCAGCGAGTTGCGCATGGCCACGGCGATCTGATTCCCGATGCGGTCCTTGGCCGCGCTCGCCATGTCGGAGGTGCTGCGGTAGCCGTCGGCGGCTTCCGAGTACTCGGTCGGCTTGAGGGCCTTGAGCGTTGCGAGGTCCATGACGTCTCGTTACCGCCCTCAGCCCTTGCCGCCGACGGCCGGGGTATCCCCGTACTCCACCGTCAGGTTGCCGATCTCGACCTCGATCGCCTCGTCGGTCTTCAGCTGGTCGTTGCCAACCTTCTCCAGAAGCCCCGAGAGCTTTCCGCAGCGTCCGCTCACGTTCTTGACGTAGGTCTCCCACGAGGCGTGAACGTCCTTCTGCGCCGCCGCGGTAAGGCAGCCTGCGTCCTCGCCGAGGCCCTTCTGCCCGTCCGTCAGCTTCGCCGTCGCCTTGCTGATGTCCTCACGGAGCGAGCCGATGTCCTGGCCGGCTTTGGACCACGCGGGCTTGTTCGACACCAGCGTTCCGGTGCCACCACCCGGGTCGAGTGGTACGTGGTTCAGTTGCATCCGGGCCGCATGCTGATCAGCCGCCGCACTCTTCAGCTGCTCCCACTCCTCCCACGCCATGCGTGAGCCCCTTCCCCGTGTCCCCGTGTCCCGTGAAGCCTGTCCGGCAGACGGGACGGTTACGTCGATCCCTCAACAGGCCCGATCCATGCAACAGGCCCTATCCATGAACCCCGTGCAAGTGAGTTCACGGGTCTCACCCTACTTTCCCCAATTCACCGCCGTCCGGCTGGAATCGGCGGCGCAGCGCAGCCCCGTCGATTCCAGCCCCGGCGAGTCCCTCCGGGTGGACGGGGAGTACGCCTGCCCCCTCCACCCCTACATCCCCTCCGGCGCCAACCCCACCTGCACCAACGGCTTTCCCCGTCGACGTGAGACGAAGATTCCCCGTCCCGCTGGCATCGGACGAGGCCGTACGCCCCCGAGGAGGTCGCCCTCTCCGGGGTCACCCGCCAACACCACACCCTGGGCGCCCAGTTCCTTGATGCGCTGCAGGAACGCCTCGTACGACGCCCGCCCCGCACCCGCCGTCGACCGCGCGATGATGAACCGCACCCCGACGTCACGGGCGAACGGCAATAGTTCCGTCAGTCCCGCCAGCGGATTGCCGCTCGACGTCGCGACGAGGTCGTAGTCGTCGATGACGACGAACACCGTCGGTCCGCGCCACCAGCTGCGGTCGCGGAGTTGTCGCGCCGTCACCTCGGCCGTCGGCGTCCGGCGTTTCATCAGGTCGGCCAGCGCGGCCATGTGGTGGTCCATGGCGTTGGACATCGGGATGTACTCGGCCAGGTGGGACTCCGGCGTCACGTCCAGCAGGGAACGTCGGTTGTCGACCACGAACAGCTTGCACTCGTCGCCCGAGTAGCGCTGGGTCAGTTGCCTGATCAGCAGCCGCAGCAGGTTCGACTTGCCGGACTCGCTCTCGCCGAAGACGAGGAGGAACGGATCCTGCTCGAAGTCGACGTAGACCGGCTCGAGACGGTCCTCGTCGAGGGCGAAGGCGACTCCGCGGCGCGGGAAGCGGTCGCCCGGCGGCAGTGAGCCGGCCGGGAACTCCCGTGGCAGCAGCCGTACTTCAGGTGCGGGCGCGGCCTGCCACTGCCGGGAGACCTCCGCGGTCAGCGCTTGGGTGGCGTCGGCGAGGTCCGTGTCCGAGGCGAGGCCGTCGATGCGCGGCACCGCGGCCATGAAGTGCTGCTTCTGCGGCGACTGGCCACGGCCCGGGACGCCCGCCGGGACGTTCGCGGCGACCTTGCGGTCGATCTCGGAGTCCATCGTGTCGCCGAGCCGCAGTTCGAGGCGGTTCATCAGCTGGTCCTTGAGGGCGGCCCTGACCTCCATCGAACGCGAGGCCGTCAGCACCAGGTGGACGCCGTAGCCGAGGCCGCGCGCCGCGATGTCGAGGATCACCTGGTCCATCGCCTCGTACTCCGAACGGAAGTTGCCCCATCCGTCGACGACCAGGAACACATCGCCCCAGGGCTGGTCCGTGACCGAGATGTCCCCGCGGGCCCGCCTGGCCCGGAACTCCGCGATCGACGGGATGCCGGCCGAGCGGAAGTACTCCTCACGGCGGGTCAGCACGCCGTACACCTCGGCCACCGTGCGCCGTACCCGCTCCGGGTCGAGCCGGGAGGCGACCCCGCCCACGTGCGGCAGGCCGGCCACCGACGCCATCCCTCCGCCGCCGAAGTCGAGACCGTAGAACTGGACCTCGTGCGGCGTGTGGGTGAGGGCGAAGGAGCAGATCAGCGAGCGCAGCAGGGTCGACTTGCCGGACTGCGGGCCGCCGACGATCTGCATATGGCCCGCGGCGCCGGAGAAGTCCACCCAGAGGGGGTCACGGCGCTGCTCGAACGGCTTGTCCACCAGACCCACCGGCACGACCAGCCGGCCCGCGCCCTCGTATCCCGGCTGGGTGAGGCCGCGGCCCGGCACCGCCGTGAGGCCCGGCAGCAGCGCGTCCAGCGACGGCGGGCTGTCCAGCGGCGGCAGCCACACCTGGTGCGCCGCCGGGCCCTGCGCCTCCAGCCGGCGCACGATCACGTCGAGCACGGTGTCCGCGAGCGCGTCGTCGACCTCCGCACCGCCGGACGGTCGGGCCTGTGGCACGGCCGCGTACCGCACCGGCACCTCCGCCGAGGTGAACAGCACCGGCCGCCGGTCCACCGGCAGCGGGCCGCCCCCCGGCGCCGTCCGCTGAGCGCCCGAGCGGTAGACCCCGGACACGTACGCCGCCTTGAACCGCACCATCTCGTCCGTGCCGAACTTCAGGAAGCCGGAACCCGGCACGTTCGGCAGCGAGTACGCGTCGGGCACGCCCAGCGCCGCCCGCGACTCCGCCGCCGAGAAGGTCCGCAGACCGACGCGGTACGACAGATAGGTCTCCAGGCCGCGCAGGCGACCCTCCTCCAGGCGCTGCGAGGCCAGCAACAGGTGCACCCCGAGCGAGCGGCCGATCCGGCCGATCTGCACGAACATCTCGATGAAGTCCGGCTTCGCCGTCAGCAGCTCGCTGAACTCGTCGATCACCAGGACCAGGGAGGGGATCGGCTGAAGGGCGGCGCCCGCGGCCCGCGCCTTCTCGTAGTCGTGGATGTTGGCGTAGTTGCCCGCGTCCCGCAGCAGCTCCTGACGGCGGTTGAGCTCACCCCGGATGGAGTCGCCCATCCGGTCCACCAGTGTCAGGTCGTCCGCCAGGTTGGTGATCACGGCCGCCACGTGCGGCATCTGCGCCATACCGGCGAAGGTCGCGCCCCCCTTGAAGTCGGCGAGGACGAAGTTCAGCGTCTCCGACGAGTGGGTGACCGCCAGGCCCAGCACCAGCGTGCGCAGCAGCTCGGACTTGCCGGATCCGGTGGCGCCGACGCACAGACCGTGCGGGCCCATGCCCTCCTGCGCCGCCTCCTTGAGGTCGAGCATCACCGGACGGCCGTCCTCGCCCACCCCGATCGGCACCCGCAGCCGCTCGGCCAGCGAACGCGGCCGCCAGGTGCGCCGGGTGTCCACGGACGCCGCGTCCCCGAGGTTCAGCAGGTCGGTGAACTCCAGGTTGGCCAGCAGCGGTTCGTCGTCGTCCCCGCCGGAGGCCATCCGCAGCGGGGCGAGCTGCCGGGCGAGCGCCTCGGCGGACTCCGGGGACAGCGCGTCGGGCGTCCCCTCGTAGACGGCGCCGTGTCCCGACTCCAGCCGCAGCGCCCCGGGCTGTACGACGATGTCGAGCTCGCCGCCGGCCCCCGTCGGCTCACCGGGGACGATCTCGAGGACCGTCACGCCCTGGAGACCCTCGGGATTGGCCAGGACGGAGTCCGGGGGAAGGGAGACGCCGTCGAGGACGACGACGATGTGCGGCTCGTCGGGCAGCGGTGTCGCGTGCGGATGGAACCGCGGGCGACCGGTCAGCCGGGCCCCGAGCAGGTTCTCCAGCTCACGGGTGTCGGCGCCGATCAGCCTGCGGCTGCCCGCCCCGTCCACGGCCCCGGACGCCTGGACGTGCGGCAGCCACTTCGCCCACTCCCAGTGCGGCAGTTCCTCCCGGCCCACCGCGACCACGAGAACCAGGTCCTCGGACGAGTGCAGCGCGGCCAGCGAACCGGCCAGGGCACGGGCGCAGGAGCGCACCGACCGCGGCTCACCGCTGACCGTGACGTGGTAGAAGGCGCGCAGGGAGACGGCCATCGGCAGGTCGTCGAGGCTGTCGTGGACGGCGAGGAAGCGCTGGAGCGCGCCCGCGGTCAGCGGCTCCAGCTGCTCCACCGGGCCGGTCTCGGGGGCGATCAGCGGGGTGGCGAGGGCCTGGGCGCCGAGGCCGACGCGGACCTGGCCGAAGTCATCGTCCCCGGGCCGCCGTTCCCACACCCGGCTGCCCTCGGCGACGAGCGCCCACAGCTGCTCGGGGGAGGGATGCAGGTAGTACTGCGCGTCACGCTGCGCCCGCGCGGTGTCGAGCGCGGTGCGCCGGGTCTGCGCCAGATAGCCCAGATAGTCGCGGCGCAGATCCGCCAACTGTCCCTGCGACCCGCGCCGGAAGCGCACCACCATCGCGATCGACATGGCCACCGTCGAGGCGATCATGACCATGCCCATGATGCGCATGAACGGCTGCCCGCTGGTGAAGAAGAAGACCACCGAGCCGCCCATGCCGAGCGTCGGCAGCAGTTGCATCAGCACGCTCTCCTGATGGCCCCGCGGCAGCTCCGGCGGAGGCTGCAGAACGACCTCGCCGGTGGGCACCTCGGACGGCAGCGCCCGTGGCTGGCGCTTCACGACGATGTGGCTCACTGCTCACCAATCCCCTTGCGGGGCCCCGAATCCCCTTGGGAGGCCCCGAATCCCCTTGCGCGGCCCCGGGAAACCTCGTCCGCCGCCCCGTGCCGGACGGACGCGGGCCACCGCGTGATCCTACTGACTGCCTGTACGACCAAGGGGCGGTAGGGTGCCGGATGTTCGCGTGAGCACACCCGCGGGCCGTGCCGCGCACCATCCGGCGCGGAACCTTCACACCGCCCACCGACACCGAACATGCCGGCACCGAACACCGACACCGAACGCGGCGACACCGAACACGCCGACACCCCGCACATGCCGACGCGGAACCATCACTGAGGGGGAGCAGCAGGTGAGTATCGCGGCCTCCGCGGCAGCCACCGGAGAAGGGCGCGGCGCCGGAGCCGCTCCCGCGGCGGGGACGGGGCTCGGCTTCTGCCGGGTCACCATCGTCGCCCCCGACAGCCGGATCGACGTGGCGCTGCCCGACGACGTCCCCGTCGCCGACATCCACCCGGAGATCCTCAGGCTCTCCCGGCAGAGCCCCGCCGAGGGCGCCCCGGTCGGCTACCACCTCGTCCGCCGGGACGGCACCGTCCTCGACAGTTCCCGTTCGTTCGCCGCCCAGCACATCCTCGACGGCGAGCTCCTCACGCTGCGGCCCTTCGCCGAGTCGCTGCCGCCCGCCGTGTTCGACGACGTGTCGGAGGCGGTCGCCTCGGCCGTGACGCGCGAGCACACCCTGTGGAGCGGCGAGCTGACCCGCGCCGCGGGCCTCGTCGGCGGCGGGGTCCTGCCGGCCCTCCTCGCCTTCGTGGCCTGGACCGGCGACCCGCGTCACGACATGTACGGCCTGCCCGGCATCCTCGCCGCGGTCGTCGGCCTCCTGCTGGTCGCCCTCGCCTGTGTCCGGGCCCGTGTCTACGACGACCGGGGCTCGGCCGTCGCCCTCGGGCTCGGCGCGCTGCCCAACGTGGGCGTGGCGGGCTCCGGACTCCTCCCGCTCGCCGACGGGCAGGGCATCGGCAGGCTCCAGTTCCTGCTGGCCTGCGCCGCGGTGCTGCTCGCCGCGGTGCTCCTCACCCTGTGCTCCCCGCGCGGGGACGGCCCGTTCGTCGCCTTCGTGGTCGCCTCGGGCGCCGGTATGGCGGCGGTGTTCGCGGCGATCCTCGCGCACTGGACACCGGCCGAGACCGCCGCCCTGTGCGCCCCCGTCGGCGTGGGCGCGCTGGCCTTCCTGCCCGGCCTGTCCATGCGCTTCGCCCGCCTGCCGATCGGCTTCGACCCCCCGGCCACCGCCGCGCGCAGCGCGTACGGCGCCGATCCCGTCCCGCGGGAGCCGGTCGACGCCGAGCGGATCGCCGCCCAGGCCCGCCGCGGACACGAGCTCCTGGTCGGCCTGGTGGGCGGCTGTGCGGTGATCACGGTCGGCGCCTGCGCGGTTCTCGGGTTCTCCGACGACGTCTGGGCCCGGCTCCTCGCCCTGGCCGCGGGCATCGCCCTGCTGATGCGCGCCCACCTGTTCCGTTACACCGCCCAGGTCGCCCCGGTCCTGGCCGCGGGCCTCGGTTCCCTCGTCCTGCTCGGGCTCGGTCTGGCGCTGAACCCGCCGCACTCGGTGATCCGTGACGCGCTGGCGGGCGACCGCACCGACCTGGACATCCGTACCGTCTGGCTGGTCGCGGCGATCGCGGCGGCGTCCGCGATCGTCACGGCGATCGGCCTGATCAGCTCGCGGGGCGGCCTCACGCCGTTCTGGGGCCGCTTCATGGAGCTCGCCGAGGGCTTCGTGCTGCTGACTCTCGTCCCGCTGGCACTGGCCGTCTTCGACGTGTACGCGGCGGCCCGGTCGATGACGGGCTGATCCGCGGGGGGGCGAACGGAGGCCGCGAACAGGGGCCGCGAACGGAGACCGCCCCCGAGCCGGTCGGCCCGATCGACGCCGAGCGCGCGCTTCGGCCACGCCGCTCGTCCCCGCCGTCCTCGGCTCCGGTCCCGGCCCACCGCCGCACCCGGTGCGGGGGAGCGGCGGCCGACACGCACCGGCCGCCGGCCCGGCTACCGCGCGGCGGACCCCCGGTCGTGCGGCGCCGACTCCAGATCGAACTCGCCGTCCCGGGCGCCCAGCACGAAGGCCCGCCACTCCGCCTCCGTGTAGCGCAGCACCGTCTCCGGGTCGAGCGACGACCGCATAGCCACGGCCCCCTCGGGGAGGTAGGCGATCTCGACGCGCTCCTCGTGCTCCTCCGTGCCCGGGGCGCACTGCCACTCGACGCCGGAGATGTCGAGCGCGTACAGCTCGTCCCGCTCCCGCTCCTTGCGTGCTTTGACGTCTTCCTCGGCATCGGCCATGTCGGCTCCGACCCTCTCCACTGAGTTCCCGCTGTTGCAACGAGCTGTGGCGACACCCTACTTGTCGGCGTTCCCCCAGCTCAGAGGTTCCTCTTTTACGTTCCGGCCCGGCGTCGTCGCCCGTACACTGCCCCCGCACGGTGCGGCACGGCCGGACCGCCCGCCGCGATATCCCGGACTGGCCCGGCGCCCCGGCCTGCTACCCTGGCTTTCGGCCGTTTGTGTACGCATCCCCGGATACGCCCTCAGGGAGTCCCTGAAGGTTCTGGAGATCGCGCTCAGCGGATCCCGCCTCCCGAGTAACGGAAGCTCCCCCGAGACATAGACCGGGGGCACTCGGTGGCCCTGAAAAGACTACGAGGAGTACGCGTGCCGCTCGATGCCGCTACGAAGAAGCAGCTCATCACCGAGTTCGGTCAGAAGGAGGGCGACACCGGCTCCCCCGAGGTCCAGGTCGCCATGCTGTCGCGCCGGATCTCGGACCTGACCGAGCACCTCAAGACGCACAAGCACGACCACCACTCCCGTCGTGGTCTGCTGATCCTGGTCGGTCAGCGTCGCCGCCTTCTGCAGTACCTCGCCAAGAAGGACATCCAGCGCTTCCGTGCGCTGGTCGACCGCCTCGGCATCCGCCGCGGTGCGGCGGGCGCCAAGTAGGACGCCGTGAGGGGAGCGGTTCCCGACCATCGGGACCGCTCCCTTTTGCTGTACATGCCGGTACACAGTGGTGCGAATCGGTACACACCGATACGCGCCGTGTGCCACCGGCGACGGGGCCCGTCGTACGCCCTGTCGCCGTGCGGAACGTGCGGAGTGTCACCACCGCTTTGTAGTGTGGTAGCACAACGCCGTACGTACGACACAGCATGATGACGTGTACTCGCTGCGGGTAGACGTCACCACGCCCACCGAACGAGGAGAAGCGCGCCTCGCCGCCGCCGGTCCTCGGTAGTGGCCCCCGGGAAAGAGATCCCCGGGTGCTTCGATCGAAGACCGGCCCGCACCGAGCGTTTCTCCGAAGCCGTCCCCCTGCCACACGGGCAGCGAGGGACGAAAGACGACAAGTAACGGAGAAAATGCTAGTGGAGAACGAGACCCACTACGCCGAGGCCGTCATCGACAACGGCACCTTCGGCACCCGCACCATCCGCTTCGAGACGGGCCGCCTGGCCAAGCAGGCCGCCGGCTCCGCCGTGGCGTACCTGGACGACGACACCATGGTGCTGTCGGCCACCACCGCCTCCAAGAACCCCAAGGACCAGCTCGACTTCTTCCCCCTCACGGTGGACGTCGAGGAGCGGATGTACGCCGCCGGCAAGATCCCCGGCAGCTTCTTCCGCCGTGAGGGCCGCCCCTCCGAGGACGCCATCCTCACCTGCCGCCTGATCGACCGCCCGCTGCGCCCGTCCTTCAAGAAGGGCCTGCGCAACGAGATCCAGGTCGTCGCCACGATCATGGCGCTCAACCCCGACCACCTGTACGACGTCGTGGCGATCAACGCCGCGTCCGCGTCGACGCAGCTGGCCGGTCTGCCCTTCTCCGGCCCGATCGGCGGCGTCCGCGTCGCGCTGATCAACGGCCAGTGGGTCGCGTTCCCGACGCACACCGAGCTCGAGGACGCCGTCTTCGACATGGTCGTCGCCGGTCGCGTCCTGGAGGACGGCGACGTCGCGATCATGATGGTCGAGGCCGAGGCCACCGAGAAGACCATCCAGCTGGTCGCGGGCGGCGCCGAGGCGCCCACCGAGGAGGTCGTCGCCTCCGGTCTGGACGCCGCGAAGCCCTTCATCAAGGTGCTCTGCAAGGCCCAGGCCGACCTCGCCGCCAAGGCCGCGAAGCCGACCGGCGAGTTCCCGGTCTTCCTCGAGTACCAGGACGACATCCTGGAGGCGCTGTCCGCCGCCGTCCGCCCGGAGCTCGCCTCCGCGCTGACCATCGCGGGCAAGCAGGACCGCGAGGCCGAGCTGGACCGCGTCAAGGCGCTCGCCGCCGAGAAGCTCCTGCCGGAGTTCGAGGGCCGCGAGAAGGAGATCTCCGCCGCGTACCGCTCGCTCACCAAGCAGCTGGTCCGTGAGCGCGTGATCAAGGAGAAGACGCGCATCGACGGCCGCGGCGTCACGGACATCCGTACGCTCGCCGCCGAGGTCGAGGCCATCCCGCGCGTGCACGGCTCGGCGCTGTTCGAGCGTGGCGAGACCCAGATCCTGGGCGTCACCACCCTCAACATGCTCCGGATGGAGCAGCAGCTGGACACCCTCTCCCCGGTGACCCGCAAGCGCTACATGCACAACTACAACTTCCCGCCGTACTCCGTCGGCGAGACCGGCCGCGTGGGCTCCCCCAAGCGCCGCGAGATCGGCCACGGCGCGCTCGCCGAGCGCGCCATCGTGCCGGTCCTGCCGACGCGCGAGGAGTTCCCCTACGCGATCCGTCAGGTGTCCGAGGCCCTCGGCTCCAACGGCTCGACGTCCATGGGCTCGGTCTGCGCCTCCACCATGTCGCTGCTGAACGCCGGTGTGCCGCTGAAGGCCCCCGTCGCCGGTATCGCCATGGGTCTGATCTCCCAGGAGATCAACGGCGAGACGCACTACGTCGCCCTCACCGACATCCTCGGTGCGGAGGACGCCTTCGGCGACATGGACTTCAAGGTCGCCGGCACCAAGGAGTTCGTCACCGCCCTCCAGCTCGACACCAAGCTGGACGGCATCCCGGCCTCCGTCCTGGCCGCGGCCCTCAAGCAGGCCCGCGACGCCCGCCTCCACATCCTCGACGTGATGATGGAAGCGATCGACACGCCGGACGAGATGTCCCCGAACGCCCCGCGGATCATCACCGTCAAGATCCCCGTGGACAAGATCGGTGAGGTCATCGGCCCGAAGGGCAAGATGATCAACCAGATCCAGGAGGACACCGGCGCCGAGATCACGATCGAGGACGACGGCACCATCTACATCGGTGCCCAGGTCGGCTCGCAGGCCGAGGCCGCCCGCGCCACGATCAACGGCATCGCCAACCCGACCATGCCGGAGGTCGGCGAGCGCTACCTGGGTACGGTCGTCAAGACCACCACCTTCGGTGCGTTCGTGTCGCTGCTCCCGGGCAAGGACGGTCTGCTGCACATCTCGCAGATCCGCAAGCTCGCCGGTGGCAAGCGCGTGGAGAACGTCGAGGACGTACTCGGTGTGGGCTCCAAGGTCCAGGTCGAGATCGCCGAGATCGACTCCCGCGGCAAGCTCTCCCTGATCCCCGTGATCGAGGGCGAGGAAGCTGATGAGGACACGAAGGACGACACCGACAAGTGACGTCGAGTAGCTCCCAGGCCACGGCCCGCACCTCTTCGGAGGCGCGGGCCGTTGCCCGTACCCAAACCCTGATCAAGGGCACGGCCGGCATCGGCGTCGTCCGCAAGACCACCCTCCCGGGCGGCCTGCGCATCGTCACCGAGACCCTCCCCTCGGTCCGCTCCGCCACCTTCGGCATCTGGGCGCACGTCGGCTCCCGAGACGAGACGCCGTCCCTGAACGGCGCCACCCACTACCTGGAGCACCTCCTCTTCAAGGGGACGAACCGCAGGTCGGCGCTGGACATCTCCTCCGCCATAGACGCGGTCGGCGGCGAGATGAACGCGTTCACGGCGAAGGAGTACACGTGCTACTACGCACGCGTGCTCGACGCCGACCTGCCGCTCGCCATCGACGTCGTCTGCGACATGCTCACGGGCTCCCTCATCCGCGAGGAGGACGTCAACGTCGAGCGCGGCGCGATCCTCGAGGAGATCGCGATGACCGAGGACGATCCCGGCGACTGCGTGCACGACCTGTTCGCGCACACGATGTTCGGCGACAACGCCCTCGGCCGCCCGGTCCTCGGCACCGTCGACACGGTCAACGCCCTCACCGCCGACCGCATCCGCCGCTTCTACAAGAAGCACTACGACCCGACCCACCTCGTGGTCGCGGCCGCCGGCAACATCGACCACAACAAGGTCGTACGCCAGGTCCGCGCGGCCTTCGAGAACGCGGGCGCCCTCAAGAACCCGGACGCCACGCCCATCGCCCCGCGCGACGGCCGGCGTGCCATCCGCTCGGCCGGCCGCGTCGAGCTGATCGGCCGCAAGACGGAACAGTCGCACGTCGTCCTCGGCATGCCGGGTCTGGCCCGCACGGACGACCGGCGCTGGGCGCTCGGCGTGCTGAACACGGCCCTCGGCGGCGGCATGTCCTCCCGCCTCTTCCAGGAGGTCCGCGAGAAGCGAGGCCTGGCCTACAGCGTGTACTCGTACACCTCCGGCTTCGCCGACTGCGGCCTCTTCGGCGTGTACGCGGGCTGCCGCCCGAGCCAGGTGCACGACGTGCTGAAGATCTGCCGGGACGAGCTCGACCAGGTCGCCGAGCACGGCCTGTCCGACGAGGAGATCGTCCGCGCCATCGGCCAGCTGAGGGGCTCCACGGTCCTCGGCCTGGAGGACACCGGCGCGCTCATGAACCGCATCGGCAAGAGCGAGCTGTGCTGGGGCGAGCAGATGTCGGTCGACGACATGCTGACCCGGATAGCGGCCGTGACCCCGGACGAGGTCCGCTCGGTGGCCCGCGACATCCTGGGACGGCGCCCGTCGCTGTCGGTCATCGGCCCGCTCAAGGACAAACAGGCCGCCCGGCTGCACGACGCGGTCGCCTGACCCCCTACGGCACGTCCTTCGGCAACTTCGGTAAGGAAGCACAACAGATGAGCAAGCTGCGCGTGGCGGTCCTCGGCGCCAAGGGCCGGATCGGTTCCGAGGCGGTACGGGCGATCGAGGCCGCCGAGGACATGGAACTGGTGGCCGCCCTCGGCCGGGGCGACAAGCTCGAGACCCTGTCCGAGAGCGGGGCCCAGGTAGTGGTCGAACTGACCACGCCCGCCTCGGTCATGGACAACCTCGACTACTGCGTACGGCACGGCATCCACGCCGTGGTCGGCACGACCGGCTGGACCGAGGAGCGCCTCGCGCACCTGACGGGCCGGCTGGCCGAGTCCCCGGAGACGGGCGTGCTCATCGCGCCCAACTTCTCCATCGGAGCCGTCCTGACCATGAAGTTCGCGCAGATCGCCGCGCCGTACTTCGAGTCCGTCGAGGTCGTCGAACTCCACCACCCCAACAAGGTGGACGCGCCCTCCGGCACCGCCACGCGCACCGCCCAGCTCATCGCCGAGGCCCGTCGCGAGGCGGGCACGGCACCGGCGCCGGACGCCACGGAGACGGGCCTGGACGGGGCGCGCGGCGCGAACGTCGACGGCGTCCCGGTGCACGCCGTCCGGCTGCGCGGTCTGCTGGCCCACCAGGAGGTGCTGCTCGGCGGCGAGGGCGAGACCCTCACGGTCCGCCACGACTCGCTGCACCACAGCAGCTTCATGCCGGGCATCCTGCTGGGCGCCCGTCGCGTGGTGTCGACGCCGGGCCTCACCTTCGGCCTGGAAAACTTCCTGGACCTCGGCCGAGGCTGACATGCGAGCCAAGCTCTCCTACGCCGTCACGGCCGCCGTCCTGGTCTTCTACTTCGTCCTGGTCGGCAGCCGCGGCGTCATGCTCATCCAGTCCGGCACGCTCCTGACCGTCACCTTCGGCGTGGCGGTGCTGATCCTGCCGGTCATCGGCGTCTGGTTCCTGTGGAAGAACACCCAGTTCGTCCACCGGGCCAACGCCCTCGCCGCCGAACTCGACGCCGAGGGCGGACTGCCCGTCGACGAACTCAAGCGCACCGCGGGCGGCCGCGTCGACCGCGACTCCGCCGACGAGGTCTTCGGCCGGCGCAAGGCCGAGACCGAGGCCGCCCCCGACGACTGGCGCACCTGGTTCCGCCTCGCCGTCGCCTACCACGACGCCCGGGACACCCCCCGGGCCCGCAAGGCGATGCAACGCGCGATCAGCCTGCACGACGGCAAGCCGGTGCCGACCGCCTGAGCCGTACGCCGAAGGGGCCGGCCCGCACCTGTGGCGGACCGGCCCCTTCGCACGTCTGGCCGGATGTCGGACCGGGCGTCCGAGGGATCAGCCGCGTCGGTTCTCCGAGGCCCACGCCTCGATCGCGTCCGCCGCCCGGTCGAACGCCTCGCCACGCGCCAGGAAGTCCGCCCCGTGCGTGGTCAGCAGCTGCGCGGCCTCCTCGGGGCGGTCCCGCCGTCCCAGGGTCAGGGCCTGCCCCTGGACGGTCCGCGGCAGGCCCAGCCAGCGCACCGGCTGCTGCACGGTCCGCACCGCCACGACCCGCTCCCAGGGCAGCGTGCGGGTGAGGAGGAAACGCACGTGCCGCAGACCGCGGTCGCTCACCCACACACCCATACGCAGCAACCGCAGGGCAGCGGCGATCACGAGCAGGGAACCGCCGAAGACCGCACCGGCCTCGGACATCGACCCGGTCAACGCGATGACGACGGCCGCGAACAGCACGTACGAGGCGAGCAGCAGCGCCAGCGCGGCCACCCCGACCCGCCAGGGCCCGGGTCGGTAGGGGCGCCGCCAGCGCTCACGGTCCTCGAAGGGCAACGCGACGTCGTCCGCCGCCTCGAATGCGCGGTCGGCCGTCAGGAAGGGCAGGGGCACGGCTGGTCCTCACTCGTCCATGCGTGGGCTGTGCCCGGTGAGGTTATCCGCCTGTGTCCCGGCTCACCACCATCGGGGGCCCATGGGGGTGCCTCCCACGCCATTCGGGCGGTGGGGGAGACGTCAGTGCCCCTGGGACGCCTGCGACTCCTGTGCCGGCGCCGAATGGTCCAGGCTCAGCGCCGGCATTCCTATGACCAGGGCGCCGACCAGCGCGGCCACGATGGTGAGCCCCAGCAGCCAATGCCCGGCTGTCCGACCGGCGGAGGACCGCTCGGAGGGCGGGGGAACGACATTGCTACGGAACCGGTCTGCCTCGGCGAGGAAGGCGAAGGGTACGGGCTCGCGCCGGCGGAACATGATGGGTACTTCCTCCTGGAGCTTTCGATCGGGCGCTTCACTGATACAGACGAGCGACTGCCCGAAAACGTGCCCCATATCGGCAGACGTCCCGCACGAATCCCGCGGCACGCCCGTGGACGGCCGGCTCGGCGGCCCCCGTAGAGTTGGCGCCGCTCCGAAGACGCGATGGAAGGACCCCCGCACAGTGACCGACAGCCCCGCCGACGACCTCAAGCCCGGCTTCCGCAGCGACGTCACCGTCGAACTGGTCAAGCACACCGCGTCCGACGCCGACGTGCTCTTCGCCGCCCGCGTCTCGACCGCCGGCGAGCAGTCCCTGGACGAGCTGGGCAAGGACCCGGAGCGCTCGAAGGGCCTGATCAACTATCTGATGCGGGACCGGCACGGCAGCCCCTTCGAGCACAACTCGATGACGTTCTTCATCAGTGCCCCGATCTTCGTCTTCCGCGAGTTCATGCGCCACCGCGTGGGCTGGTCGTACAACGAGGAGTCCGGCCGCTACCGGGAGCTCCAGCCCGTCTTCTACGTCCCCGGCGAGTCCCGCAAACTCGTTCAGCAGGGCCGTCCCGGCAAGTACGTCTTCGCCGAGGGCACGCAGGCCCAGCAGGAACTCGTCGGCCGCACCATGGAGGACTCCTACCGGCGGGCCTACGACGCCTACCAGGAGATGCTCGCCGCCGGCGTCGCCCGCGAGGTCGCCCGTGCGGTCCTGCCGGTCGGCCTGTTCTCCTCGATGTACGCCACCTGCAACGCCCGCTCGCTGATGCACTTCCTCGGCCTGCGCACCCAGCACGAACTGGCGAAGGTCCCGTCCTTCCCGCAGCGGGAGATCGAGATGGTGGGCGAGAAGATGGAGGCCGAGTGGGCCAAGCTCATGCCCCTCACGTACGCGGCCTTCAACGCCAACGGCCGAGTGGCGCCCTGACGGACGTGACCGGGACGACCGACCGGGACGGGCGACGGAACCGAGCGACGGAGACGTATGTACGGATCATCCGCGCGAAGTGTCCGTATTGCGGCATTTAGAGAAGTTCATCTAGCCTGATCAAACGGACCCGGCACTGCTTGAACCCCCGAGCAGGCAGTGCCGGGTTCCACCTTTGTCATGACTTTCCGCACCCCCCGTGGGCAGACCCCACGGTGAGCAACGAGTAGCGTGTTACCCATGGCTCCGACCTCCTCTCCGCAGACCCCCTTCGGGCGGGTCCTCACCGCCATGGTCACGCCCTTCACGGCGGACGGCGCACTCGACCTCGACGGCGCACAGCGGCTCGCCACCCACCTGGTGGACGCAGGCAACGACGGCCTGATCGTCAACGGCACCACCGGCGAGTCCCCCACCACCAGTGACGCGGAGAAATCGGACCTGGTACGAGCCGTCCAGGAAGCCGTCGGAGACCGTGCCCACGTCGTCGCCGGCGTCGGCACCAACGACACCCACCACAGTGTCGAACTCGCCCGCGCGGCGGAGAAGGCGGGCGCACGAGGCCTCCTGGTCGTCACCCCGTACTACAACAAGCCCCCGCAAGAGGGCCTGTACCGCCACTTCACGGCCGTCGCCGACGCCGCCGAGCTGCCGGTCATGCTCTACGACATTCCCGGCCGCAGCGGTGTCCCGATCAGCACCGAGACGCTGGTCCGCCTCGCGGCGCACCCGCGGATCGTCGCCAACAAGGACGCCAAGGGCGACCTGGGCCGCGCCAGCTGGGCCATCGCGCGCTCCGGTCTGGCCTGGTACTCCGGTGACGACATGCTGAACCTGCCCCTGCTCTCCGTGGGCGCGGTCGGTTTCGTCTCGGTCGTCGGCCACGTGGTCACCCCGGACCTGCGCGCCCTCGTCGACGCGTTCACCGCCGGGGACGTCCAGAAGGCGACCGAGATCCACCAGAAGCTGCTCCCGGTCTACACGGGCATGTTCCGTACCCAGGGCGTGATGACCACCAAGGCGGCGCTCACCCTGCTGGGCCTGCCCGCCGGCCCGCTGCGCTCACCCATGGTCGAGTGCTCGTCCGAAGAGATCGAACAGCTCAAGATCGATCTTGCGGCGGGCGGGGTACAGCTCTGACAACAGACTTCACAACTGAATAGCAGGCCACCGGTGCCTGCAATCCACCTGACAACTGCTACTGCACGAACGTCATGCGCGCCACGTGCCAACCGGTACGTGGCGTGTGTGGTTGAGGAGAGTCTTTTGAGTCATCCGCATCCCGAACTTGCCCCGCCCCCGCCGCTCCCGGCGAACGGCCTCAGGGTCACCCCGCTCGGTGGCCTCGGCGAAATCGGCCGGAACATGACGGTCTTCGAGTTCGGCGGCCGTCTGCTCATCGTCGACTGCGGTGTGCTCTTCCCCGAGGAGGAGCAGCCCGGAATCGACCTGATCCTGCCGGACTTCACGTCCATCCGGGACCGCCTCGACGACATCGAGGGCATCGTCCTCACCCATGGTCACGAGGACCACATCGGCGCCGTCCCCTACCTCCTCCGGGAGAAGCCGGACATCCCGCTGATCGGCTCCAAGCTGACCCTCGCCTTCATCGAGGCCAAGCTCCAGGAGCACCGGATCCGCCCGTACACCCTCGAGGTGACGGAGGGACACCGTGAGCGCATCGGCCCCTTCGACTGCGAGTTCATCGCCGTCAACCACTCGATCCCGGACGCCCTCGCCGTCGCCATCCGCACGCCGGCGGGCATGGTGGTCCACACGGGCGACTTCAAGATGGACCAGCTCCCGCTGGACGGCCGTCTCACGGATCTGCACGCGTTCGCACGTCTGAGCGAGGAAGGCATCGACCTTCTTCTCTCCGACTCCACGAACGCCGAGGTCCCCGGTTTCGTGGCGCCCGAGCGGGACATCTCCAACGTCCTGCGCACGGTCTTCGGGAACGCCGGCAAGCGGATCATCGTGGCCAGCTTCGCCAGCCACATCCACCGCATCCAGCAGATCCTGGACACCGCGCACGAGTACGGACGCCGGGTCGCCTTCGTGGGCCGCTCGATGGTCCGCAACATGGGCATCGCCCGTGATCTGGGCTACCTGAAGGTGCCGCCGGGCCTGGTCGTGGACGTCAAGACGCTCGACGACCTGCCCGACCACGAGGTGGTCCTGGTCTGCACGGGCTCCCAGGGCGAACCGATGGCGGCCCTGTCCCGCATGGCCAACCGGGACCACCAGATCCGCATCGTCCCCGGCGACACGGTGATCCTGGCCTCGTCGCTCATCCCCGGCAACGAGAACGCGGTCTACCGCGTGATCAACGGTCTGACCCGCTGGGGCGCGCACGTCGTCCACAAGGGCAACGCCAAGGTGCACGTCTCGGGCCACGCGTCCGCGGGCGAGCTCCTGTACTTCTACAACATCTGCCGCCCGAAGAACCTGATGCCGGTGCACGGCGAATGGCGCCATCTGCGCGCCAACGCCGAGCTGGGCGCCATGACCGGTGTCCCGCACGACCGCATCGTGATCGCCGAGGACGGCGTGGTCGTCGACCTCGTCGAGGGCAAGGCGAAGATCTCCGGCAAGGTCCAGGCGGGTTATGTCTACGTCGACGGCCTCTCGGTCGGCGACGTGGGCGAGCCCGCCCTCAAGGACCGCAAGATCCTGGGCGACGAGGGCATCATCTCGGTGTTCGTCGTCGTGGACTCGTCCACCGGCAAGATCACCGGCGGCCCGCACATCCAGGCCCGAGGTTCAGGCATCGAGGACTCGGCCTTCTCGGCCGTCACCCCGAAGATCGCCGAGGTCCTGGAACGCTCCGCCCAGGACGGCGTGGTCGAGCCCCACCAGCTCCAGCAGCTCATCCGCCGCACGCTGGGCAAGTGGGTCTCCGACACCTACCGCCGCAGGCCGATGATCCTGCCGGTCGTGGTGGAGGTCTGAGCGACGCAGGGTCCCTCGTGGGCGTGAACCCGGAGCGGGGCTCCTCGATTTGCATCGAGGAGCCCCGCTCCAGTACGTTTACGGCTCCGCCTGAACGGGAACCCGGGTTGCTTAGGCACCCGAACCACTCCCAGGAGGGGCCGGGAAATCCGACTCAGAACTTCTGATAAAGTCGGAACCGCCGGAAAGGAAACCGCGAAACAAAAGCGGGAACCTGGAAAGCACCGAGGAAATCGGGTCGAGAAAAGATCTGATAGAGTCGGAAACGCAAGACCGAAGGGAAGCGCCCGGAGGAAAGCCTGAGA
>NZ_JBIWMA010000030.1:0-94035 GCF_044766465.1 Streptomyces sp. NPDC102259 | reverse complement strand
GCCACTCGCTACGACAAGACACGCGAGTCCTACCACGCCGCCGTCACCATCGCCTCAATCCTGCTCTGGATCTGACCTTTGAAGACGATCTCTAGCCGCGCTCGGTTCCCATGCGGGAGAACTTCGACACGGTGGCGCTGTTGGTGAAGATCACGGCGGCCAGGTGCTCGGCCTCGGGCTGGGCGAACAGGCCGCTCGGGATGGTCTTGTCCTTGCGCCGGTGTTCCGTGACGATTTGGGAGTTCAGCACGAGCGAGCCGTGGCGGTCACGGGTGGGGACGTCTCGAATCCCGTAGAGGTACGTCGACAGCGGGCCCGTGGTGAAACAGGGCGCTGGGGTTGTGGAAGGACTGCACTGCCAACACGAAGGGCACGCCCTCGACATGCGGCTTCTCCCAGTAGGCGTGACCCTGCGCATCACGGTGGTCGAGCTTGCGGCGCAGGGCCTTGCCGATCTGGAAGACGAACTCCGCTTCCGCCGCTTCCAGGTCGTCGGGGATGAGACGGCGCACTGCGGAGGCGATGTCGACGTCTTCGGCCGGCTCGCCCTGGGGCGGGTTGGTCGTGGTCGCCTCGATGGCTACAGGGGCGTCACCGCGCACGACGAAGTCCGGTGCTGGGCTGGTGCGGTCCAGTTCCTTGCCCTGCTCACGCAGGGCGGCGAAGAGGGCCAGCTCCAGGACGCGAGCGGAGAAGCCGGCGGTCTGGAACTCACGTACGAAGCTGTGGTCGACGTCGGGGAAGTCGGCGAACACCTCGTCCATGAGACAGCGGGCGGCCGTGTAGCCATGGGCTTCACGGACGTCACGGAATTCGCGGCTGGCCTTCTCCAGCTTCAGCTTCCGGGCGAGGTCAAACAGGCTTCGGTTCAACGTCGGCCTCCAAGGCGCCGGTCAGGCCGGAATGGTGCAGTGGGTGTGCCCGATCGGCAGCGCTGCTCGGGCTGTGAGCCTCGCGGATGGTGGAGTCCTCTGCAGCCCGACTTCCGCGGTGCCCGCGCTGTGCTGGTCGTGGATCAGGTGCTCACTTCTGTGATGGCGTCTGCGATCAGGACGGGCAGGTGGTTGATGGCGTGCTCCAGAAGTCGCTCGATCCGGACCGCGTACTCGCTGGTGTCAACGTTGATGTGCCTGCCCCAGACCGCGGGCTGGTAGCGGCAGAGCATGGACAGCGCGTACAGGACCGCCCACCAGGCCATCAGCGGGTGCAGCTCCCGTTCCATCGGCGGGAGGACGGGCAGGAAGTACCTATCTCCTCGGTACCTGCGGGTCATGGCCCGCAGGTGAGCCAGCCGTTCTGCTCCCGTTGCCATTCCGTCGATTCCTGACCCTGGGGGCATCAACCAGTTGATCGTGAGTTCGCCCCTGTCCCGGTTGTGGATGCCGTAGTCCGGAGGCGCCTCGGAGCCGAGGCTGAGAGCACCGGTCGTCACATAGCTGTCGTGCTGAGCGACGGCCGGATACGCGGTAAGGAACTCTGCCAGGGCTTCACCGGTGCCGGCGTCGACGACCCGGGCGGGGATGTGGGACACGGGGATGCTCAGGAGAGAGTGATGGTGCATGCCGATGCCGCTCTCGTCCGCGTACAGCGGGGTGAGCCGGTCCCTGGTGGTGAGCGGGTAGCGGAGGTTCGTGGGCAGCAGATCCCACACGTCCTCCAGCCGCACCGGGTCCTTCTCCCACACCGGAGAGCCAAGGGCTTCGCTGACCTTCACGAAGCTGCCTTGGGTGCTGCGCTGGTCAGTGCGGATCTGGATGTCGGGGAAGGACAGGTGGAACCCGGTGGCTTTGATCCCGTGGGAGGTGAGGTTCCAGTCCTCGCCCTTGAGCGACCAGGCGGCGGCCGCGATGGCGCGGCCGGCCTGGCTGAGGCCATAGAAGACCTGCATGGGACGCGTCGCAGTTCCTACTGCGGCAGCGGCCTGGAACGTCTGCTCCGACTGTTCGAGGGCTGCCACGTAGGTCTTTTGGCGAGAGCCGGTATCGGCCCTGCCCGGTGGGCTCCAGCGGCTGGCCCTCAGCCGCTCCCATGCCTGAGCGGCGTCGAGATCGAAGTGCATGACCCGGGACGCTACCCGCTGCCGGGTTGACAGCGCAGGGTGATTTTCTCCCTCGCCTACCGGGGCCGTTGCGTAGTGCGACGGGCTCGCCGCCACGTATAGGGCATGGTCGGGCTCGGGCTCACGGCAAGGCTGCGTCCGGTGTCACGGCCGGGCTGACCGGCTGACGCAGGTCCAGGTAGCAGCGCAGCCGTACTCCGGGCTGGCCTGGGTCCCGCGTCGTATGTTCGGCTGTCGCCGTTGCCCACCGGGCGGCGAGCAGCTGCTGGAAGGCGAGCACGGTGGCGTCGTCCGCGGCCGCGACATCGACGACGAGCAGGCCCGGCTCGCTCACGTGCGTTTCGTTGATCGGGTTCATGTTCGGCACTACGCCGTGAAGTCTGGCGAGAGTTCCGGTGATCTGGTGTCTTCACCCGACCGAGTGTGTTCAGCAGCCTCAGCACTCAGGCGGCGTGGAACTCGTGGGCGTGGCCGCCGCGCCACTCCACCCACTGCGGGTCGTCCAAGACGGCCTCGGGATCGGCTACGTCGGCGCCCTCGAGGAACACGACCAGGTCGTGGTCGCTGTAGGCGGTGCCGATGATCTCGTCCCGGCCGCTGCTGTGCACAGTGACTCTCCGGCCGCCCAAGAGCGAGGGTCAGTGCACGATCGGCGCGCTGGTCACGCCTCCAGGGAGACACCGTCGTCGCTCTCCTCCGGCCTCCAGCCGGTGATGTCGAGCAGCAGGCCGTCCAGCGGCCCGCCAACGAGTTCGGCGTAGTCCCGGTCCGGCTTCGGGCCCGGGTGGTCGTGGTCGGCGCCGTAGACCCGGCGGCGCAGCAGCTGCTCGTCATCACGGTCTATCCGTTCAGCCTTGCAGCCGCCACTGACAGCCGGGTCCGGTCGCGTCACCTGCGGAAGCGGGAGAGCCAGGTTCCGCCGGCCTTCTGCTCGGGCACGGCCTGGCCCTGCTCCTCGTGATGGGCCTCGTCCGGCCAGGCTTGCTGGAGGCCGGTGACGAACCGCCCGTCGCAGTCCCCGCACAGCGACGGGTGGGGTTCTGGGGAAGCGCCCCAGCCGACGCGCTCGGTCGCCTTCCACCGTTCGTCGGTGAACGAGGCACCGCACTCGGTGCAGACGGGACGGTGAGGCGAGCGCTGGAAGCTCTGCTGCTCTGCCCCAGGCCGTACCGGCTCCTGGTGCCTGCCTGCCGGCAGCGTGGCGTTCGGCGGCGAGGGTCCGTTGCTTGCAGTCGTCGCACAGGTGCGGGTGGGAGTCCTTCGGGGCTCCCCAGTCGGTCACCTGGGCGACCTCCCACCGTTCGTCGGTGAACCCTCACCCCGCAACCGGTGCCGGGGCGGCGTGCCTCACGCTCGGCTGCCTTCTTCCTCGCCTGCTCCTGGGCTGCCCGCCGCACCTGTGCCTGGTACTCCTCCTGGTGGGCCTTGGCTTCTTCCCGGGCGCGTTCGTCGGCCGCCTCACGGCGGGGGTTGCCGATCGCTTCCCGCAGGGGCTGCTTGTGGTCGCGGCCGAAGCGCAGGAACACCCGTCCGGCCGGGCCGTGCTCGCGCAGCTGGTTCAGGCCGGTCGCGATGATCGGGATCCTCCCGTCGTAATGGTGGTAGCCGCCCTTCTGCCGCTCCCCCTGCCACAGGTGCCGGGTGAGTTCTGCCAGGCGCGGGACGGTGCGGTCGGGGTTGCGCTCGCCGACGCGGTTGAACACCAGCAGAACGGGCGGGTACGCCGCATCGCCGGACCAGGTGTCCGGAGCGCTCCAGCGGGTGCGCCACATCGGGCGCTCACGGCCGTCGGTGTCCTTCACCTTCCGCCTCAAGAACCGGGCGTACTTCTCCAGCTTGTCGGCGAGCTCCTCAGCACTCTCGTGGCAGTTGTCGACCTCAATGAACAGCAGCGGCACCTGGTCCTGCGGTGCGGTGAGAACCAGGTCGGCCTGGGCGCCGCCCTTGCCGGGCGTGTTCCACGTGCCGGTGGCGGGCAGCGGGACCTCGGTCCAGTACGAGGCGATGGTGCCGATGCCGTCTGTTGCGTCGACGGCGGCCTGGGCGGCGGCCTGGACGTGCGGCGGGTCGTCGGCGAGCTTGGCCATGTTCGGCTTCGGGCGCAGCATCGCGATCACGGTCTCGTTGACCGCCATCGGGTGGGAGGCACCGCTGGAGCCCGCGCCGCGCGCGGTAGAGCCCATCTCCCCCGCCGGGCGCCGCAGCTCGTAGGAGGCGGCCTCCAGGCCCTTGAGGGTGAGGTTGCGCAGGGAGTCCCCCGTCTCGGTCGATCCGCCGTTCTCGGACAGGCCGTGCCCCCGCATGTCGGAGAGCGCGCCGGTGTGCGAGGCGGTACGGGCCTGCTTCTGCTTCGACGCGGTCTCCTTGCCGGCGTGCCGGAAGCTCAGGTGCGGAGCACCGCCGCGTCGGCGGGGAGGACGCCATCACGATCGCCTTGAAGGTCTCGGACTTCGAAGAACCCCCGCGTCGGCGGGGAGGACAGCGTCCGCGGAGATTTCGGCGGACTCCTCGCCGAAGCACCCCCGCTTCGGCGGGGAGGACCTGGGCCGTCGGCCGCCGCGAGGACGCCGAAGCACCCCCGCGTCGGCGGGGAGGACAGCTCGTCGAGGATCGTCACGATGTCGTCGATCGAAGCACCCCCGCGTCGGCGGGGAGGACCCGGTCGGCGTTGTCGAGGAGGGTCCAGGCGCCGAAGCACCCCCGCGTCGGCGGGGAGGACCCCGTTGCCACCTCGTACGCGTACTTCCAGGTCGAAGCACCCCCGCGTCGGCGGGGAGGACGACGCCGCCGCCCGCCCGGCGTAGTACTCCGCCGAAGCACCCCCGCGTCGGCGGGGAGGACCCGGCGCGCGTTGCCGGGGAACGGCTCGAGGTCGAAGCACCCCCGCGTCGGCGGGGAGGACACACCGTCTCCCTTCACGTCGACCGGGGCGAGCGAAGCACCCCCGCGTCGGCGGGGAGGACCCGCGGAGCTCAACCACGACGACCGGGAACTTCGAAGCACCCCCGCGTCGGCGGGGAGGACGAAGCGCCCCCACGCCCACGCGTGCCGGGGAGGACGTCAGCATGGCCGCCTCCTATCCGGTGGCACGCGAAGCACCCCCGCGTCGGCGGGGAGGACCGGGCGGAGGATCGCGAGGTGCTGCTCCTGAACGAAGCACCCCCGCGTCGGCGGGGAGGACTTCTTCGCCGTCGGCCTTGCGGTCGATGGCGGCGAAGCACCCCCGCGTCGGCGGGGAGGACCACTTCTCCTCGATCGTGCGTGTCTCCTCCGGCGAAGCACCCCCGCGTCGGCGGGGAGGACGTTGGGCAGGACGGGCAAGGGTCCGTCGTGGACGAAGCACCCCCGCGTCGGCGGGGAGGACTGTCCAGGAAGACGGCCAGACCGGTTTCCTACCGAAGCACCCCCGCGTCGGCGGGGAGGACACCGTCGGAGCGCTGGACGCTCTGTGGTGTGTCGAAGCACCCCCGCGTCGGCGGGGAGGACGACTGGTCGCCGGACAGGGCCATCGTGGACGACGAAGCACCCCCGCGTCGGCGGGGAGGACCTGGACACCCCGCCGCCCACCACCCTGCGCACCGAAGCACCCCCGCGTCGGCGGGGAGGACCCAAGCACGCCCCGGCCAAGCAGGCCCAGCCGCGAAGCACCCCCGCGTCGGCGGGGAGGACACCCCCTGACCCGGCTCCCCAGTCCCGGCCGACGAAGCACCCCCGCGTCGGCGGGGAGGACGCGTACACGCTCGCCGCTTCGACCCTGGCTTGCGAAGCACCCCGCGTCGGCGGGGAGGACCCAGGGAGTAAGTCGATGTCGATGGGAGGCAGCGAAGCACCCCCGCGTCGGCGGGGAGGACCCCCGCGGGTGCGGGGAGCAGAGGACGCCGTCCGAAGCACCCCCGCGTCGGCGGGGAGGACCAGCGCATCCGGGACGCGCTGAACGACCTGGACGAAGCACCCCCGCGTCGGCGGGGAGGACGTGGGCTGGACGATCACCTCGGGTTGGCCGGGCGAAGCACCCCCGCGTCGGCGAGGAGGACTTGAATTGCGCGCCGGTGAGAACGGGTTCGGGCGAAGCACCCCCGCGTCGGCGGGGAGGACGCCGTCGCGGTCGTCCTTGGCCATGCGGACGGCGAAGCACCCCCGCGTCGGCGGGGAGGACGCCTGCCGTTGGGCGCGCTCGTGCTGGTTCGGCGAAGCACCCCCGCGTCGGCGGGGAGGACAACATCCGTTCGCTGCCGAACGCCATGGCGATCGAAGCACCCCCGCGTCGGCGGGGAGGACGTGGACGACGATGCGATGCCGCAGCGGGCAGGCGAAGCACCCCCGCGTCGGCGGGGAGGACCCTTCGCGACCTACGACTCATGAAGGGCTTTGCTGGTTCTTTGCCTGAGTCATGGCTGTCATTCGGATGAGGGTGAGGCCGTCGAAGTCTTCGGGGACGCGGCGGCGGGTTCCTGCGGTGCGGATGGCGTAGCCCTGTTCGGTGGGTGCTGGGTGAATAAGGACGGCTGCTCCGTTGCCGACGGTTTCGGTGACAGCTTGCCAGAGGTGGTCGCGTACGCGGGCGGAGACGGAGCCGACGAAAATGCCGGGTACTACTTCGCTGGTCCACCGGCTCAGGGCGCCGCGCAGGTGGTCGGGAACTGCGGTGGTGGCGATCACCAGCATGGACGGCATCAGCCACCGCCTGACGCGTAGTTGATGCCAGCCGGCAGGGTGCCTGCCTTGGGATCCCACAGGTGGACCATCTGGACGTCGCGCCGCTCGGAACGGTCTTCGCCATCTGCGTCGGCGTCGGCCTGTGCTGGTGTCAGCAGGGTTTGGACGTCGTGGACGATGCGGGGCAGCAGACGCAGGAGGCGGAGGTCTTCGCGGAAGCGGCGGCGGGCTTCCTGTTCGGGGTCGGCGGACTGGTGCAGGGCGAAGGCGAGGGGCAGGGTGGTTTCTGCTTTGTAGAGGTCGGCGATGTCGTAGACGAAGGCGTGCTGGGTGCCGGCGTGGACGAAGCCGAGGGCGGGTGACAGGCCCAGGGCGAGCAGGGTTGCGTGGACGATGCCGTACAGGCAGGTGTTGGCGGCGGACAGGGCGAGGTTGACGGGGTCCTGGGCCTGCCACTGGTCGGGGTGGTAGGAGCGGCGGAAGCGGCCGATGCCGTGCTGCTGGGCGAGGATCTTGTAGAGGGCTTTCATGCGCTGGCCCTCCATGCCGCGCAGCTGCTCCAGGGTGACGGCATCGGGGAGTTCGCTGGCGTCGAAGCGCATGCCGTACATGCGTCTGGCGATGTCCAGGCGCCGGGCGGGCTCGGCCCAGGCAGTGACCTGCTGTTCGAGCCAGTGGGTGGTCAGCGAGTCGGGCAGGATGCCGGCGTAGGCGCGCACGCCTCCCGCTCCGGTGCAGACCACGCTGGTGCCATGGCGCGCCAGCGTGGTCAGGGCGGGGGTGGTGATGGACACGCCCGGGCCGAGCAGCAGGCAGGACAGCGCGGCGGTGGGGAGGTAGACCAGGTCGGTCCGGTCTTCGCCGACTTGGATCTGTGCGCATACGCCGGTGTCGTCCTGAACGACGCGGACCATGTCCAGGTAGAGGAACGACAGGGAGTCGGCGACGCGGGGCAGCATGGCCAGCGTGGGTGCGGCCAGGCGTCGGCGCGCCTGGCCGCCTTTGTCTGTTGTGCTCACGTGGTGCTGGCCGGGGCGAGGCTGAGCAGGCCGGCTCCGTAGGGTTTGCCGCGGCCGATGCCGTTCAGGACAGCCTGGGCCAGGGAGTCGGGGTCGGTGACGGTGGCGGTGCCGTCGTAGCGGATCAGGCTGTGCCGCATCGGCGGGGCCTGTTGGCCCTGGGGGCGTACGGGGGCCAGGTTGCTGGGTGTCAGGACGTGGAGGTTCAGGCCGGCGTCGGCGGCGCGGCGAAGCCACCACTGGTCGGCTTCCGTCCCCGACAGGGGGACGATCCTGCCGCGCTTGTTCTTCTGATCCAGCGGGAGGCGTTCGCGTTTGGCGGGGTTGAGGACGATGCGGTAGCGGACGGCGAGCCCTTTGCGTAGCGCGGAGAACATGGGTGCCAGGTCTTTGATCTCGGCGTGGCCGTAGCCGGCAGGGAGCAGTGCCGGGTCGAGGTGGGCGCCTTGGACGAGGAGGGTGCTGGAGGTGTCGGTCTCCTCGAGCCGGTACAGCAGGCCGGCCTGCAGGCGTGGCGAGTCGCCCAGGTTGTCGGGGACCATGCGCATCACGGTGCGGTGCATCTGGGTGGCGTCGCGCAGGTCGCGGTGCACGGCGCGGTGTTGGGGGTTGAGGCGGATGCGGGCGAGGACCGGGTAGTCGTTCATGGGCTGTCCTCGGTGTGGGCGTAGTCGATCAGTCGCCGCATGAGGGTGTGCTGGGGGCCGGCCAGGGTCTGGGGCAGCGGTTCAACGCTCTTGTAGAGGCGGCGCATGCGGTGGCTGCGGCCGTGTGGGGAGAAGCTGACCGGGATGTCGTTGACGTCGAGGGTGTGGGCCCAGGGTCCGCTCTGTTCGGGCGGCGGGTCTTCGCGTAGGAACTCCACATCGACGGTGTCGCTTTCGCGGCCCGTTGGAGCGCTGCGGCTGAGCGGGACGTGGCAGCGCAGTTCGGTTTCGGGGTCCTCGACGTGGGTGCGCAGCACGAATGGCTCGTCCGGCATGCAGGAGCGGCGGCCCAGGTAGGGGGCCCAGTGCGGGCGGCGCAGCGCCTGCGCCAGCTGGTTCACGCTCTGGTCGGGGCCGGTGACGGCGACGACGAAGACGGCGTCGGACAGGTAGTGGCGCCGGGTGATTACCGCAGCGCCTTTGTTGCTGCCGCCGCTGGTGGCGGCGGTGCGTGCCTTGGGGAGGCCGCCGCCGACGGTGTGGTAGTCGATGACCCGTGTGCCTGGGCGGTCGACGCGGACGGTGAGGCGCAGGTGGTCGTAGCGGTCGGGAAGGTGGTCGTCGCGGCCGATGCCCTCCGCGGCGGCGAACAGTCCGATGAGGGCGGAGCGGGTGGGGAAGGGGGCGGTGTCCCGCACGGCGCTGAAGGCGGAGCGTTCTCCCCACGACTGCAGGGGGCCGGCCAGGCGCAGCAGGATTGCGCTCACTGCTGTTCTCCGGACTGGGGCAGGCCTGCTTCCAGGGCGGCTTCGATCAGCTCGTCGTAGGAGTCGCGTGCCTCGCCCAGGCCGGTGAGGTGTTCGTCGGGGGCGATGGTGGCGTGGCCGTGGAAGCGGCGGCTGCGGTTGCCTGTGAGCCGGTTGATTTCGTGCGCGTAGGCCGCGAGTGCCTGGCGGGAGCTGGTCGAGAAGCCTCCCCGGAGGTCGGCGGTCACGGGGGTTTCGAAGGCGGCGGCCAGGGAGAGCGGGCGGTGTTCGCGCACTGCCAGGTAGGCCAGGTCGGGCAGGGTGTGCGGGGCGGTGCTGTTGCGTTTGGCCTGGGGCAGAGAGAGCAGGAAGTGCTCGGCGAAGGCGGCCAGGACGGTGCGGGCGGCCTTGGTGTCGCCTTCGAGGTTCTTGACCAGGTCGGTGATGTTGACGGTGGCGTAGCGGTAGAAGACTCCGGCGCTGAACTCGGCGGTGTCCAGGTGGGCGCTTCCGGTTTCGGCCTCGCCCAGCCAGTCGTCGACGGCGGTGAAGTAGTCGCGCTGCGGCTCGGCGGTGTGGGTGGTGAAGGCGTGGGCGACCTGGGCGGCGCCGTCGACGTTGGCGTCGGGCAGTTCCGCCAGCATCCGTCCCAGCAGGCTGATGGAGGCGGTGCGCCGCTTGAGGATCTCCTCGATCCGGGCGGGGGGCAGCAGCTGTCCGGGCTTCTTGTTGTTCTGCCCCTTCTCCAGCGCTTCGCGGTGCTCGGCGCAGACTGCGGCCAGTTCGTCGATGGCGGCTTCGGGCAGGAACAGCAGGACGGAGGTGTGCCCTTCCTTCTCTGTGCCGATGCCTTTCTTCCCGGCGCTGGCGGCGACCTGCGATCCGGCGAACTCCGCAAGATCGGCCGGCCATCCGGACTTCTCCAGGGCCTGCTTGACCTTGACGGGAACCAGGCGGGTGCGGGCGGCCTTCTCGCCCAGGTCCTGCTCGACGCCGTGGCGGATGACCCGCTTCCAGGACTGGCTGGAGACCCGGATACGGGGCGCGTTGCCGTAACGGACCTGCTTGGGAGAGCCGAGATCGTCCCGGTTGAGATTCGCGGCCGGCACCGACTGCAGGGCGCTCAGGTCCAGGTAGAGGGTCATCGCTGGTTCTCCTCGGTCACGTCAGGGGTTTCGTCGGCGCCCGGGTCGTCGGGCGTGATCTGGGCGCTGGTGATACGGAAATAGCCTTCGAGCCAGGCGGTGGCGATGCGGTCACGGTCGCGGTTCCACCAGGCCAGGTCCTCCAGCAGGACCGCCCAGTCCACCGGGATGCCGCCGCTCATGAGCTGGCGGGTCAGGGCGGGCAGGCCCGGGTGGACGGCGTCGGCGGACTGCCGCGACATCAGATGCAGGGCGCTTTCGGCCGAAGCCGGTTTCAGGACGCCTTGGGTGACGGCCCGCCCGAGGGCGGCGCCGAGGTTCGCGCGGGCGCGCCGGGCGGCGCCCCCCTCGCCGTCCGCCGCGCCCGGGGCCGGCAGGTCGCGGGCCGTGCGCGGGCGTGCGGCGATCAGCGCGGCCACCGCGTAGTGGGCGCGCTTGGCATCGGGGTGCGCCTCGGCTGTCCACGGCACGAGGTAGCGGTGCAGGTAGTTGCATCGCTCGACGGGCAGACCGAGCCCCCGGCGTAGTTCGGCCCTCGTCTGCTTGGACTCGCACAGGCCGAGCACGTAGGCCACGAAACGGTCGGACGGTCGTGAGGGCTTCTTCGTCGTCGTGGGCGCCGGAGCGGAAAGGGTCATGGCACATCCCTGGTAGACGAGGGCAAAAGAGACGATGAGCGGGTGGCGTCGCGGCTTGCCGGGCCGGCCAGGTCAGGCAGTGCGCGCAGCGGGCAGCAGTGCGAGCAGAAGGGCGCGGGCACGGGCACGGGCCCGCGCGACCCGGATGTCGGCGCGGTTCGCCTGACCGATCGCCTCGTCCAGCGCGCTCAGCGCCGCCTCGACGAACGGCCGCTCGATGGCGCCCGCGGTCTGTTCCGGTGTGGCCAGACGCCAGAACTCCCGTTCGGCGGCAGGCCAGTAGCGGGCCAGCGCTGCCGATGCCCAGGGGCCGGGCTTGCGCTGATCGATTCTGACCTTGGCTTTGGCAGAAGGGTCGGCTTGTGCGTCGGTGGCGAGCCGGACAAGGCCGCGGCCAGGCGTTTCTTCCGCCGCCTGCTGAAGAGGACGGGTGTGGTGCCGCGGGTGATCGTCACCGACAAGCTCCGCTCCTACGGCGCGGCCCACCGCGAGGTCATGCCCTCCGTCGAACACCGCTCCCATAAGGGCCTGAACAACCGGGCGGAGAACAGCCACCAGCCCACCAGGCAGCGCGAACGGGCGATGAAAGGCTTGCGCTCCGTGGGCGGAGCGCAGCGGTTCCTGTCCGCGTTCAGCGGCATCTCGCCCCACTTCCGGCCCCGCCGCCATCTGATGCCCGCACACGACTCCCGAGCCGAGATGACCGTCCGCTTCGCAATCTGGGAGCACATCACCGGAGTCGCCGGCCTCGCCGCCACGGCCTGACCACAGGCCGGACCCGGGCTCCACCACATCACGACGCGCCATCAGACAGCCACCCACCCAACAACGTGACAGTGCCGTACCGCGAGCTGGAGTGCAACGTCACCCCAGCGGTCTCAGGCCACAGATCGACTCGCGGCGCTCGTCGGTCAGTCGGGCGTCTCGCCCGAGTCAGCGGGCTGGGAGTCGTTGGTCGGCGCGCACCGCTCGATGTCGTCGTTGGTCGCGGCCCAGCTGGCCAGCAGGTTCAGGGCGTCCTGCGAGGGTGAGTGGGGTTCAGCGGTGTAGGTGAGGAGGAACTGGCTGGGGCCGTCGGGGAGCGGGAAGGTTTCGAAGGGCAGGTCGAGGTCGCCGACGACCGGGTGGTGGAGGAGTTTCACGCCGGTGGTGTGCATGCGGACGTTGTGGGCGGCCCAGCGGTGGCGGAATTCCTCGCTGCGGGTGGACAGCTCCCCGATCAGGTCCGTCAGCCGTCGGTCGTAGAGGTCGCGGCCGGCCTCGGCGCGCAGCATGGCGACCGTGTCGTTGGCGACTTCGTCCCAGTGGCGGAAGAACTGGGTCGCGTGCGGGCTGAGGAAGACGAACCGGGCGTTGTTCGGCGGCCGTGCCGGGTCGGCGTAGACGGGGGAGAACAGGGCGCGCCCGAGGTGGTTGGCGGCCAGGATGTCGCCGCGGCCGCTGAGGATGAACGCGGGTGTGCCGGCCATTGAGTCGAGGACGCGCTGCACCGCGGGCCGTACACGCAGCTGGGCGGGTCGGCGGCGTGGCGGGCGGGTCGTGCCGGCGCCGCGCAGGAGGTCGAGCAGGTGGATGCGTTCGGCCTCGTCGAGCTGCAGTGCTTGGGCGATGCCGTCGATGACGCTCTCGGAGACTCCGGTGGCGTTGCCGCGTTCCAGACGTGTGTAGTACTCGCTGGAGATGCCCGCGAGGAGGGCGACCTCCTCGCGGCGCAGCCCGGTGACCCGTCGGCGCTCTCCGCCGTACAGGGGCAGGCCAGCCTGCTCGGGGGTGACCTTGGCCCGTCGCGTGCCGAGGAATTCCCGGATCTCCGCGCGGAAATCATCGCGGATGTCGCGGTTGCTGCCTTGTGGGTCGTTTCTGCCTGCCATGCCCTTCACTCTACGAGCGCATCCGCCGGGCTGGGGGTCCCTCTCAGTGACCCCCTCATCAGGGACTCCCACCCTCGCGTGACAGCGGGTTTTGTTGGTGGTGCACCGTCCACGGCGGTGTGAACGGCCCGGCCAGGGCGGCGCCTGCGCTGCCGGTCTCCAGGTTCCGCGTGGCGCTGTCGGTGCCGCACGCATCCCCCCGCACAGACCAGGTGCCGGAGCACGGCGTCTGAAAGGAATTCCCTCATGAGCAAGGTCATTCTCGTCACCGGTGCCGGACGCGGTCTGGGCACGGACATCGCCCGCGAGGCCCTCGCCGCCGGCCACCAGGTCGTCGCCACCGGCCGCCGTCCCGAAGAGGTCGAGAAGACCCTCGGTGGGCCGCGGGACGATCTGCTGGTCACCAGGCTCGACGTCACCATCCTGGAGGACGCCGAGGCCGCCGCGCAGGCAGCCGTCGACCGCTTCGGCCGCATCGATGTCCTGATCAACAACGCCGGGAACCTCTTCACCGGCTACTTCGAGGAGATCTCGCCCGCGCAGATGCGCCGGCAGTTCGAGACCAACCTCTTCGGCCCGATGAACGTCACCCGCGCCGTCCTGCCGATCATGCGCAGGCAGCGCGAGGGCCACGTCATCACCATCACCTCGGCCGCCGGGCTGGTCGGTATGGAGTTCACCTCGGCCTATGCAGCCTCCAAGTTCGCGGAAGAGGGCTGGATGGAGTCCCTGCGCTACGACGTCGAGCCGTACAACATCCACACCACCGTCGTGGAGCCCGGCTACTTCCGCACCGAACTCCTCGTGGACGGCTCCACCACCTGGCCCGAGCTGTCCATCGACGACTACGCCCCGCGCACCGCCCCGAGGATCGAGGGCATGAAGAGCATGAACGGGAAGCAGCCCGGCGATCCCGCCAAGCTCGCCCGCGCCCTGCTGACCATCGCCCAGCAGGAGAAGCCGCTGCTGCGATTCGTCGCCGGTGCGGACGCCATCGAGGCCGCCGAAGCCAAGGCGACGGAGCTCCTCGCTCAGGCCGAGGCATCCCGCGAACTGGGCGGCGCCCTGGCCTACGACGACGCCCACGCCTGAGCACCACGCCCCGCACCCAGGCCAGGACAGAGGAGCGCGCCGGGTGCGCGTTTCGACAGCAGGGAGAGAGTCAACATGCCCCTCAAAGGCGAGTACGAGCCGAGCAAGGCGCAGTTTGTGCGTGACCAGGTGGAGCTGTATGAGAGCTCCGGCGGTACGCAGGGAATCACGCTGAGTGTGCTGGTCGCACGGGAAGAGGACGAGAGGCTCCGGGACCTGCCCGTCGTCATCCTGACCACCCTGGGCGCGAAGAGCGGCAAGATCCGCAAGACGCCGGTCATGCGGGTGGAGCACGATGGCTCCTACGCCGTCATCGCCTCCATGGCGGGAGCCCCCACCCACCCCGTCTGGTACCACAACGCGGTGGCCGATCCCCGGGTCGAGCTGCAGGACGGGCCGGTGCGCCAGGACATGCTGGCACGCGAGGTGACCGGGGACGAGAAGGCCCTGTGGTGGGCCCGAGCCGTTGAGGCGTTCCCCGACTATGCCGCGTACCAGAAGAACACGGACCGTGAGATCCCGGTCCTCGTTCTGGAGCCGGCGGCCCACGAGCACTGACCCGGCGCAGCCGGTTCAACCCAGAGGTCCCCCGCCGCCTGGTCCTGCCGACACCAGCGTCGGACCCCACCTGACAGGGGCCGGTTCGCATCCCCCGTGATCGGCCGGGTGCGCGCCCGGCTTGCCTGGGTGAAGCACATCACGGACGACCGCGGCACGGCTGTCCACGGCAGCTTGACCTGCAACCACATCCACGTCTGAGCATCAGGCCAGGCCGAGGCCGGCAGCCACCGGGTGCGCCTGCGGCCCCGGCCCGCGACCCGGCCGACGGCGCCCGTGTCGACAGCACGCGGATCACCCCAGCACGGTCCGCCAACGGGTGGCGCACCCCACTACGCACGACCACCGACCGGCCTGACGGCCGTCACGACAAGGAGTACTTGATGAAGCACGTATCACTGGGCGGGCTCGATGTCTCCCGCATCGGCCTGGGAGCCATGACCATGGCCGGCACCTACACGACGGGCGGGGGCCTCGATGACGCCGAGTCGATCCGCACCATCCATCGTGCGCTGGACCTCGGCGTTACCCACATCGACACGGCCGAGATCTATGGCCCCTTCCACAGCGAGGAAATCGTCGGCCAGGCCATCAAGGGCCGTCGCGACGACGTCGTCGTGGCGACGAAGTTCGGTCTCGTCTCGCACGCTGGCGACGGCCCCGGCGTCATCGACAGCAAGGCTGCCAACGTGAAGACCGCGGTCGAAGGCTCGCTCCTGCGGCTCGGCACCGACCACATCGACCTGTACTACCAGCACCGCGTCGACCCGAACACCCCCATCGAGGAGACCGTCGGCGCGCTGGCAGAGCTGGTCGCCGAGGGCAAGGTGCGCCATATCGGACTCTCGGAGGCCGGACCTGAGACGATCCGCCGGGCACACGCCGTGCATCCGGTGGCCGCGCTGCAGACCGAATACTCCCTGTGGACGCGTGACGTCGAGGCCGAGATCCTCCCGCTGCTGCGGGAGTTGGGCATCGGGTTCGTGCCCTACTCCCCGCTCGGCCACGGCCTGCTGACCGGGCAGATCCGCACCGTCGACGACTTCGCCGACGACGACTGGCGCAAGACCAACCCGCGCTTCACCGGCGAGAACTTCCAGCGCAACCTGCGCATCGTCGACGAGGTGCGGGCCATCGGCGCCGAGATCGGAGCCACCCCGGCACAGACCGCGCTGGCATGGCTGCTGACCCGCGGTGACGACATCGCCCCCATCCCCGGAACCCGCCGGGTCTCACGCGTCGAGGAGAACACCGCTGCCGACGGTGTGGAACTCACCGCCGCCCAGCTCGGCCGCCTCAACAACCTCACACCGGCCGCGGGCGAACGCCACGACGAGGCCAACATGGCCACCATCGACCGGTGATCTGACGCCCTGGCGACCTGCTGACCCGTCACACCCGACCGGCCCGCATCTGCTCATCCATTTCACTGATCACCGAAAAGGTTCCGCATCATGCCCAAGGTTCTCCTTGTCGTAGGTCACCCCGACCTGTCCCAGTCGAAGGCCAACAAGGCCCTGGTGAACGCCGTCCGCGACCTGGCCCATGTCACCGTGCACGACCTCTACGCCACCTACCCCGACTTCCAGATCGACGCCGACGCAGAGCAGGCACTGCTGGCCGAACACGATGTGATCGTCTTCCAGCACCCGGTGTTCTGGTACAACACCACCCCTCTGTTCAAGCAGTGGCAGGACAGGGTCTTCACCCTCGGCTGGGCCTTCACCATGGACGGCTCTGCCTCGCAGCTGGCCGGCAAGAAGGCCGTCGTCGCCGTCACCACCGGCGTCCCCGCCGACCACTACACCCCCGAAGGCTCGAACCAGGCCACCGTCGAAACCCTTCTCAGCAACTGGCACGCCACCCTGCGGCTCTGCCAGTTCGACATCCAGCCGATGGTCAAGCTGTACGGCACGGCTTTCGGCCTCTCCGACCAGGACCTGGCCACCGCCGCCAAGCAGTACAACGAACTGCTCGCCTCCTTCGCCGCCTGACCGCACTCTCACGAGGACAGCCGCTCGCCGCCCGTGATCGACATGGCGCCGGACTCTATCCCGCGGACAGTTCAACAGCGCATAACCGAAGTAGGACGGATTTCGGGCTCTCGTCTCCGTCGACGCCGGCCAGGTAGTGCTGCGCTCCAGGCGCGGCACAGAATGGGGCCGTCGTTTCCAGAGGTCGTGGCCGGGGCCGTGCAGCTGCCGGACGCGACCTCGTTGGACGGCGAGCTGGTCGTATGGGACGCCGCAGGCCGTCTCGCCTTCGAGCGGCTGCAGAACCGGCTTGCCCGGCGTGGTGCCGGGGCGGCCCGGGCGGCGCAGGAGTGGCCGGCCCACTTCGTCGCGTTTGATCTGCTGCGGCTGTCCGGGACGGACACCATCGGCGGCGCAGGGCCGCGCTGGAGTCCGTGTTCGCCGCCCGTCGGCTGTCGGCGCCGTAGGCCCTGTGCCCGTCGACCACCGAGGCCGACGTCGTGCGCGATTGGCTGACGTGGGCGTCGGTCGGGATGGAGGGTGTGGTCTTCAAGAGGCTCAATGACGCCTACCGCCCGTCAGTAAGGGGCTGGCAGAAATACAAGATCCGCGAGACGAGCGAGGCCATCGTCGGCGCGATCACCGGCTCTCCGGCCGCTCCCCGCACGCTGCTGCTCGGCTTCAGTACGTCGGCCGCACCACCACCCTCGCCCAAGCGGCAGGTGCGGCGGTCGCCAGCCTGCTCGCTGCAGGGCGACGCGGTCATCCGTGGACAGGCTGGTCGTTCTCCGCCGGATGGGGCAGCCAGAAAAAGCTGAACGTCACGCTGGTGGAACCCGAGCTGGTGGTGGAAGTCGGCGTCGACGTCGCCCGTGACGCCTCCGGCCAGTGGCGCCACCCCGCACGCCTGCACCGCTCCCGCCCCGACCTCTCCCCCGCCGACCTCCCCCGCATGACGGCGCCGCCGCGCTGACGGCCGATCTCGGTAGCGTTCGCGCCGCGCCGCCATCAGTTGGTGCCACAGATCCGTTGACTAGACGCTCCTCCCGGACAGCGCCCGCACGAACAGAGAATGGTGAGCTGTCCCGGATGGAAAACGGACCGGTGAGTCCTGGCTGTCGTGGCCGGGGCTTTGCCGCAGATGCTCCGGACACGGGCCCCTCGGGCGGGGCACCGTGCCTGAGCGGCCCTGTGCTCAGAACCAGGACGGTCCGGCGTTGGTGTAGGGCTCTTCCAGAGCGGCCGCCTCCTCGTCCGACAGCCGCAGTTCGAGCGCATCGACGGCCTGAGGCAAGTGGTGGGGCTTGGTGGCACCCACGATGGGGGCGGAGACCAGGGGGTTGCGCAGTACCCAGGCCAGTGCGACGTGGGCCATGCTGACGCCGCGGGCCTCGGCGAGCTGCTGTACGGCGTTGATGACCGGCTCGTCGTGCGGGCTGTCGAAGGACTGCACGACGTGGTCGGTGCGGGAGCGGGTGCTCTGCTCGCCGGCGGGGCGGGCGAGGCGGCCCTTCCCGTTCGGCGAGTAGGGCACCAGTCCCACGCCCATGTCGGCGCACATGGCCATCAGTTCCGGCTCGTCCTGGCGGCGCAGGAGGTTGTACTGGTTCTGCATGGAGACGAAGCGGGTCCATCCGCCCAGGTCGGCGGCGTGCTGGAGCTTGGCGAACTGCCAGGCGTACATCGACGAGGCGCCGATGTAGCGGACCTTGCCGGCCTTGACGACGTCGTGCAGTGCCTCCATCGTCTCTCCGGCGGGTGTCCCGTCGTCGAAGCGGTGGATCTGGTAGAGGTCGATGTAGTCCGTGCCCAGCCGGGACAGTGAGGCATCGACCTGTTCGAGGATTGCCTTGCGGGACAGGCCCTCGCCGCCGGGGCCGTCGTGCATCTTCCCGCGGACCTTGGTGGCGAGCACGATGTCCTCGCGCCGGGAGTATTCGCGGATGGCGCGGCCGACGATTTCCTCCGAGGTGCCGGCCTGGTAGACGTTGGCGGTGTCCCAGAAGGTGATGCCCAGCTCGGTTGCCTGCTGGAAGAACGGGGCGGCTTTGTCCTCGGTCAGCGCCCACGGATGGGCACCGGCCACGGTCGGGTCGCCGTAGCTCATGCAGCCCAGGGCGAGCCGGCTGACCTTCAGTCCGGTGGCGCCGAGGCGGACGTACTTCATGGCGAATCTCCCTTTCGCGTGCTTCCGTCCGTGCACGGCTCAGTGCTGTCGGGGGCCGCCGGAATCGGCGTGCTCCTGGATGAGGGCGCTGAGGGCCTCGGGGTCGTTGGGGGTGCGGTCGCGCTGGGCGGAGCCGAAGGCGCCGTAGGGGTAGGGCGCCGGGTTCGGGTCGCTGGCGGTGTCGAGCGCCTCGACGGAGTCCGGGTCCAGGCGCAGGTCGGCGGCGGTGAGGTTGCCGGCGAGTTGTTCCAGGGTGCGGGCGCCGACGATGGCGGAGGTGACGCCGGGGCGGTTGATGACCCAGCTGAGGGCGGCCTGGGCGGGGGTGACGCCGTTGTCCTCGGCGACCCTGCGCAGGGCGTCGACGGAGTCCCAGGTGCGGTCGGAGTGCTCGTAGTTGGAGGAGGTGTACTGGTAGAGGGGGTGGTCCTGGCCGGCCCTGGTGTCGGAGGGCCGCTGCGCGCCGCGCTGGTACTTTCCGGTGAGGAATCCGCTCGCGAGCGGGGACCAGGCCAGGATGCCGAGTCCGTTGTGGAGGGCGGCGGCTGCCATCTCCCATTCCGTCTGGCGGGTGGCCAGGTTGTACTGGGCCTGGAGCGTCACCGGCACCGGGTAGCCGTGCGCCTGCGCGGTCGAGACGGCGAGCTGGAGCTGCCAGCCGGTGAAGTTGGACAGGCCGACGTAGCGGATCTTTCCCGCGCGGACGGCCGAGTCGAGGAAGGACAGTGTCTCCTCGATCGGTGTCAGGGGGTCCCACGCGTGGAGCTGGTAGAGGTCGACGGTGTCGACTGCCAGCCTGCGCAGGGAGGTTGTCAGCGCCCGGTCCAGGTGGCGGCGGGAGGTTCCGGCTTCGTTGGGGTCGGTGCCGGTGCGGGTCCGGCCCTTGGTGGCGATGACGACGCGGTCGGTGACTTCGCGCGGGCGGGCGGCGAGCCACCTGCCGACGGTCTCCTCGGCCACTCCGCCGTTGTAGACGTCGGCGGTGTCGAGCAGATTGCCGCCGGCGTCGAGGAAGGCGTCCATCTGCGCGAATGCCTCCTCCTCGGGTGTCTCCGGGGTCCCGAAGTTCATCGTGCCCAGGGACAGGTTGGACACCAGGGTTCCGCTGGCGCCGAGACGGCGGTACTCCATGACGCTGGCTCCTTGCGTGACGCTGCCGGGGCGGCCGCCCCGGGGACATTTGCCGGGTGGTGGTGTCAGTGGGTGGTGTAGCCGCCGTCGACGGGCAGGGCGACGCCGATGACGAAGCTGGCGGCGTCGCTGCACAGCCATACGGCAGCGGCGGCGACTTCTTCGGCCTTGCCGAGGCGGCCGATCGGCTGCTGCTTCATGATCTCGGCCATGGCCTCGGCCTGGCCTTCGAGCATGTCCGAGACCATCGGGGTGTCGATCACGCCGGGGCAGATCGCGTTGATCCGGATGCCCTTGGGGGCGTATTCGACCGCGGCGCTCTTGGTCAGACCGATCACGCCGTGCTTGGAGGCGTGGTAGGCGGCCCGTTCGGGCAGGCCGACCAGCCCGCCCAGGGAGGAGCAGTTGACGATCGCGCCCGAACCCTGGGTCCGCATCTGGCGCAGCTCGTGTTTCTGGGCGGCCCACACGCCGCGCAGGTTGACGGCGTTGACGCGGTCGAACTCCTCGGCGCTCTCATCGGCGGCGTCCGACGGCGGGGCCTGGATGCCGGCGTTGTTGAACGCCATGTCCAGGCGGCCGAAGGTGTCCACCGCGCGGTCCACCGCGGCGGCGGCCTGGGCCTCGTCGGTGACGTCGCAGGCAACGCCGATGGCCTGGTGGCCGGCGTCGGTGAGTTCCTTGGCCGCGTTCTGGACGGCGTCCTTGTTGAGGTCGGCCAGGACGACGGCGGCACCGGCCTGGGCGAAGGCGCGGGCGGTGGCCAGGCCCATGCCGGAGGCGGCACCGGTGACCAGGGCGACCTGGCCTTCGAAGTCATACTGCGGGTTCATGGGAGGGTTCCGTTCTCCGGGACGGTGGGGGTGCCGCCCGGGGTGCTGGGAGATGCGGGGTGCCTGGGCGTCGTGTCAGGGGCGCAGGAGTGCCTTGATGGCGCGGCGCTCGTCCATGGCCTTGTAGCCTTCGGCGGCCTTCTCCAGGGGAAGTTCGAGGTCGAAGACCTTGCCGGGGTTGATCCGGCCGTCCAGGACGCGCTGGATGAGGTCGGGCAGGAACTCCCGGACGGGGGCGGGGCCGCCGCGCAGGGCGACGTGGGAGAAGAACAGCTCTTCCCCGTTGATCTGCACGCCGTGGGGGACGCCGACGAAGCCGACGTTGCCGCCGGGGCGGGTGGAGTGAAGAGCCTGCTGCATGGAGTCGGGGGTGCCCACGCACTCCAGCACGGCGTCGGCGCCGATGCCGCCGGTCAGTTCCTTGACGCGGGCTACGCCCTCGTCGCCGCGTTCGGCGATGATGTCGGTGGCGCCGAACTCGCGGGCCAGTTTCTGGCGCGACTCGTGGCGGGACATGGCGATGATCCGCGTCGCCCCGAGTTCCTTGGCGGCGATGACCGCGCAGAGTCCGACCGCGCCGTCCCCGACCACGGCGACGGTGTCGCCGGGCTTCACCTCCGCGGCCACAGCCGCGTACCAGCCGGTGCCCATGACATCGGAGCAGGCCAGCAGGCTGGAGATGTGCTCGTCCGCAACGTCCCCGGGGACGTGGACGAGGGTGCCGTCGGCGAGCGGGACGCGAACGTACTCGGCCTGGGCGCCGCCGACGAACTCGCGGTGCAGGCAGTTGGTCTGGTAGCCGTTTTCGCAGTTGGGGCAGGTGTTGTCGGAGGCGAAGAACGAGCCGACGACCAGCTGGCCGGGCTTGATGCCGCTCACGTCGCTGCCGACTTCTTCCACGATGCCGACGTATTCGTGGCCGCCGGGTGTGGGCTCGGCGACTTCGTTGATGCCGCGGTAGTCCCACAGGTCCGAGCCGCACACACAGGTGGCGACGGTGCGGATCACTGCATCGGTGGGCTGCTGGACGGCGGCCTGGGGGCGGTCTTCGACGCGGACGTCGCGGGGGGCGTAGAGGACGGTTGCGCGCATGATTGTCTCCGTATCTCGCGAGACGGGCGGGTGGGCTGTGAGGCAGTGCGAATGGTTCAGGAGGTGCGGGCGAGGCGGCGGGGACCGGTGTACTCCGCGTCCGTGACGTGTTCGAGCCAGTCGACCTTGTCGCCCTCCCACAGCGCGATGTGGCTCATGAACCGGTCGGGGGCAGCACCGTGCCAGTGCTCCTCACCGGCCGGGGTGAAGACCACATCCCCGGGGCGGGCCTCGACGATCTCGCCACCGCGGGACTGGATCAGGGCGATGCCCTCCACGATGTAGAGCGTCTGCCCCAGGCCGTGGGAGTGCCAGGCCGTGCGCGCACCGGGTGCGAAGCGCACCATGTTGGCCCGTGCACGGGAAGGGTCCTCACCGCGGTAGATGACGTCCGCCCAGGCATCCCCGGCGAACATCTCGGCAGGCAGCTTCGCCGTCGCCGGCGGCTGGATGATCTCCATGATCGTTCTCCTTGACTGCATACGGGCGCGGCACGGCCACGCACAGGTGACGGGTACGGGGGGGCTCAGGCAGGAGCGGTGTGCACCGCTACCGGTGATGCCGCTACGCCCGGCGGCTGGTTCAGGGCCTTGGGGGCTCTCGCCGCCCGCCATCGGTCCCTAGGACGCGAGCACGTCACGGGCGACGGTGAGCGCGGACATGGCCTTGGGCCATCCGGCGTAGAACGCCAGGTGCGTGATCGTCGCGATCAGTTCCTTGTCACTGACCCCGTTTTCCCGGGCCTTGCCCAGGTGGAAGGCCAGCTGCTCGCTGCTGCCGCTGGTGATCAGGCTGGCCACCGTGACCAGGCTGCGTTCCCGCGCGGGCAGGTCCCGGTCCTCCCACACCTGCCCGAACAGCACGTCCTCGCTGTAACCGGCCAGTGCCGGAGCGATGTCCCCGAACTGCTGACGCGGTCCCCCGGGCTTCTTGTCCTCCGCCATGATCGGCTCCTTACCGTGTGGATGCCCGCGCGTGCACCCACAGGGGCGGGGAACGGGCACCGCTCTCCATTGCCTCCCTCAGCCGGGACGTGCGCCACCGGGCGGACGGGCGGGCCTTTGCTGGCCTGCTACCGATGAAACGGCAGGTCACGAGCGCGCGGAAGGACCTGTTGATACGTGTACTGGCAGTACACCCCACGGCCGGACAAGCCGTCGTAGCCTCGAAGACATGGACAACCGAAGCGAGGTACGCGAGTTCCTCACCAGCCGCCGCAGCAAAATCACACCCCAGCAGGCAGGGCTCCCCGCCACAGGCACCCGCCGGGTGAAAGGGCTGCGCCGCGAGGAGGTCGCGACGCTCGCCGGCGTCAGCGCCGAGTACTACGCCCGCCTGGAGCGCGGCAACCTCTCCGGCGTCTCCGAAGCTGTCCTGGACTCCCTGGCCCGCGCGCTGCAGCTCGACGAATCCGAGCGCGCCCACCTCCTGGACCTGGCCCGAACCGCCAGTACGACCCGCCGGCCCGCACGCCGCCGCACCGCACAGCCGATCCGGCCCGCGCTACAACAGCTGCTGGACGCGATGACCGAGGTGCCTGCCTTCATCCGCAACGGCCGCCTCGACATCCTGGCAGCCAACCGACTCGGCAAAGCCCTGTACTGGCCTGTGTTCCAGGACCCGGCCCGGCCGGTCAATCTCGCCCGGTTCCAGTTCCTCAACCCCGGCGCGGCCCAGTACATGACCGAACTGGACTACCAAAGGGCCGCGTCGGCGGCCCTGCTGCGCACCGAGGCCGGACAGGACCCCTACAACCGCGAGCTCAGCGACCTGATCGGTGAACTCTCCACCCGCAGCGAAGACTTCCGCACACTGTGGGCCGCACACGACGTGCGTCTGCACCGCACCGGCCTCAAACGCTTCCACCACCCCGCTGTCGGCGACCTCACCCTCGCCTTCGAGGGCCTGCCCATCCCGAACGACCCGGGCCTCACCCTCACCGCGATGAGTGCCGAGCCCGGCACCGCATCACACGATGGACTCCGGCTTCTGGCCAGCTGGGCCGCCACCCTCGATCACAGCGAGCAGCCGAACACCGAACTCACCAGCGGCCGGCCCAGCACGCACCAGACCTGAGCGGGCCCTCGCGGCCGGTTCTGTCACTCGGCCATGCCCTCCATCGCCTTGTCGGTGATCGTGGAGATGGTCTGCCTGGACACCTCGGTCAGATGTGCGCAGATCTCCCCGTGCATAAGTCCCTGCACGGACAACGACAGCACCATCTCGTCCACCCCGGTCAGCCGGCGCTGCCGCTTCTTGACAATCTGCGGCTCGACGGTCCCGGCCACGTCCAGACACTCCCGCTCCCGGTGATGGACAACGGTTCCGGTATCCCGCAGGAGGTCCTGCCGCGCCTGTGCTACCGGTTCGCTCGCTCCGACCGACAGCTCCCGCTCTGCCGCAGGACGGTCAGCATGCCGGCGGGTTTCCGTCGGGGTGCTCGTGGATCCCGGAGAGGCCGCCGAGGTCGAGGCGCCGGCGGGTGCGGGTGACGGCGACATAGGCGAGACGTGCTTCGCTGTCGCTGTTCGGTCCGGGTACAGGGCGGCCGGTGTCGTCGCGCTTGTCGGTGTCCTTCGGAGGGGTGAAGTCGTCGGCGATCTTCACGCGGGGCCATTCACGGCCTTTGGCCTTGTGGGCCGTTGACACGGTCACCTCGGCCTGTTGCTCCGGCGTGAGGTGGGCGAGGGCGGCCAGGATGGCGTCGGTGCCGTGGGTGTCGACGAGGTCGGCCAGCGGCTGCAGGTCGCGTCCGGCCGGGTCGTGGGCGGCGTAGTCCTGCAGTTCGCCCCAGGAGGGGAACAGCACCAGTTCGGGGTGGGAGAGGTGCGTCGGCCCTCCTTGAGGTCGCGGGCGGCCAGGGCCAGAGCGCGCAGGCTGTCCCCTCCCCCGGCCAGTCCCACTCGGTATCCGGCGGCCAGCAGGTCCATGACGTGGGCCATGGCGCCGACGTTGGTGCGGCACAGTACAGCGTCGGGCCGGACGAGGTGCCCGAGTTCGGTGGGCACCTGAGGGGTGCCTGTCAGGCGGATCGGCGCCTGCGCGATGGCCAGCCAGCGGTTGGCCTCCTGGGCCAGGTGGGGGCCGAAGCGGAAGGACTGCGACAAGGCGAGCTGAGTGCCGTCGAAGCCGGTCATGACGTCTTTGGCGCCGCGCCACTGGTAGATGGCCTGGGCGGAGTCGCCGACCATCACCAGCTGGGCGTGACCGCGCTGATCGAGGAAGATCTGCTCGACGACGGGGTTGGTGTCCTGGGCCTCGTCCAGCAGCAGGAAGTCGGCATCGATCTTCGGCTGAGCAAGGGCCCAGATCTTCAGGTAGTGGTCGTGGTCGAAGCGCACGGCCCCGTCGTCGGGGTGCTGCAGGTCGGCCCATGCCTTCTCGGCGAACGGCACAATGTGGGCGGCGAGTTGGGTGTGCAGGTCCTTGTCTTCCAGGCCTCGCAGGCGGGGAACGTGATGGCGGGTGATCGTCTCGTCGGCGGTGTGGCAGAAGCCGGCCACGGTGCGCAGCGTGGCGTTGGAGAGGGTCTTTTGTGAGAGGTCGCGTTCGCCGATGCGGATCGGCTTGGTGATGCCGAGGGCCTGCCCGGTCTGCCAGGCCGGGCGGCGGGGGGCGTTCAGGCGGCGGGTGTAGCGGTGGCCGATGGCGGCGTGGGCGAGGGCGTGGGCGGTCTTGCACTGCACGGTGTCGGGGAATCGGGTGCGTGCGTCCTGGGCGATGGCCCGGTTGTAGGCGAGATAGCGGCCGCGGCGTTTGGTGGTGCGGGCGAGCAGGGCCAGGGTGGTGGTCTTGCCGGTACCCGCGTCGGCCTGCAGGGCGAGGTGCTGGCCGGCGTGGAAGGCGTCGGCCGCGGCCGTCTGTTCGTCGGTCGGGTTCATGCGGGGGCTGCTCCGGGGGTGCGGGTCAGGGCGTGGCCGACGGCTGCCAGGAGGTGTGCGGGTGTGGTGTGGGCGAGCAGTTGCTGCACGGCCCGGTCGAGGCGGTCGGCCTCGTCGCTGGCGTGCTGGGCCAGCGCGCGGTGCAGGGCCAGCTTCACGAAGAGCTCCGGGCTCTGCCCCACTTCATGAGCGGCCTGGCGGATCGCGGCGTGGACGGCGGGCGGGAAGGCAAGGTTGAGCAGGACCTGTCCGTCGGTGTCCGGGTAGTGGGTGGTGATCACGTCCACGGGGAGCCGTGTGGCGAGGCGCTGTCGCAGCCGGTGCGCGGCGCGGCCGGGGCTTTTGGCTCGTACGAGGGTCATGAGGCGGGTGGTGTCGTGGTTGGCTGCGAGCGGCAGCACGCGGGCGGCGTCGCGGAGTTCGGCCGGGGCCAGGGGGCGGGCCAGGAGGATTTCCAGGGCGTGGTGCGGCATCGTCACCTCTCTCCGCTGTCGTGTGCCGGTGGATACGGCAGACCGGTACGCAGGTGCTGCGCGTGCAGGAGGGGATCAAAGACCTGCCACCCGGCCAGCGCCAGATCGGCGGCGCCGTGAACGATGGCGTGCGCGGGGCAGCGCTGGATACGCCAGCGGCGCTGTTCGGCGTGAGGCAGCCGGCTGAGGTCATAGACAGCCATCGTCTGCTCGGGCAGGACGAGTTGGCCGCGCCGGGGGCCGATGGGCAGCAGTCTCCAGGATCCGGCCGGGCCGTCCGGGGCCAGAACGGGGCGGGGGCAACGGTGGCGGTGGTTCGTCTGAGCTACGCAGCGGATGGCCTCCACGGGGCCGTCGGCGAGGTAGTGGCCCAGCAGCATCCGCACGACCGCGCGGTCGGGGCCGTCAGGCGCTGCGCTGGTGGGGGGAACCGTGGGAGTGGTGAAGACACCGGTGTCGATCAGGCGACGGGTTCGTACGGCGAGTTGACGGCGCGCCAACGCGAGGGGCGGGCTGATCCGGCAGGTGGGCGTGCGCTGCGGGCAGAGCACAGCGTGCGGAATGCGGCACCAGGCGCTGCCGTCATCGTGCGGGTGGGCAATGCCGGAGCCCAGGTGCCAGCGGCAGGAGGCGGGGACGCGGGCGGTGGCCAGTTCGGCGGGATGCAGGGCGATGGGCCGCCCGTCGGCGCGGGGGTAGAGGTCGATGCGGTTGCCCCAGTGGCGGGAGGGACCGCTCTGACCGGCGCGCAGCAGGCGGCGGTCACGAGCCTCTCCGGCCAGTTCGCTAATACATTGCAAAAATCAGCAAACCGGACCGGAGATGCCCCTCTCGTAAAGGCGCGATCAGGAACACTCGCTGGCCCCCAGTAATTCTTGTGGCCATCTACCGGGACTCGGCTGGCCGCCCATCAGAAGTTTCACACGGCCGCCGTCAAGGAGCTTCCATCAGCCCATCTTCCTGGGCATGGCATTGCCCGCCGATCCGGCCCGGCATGAGATCATCTGATGGATGTCGACGAGGAACTGATGCTGAGGTTGGTCCCGTTTCCGGACACTCTGTTGTCCCAGACGCTGCCGTTGCTGGAGTTCGAAGACGTCGAGATGCCCACCGAATTGGACGTCACCGTGTCACTGATGATGCGGAACTGGTCGACACCGGCGGTTTCAGAGTTCATGATGATTCCGGTGTCACCGTTTCCGCTCACCGTATCGCTGAGTACATCGATGTAGGTTGAGTTGGCCGCCCGGACGCCCCGGAAGTAGTTGTTGCTGACAGTGCATCCCTGCACGGTGATGTTGTCGGAGTAGGAGATGTTGAGCCCGTTCGCAGTAGATCCGTCAGACAGTGTGCTGTTCTGTATGTTGGCCTTTGACACCCGTCGCAGATAGGCGTTGTGGCTGTAGTAGAGCACGCCGCCATTGTCGTGGAAGTTGCTGCTCCGGATGGTTAGATCGCTCGTCCCCTTGACATGGAGGCCCGTGAGGCACTGGGTGATCTGGACGTTGTCGATAAGCACCAGATCATTCGAAGCGCTGATGTCCGTGAGGAAGATGCCGTAGTTCTTTCCCGGATCGCTGGCGTAGGTGCGCTGGGTGCGCGACAAGCCGCAGTCGACCTTGAAGTCCTGGAAAATGCTGTTGTTCAGCCCGCCGCTCCGGTCGTCCACCATGATCACCATGTCCGCCCCGAGGGCGTTGTAAAGGGTCGTCAGCCCCGATCCGGTCGAGCCCTGGCCCTGGATGGTCACCTTGCTGCGAGGGATGATGGGCGCGGTGATGTCGAACCTGCCGGACGCGAGGTTCACTGTCCCCCCGCCCGCGTTGTACGCCGCGTCCACCGCCGCCTGGATATCGCCACCAGGGCTTACATTGAACACGGCCGACGTCGTCTGAGTCGGCAAGGCCGGCAACGTCGCCGGCGCCCCGTCCGCGAGAGCCTGCTCTGGTGAGGCAACCAGGGAAATCGCCATCACCGTCACGGCAATGATCAGTTTTAGTACGAAGGTCGGCGCACCCGCACGGGCGGATGATCGCGATTGGATTCGATTCCGACTACCCAACACCATTGTTGGCCTCCGGATTTTCTGGTGGTTCATCGATTACATTCAGATGGCGGGTCCGGGTGGAACTGGCGAAAGACGCGGGGCGCGACTGCCCAGCCGCGAGACCACGCGGACCCGGCATCCTAGAGCGCTGGAACCTGACTGTTGTCAGTGAAGTACTCCGGCGCGTGCTCGAACTTGGTGTTCTCGAACTCCGGACTCGATTTCATCAGGATGAGGTCATTCCGGATGTTGTCGAAGACGGAGTCGCGCACAAGAACGTTCTGTGCGATCTTCCACACGCCGCCTCGGAGGTTGCCGACGAACGACGACTCGTTGATGATCACATAGTTGGGGGCGTAGGCCGGATCCTCGGTGTACTGGTTGGGGTTGTTGAAGATCTCGCAGATCATCCAGAGGGCGCTCTTCCCCACGTCCGAGATGTTCAGTTTCTGGAAGAAGATCCGCACGTCGTTGCTGCCGTCCGCCTGAATACCGTTGCCGGCTGCGTGGTGGATCTGCATGCGTTGGGTGATGACGTCCGAGGTGGAGGTGTATTTCGCGCCCTTGCCGAGCACTGGTTTCGAGAGCTGTGTGTCGGATTGCAGGATTCGGTTGTCGAACAGCCAGTAGCTGTTGTGGAAGAGGCTGCCGCGCTCGCCGTTGTACATCGACGTCAGGTGGTCGGTGAGGAGGTCGGTGGTGCGCTTGATGTGCACGCCATGGCCGGGGAAGTTCTTTACTGTGACGTCCTGAAGGGCGATGCGGTGGTGATGTGCGCTCTCCGGGTCTGCACCGGCGAAGTAGATCCCGAGGGCCCCGCCCAGGTCACCCTTGACGCCTTCAAGAGTGAACCCCTTCATCACGACATCCTGGATCTGCTTGAGCGTCGTCGTGATGGCGCTGCCCGTGCCGGTGTACTGGATCACCGTGTGATCCTGTCCGGCGCCGACGAGCGTGACGGTGCTCTGCATGTTCAGGGGGCTGGTGAGCGGGTGCACGCCGGCACCGAGGCGGACGACTCCGCCGCCGGCCGCCGCGACGCCGTCGATCGCGGCCTGGATGGACTGGCCCGGCGCGACGGGAATCTCGCGCGTGAGGACCTGTGTCGGCGGGGTGACCGGTGTGAAGGCGGTTCCCCATTTCTGGGAGATGAGGTCGGTGACTTCCCGCTCTACGGCGACCGGCCGCAGTGCGGCGTCGACCGGGGTCGCGGCCTTCGCCTCAGGGTCCCTGGGCACGACAACCTGCAGACGGTCCGTCAGGGTGACGGAACCGTCACTCACCTTGAGGTCGAGCGCGACGTCCGCGTCCGGCAGATCAGCCGTCGGCCGGGTGACCTTCCCCCGGTCGTTGAGGTTCTGGTCGTCGAGAGACGACCACGTCAGCCTCGACCCGTGTATGCCGGTTGACGGGAGTGCGACGTCATGTCTGACCGGCCCGAGGCGACGGAGGTACTCGCGCGCATCGGCGAGGTCCTTGGCGGCATCCGCTGCGTCCTTCTTGTCCCGGCCGGTGGTCGGCCTGAAGGTGACCAGAAGGGCCGGACGGTTGTCCCCGATCGAGTGGTCGTCGCTGTGGAACTGCACCGCCGCGTTCTGATCAGCTGTCCAGACCCGAAGCGACAGCCGGCCGTCACCGTTGTTCTCGCTCTGGGCGGCAGACGTGACATCGCCCTCGTATCGCACCGCACCGCGGTCGGCACGCAGCGGGGCGGTCGACCCGGCGATGTCGGTGGCTGTCGGCTTGGTGGCTCCGGTGAGGGTGAAGATCGGATCGTAACGGGTGACCTGCTCACCGTTCCACGTGTCGTCGGACACGAACGCCGAGTTCAGCTGAGTTCCGGCCGGCGCTGTCGAATCCGGCGTCGCGGTCAGGACGACCCTCGCGGAGACGACCGTTCCCGGCACTGCCGTGGGGCTGACATTGAACTGCAGGTACGACGCCTGGGAGTCGGCTGCATCAAGGCCGCCTGCGTTTCGGACGCCGAGCGTGGAGGCCCATGTGCGCTGTTGTGAGGAGGTGCCGATCGTATCGGTGTCGATCACCGGGTGGATCACCATGGTCGCGGTCGGGCCGTTCCCCGCAGCGTCCTGATACGGATCGGCGGATGCCGGGGCCGGCCCGACGAGGAGTCCGGCACCGAGAGCTGCGACGGCCAGGCCACCGATCACGGTACGGGACAGTGCCGCGTGTTTCATCGACTTCCTTCCACGCTGCCCGGCACCCGGAGTCGGGTGACGCGCAGCTCTTCTCGTCATTGAGGAGAGTTCCGCGCTCTGTGCTCTGCTGCCGGCTACGGGCGGCGGGCCAACCGGATCATGTTCCAGGACAGGGGCGCGAGTTCGGTTCGAAGCACTCCGCCGGACACGGTGGTACCGGTCGCCGGGCGAGGGGTGACCCGCTCAGGCTGGTCCAGGGTGTTGCGGGCGTCGGGGTCGGCGTCGGCCAGGACCAGGTGCTCGGTCAGGCTGTGGGCGTCGACCCCGGACAGGTCGACCTCCAGGGGCAGCGTCCGGCTCTGGCTGCGGTTGACGGCGAAGACGGTGACGGCACCGGTGTCGTCGTCGCAGACGGCGGTGGCGTGGAGCAGTGGTACCTCGCCGTACTTCGCGGTGGTGTACGTGGGGCTGTCGGCCTCGACCCGCAGTACCCGTCCGCGCCCGTGGCTCGACGCCTGGGCGAAGGGGAAGAAGGTGGTCTGCCGCCAGGCGGGACCGCCCGGCTCGGTCATGATGGGAGCGATCACGTTGACCAGCTGTGCGAGGGAGGCAGAAGTGACCCTGTCGGCGTGCCGCAGGAGGGCGATGATCAGTGAGCCGAAGACGACGGCGTCGGTCACCGAGTAGTTGTCCTCCAGCAGTCGGGGCGCCTCCTGCCAGTCCTCGACCGGGTGCGGGTTGGGCCGCTTCTGGTACCAGACGTTCCACTCGTCGAACGAGAGGTCGATCCGCTTGTCGGTCTTCAGCCGGGCGCGGACGTGGTCGCAGGTGGCGACAACAGACTCGATGAAGTGCTCCATGTCGACGGCCGAGGCGAGGAAGGAGTCCCGGTCGCCGTCGATCTCCTCGTAGTAGGTGTGCAGCGATACGTAGTCGACCTGGTCGTATGCCTCTTCGAGGACGGTGGCCTCCCAGGCGCCGAAGGTCGCGATGTCGGAGCCGGAGCTGCCGCAGGCCACCAGCTCCAGATCGGGCTGGACCATTCTCATGGCGCGGGCGGTCTCGGCGGCGAGGCGGCCGTACTCCTCGGCGGTCTTGTGGCCGATCTGCCAGGGGCCGTCCATCTCGTTGCCCAGGCACCACATCTTGATGCCGTAGGGCTCCTTGGCGCCGTGGCTGATGCGCTGGTCGGAGAGCTCGGTGCCACCGGGGTGGTTGGCGTACTCCAGCAGCCGGACGGCGTCTTCCACGCCCCGGGTGCCGAGGTTGACGGCCATCATCGGCTCGGTGTCCGTCTTGCGGCAGAAGTCGATGAACTCGCCGAGACCGAACCTGTTCGTCTCAGTGGACCGCCACGCGAGGTCCAGGCGAACCGGCCGGTCCTCGCGCGGGCCGACGGTGTCCTCCCAGCGGTAGCCGGAGACGAAGTTGCCGCCCGGGTAGCGCACGGTGGTGACGCCCAGTTCCCGGATCAGCGCCAAGACGTCCTGTCGCAGCCCGGCTTGGTCGGCGTCGGGGTGGCCGGGTTCGTAGAGGCCGTCGTAGACACAGCGGCCGAGGTGCTCGATGAACGAGCCGTACAGGCGTGGATGGACAGAGCCGATACCGAAGGCCGTATTGAGCGTGAACCGCGCGGGGGCGGTGGGGTGGTGGGACAACGTCTGCTCCTCGGGGGCAGTGCACGGTCAGGGTGAGGGTCTTGTTCGACGCGCCCGTGCGGTTGGTGGCCGAGACACTGATCAGGCAGCGACCGGGAATTTACGGCGTGCCGGAGATCAGGCCGTGTCGGTGCTGACGGCCTGGGCGCACGTGGGCCGGGACGCAGTGGACTCTGGTGCCGCGAGTCATTCCTCGCAGGTGAGGCGCCATCCGGTGAAGTCGGCGGTGAAGGACCCGTCGACCAGGTCGCGGGCGTGGATGCCGGCGAAGGCGCCCGTGAAGCGCAGTCGGGAGCCGTAGTCGTCGGACAGATGACTGAAGTCGAGTTCCGGGCCGACGGGGTGCCGTCGGCCGTCCTGCAGGATCCAGAACCGGGCCGTCGCCGCGTCGATGGTCGCGCCCAGGGTGAGGGTGGCTCCGGGTTCGACGTCTCGTAGCTCCACCTGGCGCGGCCCGTCGGCGTCGTGTTCGAGCAGGCTGAGTACGGTTCGGCCGCCGCCCTGCCACTGCTGGCCGCGCTGGGGTTCCCCGTCGGGCTCGGCCCAGGTGAGGTCGAGGGTGAGGAAGGAGACGGTGTCGTACCAGAGGATCAGGCCCGCGGCTTGTGTGAAGGTGCGGGGCTGTGCCTGGAGGGTGACTTCGACCTCGGTGTGATGCTCGGTGATGCGCTGGGCGAGCAGGCTCTGCTCCCACAGCGATTCGGGGCCGTGACGGCCGCGCAGCCGGATCCAGCCGGGCCGGCTGGTGGTGTCGGCCCAGGAGGGATCGGCGTAGCCGCGCAGTGTGGACCACGGCCACGACAGCGCCTCGGACGGAGGGCCTGCGGCCGGTGGTGGGACGGCCTGTGGGCGGGAGGGCTTCGGCACGGCGGCGTCGTCGATGTGGATGTCGACGGCGGGATGCCAGCCGCCCTGGCGGAGCCGGGGCCATCCGTCGGCGTCCCAGACGACCTGCTGGATCGCGGTCTCCCGGCCCAGGGTGCAGTGCGGGCCGTACTCGGTCTTGACGGGCCGGGCGGCCAGGTGGCTGAGGAGCCAGTCTCCTCGCGGGGTCGTGAGCAGCTCTCCGTGTCCGGCTTTCTGCAGCGGCTGCGAGGGATCGTCGCGGGAGGTGAGCAGTGGCAGGTGGTCGAGTTCGTAGGGGCCGGTGAGAGTACGGCTGCGGGCGACGCGTACGCCGTGCGCGGTGCCGGTGCCGCCCTCGGCGAGCAGGAGGTAGAACCAGCCGTCGCGTTCCAGCAGCTTGGGGCCCTCGATCAGCTGGTCGTGCTGCAGCAGAAGGTGGGTGTCGCCGGCCGGGGCCAGGGTGTCGCGGTCGAGTTCGGTCAGGACGATGCCGTCGAAGCGCCGTCCGCCCGGCCGGTGATCGGTCTGCATGTTGACCAGCCACAGCCGCCCTTCGTGGTGGAACAGCGCCGGATCGAAGCCGTGGCCGGCGACCCGCCGCGGGGCGGCCCAGACGCCGTCGACGTCGGTGGCGGTGGTGATCCACACGTCCAGGTCGAAGTAGCGGGTGCCGACCGAGCGGACGATGGAGTACACCATCCAGAAGCGTTCGCCGTCCCAGCTCAGTGAGGGGGCCCAGACGCCTCCCGAGTCCGGCACGCCGGCCAGCGAGTCTCCGGGAACCGCGCCGCGCACATGGCCCGCGTACTCCCAGCGGGCCAGGTCGCGTGAGCGGTGGATCGGGATCGTGGGGAACCACTCGAACGAGCTGGTGGCCACGTAGTACCAGTCGTCGACACGGATCATGGACGGGTCGGGGGCGAACCCGCGGATGACCGGGTTGTGCAGGACGGTCATTTCAAGGCTCCCAGGGTGACGCCACTGCGCCAGTAGCGCCGCATCGCCACCATCATGATCGCCATCGGGACGATGGACAGCAGTGCGCCGGTCAGGACGAGGCTGGTGAGGTCGACGCCGGATTCCAGGCGTTTGCCGGACCAGTTGTACAGGCCCAGGTTGAGGGTCCAGTTCTCCTCGCCGCGCAGCAGGGTGAGGGGGAGGAAGAAGGCGTTCCAGGTGTTGACGAAGGCGAGCAGGAACACGGTCGCGGCGCCGGTCGTCATCATGCGCAGCACGATGCTGAAGAAGATGCGCAGTTCACCGGCGCCGTCGATGCGGGCGGCTTCGAGGAGTTCGTAGGGGATGGTGGCCTCGGTGTACACCTTGGCGAGGTACACGCTGAACGGGTTGATCAGGCAGGGGATCAGCATCGCCCAGGGCGTGTCGACCAGGCCGATCTGGGAGAACAGCAGGTACAGCGGCAGGGTGAGCAGGGCGATCGGGATCAGGAACGAGCCGACCACGCACGCGAACACCAGGTTGCGGCCCGGGAATTCGAAGCGGGCGAGGCCGTAGCCGGTGGCGAGGGCGAGCAAGGTGCCACCGAGGGAGCCGACGCCGGCGTACAGGAACGAGTTGGCGGTCCAGCGCAGGAAGATGCCGTCCTCGTACGTGAACAGCTGATGCAGGTTGTCCCAGAGGTGCCAGCCGGAGAACCACAGCCCATTGCTCTGGTAGAGCCCCGTGCGGTTCTTGGTGGCGGCGACGATCAGCCACCACACCGGGAACAGGCTGTACAGGCTGGCCAGGATCAGGCCGAGCAGGAGGAAGCGCTGGCCGCCGCGGGTGCCTGAGGCGGGGTCGGGGCGGGTGAGGCGCCGGGCGGTGTGCGGCTCGGCACGCTCTTCGGTGAGTGTCATCAGTCGGCCTCCTTCGAGGTGATCCGGTAGAAGAGGAAGGAGGCGAGGCCGAGGATGAGAGCCAGGAGGACCGAGAGCGCGGCGGCGTAGTGGTAGTTGCCGGCGTTGAAGGCCTGGTTGTAGATGATCATGATCGGGGTGAAGCTGTCGCTGACCGTCTGCGGGGTGACGTTCCTGAAGAGCGCGGGCTCGTTGAAGATCTGCAGCATCTGGATGATCGAGAGCATGCCGGTGAGCACCAGCGCGCCCCGCACGTACGGGATCTTGATGCTCAGCGCGACCCGCAGTTCGGAGGCGCCGTCCAGGCGCGCGGCCTCGAACAGCTCGCGTGGGACGCCCTGGAGCGCCGAGTAGATGATGATCATGTTGTAGCCGATGCCGTGCCAGGTCAGCAGGTTGCCGATGGACGGCCACACCATCGACGGCGCGAAGAAGTTCCAGTCGAGGCCGAAGACCTTGCCGAGCGGCGTCAGCGGGCCGACGTCCGGACTGTAGAGGTTCAGCCACACGATCGCGGCGACCACTCCGGGGATCATGTACGGCACCAGCAGCAGTATCCGGAACCGGCCCGCGACCTTTGACGTCAGCGCGTCCAGGAACAGTGCCAGTACGAGGCTGATGAGCAGCATCAGCGGGATCTGCACGCAGGCGAACAGCACCACCCGCAGCACGGAGCCCATGAACGCCGGGTCGGTCAGGCCCTGTTGGTAGTTGTCCAGCCCGGAGAACTTCTGCGTCGAGCCGCCGAGCCCCAGCCCGGACTGCTGATCGCGGTACAGCGACTGGTAGACGGCGTAGCCGATCGGGAGGAGGAAGAGGAAGACGAAGCCGAGCTGGAAGGGCACCGTGAAGGCGGCACCCTTCCAGCGCAGGGAGCGAATCATCAGTGGTCGTCCTTGTCTGTGGCCGCTAGCCCTTGACGCTGATGCCGCGGGACTTGAGGTCCTTCACCGTCCACTCCTGCATGTGCGCGAGCAGATCGGTGACCGTCTCCTCCTTGCTGACGACCTTGGCCCAGCCCGCCTGCATCTCCGCGCCCATGGCGGTGAAGTCGGGGCCGAAGGCCCAGTCGGTGGTGACCGTGCCCAGGCTGTCCGTGACGACCTTCTTCGCCGGCTCGTAGTTCGTGCCGAGCAGCTTCTCGGAGATCGCCTCGCCGACGTACGACTGGCTGTCGGCCAGAGCCGGCATCACGCCGTTGCCGGTGGTCGGGCTCGCCATCGTCTTGACCGCGTCGGTGTTGGTGGACATCCACAGCGCCGCTTCGGCTGCCTGCTGCACGTTCTTGCACTGCTTGGTCACCAGCGTCACGCTGCCGGTCAGGTTGGTGCCGGCCGGCGTCTTGGCGGCCTCGCCCTGGAACGTCGGCCAGGGCGACAGCGCCCACTTGCCGAAGGACTTGGTGAAGTTCTGCACCATGCCCGCCATCTGCCAGGTGGAGATCTGCCGGGTCGCGGTGCCGCCGTTGTCGTAGTTGCGCTGCACTGCCGCGTAGTCGGCGAAGGACAGCTTGGAGTTGAGGTCGTTGTCGATGATCTCCTGGATCACCTTCGCCGCTTTGAGGGTTCCCGCGTCCTGGAAGTCCACCTTCCAGGAGTTGCCGTCGATCGAGTACCAGTGCGCGCCGGCCTGCATGGAGAGGACCTCCAGGGTGCTCGGGTCCTCACCGGCATAGTTGGTGATCTTGATGCCGTGCTTCTTCAGGACCTTGCCCGCGGCAATGAAATCGTCCCAGGTCGCCGGGGCCTTGAGGCCGTACTTCTGGAAGATGTCGGTGCGGTAGACGGTGAAGTTCGGCGCCGAGCTGGTCGGGACGCCGTAGCTCTTGCCCTGCACCTGCGCGCTCGCCCAGGAACCGGCGTTGAACTTGGTCTTGCTCGACCCGACGTACTGGGTGATGTCGGCGAGGGCGCCCTGCGAGACCCACGTGGTCACGAACTCGGCGGTGTTCTGCACCAGGCACGGCGCGTTGCCCGCCTTGACCGCGTTGGTCAGCTGCTTCTGCATCGTCAGCTGATCGGTGACCTTGGTGTACTTCAGCTTGACGTCCTTGTGCGAGGCGTTGAACGCCTTCACGACGGCCTCCTGGCCGTTGGCCCAGCCCCAGAAGGGCAGCGTGACCGGGCCGGAGGACTGCTTGTCACCGGAGCCGCCGCCGCAGGCGGTGGCCAGCGCGGCCAGCGCGAGTGCCGCTGCTGCGGCTTGGATGCGGCGGGAACGGGTGGGGTTCATGTGATCGTGCTCTCTGTGCGGGCTTCCCAGGGCGGGAAACAGGTTTCGCGTGAGGGTCGATGGAGCGGTTCGGAAGGCTGGTGGGGCCGGGGTGGTTCAGGACTCCCGGCAGCCGGCGTCGTACAGCACGAGGGTGCTCAGCGGTGGCACCCGGACCGGGCGGCGCAGATTCGTTTGTCTGCCGGTCTTGAGGTCGACGGCGCGCTGGGAGCTGGTGGACCGGTAGGTGAAGGTCTGCTTGTCGCTGGTGTTCATCGCGACGATGTAGCCGGCGTACTCCAGGACGTAGAACGGTGCCTTGCCGACCAGCACCTTCTCCGATCCCGGTGCGGTCGAGCCCTGGGCCGGGTCGGGCACGTCCGCGGGGACCGGCGCGAGGTAGAACGTCTCGCCCGCGAACGCCTGGTGCAGGACTGGTCCGGGAGGCGCGAGGCCGCCGCCGGGCACGTCGACGTTGCTGTCGAGGTCGGAGATGCCCCAGTCGCGTGTGACCCAGTCCTGGACGGTGAAGACGTTGCCCGGGTTCTTGTCGAACACCGATGTCACGCGGACGGTGGCCGAGCGCTCGGCATCCGGGGAGATGAGGTGGACGCGCGCCATGTCGTTGACGGCCTGGCGGGCCCGGAAGTACAGCGAGGAGTAGAGGACCTCCTGGCCGCGTTTGACGGCGATGCAGGCGTTGGCCTCGTCGGTGAAGACGAAGTCGGGCGTGTCCCACGAGCCCGCGGGCAGCCGCTTGTCCGACGCCGCAAGCGCCTGGAAGGCGGGCAGGTGCTCGGCGATGAACAGGAACGCGTTGAGACCGGTCCGCGTGTACAGCCCGGTGCTGAGGTAGGTGTCGAGCTGTGGGGCCAGCTGGCCGTCCTCGATCATCTGCTGGGTGTAGCCGGCCAGGTCGGGGTCGGCGAACACGGCGGCCGCCGACACGGGGCTGCTGTCGTGGTCGAGGAGCTGGGCGTAGACGATGGCGCCGGGATACGGCTCGTTGCGCCAGCCGATCTGCGTTTCGATACGGACGGTCCTGTGTCCGTCGGCGTCCACCGCCGGGTGGCGGAACCACGAGCGGGCCTTGGCCATCGTGATCATGCGGGCCTTGAGCTTCGCATCCGGTGCGCCGCCCGCTCCCTGGGTGACGGCCTCGTACATGCGGACGAGGATGCCCGAGGTCTCGCCGTAGTCGGCCACATAGCCCAGCTCGCGGCTGAGGCCCTTGGCCGTGACGGTGTAGTGGCCGTGGCCGAGCGGCCAGGTCCAGTTGCCGGCCTTGTCCTGCGAACCGGCCCAGGGCTCCAGGCCGACCGCCTGGTAGAGCCAGCTCTTCGCCGCCGTCTCGCTCCAGGCGTCGGACGGTGACAGCAGGGCGAGCGCGCGGTTGCAGGTGTAGATGCCGATCGAGCAGTACATCGCCTGGTTGGTGTAGCTGCGCTGGTGCTGCCTCCAGTACTCGCGGCTGGCGAGCATCATGTCCCGGTAGGCGCTGCGGCGCGAGACGGTGGTGCCCGAGGCGGCGGGGGCGGTGATCTCCACGTCGTCGAAGTAGGCGGTGGCGCCGCCCAGGACGCCGACCCGGAAGGTGTACTGGGTCGCCCCGGCAGGCACGGTGAAGGTCGCGGTCAGCTGCTGCCAGTCCGTCGTCCCCGCGCTCGCGAGGATCAGGGCCGGGGAGGTGACGCCCGCCCCGTTCGAGTCCGTGAAGGCCACGCCGGCGCGGGCCGCGTTCTTCGACCCGTCGGTCTTCACCCAGACCGAGAAGGTGAAGGTGCCCTGGCCGGTCACCGCCTTCGACAACGTACCGACGAGCAGGTTCTTGCCGGACGAGGTCGCCCGCATCGACGCCGTTCCGCTGCGGAACACGGTGGTGTCCCGGGCGAAGGTGCCGAAGTTCGCCCAGCTGATCGCCCCCCAGCCGTACAGGGTGCTGGCGTCGCCGGTCTCGAAGCCGAGGTTCAGCAGCGAGGTCGGACCGGTGGTGACGGTCCTGTCCAGGCAGGTCTGCAGGTCGTCCCAGGTCAGGCAGAGCGCCGCGCCGATACGCCCGAAGCCCTCCCAGCCCTGGTCCGAGGTCATCACCGTGGCGTCGTCCTGCCATGCCAGATAGGTGCCGTCGAAGGCCTGACAGAGTTTCTCCAGCGCCTCGGGGTTGCGGTAGGCGGGGGACTTCGGCCAGGAGTAGCCGTGCGCCAGGGTCGTGAAGGCGTAGACGTCCAGGGTGGGCGCCCAGCGGTTGTACAGGATTTGGGACTGGTCCTTCAGGACGCGGTCCGTGACCAGCGCGAGCTGTTCGGCGTCGGTGTTCGGGCGGGTCGTGGGTGCGGCCGGGGTGCCGAAGTCGTCGTCCGCGCCCGGCTGGAAGTGCGGGGCGGTGTGGGTGTAGGCCCGGTAGATCCCCCGCGAGGGGGTGGTCATCGGGTAGAAGAACTTGTCGGCTGTGGGCCCGTAGGCCCAGATCCGGCCCATCGCCCGGATCTCGACCTGCAGCTCGGTCCTGCCCTTCGTCGCGCTGAGCGGGAGCGGCAGCGTGTGGCAGTAGAAGCCGCCCGGCCGCCGGGGCGCCACGTCCATCAGGTCGATGTTGTCCACCGGGCCCTGGTCGAGCCAGCCCAGAACCCTGCCGTCCAGGAAGATCTGCAGCCGCCAGTTCTGCTCGAGTGCCGGGGCGCAGTCCCCGCCCCAGAACTTGACCGACACGTAGTTCCCCGCCCTGGGGTCGACCTTCAGCGTGAAGGCGGTCGTGCCGCCCCAGAAATCGGCGGGATTCATGGGGTTCAGTACCCGCCCGGGCTGGCCGAGCTGACCGGCCACGATGTCCGATCGCTCGGCGGTCAGCGCGTGGGCGGTCTCGGAGGCGGTATCACCGAACATGATCATGTCCAGGGTTCCCGCGCGGCTGCCGGCTCCCGCGGAGGAGGCTGCCGCGGACTGCTGGGGGGACCACCACTGCGCGGCGACGATGCCGGCACCGGCGAGTGCACCTGCCCGCAGCAGGGTGCGGCGGGTCATCGGGCTGCTGTCTCTTGACGCTTGGGGGTTCGGCGAAGGGTCGTTCATGGAGACACTTCCTTGGGCTCCGGGGCAGATGCCGGTCTCGGCGCGAGGTCGGTGACCAGCGGTGAAGCGGTACAGCACGCCCGGCGACGACCGAGCCTCAAGCGTTTCGGGATAGTAACCGCTTGCCATGCAAGGTAGGGACAAAGACGTCCACAAGACAAGGGTCGGGCCCGAGGTTGTTTCGTTTTGTTATCGCCGATGTTTCCCCGTAGGCCGCTTCGAAGGTCTGCGGATTTCGCCTTTTGGCTGCTCAGGATGGCTTCATGAAGGTCGAGGCATGAGCCCTGCATGAGCCCGCTCCTTCGATGTTGACTGAACGCAACACCGTCGTTACGGTCGTAACCGCTTACTGCGCCTCTCGGCCCACCTGCTCCGGGCATCCGCCCCCTCTAGGTCAGGACTGCGATGACCATCTCCTCAACGCCCCCTGCCCCCAGCCGCCTCACCAGTGCGGCACCGCGCAGCGGGCGTCCCCCAGCGCTTTTCGCCATGTCGCCGGAGCACTTGAACGCCCTGTTCCCCCCGAGGCTGATGAACCGGCTCAAGGGCCTCCTCGACATCGATGAGTCGCTGATCGCCCAGCGGTTCGACCAGGAATCACTCACCCCGGCCCTCGCCGAGGCCGAGGTCCTGATCACCGGCTGGGGTGCCCCGGTCCTGGACCCCGCCGCGCTGGCAGCCGCGCCCCGGCTGCGGGCCGTCCTGCACGCTGCAGGCACTGTCCGAGGCATGATCAGCGAATCCTGCTGGGAGCGTGGGCTGCTGATCTCCTCCGCCGCCCACGCCAACGCGCTGCCCGTCGCCGAGTTCACCCTCGCCACAATCCTCCTGGCAGGGAAGAACGCCTTCGGCCTGCGGGAAAGCCTGCGCACCGGGCACCGACTCCCCCCAGGGCCCGCCGACCTGGCACTCGTTGGCAACTTCGGCCGCAAGGTCGGCATCATCGGTGCCTCCCGTGTGGGGCGCCGTGTCCTGGAACTGCTGCGCCCCTTCAACCTGGCGGTCTGCCTCAGCGACCCCTACGTCGACGCCGCCGAAGCCGCACGGCTCGGCGTTGAGCTTGTCTCCCTGGACGAGTTGCTGGCCGGCAGCGACATCGTGAGCCTGCACGCCCCGGACACCCCGCAGACCTATCGGATGCTGGACCGGCGACGACTGGCCGCCATCCCCGACGGCGCCACCCTGATCAACACCTCCCGGGGAGCTCTCATCGACCCGGAGGCGCTGGCGGACGAGCTGACCTCGGGGCGGCTCAACGCCGTCCTGGACGTCACCGAGCCCGAACCGCTGCCCCAGGACTCGCCCCTGTACGACCTTCCCAACGTCTTCGTCACCCCCCACATCGCCGGGTCCCTGGGCAACGAGCTCGAACGCCTGGGCCGAGCCGTGGTCGAGGAAGCCGAGCGCCTGGTCGACGGCCTCCCGCTGGTCCACCAGGTTCTGCGGGCCGACCTGCACCGCATCGCCTGAGCCCGTGCCCCCTTCTGCAGGCTTGCGCCGACAGCCCATGACGAACGCACCCGGCAAGAGGCTGAGAGCGCGAGATCCACGTCCGGCGGCCGCCTGCTTGGGTGCTCCGAGCGCTCATTCACCCCTGGCGTCCGGCCTGCTCCAGAACATGAGCGTTAAGGGCGGACCGTGAGACTGCACAATCCACCTAGAGTAACCGCTTACCAGTCAGGTCGAACCGTCTGCCACCTGCAACAGAGGCTGGGTTTCGGCCTGTCGACGGCTCTGCGAAGCTGGTCCGGCAACCATGGATGGAAACAATGAGCCACCCATGCAGTAACGTCGTTCTGTGACCCTCAGCGCGAACAAGGCATCGTCGCCGACCAAGAACGCCAACGGCGGACGTTCCAGGAAGCCGAAGCCGATGAGCGCGTCGCGGCCGAGCACCATCCGCGATGTCGCCGCCGCGGCTGGCGTCTCCTCAGCAACGGTTTCCCGTGTGTTGGCCGGCAACTATCCCGTGTCGGCCGAGACGAAGAAGCGCGTCTTGGCGGCCGTCGAGTCACTGAACTACGTGATGAACGTCCACGCTCAGGCCCTGGCGGGGAATGCCATCGGCCCCGTCGCCCTGGTCATCGACAACGTTCTCGGGGCTTCACTGGCCCATATCGCCGCCGGAGTCGAGCAGGAGTCATCGCTGCACGGCAGGATCAGCCTGATCTGCGCCACCCATGGCGACCGCGTCCGGGAAGACGAGTTGGTCCGGCTCATGCGCCAGCAGCACGCAGCAGCCGTCGTCCTGGTCGGCGGGGCTGTGGCCGACGACGCCTACCACGCCCGCATCACGGAGTACGCCAGGGCACTGGACGCTGTCGGCTCCCGTCTGGTGCTGTGCGGCCGCCCCACGCCACCGCCCGGCACCCCCGCGACCGCCGTGGGGTACGACAACCGCGGCGGCGCCTTCCACGCCGCTTCCTACCTGATCACCAAGGGGCACCGGCGCATCCTGTACCTCGGCGGCGTGCCCGGGTTCAGCGCCAGCGAAGAGCGGCACGCCGGATACCTCGACGCACTGCGCGCCCACGGCGTCCCCTACGTCGAGGAACTGGACACCTCCGGCGACTTCGACCGCCCCGGAGGTTATCTGCGGACCCAGGAAGCGATCCGCTCCCGCCTGGGCTTCACGGCGATCTTCGCCAGTGCCGACATGGTCGCGGTCGGGGCCGCCGCCGCTCTGCAGGACGAGGGTGTGAAGGTCCCCGACGACGTGTCGCTCATCGGCTTCGACGACATCCCGATGTCCGCCGAACTCACCCCCGCCCTCACCACCATCCGCGTGCCGTACGAGGAACTCGGACGCACCGGGGTCCGACTGGCTCTGGAGCACCGAGAGGGCCGGTCACGCTCGAGCGAGCACGTCATTCTGAGCACGCAGCTGGTGGTCCGTGACACCGTCCGGTCGCTGACCTGACCCTCGCAGGTCCTCGCGGTCGGGCCTGGTCGAGAGCCGACGCCGCATAGTCCCACGAGGGTGAGTCCGCGCCGCGCGGACGCCGTCACAGCCGTGACCGTCCGCAGCCCTCAGCGCCCTCCTGCAGTAAGCGGTATCCCTTGAGAGTCCGTTCCCCTGGTCCGGCATCCCATCGCGGACCGGCCCGAAGACTTCGAGCCGCCCCTCAGAGGAACCACCGCATCTACGGTGCACCCGCAAAGAACACCCTTGATATCCAGGGTAGTTGCCTCTCTACCTGCACTTTCAACGGCAGCTCCCGTAACTGGGCGGCATGTTTCGCGCGAGTCGTAGCCCCGGTGGCGTCCAGGGCGTAGCATTCGAGCAACCGCTTACTACCGCCTGGCCAAGCACATCACGCGGCAGGCCTCGCGCTCACCCCTCCCCGCGGGCCGGATACCACCCGCAGACCATCAAGGAACCGAAAGCTCATGACGACGCCTTCATCCAGGGTCATTGCCGAGCCTGAACTCACCTCCCCCGCCTCGGCTGGAGCCCCGGTGCGGCCGTGGGCCGACCCGCTGATGCCGGTCGGCGAGCGTGTCGCGTCCCTGCTGGCGGTCATGACCGGGCGGCCCTGTTCGGACTCGGTCCCTCCGGGGAAGGGTGCGACGCCGAAGGCCTGAGTCCGCCCGGCGTCCAGGACGAACTCCTGGATGCGCTCCTGGCGACCGGCTCACCGGCCCCGTGCGTGACGTCGGCCGTGACCGGGTCCTGTCCACTGCCGCCCGGATTGAACCGGCAGCCGGCAACTGATCCGCCCACCCACCCACAACGTCCTGTCCTGCTGCCTGAGACCCGACAAGGTGCACTGATGCCGGCGCATCGACGAGAGCGACACCCCGACATGGATCAAACAATTCCCCGCCCCCAGCCACCGCGATCCGCCAAGCCGGTGCGCCTGGCCGCCGCGGCCCTGCTCGCACTGTCCGGCACCGTATTGCTTCCGGCGAGGCCTGCCGAAGCGGCCGCGGCGAGAGACGTCACAGCCGCAGTGCTCGCGGGCACTGACGTGACCCTCTCCGGCCCGTCGATCATCAAGCTGCCGTCCGGCACCACGACGTACAACGGCGTCTTCTCCGGGCAGGGCACCCTCACGATCGCCGGGCCGGGGACGCTGGTGGTCACCCGTGACAGCGCCTTCACGCTGCCGAGCTCCGACCAGCACCAGAGCCTGACCCGGGGCAGTGGGACCGCGTCGCACCCGGCCGTCAGCCATCCCGACCAGCCCGCCGTCATCATCGACCGCGGCGCCACGCTCCAGTACGGCAACGGCGGATCGACCGGGGTCATCGGCGACTATCCCTATGCCTCGATCGGCGGTGTGAAGCTCAACCACGACAACATCAAGGTCGACGGAACACTCGTCCTAAACCTGAAGAGCCGCAGGTACAACCTCGGCACGATCACCGGCTCCGGCCTGATCTCGCAGCCAAGGTTCACGTGGAACCAGCTCGACCTCGTGGGCACGATCCCGTTCACCGGCACCATTTCCAACGGCACCGGGATGAACTTCGGCAACGTGACCTACCGTCTCTCGATGCCCTCCGTCTCCGCCGTGCGCAACGATGGCTCCGCCATCATCGCCGCCCGCAACTACACACTCGTGCTGCCGGCGAACTTCTACGAGGACCACTACGGCAGCGACATCAACTTCCACACCTGGCAGACCGGTCTGATCGTCATGACCGGCGTGGACCACTACATCAACCCTTCGCTCGACCGCACGAAAATCGCGCACGGCTCCAACTACCGCGGCATCAACATCGGTGCCGCACACGTGCAGTGGGGCAACGGAACCACCGACAAGTTCTTCCTGCCTGCCATACCGTCCAACTCTTACATCAACATGCGGCACGGCTCGTTGACCTTCGATTACAACGGACCGGTCACTCTCGGCACACCCATCTCCGGCGGCATCCTCGGCAACTCGCCGAACACTCCGGGGAACGCCTCGATCACGCTCGCTGCGACCAAGGGCAACGCGGTCACCTTCGCCGCGCCGATGAACTACCACGGCACGACGACGATCGGCCACGGCGCGACCCTGCTGCTGGGGACGGGTAAGCCGGGCGGGGACAGCAGCCTGCTGACCGGCGCCTCGAACGACGCGGTGATGAACAACGGCACCCTGACGATCCGCAACGCGGCCACCGCGATCACCCTGGCGAACGTCAGCGGCACCGGCGGGCTGACGCAGGCGGGTGCGGCCACCACGACTCTTTCCGGCCGCACGCGCTACACCGGGCCGACGACGATCGGCTCGGGAACCCTCGCGATCGGCTCCAACGGCTCAGGCATCGCATCGAGCAGCAGCCTGAGTCTCAGGGCGCCCGGAGCGAGGTTCAGCATCGCGTCGGCGCGCTCCGGACAGGCGCAGAGCGTACGGCAGTTGTCCGGGGTCGCGGGCAGCGCGATCGAACTCGGCAGCACTGCCCTGAACGTCAGCACGTCGGGCTCGACGACATATGCGGGCTCGATCACCGGTACCTCGGGCGGGCTGACGACATCCGGCAGCGGAACGCTCACGTTGACCGGCCACGCAAGCACGCCGAGCGGCACCTGGCACGTGCGGCAGGGCACGCTGGCGATCGGTTCCAGCGGGACGCTCGACCTCGGTTCGCTGATCCAGTCGGCCGGCAGCACTCTCTCGCTCACGCCGGGGACCGGTGCCACCTCGCCGACGGGCGCTCCGATCCAGGTGCGCGGCGCGGTCCAGCTTGCAGGGAAACTCACCCTCGCATCGGTGCCCGCGATCCCGGCCGACGGCAAGGTGGTGCTCCTCCACGACACCGGCACCCAGCCGATCTCCGGGAGGTTTACCGGGCTTCCGCAGGGGGCGCACCTGACCGTGGACGGCAAGCAGTTCACTATCGACTACGCGGCCCACGACGTCACCCTCAGAGCGGGCACCGGGAGCTCCGCAGCCGCAAGCGGCAATGGCAGTGCGAGCGGTGACGAAGCCTCCGTTTCGGGCGGCAGCGGCCAGTCCTCGGGCGTCGGTTCGTCGGTGGCGCTCGGCGGGGCAGCCGCAGTCGCGGCGGTCGCTGCGGGCGGAGTCCTGGTCGCCAGGCGCAGGCGACGCAGAGCCGCCAGGAAGGCACAGACCCTCCCCTTCGAATATGGCGGACCTGCCACTCCTCCTCGTCCGACGAGGCATCGGCACCGAAGGTAGAAGGCCTGCCACTTGTACTTCTGTGTCCAGGGCCTTGCGCTGGGCCATCAGATCACGGCACTACGGCGTCACCTCGGCGCGGTCGAAGCGGGATTGCGCCGAAGGGCCCTTCGCGGCGTCCTTGGCGGACACGTCGTTGAGGTGCACCGTCCCCGTGCGCAGTTGTTCGGCTGCAGCGGGACCCCGCCGCACCATACGGAAGTGCACCGCGTTACCGGGCACAAGCGCTGGTGCAAGGGCCCGCAGGGCGAACAGCAGCGGCGCGTTCCAGGGGTTGATCACGCCGACGCCCCCCCCAGCGGCACACGCGATGCCAACTTCGCCTGTCTGTCGTCGCCGTCGCGGACGACTCAGACCGGGGTCGCCCGGCGGGGAGTGCCGTCGGGGCGCCGGGGGGCGATCTCAACAGCGGCGGCGGCTGCTCCAGGCCGCCTATGACGGCGCGGCCCACGCCGTGCTCACCGCACTCGACGACGTCCTGCGCGCCGGACAGGGCCCGACCACAGGAAGCTCAGCTAAGTAAGCGCTTCCCTAGATCATGGATACACCCTCCCGACCCCGCCACTCGGGTTCCGGGCTGCCCATCCCGGTAAACCAGCAGGTCAGATGCACTCTCTGGCATTACGAACCTCGCAGCTCAAGAAAGGTGCGACATGAGGTTGACATGAACGACCCCGGGAGGGTGCTATTGAGAGATAGCGCTTTCTAAGATCTGATGAAAGCGCTTTCCGAGCACCGCCGCCGTTACTTTCCCCCTCCGGCCGCGACGGACGCCCCCGCCCCTCACTCGGCCGGCACATCGGTTGAGTGCTCCAGAAGAGCAGGTCCACGTCATGTCGGCACCCCTCCTCCTCGCCTCCGCCCCTTCCGCCGCGGGCGGCGCTCCCGCAGTCGGACCCACCCCCATCGGCGCGACCGCCACCACCCCGGACCTGGACCATCGGCACGAGTCACTGCCGCACCAGAATCAGGCAGCCTGCATCGCGCGCCGGGCCGTCTGCACCACCCTGGCGGAATGGGGGGTGGACGGCGGGACGGTCGACGACATCCTGCTCGTGGTCTCGGAGCTGGTGACCAATGCGGTCCAGCACGCCGCCCCGCCGCTGACGCTCAGCCTGCTGCGCAGCAGCGAGGATGCGGTTCGGGTGGAGGTCTGCAGCGGCGGTTGTGCACCGAGCCCGGTCCTTCGATCAGCCGACGACGAACCCGAGGAGCACGGCCGGGGACTGACCATTGTGGCCGCCCTCGCGACAGTTCACGGCATCCGGCACCAGGACGGCGAAACGATCTGCTGGGCCGAATTCTCCGGGGCAGCTGCCGGGCTCTCCCAGGCGGCTTGAGCGGGTGGGTGATTGCCGCCCGGAACGGCGCCGACTAGCTTACAGAAAGCCCTTTCTCGTCTCCTGCCACAACATACGGCATGACGGACGAGCAGAAAGCGCGCCCACCACCCTGCCGGGAGATCGCCCCGGTCTCGCCCCCCGGCGGGGCAGCAGTGCGTCCCGCGCCAGAACTCGGAGTGCCCCATGCCCCAAACCGGCAGCCTGTCGAACGTCCTCGTCTACACCCGCACCACGGGCTACAGCCACGACTCCATCCCCGCAGGGAGGGCCGCGCTGTGCGAGCTGGGAGCGGAGCACGGCTTCGCGGTGGAGGCGTCCGAGAACCCCTCGGTCTTCACCGACGCCTCCCTGGCCGGGCGCAGCGCGGTGGTCTTCCTGTCCACCAGCGGCGACGTGCTCACCCCCGGCGGGCGGGCGGCGCTGCGGCGCTTCATTTCCGCCGGCGGCGGCTTCATGGGCATCCATTCCGCCGCATGCACCGAGTACGACTGGCCCTATTTCGGCGGCCTGCTGGGTGCCCGCTTCGCGGGGCACCCAGCCTTCCAGCCGGGCACCGTGATCGTGGAGGACCGGACACATCCGGCGATGGCCCACCTGCCGCAGCGGTGGGAGTGGAATGACGAGTGGTACGACTTCCGGGCCAACCCCCGCCCGGGCGTGCATGTCCTCGCCACCGTGGACGAGGCCGACTACGAGGGTGGCGGCATGGGTGTCGACCATCCCCTGGTGTGGTCGAAGGAGTTCGGGGGCGGCCGTTCCTTCTACACAGCACTGGGTCATGCCGATGCCGCCTACACCGACCCGGCCTTCCGTGGGCACCTGTTGGGCGGCCTGCGCTGGGCAGCGGGCGCGGCAGGCTGAGATTGACATGCTCCTCGGGCTGACGCCCGAGGATTCCGGCCGTCCCTACCGGTCGCCGTGCCGCTACGCAGCACGGCTTCGGAACGGACCAGCTCACCGCCCCCGGCCGACGGTCGCGCCGAGGTCGCCGACGCGTACGAGGAGCAGCTGGAGTGCGGCTCTATACCAGGGACGACTTCAACTATCCGGAGCTGATCCGGGGGCTAACTCGGGTACAGCGATGTCCTGTTGGGAGTCTTCGATCCCACCGCCGCGACGGCGGCGGTCACTCTGCACGCCCTGGATGCGAGCGACTTGGGCCGGTACGACGCGCTGCTCGCCCAGGACCGGCATCGCCCTCCTGGCCCATCTGGCCGACCACCAAGATCACTTCACCATGGTCGCCGGTGCGCACAGCGGTCGCTCCGTCCCGCACCTGACCGAGCTGTTCCGGCTCGACGATGAGGCTGGCGTGCTGTCCGATCCGGAGCTCGCCGCGCACGGATGCGGCAGTTCCTGGCCGTGGCGGGGGGCGGCCGTGAACAGACTGTCGCTCACCAGATCGCCACGATGCGGCCACCGTCCGCCCGCGCAGCGTCGCGAGATAGTCCAGTTCGCGCTCCGGGCGGCGCGCCGTGCTGCCGACGGTCACCAGCAGCCAGTTGTCCTCGGCGGCCCGCATCACACCGGACGCGATCGAGGAGAAGTACAGATCGGCGATGGAGCGACACGCCGGCCTCCCGCGCCACGTCCGGCCCAGCCGGGCAGAGTATCCGGCCGTTTCCCCCATTACTTCGGTGACCGCACCGACTGCCGGATCACCAGCTGCGTACTCAGCACCACATGGTCGTCGGCCAGGCGGTTCTCCCGTTCCAGGGCCAGGCGGACCGCGGTGCGTCCGAGGTCCTCGTAGGGCACGCGAACCGTGGTGAGCGCCGGCGTCAGGTCGGCGGCGAAGGGTACGTCGTCGAAACCGACCAGGGAGACGTCGCCGGGCACGTCCAGACCGGCCTCACGCAGTGCTGCCAGAGCGCCGGTGGCCACCATGTCGGTGCCGGCGAAGATCGCTGTGAAGTCCAGCCCCTCCGCCAGCGCGGCCCGGGTCCGCTGATAGCCGGAGACCCGGGTGTACGAACCGGGTACGTCCAACTCCTCGGCATAGGCCACGTCGTGCGCCCGCAGGGCCTGGCGGTGGCCGCTTTGACGCTGCTCGGCGCTGCTCATCAGGGGATCGCCGCCCAGGAACAGGATGCGTCGGTGTCCCGCGCCGAGCAGGTGGTCGACGGCCTGGAAGGCGCCGCCGCGGTTGTCGTAGTCCACCACCGTCACCGGGAGGCTGGACGGCAGCGGCGGCCGGCCGCACAGGACCAGCCGGGAGCCGGCGGCGTCCAGCGCCCTGGCGTACTCGGCCATCCGGGCGTGGTACGCGTCGTCCAGCACCGCTCCTCCGACCAGGACCACCGCGGCCGCGTGCTGCTCGCGCATGAGCTGCACCAGGTCGTCCTCCCGGTCCCGGTCGTTGTGGGTGGCGCAGACCAGACTGAGCCTGCCGCGCGCTGCCGCCTCCTGCTCCGCCCCTGCCGCGACGTGGGCCAGCGAAGGTCCGGTGATGTCCTGCAGGACCAGCGCGATCGGGCCCGCGACCCGGCCGGAGAGGGCTTTGGCGTGGACGTTCACCACATAGTGCAGGGACTCGACCGCCGCCATGACCCGGGCGCGGGTGGCCTCGGAGACCGGATAGTTTCCGGCAAGCGTTCGGGAAACGGTTGCTACCGATACGCCGGCCTTCACGGCGACATCGCGAATCGTGCTGGGCCTGTCGCCCGCGCCGTTTTCGCGCCGACGCCTGCCGGGCCGCTTGGGTTCGGGGCTCGTTCGCGCAACGCTTCCGTTGTCCGTCACAGCTCGACGTTACTGCATGTGACACCCCTTGCGGACTGTTGGGGCGCGAACTACGGTCTCTCAGCGGTAATCGTTTACTAGCCTCTTCGGAGCCGCCCGTCATGTCCGTCACCCACCTGCGCTGGGGAACCGCTGAGCTGTCCCTGCTCCTGGCCTTCGACACGGCCGCCGGTCCGGTGAGGCTGGTGGCGGCGGGCGAGGCGGCCACACTTCCCGATCCGGCGGGCGATCCCGAGCTGTGTGCCCTGCTCACTCGCCGGGCCCTGCCGCTGGTCGAAATCGAGACTGCGGGCAGCGGGCGGCTCGGAACGTCGGGCAAGCGCCACGTGGACGGTGCCGCATCGCGTGCCCTGCGGTACACCGGGCACGAGGAGGACCACGAGCGGCACGGCGGCGGGGACCTGCGGACACTGCGGGTGCGGATGGCCGACGAGACCACCGGCCTGCGCGTCACCGCCGTCTGCACAGTGCGCGAGGGCATACCGGTGCTCGGCACGGAGGTGTACGTGGACAACGCCGGAGACCGTCCGGTCACCCTGGAGTACGTCTCCTCCTTCGCGTGCTCCAACCTCGCCCGCCACCTCGACGACGGTGAACGCTGGGAGGACGGCCTGGCCCTGTGGCTGGCGGCCAATCCCTGGAGCGGCGAGTACCGCTGGTCCAAGGCCACCCTGGGCGAGCGCGGTCTCTACGACGTGGGCATGGTGCCCTTCGGTCAGACCGGCTCCAAGAACCGGATCACCGTGACCAGTACCGGCTCCTGGTCCTCCTCCGAACACCTGCCTGTGGGCTGCCTGGAGGAGCCCCGCACCGGCCGCGCCCTGCTGTGGCAGATCGAGCACAACGGCTCCTGGCACACCGAGATCGCCGACCGCTTCGGCGACGTGTACCTGGCCCTGTCCGGACCGGCGGACCGCGAACACCAGTGGCGCCGCCGGCTTGCCCCCGGCGAGTCGTTCCGTACCGTGCCCGCCTCGGTGGCCTTCGTCTCCTCGGGCGGCTTCGAGGCCGCGCTCGCCGCCATGACCCGGCACCGCCGCGCCACCCGGCGCCCGCACCCCGACCACCAGGGCCTGCCCGTGGTCTTCAACGACTTCATGAACAGCCTCATGGGCGAGCCCAGCACCAAAGCCCTTCTCCCCCTGGTGGACGCGGCCGCGGCAGCGGGCGCCGAGTACTTCTGCATCGACGCCGGCTGGTACGACGCCGAAACGCCCGGAACCGTGGGCCCGGGCGGGGTGCCCGGCTGGTGGGACGCGGTCGGCGAGTGGGAAGAGTCGGCCCCGCGCTTCCCCGGCGGGCTGAACGAGGTACTGGACCGCATCCGCGACGCGGGCATGGTCCCCGGGCTGTGGCTCGAACCGGAGGTCGTGGGCGTACGCAGCCCGGTCGCCGACGCCCTGCCCGACGATGCCTTCTTCCGTCGGGACGGCATCCGCCTGGTGGAGTGGGGCCGCCATCAGCTCGACCTGAGCCACCCGGCGGCGCGTGCCCACCTCGACGCGGTCGTGGACCGGCTGGTGCGCGACTACGGCGTCGGCTATCTCAAGCTCGACTACAACATCGACATCGGCCCCGGCACCGACGGCCCGGACGGCACCGACAGCCCCGGCGAGGGCCTGCTCGGCCACAACCGCGCCTACCTCGACTGGCTCGACGGCGTCCTGGACCGGCACCCCGCCCTGGTCCTGGAGAGCTGCGCGGCCGGCGGCAGCCGCACCGACCACGCCCTCCTGTCCCGGCTGCCCATCCACTCCGTCACCGACCAGCAGGACTTCCGGCTCCTGCCGGCCATCGCCGCCGTGGCGCCCACCGCGGTCACCCCCGAGCAGGGCGCGATCTGGGCGTACCCGCTGCCGGAGCACAGCGAAGCCGAACTCGGCATGGTGATGGTCTCGGCGATGCTCGGCCGTATCCACCTCAGCGGCCGTCCCGACCTGCTGTCACGGGAGCAGCTGGCTCTGATACGGCAGGCCGTGGACACGTACAGGACCTACCGCTCCCTGCTGACGGGCGCCCTGCCGCGCTGGCCGCTGGGCCTGCCCGGCTGGCGCGACGGCTGGATCGCCCTCGCACTGACCACGGGAGTCACCGACGATCAGGGCGACACGACGCTGCTGGCCCTGTGGCGCCGGGAAGGCGCGCCCGAGACCGTGACCGTGCCGCTCCCGTGGATCGCCGAGGACGAGCGGCCGCGTGTGGTGTTCGGAGCGGGCCCACAGCCGGCGTACGGCTGGGACGGCCGGGGGCGCACCCTGCGGGTGACGCTCCCGGCCGAGCAGTCGGCGGTGTTGCTGTCCTTCGGACCCGACCCGGATGTGCGGGCCTGAGTCCCGCTGCCCGCGAGCATGTTTGCGGCCCCTCGGTGCGTGCGGATTCACCGAGGGGCCGCTGTGCGTCGGCAGAGAAGGGGGAACACGGGGACGCGTACGCCGGACGGAGTCCGGGGCCGGCAGGGCGGCTCAGGCGCTGATCGTGAGATCTGCCCTGCGGATCGCGTGGGCGAGCTGAAGTCCTGAGGCAAGCCGCGCCAGTTCGTCGACCACCGTGCGGCCGAGTCGTTCGAGTTCGTTGCCGAGCGAGCCGGCGATGTGCGGGGTGAGGACGACGTTGGGCAATTGGTAGAGCGGGGATCCGGCCGGCAGTGGTTCTGGTTCGGTGACGTCGAGCACGGCGCTGATCCGCCTGCTTACCAGCTCGTCGGTGAGCGCCTCGGGGTCGACGAGGGCGCCTCGGGAGGTGTTGATCAGGACACCGCCGTCCCTGATCAGCGTGAGCCGGTCGCGGTCCAGCATCCGGTACGTCTGCGGGATGTCAGGGGCGTGCAGGCTGACGATGTCGCTGGTGCGCAGCAGGTCTTCCAGGGACAGCGGTACGGCTCCGAGTGCGGCGGCCTCGGTCTCGTCCACGTAGGGGTCGTACAGGGATACCGAGAAGTCGAAGGGGCGCAGGAGTTCGAGCACCCTGCGGCCGACCCGCGAGGCGCCGATCACTCCGACGCGGCGGCCCAGGTTCCCGACGTCTGCGAAGTCGGTGGGGGCCGGGTAGACGTGTTCGGTCCGGAAGCGGTCGCGCAGGCTGAAGGCGTCCTTGCCGGCGAACAGGATCGCGGCGAGGGTGTACTCCGCCACCGGCAGCGCGTTGGCCTGCACCGCGCTGGAGACGGTGAGTCCGCGCTGCCATGCCTCCTCCCCGATGAGGCTGCGCACGCTGCCGGCCGCGTGCAGCACGGTGTGCAGCCGGGGGGCGGCGGCCAGTGCCTCGGCTCCGATGTGCGGGCAGCCCCATCCGGTGATCAGCACCTCGGCCTCGGCCAACGCCGCCCGCGCGGCCGGCTCGGAGAAGTCCTGGACGACGAGCGTGGAGTCGATCCGTACCAGTTTCTCCAGCCGCGCCATCAAATGTGGCGGAAGGAGTTCGTGCAGGTGCACCGGGTTCATCGCGAACACGGCTGAGGGCAGGCGTGGGCTGGGCATGGGGCTCCTGCTTCGACACGGAGAGTGGACCGGGGCAGTAAACGTATTCCAAGCTAGGGACGAATCTGGCCGCAGGTCAATGGCTTCGCCGGAGTTGCAACAGCGTGACGACCGCCCGTCCCAAACCGTCAGCGACAGGGAGATTGCAGGTCAGCACCCATGCTCGGTAACCTGTTGGAGAGTTGGGCGAAACAATTGAGCCTCTCCCTCTTGTGGTTCCAGCCACATGCCCCTTACGGTCCACGCAGCAAACGGTTACTTCCTACCTCTCGGGTGTGACCTCCCGCCCCTGCCTCGCTGACCACCGCGCCGGCCCCCACACCGCACGCGCCGTCCTGTCCCCTGTGGAGGACCGATGACCACGTTCCGCGCCAGAACCCTCACCGCGGCGGCCGCGGCCGCCTCGCTCTGTCTCCTCCTCGCCGCATGCTCGGGCGGCGACGACTCGAACGCCGACGCCCAGACCAGCACCAAAGGCAAGGTCTCCCTGGAGTTCTGGAGCTGGACCGACGGCATCGAGGCCCAGACCAAGGTCTGGAACAAGGAGCACCCCGAGACCCAGGTCAAGTTCGTCAACGCGGCGGGTGAGACCGCGTACCAGAAGCTGCGCGCCGCGGTGAACGCGGGCACCGCCCCGTGTCTGTCGAAGATGGACGCGATGAACCTGGCGAGTTTCGCCGCCGACGGTCTGCTCACGGACATCTCCAAGACCGCCGCGCAGTACAAGGGCAAGTACACGGCCCCGGCCTGGAACGCGGTCAGCCCGGGCGGTACCACCTTCGGGATCCCGATGGGCTCCTCGCCGCTGTTCACCGCCTACCGTGCGGACCTGTTCAAGAAGTACGGCATCGAGGCGCCCAAGACCTGGGACGATCTGATCGCGGCCGGCAAGAAGGCACAGCAGCAGAACAAGAACGTCAAGATCTACAACATGGCCGGTGAGGACCCGAGCACCCTGGTCGACCTGTCCTGGCAGGCAGGCGCCCAGTGGTACAAGGCGGACGGCGACCACTGGACGATCAGTTTCACCTCGCCCGAGGCGCTGAAGGCGGGAGACGTCGTCCAGCAGCTCGTCGACAACGGCCTCGCCTCCAACGCCTCCTATGCCGACCCGGGCGTCTTCAAGACCTGGGACCTCGGCAAGACCGTTGCGATGACCACGTCGACATGGCAGTTGCCGATCTACGACACCAACTTCCCCAAGTCCAAGGGGAAGTGGCAGCTCGCGGACGCGCCCGTCTTCGACACCGCCTCACCGCGGACCTCCAGCAACTTCGACACCACGGCTGTCCTGAAGGGCTGCAAGTACCCCGACCGCGCCGCCCAGTTCGCCGCCTGGCTGAGCAGCAGCAAGGAGTCGCTGACCACGCTGACGGATCCGGCTTCCAAGTCCGGTCTGTTCCCGGCGGTGAAGGACGTGTCGCCGTACGTGGACAAGATCATCCCGGCCGAGATGTTCAACAAGGAGTCAAACAGCGCCGAGGTGATCACCACGGCCGCCTCCCGGGTCGGTAACCAGTGGCAGTACGGGCCCGACTACGCGGCCATGTACTCCGAGATGCAAAAGCAGTGGGGCAAGGTCATCAACAAGCAGCTCACGGTCAAGGCGATGCTGACCAGCCTGCAGAAGTGGACGATCGACGACCTGAACGGCAAGGGCATCAAGGCCGTCGCGGGCAGTTGACGACGCCCGTTCGCCTCGCTCGGAGACAGCCGACGCACATCACTTGGAGACATCCGTGTCCACCCTGACGCGACCGCCGGTCGCGACCGACTCCCCGGTCCGGCGGCCCTCCCCCCGCCGGACCGGGAGGCGGGGAGCCTACAAGGGCCTGCTGTTCGCGCTGCCCTTCCTGGCCGGCTTCCTCGTCACCTACGTCCTGCCGATCGCCTACGCCTTCAGTGAGAGCCTGCACGAAAAGAAGGGCACCGGCCTGGGCTTCGGCCCGACGCGGGTGGTCTTCACCGGCTTCGCCAACTTCACGTCGGTCCTGACCGACGGCGCCTTCTGGGCCAGCATGCTGCGCACGCTGCTCTTCGGGACGGCGCAGATCACGGTGATGCTGGGGATCTCGCTGCTGCTGGCCCTGGTGCTGGACGGCGTCGCCGCGCGGGCGGTCCGTTTCTTCCGGGCCGGACTGCTCATCCCGTACGTCATCCCCACGGTGGTCTCCTCCCTGATGTGGCTGTTTCTCTACAGCCCCACGGGCAGCCCGATCCTCGACCTCGCGGACCGCGTCGGCATGGACATCCACTTCTTCGGCGGCCTCAACACCTATCTCTCGCTGGGCAATCTGCTCACCTGGCAGGGCATCGGCTTCAACATGATCCTGATCTCCGCCTCGTTGCAGGCGCTGCCGCGGGAGCTGTACGAGGCGGCCCGGCTCGACGGGGCCCGCGAGTGGCGCATCGCCTGGTCCATCAAGGTCCCGAACATCACCGGGATCCTCGTGCTGACGGGCATGTTCTCGCTCATCGGCCGGCTCCAGCTGTTCACGGAGCCGCTGTTGCTGCGGCAGATCGCACCGGAGTCGATCAACACCGACTTCACTCCGATGATGGAGATCTACGACAAGGCCTTCAAGACCGGCAACTACCAGTACGCGGCGGCCGAGTCGCTGGTCCTGGCCGTGGCCACCGGCATCCTCGCCTTCGTCTTCTACCACGTCACGAACAGGAAGATGTCATGAGCAGCGCCACCCAGGCCGACCGCGCCCCCGAGGCCGTCCGTACCCCAAAGGCCGCTGCCGCTCGCAAGTCCCCGCGTGCCGTCCACGCGTCCGGGGGTGGAGTGCGCCCCACCCGCCGCGCGATGGTCCTCACCACCGGCCTGCTGGTCGTCTTCCTGCTCTACTCCCTGGCCCCCACCTGGTTCCTGTTGGTCTCGTCGACCAAGAACCAGACCGATCTGTACTCCACCTTCGGCCTGTGGTTCTCCTCCAACCACCTGGCGGACAATCTCCAGGACATCGCGAGCTATCACGACGGCGTCTTCCTGCGCTGGATCGGGAACTCCGTCCTCTACTCCACCCTCGGAGCCGCGGGCGCCACCCTCATCTCGCTCGCCGCCGGCTACGGCCTGTCCAAGTTCGAGTACCGGGGCCGGGGCGCCCTGTTCGCCCTCGTCGTCGGCGCCTCACTGCTGCCCAGCACCCTGCTGGCCTTCCCGCTCTACCTGGTGTTCGCCAAGGTGGGGCTCACCAACACCATCTGGTCGGTGCTGATCCCCTACTTCATCAACCCGTTCGGGGTCTACCTCGGCAAGGTCTACGCCGACAGTTCGGTACCGACGGAGCTGATGGAGGCGGCCCGCATCGACGGCGCCAGTGAGCTGCGCATCTTCGCCTCCATCGCCCTGCAGCTGATGCAGACCGGCGGCATCACGATCTTCATGCTCGACTTCGTCAACATCTGGAACAACTTCTTCCTCCCCCTGTTCATGCTCAACGGCGAGCGCACCTTCCCCGTGACCCTGGGACTCTTCTCCTGGCTCCAGCAGGCGCAGACCGCTCGCGACATGAACACGCTCGTCCTGACCGGTTCCCTGCTGTCGATCATTCCGCTGGCGATCTTCATGTTCGCGCTCCAGAAGTACTGGCGCAGCGGAATCCTCATGGGCAGCCTCAAATAAGGATCAGCCGTGCCCAACACTCCCAGACGCCGTGAAGTGCTCAAGTACGCCGGAACGACCGGTGCCGCCACGGGCGGCCTCGGCTGGCTGACCTCTCAGCCGGCGGTGGCCGCACCCGCCGCTGTGGCCGACTCCCCCGTACCGTCCGGCTCGTTCGGTCAGTCCGCCGCCAGACCCCTGGACATCGTGGTCTTCGGCAACGCGCACTCCGAGACCTCCCACCACCTGACCGCCACGCATTCCGACACCGTCACCGGCGGCCTCGGCCAGAGCGCCCGCGTCCTCAACCCCTCCGACCCGGCCTCATACTGGGGCGGCACGCTCACCTTCGAGGTCGCGGTCAGTCCGGTCGGCACCACGTATGTGACGGTCCGGCTCTGGGGCGACGAGCACGATCCGACCGCCACCGAGGCGGGCTTCGGCTCCCACAACTGGCGGCTGCAACTGTTCTGCGAGGGCCTGCAGGTCGGCTACCAGGACGAGGGCGCGGTCGACAGCCTCGACATCCTGGACACCGCGCCGCGCAGCCCGGGCCGGTTCTTCTTCCACACCCTGCCGCTGCCGGAGAAGCTGACCAAGGGCAAGCGGAAGGTGAGCCTGGAGATCCGCTCGATGGGCCGCATCTGGTCCTACGGCCAGAACCAGGCGCAGCTGTACTACAACCAGACCACGGCCTCGCGCGGCATCTACCGCCTCTACACCCACACCGAGCCATACTTCGTGCCGCCCAAGGGCGAGGTCCAGGGGCCGGCCCCGGTGCCCGTGGCGCGCACCACGGGCACGGAGGTGCTGGACGCCGTCAAGGCGCGGGTCCAGAAGGAACAGACCGCTCTCCTCACCACCGCCACGCCCGCCACCATGGACGGCTGGGCGATGCAGTCGCTGGCCGAGGGCTACCTGTGGTCCGGCAGCCCCGCCTACCAGCAGGACGCCGCCGTGGAGCGGGTGTTGCAGGCCATCGACGGCCGCTATATGGCCTGGCAGTCGGACGCGACCGTGCTCACCGGATCCGACCAGCAGTGGCAGGGCTTCGGCCGGGTCGGCCTGTGTCTGGCGCTGCTCTGGGACCGTCTCGGCGACAAGCTGGACTCCAAGGTGACCGGCTCCCCCTACGAGATAGCCAACGCCGGCTTCGAGGACGGCGGCGCCACCCCCACCTCCTGGGTTCGGCCCGGCTGGGCCTCCGGTGGCGGCGGTACCTGGGCCCGCGACACCAGCGTCTCGCGTTCCGGTTCCGCCTCTCTGAAGCTCACCGCCACCACCGGCGGCGGCTACAGCTATGTCAACTCCGCGCCCAGGACCAAGGTCGGCCCGGGCACGTACACCTACGGCGCCTGGATCAAGACCGACGGCGTCACCGGTGAAGGCGCCCACATCGACCCGCTGTTCTACGACGCGAGCGGCAACCTGGTCGGCAGCGACCACAAGAAGTACGCGAGCACGGGCACCCACGACTGGGAGTACGTCTCCCTCGACCTGGCGACCCCCGACGGCGCCACCCAGGTGGAGCTCCACCTGCGACTGACCGGCCCCGGTTCGACCTGGTTCGACTCCGTCACCCTGGTCAATCCGACCGAGCTGCGCAATCCCGGCTTCGAGGCCGGCGGCGCCACTCCCGACCACTGGGCCAGGCCCGGCTGGGCGTCCGGCGGCACGTGGGCCCGCGACACGACCGTCTCGCACACCGGCTCGGCTTCTCTCAAGCTCACTGCGACCGGCGACAGCGACTACAGCTACGTCTACGCCGCCCCCACGGTCCAGGTCGGCCCGGGCACGTACACCTACGGCGCCTGGATCAAGACCGACGGCGTCACCGGCGCAGGCGCCCACATCGACCCGCTGTTCTACGACGCGAGCGGCAACCTGGTCGGCAGCGACCACAAGAAGTACGCGAGCACGGGCACCCACGACTGGGAGTACGTCTCCCTCGACCTGGCGACCCCCGACGGCGCCACCCATGTGGAGCTCCACCTGCGACTGACCGGCCCCGGTTCGACCTGGTTCGACGGAGTCGAGGTCCTCGCGCCGGCCGGCATCGCCGCCGTCGAGCAGCCGGTGCGCCGCGCGGCGTACACGAAGATGCTCAAGGCCAGCCGCGAGTACTGGCGCCGGCACTTCCCGCACTACTCCAACCAGACCCAGATCTGCGCCATCGGCATCTACCAGGCCAACCGCGGCCTGAGGCTGCTGGATCCGGACCTCGCCCTGCCGGAGGCCAAGGCCCGCGACTACCTGTACCAGTCCATCGGCATGGTGCCCTACCTCGGCCCCGAGGACGCGGACGGCAACCCGGCCAAGCCGCTCGGCGCCAACTACTACCAGGTCACCAGGGCAGGCCTGACCCGGGAGCTGGGCTACGTCGGCAGTTACGGCGAGGTCACCGACTGGCTGGTCATGATGTACGAGTCGGTGACCCGGGGCCACGGTGGCCAGGATGCCCCGGAGCTGCGCGAGCAGATGATCAAGATGGTCAAGGCGCGGGGCCGGTTCCGTGTCGTCGACGTGGACGGTGACAACGCGCGGGTCTCCCGCACCGAGACGGTCATCGGCTGGCGCAACGAGGTCTACCCCGGTGCGATCGCGTACGCCTCCCGTACCGCGTGGGATTCCAACCCCCTGATGTCGGCCGCCGTCTTCAAGGATCCCGACCTCGTCGGCTGGACCCAGGAAATGGTGGACGACGGCCAGCTCTGGCCGCAGCTCCAGCTGATTGCGACCTACGACTGGACCCGCGTCGGCCTCAACGCACTGCGCCTGGTGTCCCGCGACTGGAACGACTACCAGGCCCTCGCCGCCCGCCCGGGCCGGCTGCCCACCGGCTGGAACAGCCCCGACTTCGTCTTCACCGACGAGGACAACGGCGCGGTCGCCGTCAAGCACGGCAAGGAGCTGTTCTTCGCCTCGCTCTACTGGCGGGCCCGCCAGGGCGTCAACGACTACGCCCGCATCCACCATGTCACCCCCGTCGACCAGCGCTCGGCGACGATCCGCCAGCACACCGCCGGCACCACCGACGACACCTTCACGGCCCGCGACTGGATCCTGTGGGACTACGCCATCAACGACCCGGGCGCCTCGGCCATCCCGCCCGGCGGATTCCCCCCGCCCGGCGACACCCTCCACCAGTCCCAGAAGGGCGACGTCTACCACCTCGCCCCCGTCCCCGCCGACGTCCCCGACCCCACCCTCGGCGTCCACTTCGACGGCGTCGAGACCATGCTCGTCGGCAAGGCCCCCTTCTACTACTGCGAGTACGGCGACTACCTCATCGCCATGAACACCAGCACCGACAAGGTCTTCACCCTGCCCGCCCGCCAGGACTTCGGCCCCGCCCGCGACCTGGCCACCGGCAAGACCGTCGGCGCGGGCGTCCGGCCGAAGATCGGCCCGCGCAGCACCCTCGTCCTGCACCGCATCTGACCCCTCCCCCTCCCGTTCCCTTCCCCGCACTCAGCGTCGAGTCGACAAGGAAGCCCATGCGCGATCCGTACCGCTCCCCTGCCCCGCTCACCTCCGAACTCCCCTCCCCCGCCGACCCGTACGGCCCCTCCCCCGCCCCCAGCCGCCGCCGCTTCCTCAAGCTCACCGCGGTCGGCGCCGGTGCGGCCGGCATAGCGGGCGCCGCTGGACTGGCGGGCGCGACCAGCGCGGAGGCTGTCACCTCGGGCCTGACCTCACTGACCCATCCCGGCGTCCTGCACAGCCTCGCCGACCTGAACCGCATGCGCGCCAAAGTCGCCGCAGGCGCCTCGCCCTGGATCGACGGCTACCACGTCTTCGCGGCCGACTTCTTCTCCTCGGCCTCGTACGTGGTCGCGGGCGGCCGGGCCACCGTCACCCGGGGCACCAGCCCCGAGAGCGGCAACGCGGAGCTGTGGTACGACTGCAACGCCGCCTACCAGAACGCCGTCATGTGGTACATCACCGGCGACACCGCACACGCCTCCAAGGCGCTGGAGATCATCAAGTCCTGGACCAGCACGCTCCAGACCATCAACGGCGCCGACGCCGAACTCGCCGCCGGGATCTACGGCGCCAAACTGGCCGCCGCCGTCGAGATCATGCACTACACCGGCCCCGCGGGCAGCTGGTCACAGTCCGAACTCGACGCCACCGTCGCGATGTTCCAGAACATCTTCGTGCCGCTCATCAACATCTACGGCGACGGCGGTTACGGCCTGATGGGCCTCAAGGGCATGATGCAGATCGCCGTGGCCTGCAACAACCTCACCCAGTTCAACGACGCGTACAACGCCTTCTACACCAACAGCTGCTGCTCCCTGACCAAGCTGGTCAAGTCCGGCACCGGCCAGGCTTGCGAGTCCGGCCGCGACCAGGCACACACCCAGCTGATCCTGGGCTCGCTCGCGGAGATCTGCCAGACCGGCTGGATCCAGGGCCTCGACATGTACGGCGCGTCCAGCTCGCTGCTGCTGTCGGGCTTCGAGTACACGGCGAAGTACAACCTCGGCAACACCGTCGCGTACGACGCCACGTTCGGGCGGTGCAACTGGCACTGGTCGAGCATCTCCACGGACGGGCGCGGCACGTTCCGGCCCATCTACGAAATGGCCTACAACCACTACGTGAAACGGGCCGGGAAGTCGGCCCCGTACACCGCCCAGGTGGCGGGCAATCTGCGGCCGGAGGGCGCGCCGTTCCAGTGCGACCATCCTGGCTTCGGCACCCTGCTGTTCTCCCTCTGATCGGACGTCACGTGATCCACAACCCCGTCCTGCGCGGCTTCGAGCCGGACCCCGTGATCGTGCGGGCCGGTGACGGCCTGGACCACTACATCGCCACCTCGACCTTCGAGTGGTACCCGGGAGTGCGTCTGCACCACTCCCGGGACCTGGTCAGCTGGCGGGCGCTGGGCGGGGTTCTGGACAGCCGCCGGCTGCTCGACCTGGCCGGGGTCCCCGACTCCGGCGGGATCTGGGCGCCGGGGCTGTCCTACGCGCACGGACTGTTCCACCTGGTCTTCACGGTGGTGGACACGTACGCCGAGGGATGGAAGGACCTGCCGAACTATGTCACCACGGCGCCCTCCGTCGAGGGCCCGTGGTCCGCCCCGGTGCCGCTGCACGGCCGGGGTTTCGACGTCTCGCTCTTCCACGACCACGACGGGCGCAGCTGGCTGCTGAACATGCGCTTCGACTGGCGCCCGGAGCACGACATGTTCGCCGGGATCGAGCTGCAGGAGTACGACCGCACGTCGCACAAGCTCCTCGGACGGCCCCGGACGATCACGGTGGGCACGGCCGCCGGGGACGCCGAGGGCCCGCACCTGTACCGCCGGGACGGCTGGTACTACCTCGTGCACGCCGAGGGCGGCACGGGTTACGAGCACGGGGCGGCCGTCGCCCGCTCCCGCGACCTGTTCGGGCCGTACGAGCCGGACCCGGCCGGGCCGTTGCTCACCTCCCGGCACGACCCGAAGCTGGAACTGCAGAAGGCCGGCCACTGCTCGCTCGTCGAGACCGCGTCCGGACAGTGGTATGCCGCCCACATCACCGCCCGCCCCTACACCGAGCGGGGCCGCTGCGTACTCGGCCGGGAGACCGCGCTCCAGCCGGTGACCTGGACCGAGGACGGCTGGCCGCGCATCGCGGACGCCATCCCCGCCGTCACCGTCCCGGCGCCCGACCTGCCGCCCGCACCGTTCCCGATGCCGGACGCGACCGACCAATTCGACGCGCCCGTCCTCGGCCCTGACTGGTCCACGCTGCGCCGCCCGGCCGGCGAGGACTGGCTCAGCCTCACCGAACACCCCGGCTTCCTGCGGATCCGGGGCGGCCAGTCACCGGCCGGCCGCCGCTCCCCCAGCCTGGTCGCCCGCCGGGTCACCTCCGCCCGCTGCTCGTTCGAGACCCGGGTGTCCTTCGGCCCGCGCACACCGGACCACCTGGCGGGCATCACCGCGTACTACAACACCCGCAACTGGCACTATCTGTACGTCACTTCAGCCGACGACGGCAGCCCAGTCCTAAAAGTCCTCAGCTGCGAACAGGGTGCCCTCACCGCCCGCCCCGTCCACGTACCCCTGGCCCCCGGCGCACCCGTCGCACTGCGGGCCGAACTCGACGGCCCCGTACTGCGCTTCTCATACGACTCCGGAGACGGGACCAAGGCCCTCCCGCTCGAACTCGACGCCACGGTGCTCTCGGACGAGGCGGCTGATGAGTTCCACGACGGCCAGTTGCGGGTTCTCGGCTTCACCGGCGCGATGCTCGGCCTGTGGGTACAGGACCTCGACACAGCAGGCGTGCACGCCGACTTCGGCTACGCCACGTACGAGACGGTGACCGGATGACCACCGCGGTCGAGCTCTTCCACACCGTCCTCGGCCCGGACACCGCCGACGCCCACGGCCCCAACACCCTGCTGTTGGTGCATGGTTGGGGCGGCGACGGCCGCGAGTGGTCACGGCACGCCGAGAGCCTGGCCACCGGCGGGCACCGCGTGATCGTCCCCGATCTGCGCGGCCACGGCCGCTCGCCCGTCCCGGACGAGGACAACACCCCGGCGGCGATGGCCTACGACCTGACGGCACTGATCGCCCGCCTGGGGGCCGGTCCCGTCGTCGCGGTCGGCCACTCCATGGGCGGCCAGGTGGTGAACCTGCTCGCCGTCCACCGCCCGGACCTCGTACGCTCCGTCGTCGCCCTCGACCCCGCGCACGGAGCCCACGGCGCCGAACTCGACGAGATCCCGCGCCGCCTGACCGCCTACCGCGAGAACGGCGCCCGCGCCGCGGTTCCGCTGGTGACCGGCGCCTTCTCCCCCACCGCCCCACCCGGTCTGCGCACCGCACACATCCGTACCATGCTCGGCACCCCGGGCCATGTCATCGCCCAGGCCTATGCCGGCATGTACACCGATCCCGGTGCGGTGGGCATCCGCCCGAGCAGTGAGGCGTACCTTCGGCGCCGTATCTGCCCTGCCCTGACCGTGTGGACCTCCGCCGAGGCCGCCGACTGGGAGCGAAGTACCCTGCGGGGGCCCGAATCCCGTGTCGACCACTGGGCCGCGACCGGCCACTATCTGCACGAGGAGCACCCCGGCCGCACCACCCGACTCATCGAGCAATGGGCTGCCTGCAGGACAGCGTGAGCGTCAGGCCCCCTCGGTCACAGTCATCCAGCGCCACTGCGTGAACGGCTCCCGGTTGGCGCTGGAGCCGAGCCCATGCGGGAGGCATTTCCCGACGCCCCCCTTCCGCCGAAGGGCGCTTCGCGGCGTCCTTCGCGGACACGTCGTTGAGGTGCGCATCGAGGGTGCATTCTGCCGCTCCGGGCGCCGCGTCACCGACGCCGACGTACGTGATGCGCCCTGAGCCCATGGAGCCGTACCCGGGGGCGCCGCAGCGCTTACGGCGCCGGAGCGGGCTGCAAGGGGGCATTGCCGACTGGGCCGTAGGCGCGCCGCAGGAGGGCGCGGGACAGCGCTGGGCGAGGTCCTCGAGCAGCCTGCGGTAGGCGTTGTGCTTTCGGCTCGGCACGACGTGGGGACCTCATGATCCGCGCGGGAAGGGGGCGCCCGGTTTGGATCGGCGAGGCGCCGGAGAGCCGGGACGGCTACAGCCGGGAGAAGTTCAAGCACTGGAACAAAGGCCTCGACCCCGCCGACGGCTGCGACACCCGCCGCGAGGTGATCCTGTCCGAGGCGAAACTCGCCCCCGAAATCGGAGCGCGGTGCGCGCTGTCGGGTGGGCGCTGGTTCTCGGAGTACGACCAGGTATGGGTGACATCGGCATCTGCGCTCGACGTCGATCACATGGTGCCCCTCGCCGAAGCGTGGGATTCCGGCGCCTCCGCCTGGACCCCGGCCCGGCGCGAGGCCTACGCCAACGACCAAGGCGCACCGACGTCGCTGATCGCGGTCTCGGGCAGCTCCAACCGCTCCAAGAGCGACAAGGACCCCGCCGACTGGCTCCCCACCGACGCCTACCGGTGTGAGTACGCCGGCGCCTTGACGGCGACCAACTGCGCTGGCAGCTGCCCGCCGACCCGGCCGAACACGAGGCCCTGACCCGTCTCGCGGAAGCCTGCCCCGATACCACCGTCACCTACGAACAGGTCCCGTTCTAGAGCAGCTTTGGGCACGCGAAAACGGTGCGCCGCCCGGGAAGGGCGGCGCACCGGCGGAGGCGTCACAGACGGCGGCGGTCCGCCTGAGGCTCCCGCGTTCGCAGTGTCAGGTCAGTGGCGGCCGCCGCGGCGGTGGCCCCAGGACTCGTCGTCGACGAACCGGCCATGGTCGTTGCGCAGGGTCGCGGTGTCGCGGTCGTTGTTCCACACGTAGGCGCGGCGGTCCTGGTAGAGGTCGGTGCGGGTGTCGCGGCCCTCACCGGTGTGGATGCGGACCGTGGCGCGGCCGGCCAGGCGGTAGTGGTCGAAGGCGTACGTGTGGCCGGACTCGTCGGTCAGGGTCCAGCCGTCCAGGTTGACCGCGTTGCGGGTGGTGTTGGTCAGCTCCACCCACTCGCTGTTCAGCGACCGGTTGGAGCGGGTGTCACGCCCCGGGGAGTCGTACTGCACCTTCGAGATCTCCACCACCGGGCGGCTGGGTCGGGCGTGGTCGGCTGCGGTCGCCGGCAGCGCCGCCACCGAGACCAGAGCGCCAGCGGCGAGGGCTGCGGCGGCCAGACGGCGGGCGGTGACAGAAGCGGAAGCGGACAAGGAAGTCCCCCAGATGGTGGGCACCCCTTCCATCGGGGACGTTGGCGGCCGCCGTGGAAGTCGGTGCGGTGTGCGGGTGGCGGCCGGGCCGGCCGCGCACCCACACTCTGTCCGTCTCACGCGGGAGTTGGGATGGAAACATGGACTGCGTTACTCGTTGCCCATGTTTCTGTGACTCTCAGATGCATCGTCCATTTATGCCAGTGTCGTCATGTTGACGGCTGAAGGGATCTCACAGCCCTTCCAGCAGCTGATTTTCCCCGGAGATCGCCAGCCTGGCCCGGGGCGGGCCGCCACCCGAAAGTGAGTAACAGCGTGCGCCCTCACGGCAGCCGGGCATGGGGGCAGAATCTGTGCCGCCCACGGCCAGCACCACGTCAGCTCTTCGACGGGATGCGCGCGCCGATCTCGCGCGCCAGGCGGTCCGCGTCCTGCGCGGCCGCCCCGCCTTCCTCAGCGGCTGTGCGCAGCACTTGGACCAGCTCGTACGCCTCGTCCAACGTCAGCAGGCGCAACCGCTCGGTGTCGTGCTCCACGGGCGCGAAGTCGATCTCATCGAGGTCAAGGGGCTCGTAGCCGTCCATGATCAGGGCAGCGTCACAGACCGTCGGCAGGACACGGCAGGACAACCCCTGCGACCCCGGCCTGCAGTAGCCCGCCAATTCCCGGGCGGCGTACTCGGCCTCTATTGGTAGGCCTGGTTCAGCGCCCAGATCGCCCAGACGATCACGGCCAGCGACAGCACAACGGCCGTCGTGCCGAGTGCGACTCCTACCCGCGCCCGGGAGGGAGTCGCCTCCTCCTGGCCCCGCGCCCTGCGCAGCGCGATGAGGCCGGAGACGACCGCACCGATCCCCGCGGGCACGATGAAGTACACGGGAAAGAAGCGGACCTCGTTCGGGACCCAGGCAGGCAGAAACGGGCACATCATCATCGCGACGGCGGCAGCGCCCAGCACAAACGATGTCGTGCCCCGCGGCTGCTGCCGCACCGTCAGCTGTTCGCTCGACCCGGCTGTCTGCTCAACGGAACTCATGGCCGGATGCTAGGCAGCGGGTCCCGTGCTCCGCTTGGGCGCGAGTACCTAGATCGTCCTGAGTAGCCCGCAATCGATGATGCTCGGCCCGCCCACAGCATCGCCGGGTTCGGTCGGGGGCGTACTCACGGGCGGCTACCCGATCCAGACGACATCCAGGACGGACAGGCACCGGGTCAGCCGGTTGATCACGTAGACGACGGACAGCTGTCCGATGGAGGCGGCGCGGACGTCCTCGCCTTCCGGGTCCCCGGCGTTCCACTGGGGCCAGCCCCACGGGGAACGTACGGCGATGTCGAGGATGTCGCGGACCATCTCCTTGGCGGGTGCGGGGAGCTCGGTGAGCACCTTTGCCGCCTGCGGGGACAGGCGCACCGTCCACGGCTGACCGTTCACCGGCGGGTGCCGAGGACGTCGTCCAGCTCCACGAACCCGGACTCGTCCCGGCCGGAGTCCATGTAGGCGTCGACGGCCGGGGCGGCGGCGACACGTAGCTGCCAGGTCCGCACGACGTCGTGCAGCGGGGTGAGGCTGTAGCTGTGGCGGGAGTCCTCCAGGGCCTTCGCCCAGTCCCGCTCGAAGGCCGGCACCCACGTGTCGGCGCGGCGGTCGGCGCGCAGCTGCGCGAGCAGCTGTGCGGCGGCGGCCGGGGCTGGCGGTCGGGGGGCTTGTTCGGGCTGTGCGCTCATCGGCACCTCCTGGCAGGTCCTCCCGTCACGGTACGCGCGACGAGAAACCGTGGGAGCGGGGATGGGCAGATCTGAGCCGAAGCTCAGGAGTTGTCACCAGCGGGACCGGCTGAGCTGGCGAATGGGGACGGTCGAGGCAGCCTGGTTGTCATATATGAGGCATCCGACTTGTCACAGACGTTCATTCAGCAGTCTTTCTGTCACCAGACACGAAGATCGGGAGCCTGAGGTTCTCCACGGCGCTTCCATGGGCCCGTGGCCGCTACACACGCTGGGTCGGGAAGGGTGGTCGAAGCCGGTGACACCGCGTCTGTCTGGTCGCATCGGTGCAGCTGGGAGGGCCTTTTCGTGCCGACGGACGTCGACGCGGGCAGGTCCGGCCTGGATCTGGGCGAGGGCTGGACGAAGCGGTGGACGGTCTCGTGGCGGGCAGGCGGGGACGATGCGTCGTGCTCGGTGCACGACCTCGTGCCTGCAGTTCCTGACCAGCACCGGCCGTCACCACGGCGCGGGGAGGCTGGAGGAGAGCCGGGTGCTGCTGGCCCTGAACTTCGCCGGCGACGTGGTCGACGTCGTCTCTCAGCCGCTGAAGATCTCCTTCGAGACCTGCGGGAAGCGTCGCTCCCACACCCCCGACTACCTCGCGGTGACCCGCCGCGGCGTCTGGCTGATCGACGTACGCCCCGAGCCCCTGATCAAGGAGTCGGACCGGGAGTCGTTCACGGCGGCCGCCGAGGTCGCCGTTGCCTGCGGCTGGGGCTACGCGGTGGCCGCCCGCTGGCGCGAGCACGCTTTCGCAGGGCTGGACGCAATGGCGTCGCGGCGCTGGCTGAGGTCCGATCCGCTGGGTCTTCGGCCGGTGCTGCTCTCCGAGGCCGGCGGTGGGCGGAGGTTCGGTGAGCTCGCGGCGGCGACGGGCTGCGAGGCGGTCGCCCGGGCCCAGCTGCTGCACCTGCTGTGGTCCCGGAAGCTGGGCGTCGACCTGGCCGGCCCGCTTCAGGACCGCTCGCTCGTGATGCCCGCCGGGGAGGCAAGGCGGTGACCGCGGCGGCGGTGCTGGACCTTTCCCCAGGCGCCGGGTTGGTGCTGGACGGGATGGAGTGGACGGTCGAGCGCGCGAACCGCACCTGGGCCGGGTGCAGTTGGTGAAGGACGACGGCACCCGCGAGCGAGTGACCTTCCGGTTCCTCGCCAACCATCCGCAGTGCCGGCCGTCGTCGCGGACGTCGGCGGTGGGGGCCGACCAGGGACGCCAGCGCAAGGCGTCCGAGGACCTGAACGCGGGCCGACTGGAGCTGACCGAGCTGCGGATGGCCCACCTGCTGGAAGTGGCGACCGGGTTCCGCTACGGCGACCCGTTCCATCCGGGCCCGGGTGAACCGAGAGCCGAGTACGACTCGGCGACGACAACGCTCACCAAGCGCCGGCACGCGAAGGTGGCGGAGCTCGCGGCCCTGGACCCTGCGCACGCGAAGCTGCTCGGGCTGAGCTCGGTCGGCTACCGCGCGCTGATCCGCTGGGAGAACGCCCGCCGGCGGTTCGGGCTGGTCGGCTGCGCGGACGACCGCTGGCTGCGTCGAAGCGGCGGTACGCCCACGGCCTCACAGGAGGTGCGGGAGGCCGTCTTCGCGGTCCGCGAGGAGACGAAGCGGATGGCGAAGGTGTCGATGCGGACGAAGGACCGCATGATCCGCCACCGAGAGGTAGGACGCCCGTCCCCGGAGAGCTGGCGATGCGTGAGAACACAGTGCCGCCTGGTTGAGCTGATCGCCCCGCCACGCTGCTTGCGGATCATGATCTGTAACCTGCGGCCGGGCTGAGACACAGTGATCCGCTTCGGCGGTCTGTCCGCACTCGGAAGGAACCACATCTCAGGTCCAGGTGGGCACGTGTCCCCCGGCGTAGCGGGCGCCGAAGCCGCCCTGGGGCAGGATTTCGTCGATGGCCTTGAGGTCGGTGTCGGTGAGGGTGAGGTCGGCGGCGGCGGTGTTTTCCTCGATGCGCTTTGGGCTGCGGGTGCCGGGGATGGGCACGATGTGCTCGCCCCGGGTCAGGAGCCAGGCCAGGGTGAGCTGGGAGACGGTGGCGCCCCTGGCCGCCGCGAGTTCGGCGAGCCGGTCGACGGCTTCGACGTTCTTCTCAAAGTTGCCCGGCTGCCAGCGCGGGTCGACGGTGCGTATGTCGGTGGCTTCGTACTGGTCGGCGGGCTTGGCGGTGCCGGTGATGAAGCCGCGGCCGAGGGGGGAGTAGGCGACGAAGCCGATGCCGAGTTCGTCCAGGGTGGGGAAGAGTTGCTCGGTGTCCCGTTCGAACAGGGAGTACTCGGTCTGCAGGACGGAGACCGGCTGCACGGCGTGCGCCTTGCGGATCGTCTCGGGTCCGGCCTCGCTGAGGCCGAAGTACTTCACCTTGCCCGCGTCGATCAGTTCCTTGACGGTGCCCGCGACCTCCTCGATGGGCACTTCGGGGTCGACGCGGTGCTGGTAGAAGACGTCGATGTGATCCACGCCGAGGTAGCGCAGGCTGTTGTCGGCGACCTTGCGGATGTTGTCGGGCCGGCTGTTGAGAGGGCCGCCGATCTGCTCCGGGGGCACGGACATGTCGACCCCGAACTTGCTGGCTAGGACCACGTCGTCGCGGAAGTCCTTGACTGCCTTGCCGACCAGGATCTCGTTGGATCCGGTGCCCCAGCCGTACATCTCGGCGGTGTCGAAGAAGGTGACGCCCAGGTCGTGGGCGCGGCGGAGGGCGGCGACGCCGGCCTCCTCGTCGGTGGGTCCATAAGCCATGGTCAGGCCCATCGCGCCGTAGCCGATCGCCGAGACCTCAAGGCCTTGGCTTCCCAGTGTCCGGTGCTGCATGAAGCACTCCTCTGAAAGAAATGTGGAAGGTAGATTTCTGGCGACCCGTTGTGTCAGTGCGCTGCGGCGGCCAGTCCGGCGCGGTGGATGCGGGTGTGCTCGGCGACGCGCCGGCCGAGGTGGCGGGCGGTGTTCAGGTCCGCGTCGTGGACCGCGGGGGTGTCGTTGAAGCTCTGGGTGCCGGCACCGAGGTAGAAGCCGAGGCGGTTGTCGTCCTGGGGGCTGGAGGTGGTGGTGTTCCAGCCCGGCAGAAGGTTCAGGCTCACCCAGAGCATTCCGTGTTGGGCCGCCAGGAGCGAGAGGTACTGCAGGGTGTGCAGCTTGTCGCCGCTCATGGAGCCGGAGTTGGTGAATCCCGCCGCGAGCTTGTCGCTCCAGGCGCGGGTCATCCACCGCTTGCTGCTGGCCTCGGCGAAGGCGTGGAACGCCCCGGACGCGGTGCCCATGTAGGTGGGGGTGCCGAAGATGATGGCGTCCGCGGCGTCCATCAGTTCCCAGTCAGCGTCGCTGAGGGAGGCGACGTCCACGGGTTGGACCTGTGTCCCGGCGATGGAGCACGCGCCGTCCGCGACGGCTGTGGCGATCTGCGCGGTGTGGCCGTAGCCGGAATGCGACGCGATGACGATCGAGATGTCGGACATGGGTGTTCCTCTCCTGCCGCGATGGCGGCGTGTTCGGTGGTGGTCCGGCGGACGACGCGTTGCCCGGTGTGGCAGTCGGCCGCACGGCTCCACGAGTGAGGGCCGACGGCACCGGCCGGGGCGCGGCGCATGCCCAGATGTCGCGGGCTAAGGCCGACCACATCAGCAATGGATCATTGTTCCGGCTAAAACAGTAGCACCGATAGGGCGACGATACGCAAAATGCGATATCGTTGTTCCATGAACGAGGGACGACGCGCCGCGCGGCGCCAGGTGCTGCAGGTAGCCGCCAAGCTTTTGGAAGAGGGCGGCAGTGAGGCGGTCTCCACGCGCGCTGTCGCCGCCGCCGCGGGCATCACGGCCCCCGCGCTGTACCGGATGTTCGACGACAAGGACGGCCTCCTGGCCGAACTGGCCGCCTACGGGTTCGAGATGTACCTGGCCGAGAAACGCGAAGCGCTGGCGCTGACCCCCGACGACCCGGTGGCCGACCTTTACCGCGGCTGGGACCTGCACGTCGACTTCGGAGTGCGGCACCCCGCGTTCTACATGCTCATGTACGGCACAGTGCAGCCCGGGCGGCGGCCCCCGGCCGCGGACGAGGCGCACGCCCTGCTGGTCACACTGCTGGGCCGGGCGGCCGAGGCCGGGCGCCTTCGGGTTCCGGTGAAGCAGGCGACCCGCATCATCCACGCCGCGACAACGGGCGCCACGCTGGCGCTGATCGGCGAAGAGCCCTCTGAGCGGGACCTGACCACTTCCGCACGGCTGCGGGACACCGTCATCGCCTCCCTCACCACGGACCCGCCCGCCTCATCCGGGTCGGACCTGGCCTCGCGCGCACTCGCCCTCGACGCCGCACTGGAAACCGCGCTCACCACCAAACCCGCGGCTGCCGACGCGGGGTTGACTCTGCGAGACACCGAGACGGCGCTGCTCCGCGAATGGCTTCAGCAGCTGGCAGGCTGAACCGGGCCGCCTGCTCGACAGGCGGTGGGCGTTCAGTCACGGAGGTCAGCTGCAAGGCCCTCCAGCAGTTGGCTGCCCTTCGCCACGAGCCAGATCATCCAGCCGTACGCACCTCACGGCCTACGTCGCCATAAGGGCTTGCAGTCCGGCCGGTGACAACAAGCCTGCCTATGTGACAACTATCGCGCTTCGGCTCAAGATCGCTTTCCGTCGGCGTCATCAGTAGTCGAGGTCGAGGTAGTCGATGTCGTTGATCTCGACGTCGCTGAGGCTACTGGCGCGCACTCCGCCGTCCTGGAAGTAGATGTCCTTGAACCCTTCGGCGATGATCGCGCGCATCTCCTGGTCGCCGGCGCCCTGATCGCGGGCTTCGAAGAGGCGCTGGGCGTAGGCCGGGGGGAGGTGGACGGTGAGGCGGCGGAAGCGGCCGTCGTCGGTGGTGCCGACGGGTGCGGTGTAGCCGAAGCGGGCCCTCGTCTCCACCGTGACGCCCGTGGCGGTGGCGGCCTGCCGACGGCGGCGCTTGCGGACCCGGGGCTGCCAGCGCTGCCGCACCGCCTCGTCGTCCTTCGCCGCGACCTCGGGCGGCGGGTTCTTACGGGCACCGCGCCGGTAGCGGTTGACGGAGTCGGCGGTGACACCGATCTCCGCCGCCACGGCCTTCGCACTGCCCAACTGGCGGATCAGGAAGCCGATCCGGCCCTTCAGCGTCCTGGGCGGCTGCTGGGTGAACGCTTCGCGGTCGGCGCGCTCGATGGCGTCCCCGATCTCTCCCGCCACGGCGCTACTCCCCTTCGTCCCGGACGGCGTCGCCGCCCTTGATGTGACGGGCCGGGTTGAGGCCCTGCTCCATCAGGTCGACCGCCCACAGCATCGTCTGGACGCCCTCCAGCTTCGCCAGACCCGGCGTGGGCCCGAGGCGGAACCCGCCGGGCTGCGGCTTGCCCGAGGCCGCATACGGCAGGAAGTCCAGCGGGCTCTCCCCCGGCGACGGGTAGGCGACGCAGTCGGACAGCACCGCGAGCGGGAACAGGCCCGTCATCCTGGCCATGTTGGACAGCTTGCGGTGCATGTTCACCCGCGCCTTGCTGATGACCGCGGCCCGGATGTCGGGGCGCCAGGTAGGCCGCTCCAGCGCCGGCCACCGCTCCCCCTGCTTGTAGGCCTTGCCCTGCGGGCGCTCGCGCAGCTTGCCCACCCCGCCCTTCACCGTCGCCTTGATGGCGGCCAGCACGGCGGCCATCGCCGGGTCGGCCTGCTTGTGCCCGCGCCATCGCCGCGAGGAACTGATGGTCGTCCAGGTCTTTGGTGACGCCGAGGTCGGCGAGGGTGTCGACGTAGGCGGTCTTGAGCCGGTCGTGCCACGGGTCCAGGTACGCGCCGCTCTCGCGCCGCAGGTACGCCTCGATGGGGTGGACGTTGTAGCCGAGTTCCTGGGCGTAGGCGACGGTGTGCGTCTGGTACCAGGCCGGCCCCGCCGGCCGGGAGCCGTCCGGGGTGAACGGGCTGGGCAGGCGCGGGTCCAGTTCGATGTGGGAGAGGTCGACCAGCCAGGAGCCGGGGATCTTCGGATTGAAGGCGGGAGCGTGGAAGTGGTCGGGAGCGGACAGGCCGACGACCAGGCGGGCCGCGGCCGCGAGGAACGCGGTGTTGAGGTCCAGGCCGACCGCATACGGCAGCGTGCACTCCTCATCGCTCAGCAGGTCGACGTCGCGCACCCACTGGTAGGCCTCCTCGTTGAGGAAGCCGCCACTCCAGCCGGAGTTGACGACGACCGGGTGTTCGGCGGTGGCCTCCGGCGGCGCCGGGTCCATCGGCTCCGTCCCGAGGCTGCCGGGGTTGTGGCCGGAGACCCAGTTCCCGGTCGCACGGTCCTGTACAGCCCGGGTCGGCGGGCGCAGCGCCGTCATCAGCTCGAGCCCGGAGACGGCGGTGGAGCCGCGCGGGGTGATGACCCGGGTCGCGTAGACGCCGAGGACGCGGGCGATGTCGGCCGGCTCCATGTCCGCCACGCCGGGCCAGGACCGCTCATCGAGGGCGTCCCAGGACAGGATCGCGAGCTGCACGCACTGCCGCTCGCGGCCCTGGGCCTTGCGGTAGATCCGTGCCCAGGGGCCGAACCCGCGCTGGGTGAGCTGCCACTTCGCCTTGGCCACCTGCTTGATGATGGGATGGTCGGCGGGAAGGCGCAGGGAGCGGCGCTGCGCTGGGTGGTGCATGTGAGCCTCGCGACTTGCCTTGCAGGGGCCATCTACACCTGGGTGGGGCTGGCCTGACAGGAGTACCGGGGATTTGGGCGAGGGCAGTCAGCATCGGCCATAGGGCACAAGAAGAATTCCCCCTTACGTGCCGACCACCGCGATGAGGCTGGTCAGGACTTGGGGCATGGCGGTCGCGGCCGGGCGTTACAACGGGAGCTGTATGCCGAGCTCCTGCATGGCGAGAGAAGGCGGGCCCCCTTCGGAGCGTTCGGTCTTGTAGCCCTTGACGCGGGGTTCGAGGGTGCGCGGGTCGACGGCTTCGGCAGGGGCGCTCTTTGCGTACAGGCCGTCGGGCTCGGTGTCGCGGTCATGGGGCAGGACCCAGAAGACGCGGCGACGGAACGTGCCAGAGGCGCGGGAGGCTTTGGCGTCGGGGCCGAGGATGGCGTAGCCGACCATGCGGCCGTCGCGGTGGTAGGCGGGCTTGCCCTTGCGGGTGGGCAGCCGGTCCAGGCTCTGGCGCACGTAGTCGAGTTGGGCAACGTCTTCCAGCCATACGAGGTCGACTTCGTGGCTGATCTCGTCCGCATCGATCAGGGAACTCATGCGCTGGCTTCCCTCTCTTCGTCGGTGAGCAGTCCGATGCCCGGGTAGTACTTGCGCTGGTTGGACAGGATCATGCCCTTGGGTGAGGCCAGCCCGACCAGTTCCCGGGTGCGGGAGGCGAAGGCGCGCGAGGACATGACCAGTGCGCCTTCATTGTTGCACCAGGTGGTGTAGGCGGCGTAGAGCGTCGTCTGCTCGGCGCGCAGGTCGGGACCCAGTCGGCAGCATTCCTCGTAGAAGCGGCCAGTGTGGTCCTCGGTTTCGGCGTAGGCGGTCGTGGCGATCCGGACGCGTTCGGGGCCGGTGAGGTCGCGGTCGCCGCCGAGGTAGCGGCGGGCGCCGTCGATGAGCCAGCCGAGGATGCCGGGGCCTTCCTCCATGACGAGGAGGTCGGCCAGGTTGTCGATCTTGCGGTCGTCGGGGACGACGCGTTCGAAGGGGATCAGACGCATGCGCCGCCAGAAGGCGAAGCCGCCGGTGCCGACTTCGGGGCGGTGGTTGCCCAGCAGCCAGAGTTTGTGGGTGGGTTCGAAGCTGAAGGGGTCCTGACGCATGCGGCGGGCTTTGATGCGGTCGCCGCCGGTGAGGTGTTTGACCCGGGCTTCGTCGAACTTGTCGCCGGGTTTGATTTCCGAGCAGACGTAGACGCGCCGGCCGTGGAGTTCGGCGAGGTCGGTGGGGTGGCCTTCGAAGGGCTTGGCCATCAGGAAGCCGGGAGGGGCTGCGTCGGCGTAGTCGCCGAGCAGCTTCATCATGACGTCCAGGAGGACGGATTTGCCGTTCTTTCCCGTTCCCCAGAGGAAGGGAAGAATCTGGGCTCCGACGTCGCCGGTGATCGAGTATCCGAGCAGCAGTTGCAGGTAGTCGATCATTTGCAGGCCTTCGGCGTCGTCGCCGAAGGTGTCGGTCAGGAAGCGCAGCCAGCGCGGGATGGGTGTCTGCTGCGGGCCGACGGTGGTGGAGCGGGAGTGGAAGTCCTTGTTCGGGTCGGGGGCCCTGAGCAGCCCGGTGCGCAGGTCGACGACGCCCTGGGGCGTGCACAGGGCATAGGGGTCGGCGTCCAGGCGGTCCGCTTTGAGTACCATGCCTGGCGCTGAGCGGGCCTGGACGAGCATGGCGTTCATGCCGGAGGTCGACATGGCGCGGGTGCGGTGCTTGTGCAGGGCGGTTGTGGTGAACCGGCCGCGGGGGTCGTGCTCGGCGATGGTCTCGGCGAGATCGCCAGCAGCCCACAGGACGGTTTCGTCTTCGTCGATCTGCCAGCGGGTCGTGTCCCACCGATACCAGCCGATGTTGGGGACGTGCCGGTAGTCGTTGGCGTAGAGCTTGACGAACAGTTTCGCGTTGCCGCGGTCGGTCAGCGTGTCCGGGAGGAGGCCGTTGGCGGTCGCTTCGCCGCTCGGCCGCTCGGCGGTGGCTTGGGCGGGCAGCGGCGCGGCAGGGGTCTGTGCGCGGATCTGGGCGGCGACGGCTTCGGGGTCGAACTCGAAGAGCGGCTCGATGCCTGGGGAGGTCATGGGCGCCTCCCTGTCGCGTGGAGGGGCTTCTTGAGGCCTGCGGCGAGGCCGCTGCGGATGATCTGCTCGATGCGCAGCTCCTGGCCCGGGCGGGCCGCGGCGGCGGTGTCTTTGAGTGCCTGTTCGGCTTCCTGCTGGGGAAGACGGCCGGCGGCGATGAGGCCGCCGAGGGTGTAGGCGGCCCGGTTGAGGGTGTCGGAGAAGCCTGCGCCATGGGCGACCTGGCCGCAGGCTTCGACCGGCGCCAGGACCGCGGCGAGGGTGTGCTCGGTTTGGCCTCGGCGGCCGCCGGCGGCAAGCACCGCCTGCTGGGCGCGCGGCGGGACGAGCCGGGGGGCGGGAATGGCGGGCGCGGGCGAGTGTCCGGTGCGGTCGAGTTCTTGGGCGAGCCACATGGGGAGGGCCGCGGGCTCGCGGGCCTCGCCGAGGGGGGTGTAGCTGCCGTGGTGAGTCGTGGTGCCGGGGGCGATGATGTAGCTGCCGTGGGCGCGGATGTCTACCTGCCAGGCCAGGGCGCGGCCGGGGCTAGAGCCGGCGGAGGACTTCCAGTGGCGGTTGCCGGTGGTCCGGTACCAGACGTGGAGGCCCCCGGAGGGGGTGCGCACGCGCAGGGTGGTGGTGTCGTCGGCGGGGCTGTGCTGGCTGCGGAGGGCTGCGAGGACGGCGAGGGTGTGGAAGCCGTTGGCGAGGCCGGAGAGGTCGACGTGGTCACCGATGGGGATGCCGGGCAGGATTCGGTCACGCGCCGGAGGCTGGGTGCCGTGAGCGTCGATGTCAATGACGACGAGGCCGGCCGGGCCGCAGGAGACTCCGATGCCGAACTCCGGGTGCTGTCCCCACCACTGCTGGATGCGGTCTTGGTTGAGGGTGGCTGCGTGGAAGCTGTGGCACCAGAGGCCTGCCCGGAGGCAGGGGCAGCCGGTCGGTGTGTGGACGTTGGCACGGCAGTCGCTGCAGTTCGCGGCTGGTGTCTTGCGGCCTGGGGCGAGGGGGTGCACGGGCCAGCCGCGGCGGGCGCAGGCCTGGGCAGTGGCAAGGGCCGAAGCGACTGAAGGAGCGGGGATGACTGAGCCGCTTGAGTCGCTGCGGGAAAACTGCAGCTCAGCAGGCATCTGCACCCCCCACTAGCGACCGAAGCGACTCAATGACAGACACAGCCTAGCGAACGGGGACGGTGGGGTCGTGGAGCACATGCAGAACAACGGTGCTCCTGTGGCGATGATGCGACCGGCTAGCGCTCGTCCAGCGACCGAGCGAACAGCACAGCGACCCTGGACGGTTCGGTCGCTGCGTGACGGCAACAGCAAAAGGCCAGCTCAGATGGGGGGGGATAGCCTGAACAGCGACTGAAGCGACTGAAGCTCTCTGTATATAACGCACACGCACACTCTCTATGGAGCCCGTATATGCGCTGTCTGGTCGCTTGAGTCGCTTTCACTCCATGGAGAACGCGCTGACCTGGCGTTTCGGTCGGCCAAACCAGCCAGCGACTGGAGAACTGCTCCGTCGCTGGTTGTTCGGTCGCTGCCTTGCCAAGTGCAGCGACCCAAGCGACTGAAGCGACCGAGCCTCAGGCACCCGGCAACGGTGCACCCGCAGAACGGGCAAGTCCTTTCCTACATACGCCGAGCAGACCCAAAGCTGCTCGGCGATGAATTGAGCCGCCAGATGCTTCAACCACCTGCCTCGATGCCCGATCCCACGATCCGCCGCGACAGCGCGACGGCGAAAGATGTCCCGGTGCCGCACAGCGACCGAAGCGACTGAGACCCAGTGCTGCCTCAGGCGCGTCCGCTGAGAGTTGGCGGTCCGGCCGGGACGGCCCCCATCTTCTGGCCGCGACGGGCGGTACGGCCGTCCTTGAGCTTCCGGCGGGCGGAGCGCCTGCCCTGCGCCTCCTGCCCGCCGTCAGGCCTTGCAGTGCCCCGCAGCGACGCGCAGCGTTGAGGTCCGGGTCAGGGCGCGCCATGAAGCGCTCCAGCTGCGGCGACGTGCACGACAACCGGACGCCTCTCGAGGGCTCAGCATTGGCGTGTTTCGGGTATTCGAGGCGGCTGCCTCGGCAGCTGATGCCTGTGTGGAGGCGGCACAAGGGTCTGTCCCTGGACGCCAGCCTCGAGACGGGCTGTCGCGGCGTGGGACCCCGCGCCGTCGGCACGTACGCGCTGTGATGAACTGGCCACTGACCGCCATCGATAGAGGGGGAGAAATGGCGGCAGACGTAGAGCAGTTACGCCAGGATGGGCACCAGGTCGAGAAGTGGTCGCTTGGGTGGTTGCTGCTGTCGTTGGCGATGTGGGCGTGGTTCGGCTACCGGTTCCTGATGCACGAAGACCGGGGACTCTTCGCACCCGCTGAAGACAGCCGGCCCCCCCCTGGTAGGCATACTCGCGCTGGCGGTCATCCCGACGATTGTTGCGGCGGCGACTCTTGTATACGCCCGGGTCCTGTTCCGCCTGGCCCGCCGGGCCATACAGGCGGCGGAGGCACGCCCAGCACGCTCAGCGGCCAGGTCAGCCAGGCCGCTGATCTACGTGAACGGCCAGGAACACGTTCTGAAGCTGGGCGTCTCCCTGTCGAACACGCAGCCGCTCAGATTTCCTCCTATGCGACGGGAATAGGGCGGCGGTAGGTACGCTCGCGCCATTGCTTTGCTTGCGGATCCCACGTGAAGGCGACACGGTATCCGTCTTCACGTACCGTCGCGGCGATCCAGTAGCCGTCGTGGTCCCAGCGGATCGTCGCGGTCGTGCCAGGGCGCCGATCGGACTCGCTGAGCGGTGCATCCGCGGCGCACAGCTCTGGAAGCTGAGCAAGCGCCTCGGGTTCGACGGCTACCTTCATCTCGACCAGCCACCCGTCCTCGGTACGCAGGTGGATGAGATCCACGACGTCGGCAGGATCGTCGAGACTCGCTCGCGCCTGTCGGTGAATGAACCGGTGCATGATTTCACGCGTCCCCGAGCCCATCCCCTTGGCCAGAGCGTTCCCGAAGTAGGTGGAGATCGCCTGCAGGAACGGCGTTGCTGTCATCGTCGCAACGACGAGCACGATTTCTGACAACTCGGCAGCGGTTGATGCGGGTTGGTCGCTGCCGGGTCTGTCCTCGGGAAGTTCTGGTGGCTCGTAGGTGCGTTCGCTGCTCATGATCCCCTGCTTGATCGCCGACACTCGTTACTCGTCGATCACCCAGGATATTCAGGGCCGTCTCCGATGCCTCGCACTCACGCGAAGTGTTAGCGCCTCACGGCGCTCGAACTCGCCCTGCCCGGGATGCGCCTGCGTCAGATTAGGCACACCGTATCTCTGTCGTCGGGCCGTTCTCGCCCTGGCGCGATCTGCCGGACGAGCTCGGCTCGTTCAAACAGAACCCCTGCGGCCCCTACTTTGGGCTTTCCTTGTTGCTGCTGCTTTGACGTCGGCTACCAAGCTGTTCGGCTCAACAGAGGGCGTCTCCCGTCACGGCTGGGCACCGTGCCACGCAGCGGGGCCGACTGCCGCAGCCACATGGATAGACCGGGCGGGCACGGCGCCCTGGGCCTGCACCGGACGTTGGGGCCGTTCCCGGGGCGCCGTGGGGTGATGTCACCGTGACCTTGTTGCGGTTTCTCCCAGCTGCGGATTCACCTCTTCGGCAGGCTTGCCGACGGCGGGGCGCGGTGCGGGCTGGCTTGTGTCGGGCAGGGGGCGTGTGCGGGGTGCTGGGCGGGCGGGGAGGCTGGTGTAGACGTCGGGCCGGTTGGCGGCGGATGCGAGCAGGGTGCTGATCCGGCGGGCGAAGTCGGGTCCGGGCATTGGCAGTTCGGTCTCGGGCTGACGGAGGTAGCCGACGGCGACGGCGTTGGGGACGTAGGTCATGAGTGCGGTGACGGCGGCGGGGCGGGGCCGGGCGGTGTACTTCGCGAGGTGGCGAAGGACTCGCAGGATCGTGGTGGTGGAGGTGCTGGTGACCCGGTGCTCGGCCGCCCGCCACGGCCCCGGAGGTTCCGGAGCCGGGCGGCGTTCTGGGACGGTGGGCCCTGGCGCGGGCTGGACGTCGTCGGTCTGGCGGTGCCACCAGTCGGCCGCGTCGCTCTCGCCCAGGGCGAGGTGGTGGAGGTAGAGGCAGTACGCGGCGGCGGCCTGGCCGGCTCCGGCGGCGTACTGCCACCAAAAGCGTGCGCCGTCGCTGGTGTCGGTCAGCTGCAGGACGCAGGCCAGGATCAGGGCGCTGCGGGGTTCGGGGACCTGATCGGTGACGAAGTCGGCGACGGCGGTGGGCGGGGTGTGGGTGACGAGGGTTTCGCACAGCGCCCGCAGGTCCTCTGCTGCCGCGGCGGAGGTGCTCGCGCCGCCGGGCGGGCGGGCATCGGCGCTCGTCGGCGGTGCGGACGCCGCCACGATGTCGCGGGGCATGGTGCGGTCACGGACCAGCAGGGCCCTGGAAAGGATCTCTTCGATGCAGGTCATTCGGCGTTCCCTTCGGTCTCGGGCGGCGGGCAGATGACGCTCTGCAGGAAGTGGACGGCGTGACGCTCGTCGGAACGCACGGTGGCCAGCGGGACCCCGAGGAGGTCGGAGGCGTGCTCGGGAGCGATCCCGCACAGGCGGCGCAGCACCATGACGTCGAGCTGGTGGTCGGGCAGCCGGCTCATCGCTTTGAACAGCTGGAGGCTTTCGGCGATCTGGTCGAGGCGGTCGGCTTCGGTGGTCAGGGACTGCAGGGCGACGGTGTCGAAGGCGGCGCCGCCCAGTTCGGGCCGGCCGTCCAGGTGCAGGGTCCGGGTCATGACGGTGGCGCGCAGGACGTTCCAGGCGAAGCTGCGGGTGTCCGGGCTGGCGAGTGCGTCGTTCCAGCACAGCCAGAGGATGTCGAAGGTGTCGGAGACGGCGGTGTCGCGCTGGTCGTCGTCGAGGAAGACCTGGGCGTAGAGGCCGTAGTCGTTCTCCACCAGTTCGCGGAACGCGCGGTGGTCCAGCGGCGGGGCCGTGTGAGAGGTGGTCAGCGCGCCTTTCTGGCCGGAGCGTTCCACCCACTCCCGGCTCTTGTGGGCCTCGAACGCGGCCTGGCGCCACAGCCGGTACAGGGGCCAGCCGGGCATCTGGAGCTCCGCGGACAGGCTGAGGACGATCTCCCAGCGCGGATACAGTCCGGTTCCGCGCAGCAGCTCGGAGATTTTCGACTTGGCGAGCAGGACCCGCAGGCTGAGCTCGCTCAGTGTCAGACCGCTGCGCAGGTACGTCTCCCGCATCGGCTCCAGCCAGGCGCGGTGGGCGCTGCCCACGTTCTCCGCGATCGGTCCCAGCTTGCGCCCGGGGCGCACGGGGGCCGGACTGGCCGGCGGTACCGGCGGTTCGAAGGGCGTCGTCACGTGGCGTCGTCCTCCTTGTCCGGCACCGCCGCCACGCGGTGTCCCGAGGCCGGCGCGGCCTGCGTGCGGGCCGCGTGGACGATCTGCTGCACGGTCAGCCCGAGGGCCGGGGCGAGCGTGGCGACCGCTGCCGTCTGGCCGATCGCCACCATCACCACACTCCAGACGAACACCGTGGCCGTCGCCATGATGATCACCGTCTGCTTCCGTTGCATCCAAACTCCTCTGGTGTCGGCCATATCCCGTACGGCCCATCCGGAAGCCGCAGGGCTCCCCGGAGCACGGGTGCCGAAGCCGCCGCCGGGAAGAGCAACCAGCATGGCCACAGAGGAAGTTGCTACGCCATGTGATCGCTGATTCACGGAACAATGACTGTCACAGGGCGGTGCCGGGCGCGCACGGATGACCGCTGAGGCGCAAAGAACGCCAGGTACGGCATGCAGGAGGGTGGAAGTTCCCGGTTCTCCTTGAAATTGCACGGCGTACCCGCGTCAATGGAACAGGACGCCTTCGGGTGTCGGCCTTCCATCCGGAAGGGCCCGCTCCCGTGCCGAGAATTGGGGAGCGAGCGTCACCCGCTCCCGCCCGGCCGCTGTTGGAGGCCAGGCGGGAGCGGAGCGGTCCGCCAGGGACCTCCGCGACCGTAGCCCAGACCACTGACAACCGCTTACCGGCCTGCAGTTCACCGGTTACCCATCCTGTGCTCTGCCGCCATGGTGCTGGGCAGGAGTCGCAGCGCTTCGGTCAGGCGGAGGCCCGCCAGCGCGAAATCCTGGCGGAGCTGGTCGCTGACGACACCCCGCTCAGCCCGGACGGGAGCCGCACCGGCTGCGAGACGACGCCGCAGGGCAGCCCGTGCAGCGGGCTGGGCTCAGAACGGGGGTTCGTCGTGCCAGGGGCCGCCCGGCCGCTTGGGCGGGCTGGGGGCGGGCGGCAGGAGGATGGCCATGGCGTCCTCGACGCGACCGAGGTCGATCAGATAGCCGGCCAGGTCGTGTCGGTTCGAGTGGGGGTGCTGCTCGAGGACGGTGACGGCTTCTTCGGTACGTCCGGCGCCGGCGAGGAGCTCGGCGATGTGCGACGCCGCGTACCGGGTGGCGCCCTCGGGGTGGGAACGGGCCTGTGCGACCGCTTCGTCGACGCCGTCACGGGCGGCGATCAGCGGCAGCCGTATCCAGTACAGGTCCCACTCCTCCTCGCCCCAGCGGGCGGCGGCGAGGGCGTCGAGGTGTGCCAGGCCTTCCTCGGGGTGGCCCTGGTCGAGGCACAGCTCGGCCAGCGTGTGGAGGACCCAGTCGTACCCGTTGTAGATGTCTGCCTGGACCCGCATCACGTCGATCGCTTCGCTCCCCCGGCCGTGCCGGGCCAGAAGCTGCGCAAGTTCGAAAGCCGAATAGGAGGTACCAGCCACCGCACTGCCGGCCTGCCGGTATGCCGCGATCGCCCCTTCCACGTCGCCGGCCTCCTCCAGCAACCGCGCGAGCTGCCGAACTGCGCTCCCTGAGTCGTCAGTCGCCGCCATGGCCCGGAGCTCGTCGAGCCGACCGTCTCGTGCCAGGATGGCGGCGAGCTGCTCACGGTTGTTGAGTCGGCTGGTGCTGCTGGCGCGCAGCAGGGAGATCGCTTCGTCGGTACGGCCCTGGCGCTCGCGGATCTGGGCCAGGTACCCGAATGCCGTGTCGCGATCGAGGCCTTTGCAGCACCACGGGAAGTCAGTGCACCGGTGTTCGGTCCGAGCGGCGACCAGCGCGGCGGCTTCCTCGTCGCGGCCGGCGGCGCCCGCGACGTCGACCAGTGTGCCGAGGGGCAGTTCGCCGATGTGCCGGCGCAGCAGGGTGAACGCCTCCTCGGCGCGGCCGTGCCGCGCGAGCAGGCGCGTGTAGAACTCCATCGCCATCGGGTGTCCGGCCTCCATCCGGACCCGGGTCATCTCGATCGCCTCGTCGGCGCGGCCCCAGCCCTCCAGCAGCTCGGCCGCGGCTGCGACGGCCGCCCACCAGCCGGTCGCCAGGTACGGGGCGAGCACCTCCAAAGCGTCGGCCTGCCGGCCCTGCTCCCCCAGCGACCGCGCCCACGCCAGCGCGCAGAACCACTCCCCGCGTCCGGCATACAGCTCCACCACGTCGACGTGGCCGCGTTCGAGCAGCCGAGAGACCAGCTCCGGCGGGATGCACCCGGACCGCGTCCGGGCCCGGTATTCAAGATCAGTAGCGTCCACAGCCACGCACACTAGCGCCCGCCTCCGACACCCTCTCCGCCGTCACCAACGCACCCAACCAAATCCTGTGCCGCAGGGGAAATCACCAGAACTCCGGCACTTGCCATTGAATGCAGGTGGGGCGCTTTCCCTCGGAGGTCAAGAATTCCTTAACGGCCTGCCGCACAAGAGCGATCGGGATTTCTGAATCCTCTGGGAATTCGGTCGCGAACGTTGCTTGATACGGCCTAAGCCCCCGTCGCCGGCTCCTGCACCTCGAACCCGTACGTCCTCGGCGCGGTCTTCGGCGTCCTGAGCGAGGTATCGGGAGGATTCGTCGTCGAGGGCTTCGACGAGCCGGTGCAGCAGGGCGGCCCGGCGGTCGAGGTAGTCCGGACGGCTGTCGGGGGTGGAGGCCGGGGTCGCCGTAGTGCTCGGCGTCGTTGAGCAGTCCCACCAGTTCCGTGACCAGCAGCCTGTCCGTCCCCGGCTCGACGGTGCTCACGACCGCCTCCCGGCGAACGCGGCCAGGCGCTCCATCTCGTCCACGCCGTCGTTGCAGCACTGCCCGCACACAAGTCGCCGGGCCTTGGGCCGCTCGGGCAGGCGGACGTCGAACGGCATCCGGGTCTCGTCTTTGAACTCGCGCAGGTCGTAGCCGCATTCCGCACAGACCAGCCGGGCGGCGCGGGCCTGCTTCTTCGACCAGGCGGGCCACTCCGCCGACAGCGCCAGCGTGGCGATGACCATGCCATCAGCCCTGGGCTGGAACACCTTGAAGTCCCAGCGCGGGGCGTCCTCGGGAATGTCGGCGACGGTCTGTTCCATCGAGGGTATCCACGGCACCAGGTGGGCCAGGTTCCTGCGCAGGATGCGGACCTCCTCGCCCTCGCGCATGGCCTTGCTGTAGGAGGTGGCGAGAGGGAATCGGAAGGCCGACACGATGGTATGCGGGACCTGAAGCAGGTCCAGGTCCGGCTGATGTCGCCGCGGTGGCCTTCCACTCGCCCCAGTTGACCTCCCGCCACATGGCCAGCCCGTCGGCGTTCAGCCTCCCGGACGCGTTGATCGTGCTGACGATCCGTTTCTGCGCGGCAGAGCCGAGCTCCAGTGCGGCACGGTCAGGTGACGACCGGCGATGACGCCCGGCCGTGCGCGAGGAGCACCTGTCAGACTTTTGGTGCAGTGCTGATTCCGTGCACGTATCCCCGTGACGGCGTCAGCACTCGCTTTGCGATGGCCGCCGGGTGGCTGGCAGGTGTGAGTGCCCGCGCGAGGGAGACTCGCGTGAGCAGGGGTTGGGCAGTCAGCCTCCCGGGCTCTTCGCCGTCCATGGTCGGCGAAGAGTTCATCTTCACGCCCTATGTGATCTTCGTGTGGCGCTGAGGGTGTCTTGCCGTTCCGGTCCGGGGCAGGCGTACTGGAAACGTCGCCCCTGTATGGAGACCCGGAATGACAACCTCCCGCGACCAGTGGTCCCTGCCCGACGGAACGCGTGACGCCGCGGTGGCCCGTCTGGAACAGGAGATCGCCCAGCTGCGGCAGGCGGTCGGCTCCCACGCGGTGGTCGACCAAGCCCTCGGTGTCCTCATCGCGACTCACCGGATCCCGCCGGCCGTGGGGTTCGAGGTGCTGCGCGAGGTCTCCCAGCACACCAACATCAAGCTGCATACGGTCGCGGAGGCGTTGATCGGCTGGGCGTTGGGTCAGCCGCTGCCGGAGCCGGTGGGCCGGGAGCTGGGCGAGGCCGTGCAGCGGTACTCGGGCCAGGAGGGTATCCCGGACCAGCCGCAGTAGGGATCAGGGGTGCAGGGCCTGCTCGAGGGTGGGGTGGCAGGCGATGATGGCGTCGAGGCCTACCAGGCGCAGGACGTGCAGGACGGGTTTCTGCGCGGCGGCGATCCGTACCCACCCTTGCGTGCTGCTGACGGCCTGGTGGGCGGTGACGAAGATGTTGATGCCGCTGGAGTCCATGAAGGTCACTCCGCCGAGGTCCACCACGATCCGTGACGGCGGCGCCGCGCCGTCCCCGGACAGCAAGGCTGCGCTGAGCAGCTCTCTGACGTCGTGGTCGATCTCGCCCTGCACGGTCACGACCCGCACGCCGTCGACCGTGCGGTGGACGGCGGAGAACCGGCCTGGCCGGTCCGCGTTCTCGATGTCGCTCACCGTCTCCTCGACTGCGCTTGGGCCTGCCCCGGGCAGGGCGTGCACGGAGGATTCTGCCCCACCGTCCAGACCCCATGCACGCAGGGGAATCGTGCCGAATAACATGCCTCTGACATGTATGACGGGATCGGGGGTAGTGGCGCGCTCGTGAACGGTGAATGAGGGCGACGCCCGAGGCATCCCATGACGACGGTGACGGCTGTACCGAGCCGGAAGAGCACCTGATACGCGCCGGCTACGCCCTCGGCGGAGACGACGGCTGCATCGCCGACGTCCGCCAGCACGCCCTCGCCTTCCTCGACCAGGCCGGAGCCGACTACCCCCTGTCGGTAACTGCCCGCACGAGGGACCTGACCCAGCTGGTGGTCAGTGAGCTGGTCACCAACGCCTGCAAATACGCCCCCCGGCCCGGTCCTGGTGGAACTGCGCATCAACACTCGCGCGGTGGACGTCGTCGTATGGGATAGCGACCCCACCGAGCCGGAGGCCCGGGGCGCCGATCCCGACAGAGTCGGCCAGCATGGCCTGGAGATCGTCAAGGCGGTTGCCGAGTCCCTCTTTGTCGAGCAGCGGTCGGTCGGAAAGCGCATCACGGCCCGCATCACGCTGTCCGATGCCTCGAGCAGCATCACTCGCACTTGAAAGGTAGGACAGGCACTCATCGATTCCGGACGCGGTTCTGCACCGGCAGGATGTGGGCGATCAGGGCGAAGCCGACTGGGACTGCGAGGTTTACGAGGAGGACGGGGATCTCTTCTGCCAGCGAGTAGCCGACGCTGAGGCCGAGTAGCAGGTTGAGCACCATGACGGCTGCCCACAGGGGGCTGAAGACGGCAGCGGCCGCGCTCATGGCTCGTACCGGTGAACCTGCTGTCCGCCAGGCGGCTGTGAGCTGTGCTGTTCCGGCCCACAGCAGGATGCCGGCGGTCAGGACCCATGCGGTGCGCGACGCCGTGATGAGGGGGCCGCCGTTCCACCAGGTGCGGCTGGCCCACCACAGCAGAAGCGAGACAGTTGCCGGTCCGGCGAAGATGACCCCTGCCAGGCCTGCTTCGAGGCGGGCTCTGTGGCCGTCGGCAACTCCGCCCAGGGCGTTGGCGGCGCAGAGCGCGAACCACAGAGGGCAGAAGATCGCTGCCGCGACCACGCCGGTCACCCGGTGGGGAGGTTGGGCCAGGAGGGCGCAGAGGAGAAAGGCGGCACCGCTCAGCGGGATACCGGCTAGGACCAAGCGGATGGAACGCATGAAGGTACTCCGCGGGAGAGGGCGGCGCTGAAGTGGGGCATGGCGCATCGAAATGGTGTGCTGCTTGGGGGCAGGTGTTGGCACGGCCGCGGACCGGGCGTGGGCGGCGGGCGAGGTCGGGCCGTGCGGGCAGCCCCGGGCGGGGGCTGCCTCAAGCGGTGATCCGCATGAGGGTGATCTGGTCGCCTTGCACGGTGAAGGTGAAGTGCGAGGGGCCGTTGAAGCCGTTGCCGCCGACCTGGGCGAGCACCGTGGTGCTGTCGCCGGTGGTGTGGACTTGCGTGACGTGCAGTGTGACGTCGACGCCGATGAATTCGGCGTCACTCCATGCACGGATGGCTTGATGGCCGGTGAAGATGCGGCCCCAGTCGTTGACTGCGCCGTTGGGGTTGAAGGCGGCCAGCCATGCGTCGGTGTCGTGAGCGTTCGCGGCGTCAAGGGCGGCCGCGACGATGGCGGGCAACGGGGTGGCGGTCATGATGGGGTCCTTCGCGGTCGGAGTGGCAGTAGTCGTCGAACCGTTGGTGGCGGGTGGTGGCTGCAGGCTGTGGACGGTCCACGTGATCAGGAAGGTCAGGATGAGCAGGGCTGCCAGTCCTGCCCGGTTAAAGCCGGGGACTGTGGAGGGCAGCTGGATCCGGTTCATGCGGCACCTCTGACCAGGAGCTGTGTCTCGAGTTGGTGGGCTGTGGCGCGCAGCACGCGGGCGGTGTGGGGGTCGGGCTCGGTGGGTCCGCGGTGCTTCAGCAGTCGTGTGGCGCGGTCCATTGCCTGGCGGGTTTCCTCCTGCAAGGGTGCGGTGGCGGCGGAGACGCCCGCCCGTTCGCCGCGGGTGCGCTCGCTGACCAGTTCCAGCCGGTGTACAGCGGCGGCCAGCCGGCCCAGCCGCCGCTGGCTGCCGGCCGTTCTGTCGGCCGCGAGGATGTCGGCGCTGGTGTGCAGGACGAGTGCGAGCGCGTGGCTCTGGTGGCGGCGGGCCCACTGCCGGGTGACGGCGTAGGAGGCGGCCAGGGCCGCGGCACAGCCCAAGAAGGTCTCCACGGCGCGGGAGATGAGCAGCGCTCCCACCGGCTGGGCCGGGCCGGCTGCGTCGACCAGCAGCAGCGCCATCGGCGTGACGAAGACCATGGCCAGGGCGTAGTTGCGGGAGACGAAGAGTTCGGTGGCGAAGGTAAGGGCTGCCAGGACCAGCGCGGCGGCCCAGGCACGGGGGTGCGCCAGCAGCAGGAGTGCGGCGAGCAGGCAGCCGGCCAGCGTGCCCAGGAGCCGTTGCAGGGCTCGGTTCGCCGCAGTGGAGGTCTGGTTGCCGCGGCTGAGGACCGCGGCAGCGGTGGCCATGGCCCAGTAGGGCCGCTCAAGTCCCAAGAGGATGGAGACGCTCCCGGCACTGGCGACAGCGCCGGCACTGCGCAGCGCCATGACAACGAAGGGCGAGCCGGCGGGGTTGAATGCCACGGCGAGGCGGGCTGCCGTTCGCGCCCTGGCCGCTCGGTTGTTGTGCACTGGTTCAGGTTGCTCGCGGCGGGTGCGCCATGCCTGGTCGAGGACGGACAGCAGGGCGGCTGCGGCGCCGGTGGCGGCGGTGGCCGCGGCGAGCAGGAGAACGTTGCCGGGCAGGACCGTCCCCAGAGCGCACACCAGGACGAACATCATCATGCCCGGTGGGCGCGCGGCGAGCGCGGTACAGGCGTAACTGACCAGGGCGGTCCATACCGCCGTTACGGCGACGGCCGGCCACGGGTGGTGGGCCGCAAGTGTTCCGCAGGCAAGGGAGAGGACCAGCACGGCGGCAGCGGAGCCTACGGTGAAGGCTTCGCGGCGCGGGGCGGCATCAGAACTGTAGAGCGCGGCCAGGGATCCCGTGCTGGCGATCAGGCCGGTGACGGTGTGGCCGGCGGCCGCGCCGATGGCCACCGGCGCGGCCGCGCATACGGCGGCGCGGACACCGACCCGGACGCGGGCCGTGTTGGGCTTAAGGTGCAGCAGGCTGCTGGCCAGGGCAGGCACTGGGTCTTTCCTCTCCTGTCCTGGGGACGGGTCAGTTGGCGGTCAGGCCGGCCGTGACGAGGTCGCGCGCGGCGGTAAAGGACTCGGCCGACGAGACGGCTGCGGGGGTGAGGCGGGGGTCGAGGAACGCGGTGAGCGCGGTAAGCCCGGTCGTCGCGGCATGCAGGTGGTCGTGCGCCCAGGCCGGCGCCGGCCCGGCCTCCAGCAGGCCGGCCAACGTAGTGGCCAGGGCATGATGGTGGCGGGAGACCACCGTGCTGTACGCGAACAGGTGGGCGTAGGCGGCGTGCAGTTCCGGATCGGTGCGCGCGGCGTCCTGGTGGGCGGCGTACAGGGCATCCAGCCAGGCGGCCGGATGGTGGCCCTGGCCGGCCGGGAGGGTGTCACGCAGCCGGACGAGCCAGCGCTCGATGACCGCTTCGCGCAGTGCGTCGCGGTCGGGGAAGTGCCGGTAGATGCTGCCGTGGGAGACGCGCAGGATGCGGGCGGTGTCCATGACGGTGGCTTTGCGGGGGCCGAAGCGGCGCAGCGCCTGTTCGGCGGCGTCGATGATCTGCTCGGCCAGCAGTGCGCCTTCGGGCACGGTGGTTCCTCACGGCATGGTGACTTGGTATGCGGGGCACAGCCGGAGGGTGCCGGGTTCGGGTGAGCCCGGCACCGCATCCGGCGCGGATTACACGGGGTAGGTGCTGTGCTGGTCTGCGAGGGTGATCCAGCGGGTCTCGGTGAAGAATTCCGCTCCCCATTCGCTGCCGAAGTGGCCGAAGCCGCTGTCCTTGACGCCGCCGACGGGGGCCTGCGGCTCGTCGGAGACGGAGTGGTCGTTGACGTGGACGGCGCCGTGGCGCAGGGCGCGGGCGACGGCGAGGCCGCGGGTGGCGTTCTCGGTGTAGACGGCGCTGGACAGACCGTAGGGGGTGTCGTTGGCGAGGGTGACTGCGTCTTCGGCGCTGTTCACGCGGAACAGGGTGGCGACGGGGCCGAAGACTTCCTCGTGGTAGATCCGCATGTCCTCGGTGACGTCGGCGAGGACGGTGGCGGGGTAGAAGGCGCCGTCGGCGTCGCCGCCGCCGGTCAGGACGGTGGCTCCCTTGGCGACGGCGTCGGCGACCAGGCCGGCGACGCGTTCGGCGGCACGGGCGTTGATGAGGGGGCCCACCAGGGTGTGCGGGTCGTCGGGATTGCCCTGGCCCAGGGAGTTCACCTTGGCGAGGAAGGCGTCGGTGAAGGCGTCGTAGACGCTGTCCTGGATGATGACGCGGTCGACGCACATGCAGATCTGGCCGGCGTTCATGAACTTGGCGACCGTGACACCGGCTGCGGCGTACTGCAGGTCGGCGTCGTCCAGGACGACGATCGGGTTCTTGCCGCCCAGTTCCAGGATGACGGGGGTCAGGTGTTCGCCCGCCAGACGGCCGACGATGCGGCCCACTGGGGTGGAGCCGGTGAAGTTGACGCGGCGCACGCGGGGGTCGGCGATGAGAGCTTCGACGACGGCGGGGGCGTCGGCACGGTCGTTGGTGACGATGTTGACGACACCGGCCGGCAGGCCGGCCTCGGCGAGGATGTCGGCGAGGAAGTAACCCGAGGTGATGGGGCCGTCCTCGCTGGGACGGATGATGACCGGGTTGCCGGTGGCCAGCGCGACGGCGACGGCGCGGGCGCACAGGATCAGCGGCCCGTTCCACGGCACGAAGGCGGTGACCACACCGGCCGGTTCCCGTACGGCCATGGACCATTCGCCGGTGACGTCGCTCGCCAGCAGCTTGCCGACGGGGCCGGTCGCCATGGTGGCGGCCTGCCGGATGAGGGTGGCCGACATGTGGATGTTGAAGCCGGCCCAGGTCCGGGTGCCGCCGGTCTCGGCGAGCATGATCTCGGTGAACTCGTCGGCTCGCTGTTCCAGCAGGTCGGCGGCCCGGTGCAGGAGTTCGCGGCGGGCGGTGGGCGCGGTGGCGGCCCAGGAGGCGAAGGCGGCGTCGGCTGCGTCGACGGCGAGGGTGACGTCCTCGGGCCCGGCGGCGGGCACGCGTACGAACACCTCACCGGTGCGGGGGTCGAGGTCGTCGGTGGTGCGGCCGGAGACGGCGGGTATCTCCTTGCCGCCGATCAACAGGCCGCGGGCGGCAGAGGCGGTGCTTGCAGGCATGGCGGAACTCCAAAGGGCGGAAGGAGGCAGGGTGAAGAGCCGGTGCGGCGCTACGGGGGTTTCGCACCGCACCGGCGGTCTAGGCACCTGGGCAGCCCCGTCGAGTCCGTCGGGGCCATACGGGCGGACGTCAGTTGTGCGGGTGCAGCAGGTCTTCCAGGCCGATCCGGGTGAGGAACTCGGCGCGGATGTGGTCGGCGACCGCGCTGACGGTCTCGGAGCCGTCATTGGCGGGGTCGATGTGGACGCGGAAGGGCCGCTTGCCGTGTTCGGTGCCCACGACCTCGACGATCGCGTCGGCAACCTGGGAGACGTCGGCGTCTGCGGGAGCGAGGGCCGCCAGGCGCTGGGAGACCTGGTCCATCATCCCGGCGTAGTGCGCCTCGTAGTCGGGGATGACGCTCTGGTCGCCGGGGTGGCCGCCGGTGGCGAAGTGGTTGGTTCCGCGGGTGAAGGAGCCCGGGACGATGATCGACGTCTCGACGTTGAAGCGGGCCAGTTCGGCGGCGTAGGAGACGGCGAGGGCGTCCATCGCGGCCTTCGCGGCGAAGTAGGGGGCCAGGTACGGCGGGGTGCCGCCCTTGGTGGACGTCGAACCCACCCACAGCACCAGGCCGTTGCGCTGCTTGCGCAGGTGCGGCAGGGCGGCGCGGTTGACGCGCTGGGTCCCCAGTACGTTGGTGTCGTAGACGGCGATCATCTCGTCCGGGGTGAAGGCCTCGGTCGGGCCGGTCACCATGTGGCCGGCGTTGTGGACGATCACATCCAGGCCGCCGGCCTCGCTGACGACGGTCGCGATGGCGGCGTCCGCGGATTCCTGGGACAGGACGTCGAGTTCGACGGTGCGCAGGTCAACGCCGTTCTCTGCGGCGTAGTTCTTGGCATCGGTGACCCGCTCGGCGTTACGGGTAGTGGTGTTGCGCATCGCGGCGTACACGGTGTGGCCGGCGTCGGCCAGTGCGCGGGCGGTCAGCGCGCCGAAGCCCGAACCGGCGCCGGTGATGAGGATGGTGCTCATGGGATGTCTCCTGCGGTGGGAAGCGGCGTGAAGCAGTGGAAGAGGCGGGAGCGTGACGGGCTCAGGCGAAGGTGATGACGGACCGGCCACCGCCGGCGCCGGAGCCCAGGGCGTCCAGGGCGTCGGGGGCCTGGTCCAGGCTGATGGGCGTCACGGAGGGGAAGATGTCGTGGGCGGCGGAGAAGGCCAGAGTGTCGCGCAGGTCGTGGGGGGAGCCTGAGGGGGAGGCCATGACACGCAGCCGGTTGAGGACCATCGGCTGGGTGGGCAGGGTCAGCGGGTCCGAGCCGTAGCCGCACAGCAGGAGCGTGCCGTCGGGGGCCAGGCCGCCGAGCGTGGCGGCCGCGGCGGCGGTGGAGGGTGCGGCGTTGAGCACCAGGTTGGCGCCGCCGTCCCATGCCTTGAGCGCGACCGCCGGGTCGGTGTCGGCGCTGGGGATGAACAACTCCGCGCCGAGGGACTTGGCGTGGTCCTCGCCACGGCGGGAGCGGCCGATGACCGCGACCCGGGCGCCCATGGCGACGGCGTAGCGGATGGCCAGGGCGCCGATACCGCCCGCGCCGATGATGGCGACACGGGAGCCGGCCTTCGCGCCGCCCTTGCGCAGGCCGTTGAAGGCGGTGATGCCCGCGCACATCAGCGGGGCGGCGGCGACCGGGTCCATGCCGGCCGGGAGCGGGGTGACGTAGCCGGCCTTGAACACGGCGTATTCGGCGTAGCCGCCGTCGGCGACGATGCCGGTGATGCGCTTCTTCGGGCAAAGGATCTGCTCGCCGGCGACGCAGTAGTCGCAGTGGCCGCACGAGTCGTAGAGGAACTGGGCGCCCACGGCGTCGCCGACGGCCAGTCCGGTGACGCCCTCGCCGACCGCGGCGATGGTGCCGGTGATCTCGTGGCCGGGGATGACCGGGAAGCGGGCGAAGGGGTAGTGGCCGCGGATCAGGTTCAGGTCCGAGAAGCACACGCCACACGCAGTGACCTTGATGAGCACCTCACCGGCCTTCGGCTCGGGCGTCTCACGGTCGATCACGGACAGGGGGGCGTTGACGGCAGTAGCCAAGGCAGCACGCATCGTGGGTCTCCAGGCAGGTGAGGTGGTACGAGGGATAACCGTTGACCACGGCCTTCCTCTGTCGGATCTGACATTTCCAGCCACAGCAGCAGGGAGAAAGAGGGCTGGTTTGACTAGGGCTGACTGTCCTAGGGTCCGACGGGAGAGGCTGCGGGGCGCGGCGGAGCCGGGAGCGGATGCGGTCCCGCGGGGAGGGCTGGGTGCGGGGCTGTGGCCCCCGGGGGTCCAGCGAGCCGGGGGACCGATCGGGGATGCCCCTCGAAAACGGCACATGGGCGGAGGGTGCCCGATGTTGTTTGCGATGAGGGCCGGGGCTGCCGCCTGCGGGCGGCGGTGTCCTCGATGTGTCAGGCCGGGGAGGACGCCGTCCGGCTGGTGGATGTGCGGGTGATGAGTTCGATGGGGTGGTGGCGTTCGGTGGGGGCTTGTGCGGTGCCGGTGAGGAGGTCGGTGAGGAGTTCGACGGCTT
>NZ_JBIWMA010000029.1:0-106156 GCF_044766465.1 Streptomyces sp. NPDC102259 | reverse complement strand
TCCCTGACCGACCGTGAACGCGAAATCCTCGTGGCCGTCGGCAAGGGCTGGACCAACGGGGAGATCGCCACCCGGTTCGTCCTGTCCGAGTCCACCGTCAAGACGCATGTCGGTCGTGTCCTGGCCAAGATCGGAGCCCGCGACCGCATCCAGGCCGTGATCTTCGCCTACGACCACGGCCTCGCCCGGCCCACCGCGGACTGAACCGACGAGCGGCGGCCCGGCAGCCGGTTCGACCTGCCGCGACACCGGCCGTGCGACAGCCCGCCGGTGCCGGGGACGCCCCGGCAGAGTTCCAGGCCGTATCCGTACCCCCGCGGGGTGGCGATGCGCGGCAGACTGCTGGGGTGGACCGAGGCATCCGCGGCCTGCGCGAGCCGGCGGCGCCGGACGGCCATAGTGACGTCGAGGGGCTTGGTCGAGCCCTGGTCGCGCCGAACCGGTTCTCGTCCCGGACCTCCGCCATCAGGGCTTCCGGGGAGACCGTCTCCCCCGTTCAGATGAGTTCGGGCTGCGGTTCCGGTTGCCGTTCTGGTGCGGTCCTCGATTCCCACAGTGCGGTGGTCCGGACGTAGCCGTAGACCACTGAGGTCATCGCCAGCACGAGAAGGGGTCCGGCCACCCACGGGTGCCTGGCCATCTCCAACGGCAAGAAGCGATAGGACAGCAAGAGCGCGACGAAGACCGTCGCACCGTAGGCGACCAGCCGGATCCCTGATCGATCCCAGCCGCGGTCGAACGAGCGCAGAGCTGCCTCGATCGTATACGTGAACACCACTCCGGCAATGAGATCCACTCCGTAGTGGTAGCCGAATCCCAGCGTTGCGGTGAGCGTGGCAATCAGCCAGAACACGCCCGCGAATCGCAGAATCCTTGGGCCCTTCCGGGAATGAATGAAGATCGCCGTAGCCCACGCCGTATGCAGGCTCGGCATGCAGTTGCGCGGGGTGATCTCGTCGAACGGCATGTGGTGCGGAACATTGATCGGCGACGGCGTGATCGGCCACAGGTCGGCCACCGCCCACTGCTCGCTGGGCGCCATCGTCGGGGACCACAGGCTGACCGACGCCCAGTGCTCGGCGCCGGTGCCGTAGGCGAAGACCGGCCCGACCACCGGGAAGATCATGTAGATGGCCGGACCGAGGAGGCCGATCACCAGAAAGGTGCGCACCAGATGGTGTCGCGGGAAGCGACGCTCGACCGCCACGCTGCGCAGTTGGTACAACGCGACGATGACCGCGGCCACCGCGAGCTGGCCGTAGACGACGTCGAGAAAGTTGAAGCCGATCGAGCCGGTGGCAGTGACGATGCGGCCGACCAGCCACGACGGTTCACCCAGCGCGTGATCGGCGGTCGCCACGTACTGGTCGAGCACCGAGGGGCGGGTCTTCGAGGTGATGACCAGCCAGATGTCGCCGGTCTTGCGGCCGGCCACCAGCAGCAGGCCCAGCCCGACGCCCTTCAGCAGCAGAACGCGCTCTCCGCCGGTACGGCGCGTGACGGCGATGACCGCACAGCCCAGCATGACCCACAACGCACCGTTGCCGAACGGGTGGCCGCCGGTCACCTTGGCGTCGACCGCCCACCGGACCAACGCGAAAGCGGCGTCGATACCGAGCGCGGTCCCCACCGCGATGAAACGTTGCCGCCAGGTGAGGACCACCATCATCAACGTCAAACTGGCGTACAACAGGAAACCCGATTTGGGCGGGAATATCAGCTCCCCCACCTGGTTGCTGATCGGCCCCGGCAGGCCACAGCGCCGCGCCGCGCCCTCCAGAGCGATGAGGAACACGAGGGCTACGACAGCCACCGCGGCCCACAGTATCGCCCGGGGATGACGCCCTACGGAGAGCGCGGTTCTGCCTTTTATTCGCGAAAGCGCCCGCAATGCTACATTTATCAATTGCCTGACCAATTTGCTCGATTTTGACTAACCACGTTACTTATCACGCCAGATGGCATGCTTTTCCGGCGAAGGACGAGTGATGGGGGGCGTTCATCGCGAGGTTCGAACATGTTAACGGAGTGGTGCGGGTGGGTTCCGCCGAAATGTGCATCGCCGAGCAGTGGTGAGACGCCGGTAGGGTGGCCCATCGTGGACGCGGGGGCAGGAAACGAGATGATTGCCGTCCCATCGGGACGGGTGACGCTGTCGGACCGGCGGACGCAGAGCAATTGGACGGTCGAGGTCGCGCCGTTTCAGATGTCGGCGTTCCCGGTCACTCAGTCTTGGTACGCGCTACTCACCGGCCGACGGCCGAGCAGCACCCGAGGCGAGCGGCTGCCGGTTGAGGGCGTTTCGTGGTGGGACGCGGTCCAGTTCTGTAACGCCTGGTCCCGGCGCGAGGGGCTGAAGCCGGCGTATGACCTGTGCGTCGACGACGCCACCGCCGAGTGGGACACCTCCGCGGACGGGTACCGGCTGCCGACCGAGGCCGAATGGGAGCACGCCTGTCGTGCGGGGACCACTGGCGCGCGGTACGGCCGGCTCGACGAGATCGCCTGGTACCAAGGCAACTCTGATGGGCGGATCCATGCCGTCGGGGGCAGGCAGCCCAACGCGTGGGGTCTGCACGACATGCTGGGCAACGTGTGGGACTGGTGCTGGGACGTCTACGACGCCGAGGTGTACGGCACCTATCGGGTGCTCCGCGGAGGTGGATGGGCCGACGAGCACTGGAGCTGCCGGGCGTCGGTGCGGCGGCGCAGCCACCCGACCTTCCGGATCGACGACGTGGGATTCCGCGTCGCGCGCTCCGAAACGGCCCGGCAAGCGGGTGCGACCGGCTCCGACGTCGGGTGACATGCCCTCGTTGAAGCGAATACGCCGCTCCGTCCGTCCGGCGAGGGCAAGACGTGTGCGACCCAGGGGATGACATCCCCTGGGTCCGCCGACTGGCGCCGCGCAGAAGAGGAAGATCGTCGAGCGCACCACCGACCTGTACGCGGAGATCCACGGGGAGCGGGGCCGCGCCAACACCGTCGTGCTGATCGACGAGGTCGCCGACGGCGGCTGGGGCTTCGGCGGCAACGTCCTGACCGCCGCCATGCTCAACGGCGACGCCTGACCTGCACCCTCTGTGTGGGGCCCGGCGCGGTGTAGGTCACGACCGGGCAACAGACACAGCTCGGGCAGGCTAGAACAGCCGGGCAGGGGCACACGGTTTCTGCGGCACCGGTTGGAGCCGCTTCCCTCGAAGAAATGAGAAACCCGTGTACATAGGCCTGGGTACCGTCGTCCTCATCATCGTCATCGTCGCCGTCGTCATGATGCTGCGCCGCGGCTGACTCACAACCGCCGCTCTGCACGGTCAGCGATGAACCCCAGCCCGCCCCGAATTCTCCTTCTCCGGGCGGCCTCAGCACTGCCTTGTCCTGCACCACCGGCTCTGCCCTTTCGCGACTTTCCTCCGGTGTGGTCCGAGGGACCGAAGCCCGCGTGGCCTCGGTCCCTCAGCCGTACGTAGGGCGCAATGCGCAATGACCTGTCGTCCGTCCGACCCAGGCGCGCCGGCGTCCGGCCCGACGGCCAGTGCGTCCTGACCGAACGCCTCCGTGACCTGATCACAAGTACCAGGCGCCGCTTGACCTTACCGCCGGCGGCAGGGTTGAACGATGACCGGCATGGACAGCAACACCGCACCCCAGACCCGCACGATCGTCGCCGTCACCGGGGCCGGCACCGGGATCGGCCGGGCCACCGCCCGCGCCTTCGCCGCAGAGGGCGCCCATGTCCTCGCCGTCGGCCGACGGGCCGAACCGCTGAACGAGACTGCCGCCGGGCACGACCGAATCACCCCGCTGGCCGCCGACATCACCGCCGACGGCCGGCCCGAGCTGATCGTACGGACCGCGTTGGAGATGCACGGCCGACTGGACGTGCTGGTCAACAATGCCGGCATCGTGCACAGCGGTGCCCTCGGCACGCTCACGCCGGAGACAATCGTGCCGCAGATCGCCACCAACCTGATCGGACCCATCCTGCTGGCCCAGGCCGCGCTGCCGTCCTTGGAGGCGTCCCGCGGAGTGATCGTCAACGTGAGTACCTCGGTGGGGCAGCGGGCCTGGCCGGGCAACTCTGTTTACGCGGCGACCAAGAACGCGCTGGAACTGCTGACCCGTAGCTGGGCGGTCGAACTGGCACCTCGCGGGGTCCGGGTGGCGGCGGTCGCGCCCGGTGCGATCGCCACCCCGATCGCCAAGCATCAGGGACTGACACCTGAACGGATGGCCGCGGTACGGGAGTGGCAGTTGGCACACACCCCGCTGGGCCGGATCGGCCGACCGGAGGAGGTTGCCTGGGCGATCACCCAACTTGCCTCACCAGCCGCATCGTTCATCACCGGGGTGGTGCTCCCGGTCGACGGCGGGGCGGTCGTGGCGTGATAGGAATTGCACGGCGTGACAGGAGTTGCACTCGGGAGGGTGGAACGGGTGCGGATCGGTGAACTGGCCAAGGCGACCGGGGCAACCGCCCGTGCCCTGCGGCACTACGAGCAGGCGGGGTTGATCTCCTCGGAGCGGGCCCCCAATCGCTATCGCGTCTATGACGAGCGGATGGTGGTACGGGTCCGCAACATCCGCTACGTCCTGACCGCCGGGCTCACTCTGGACGACGTGCGGGTCTTCCTGCCGTGTCTGGACGGAGACATGACCACGGCGCCGCCGTCCGACAAAGCCATCCGGGTCGCGGCGGAGCGACTGGCGGTCCTCACCGAACGCATCGCCGCCCAGACGGCGGTCCGGGACCGCCTCCAGGCCGCACTGCGCCAGGCAACCAGTGACCGGATCCGGCCAGTGGCCTGACCGCCCGCCTCACTGCGGAAGTTCGTAAGTTCCCAACCGAAAGTGATCACGGGCGTCCTGCAGTGTGAGGGGTACCGTACGCCCCTCATCCGATCAGCGAGGAGCACCGGGCTGTGAACGTCGACATCGACCCGCTTGTACGCGACACCGCCGCCCAGTTGGGGGGTGGTGCTCCCTACGCGCTGAAGGCTCTGGCGGGCCGGCTGGCCGATGACCCCGACATGGGCCGGCCTTCGGGGCTGCCCGGTGTCCTCACCGTGACGGTCGACGGCGACATGTTCGAGGACTGCCCCGACCTGTCCGTCGGCTACATCCGTGAGCCGGACCGGATCGAGATCCGTTTCCTGCGACCGGTCCTCTCCGCCCAACCCCCCACCGGCGCCGAAGATCAGGGCCAGGAGCAGGGCCGGGACCAGGACCGGTCTGCCGATCCTGCCATCGCCGCGGTCACCGTACGGGAGGTCGCCGATGCCTGGCATCGCATCATCCGCCGGCTCCAGGACCACGCTCCCGACTCCTACGCTGCGCTGCACACAGGTGCCGACCCCGCCGCCCTTGCCGCCATGGAAGACGAGTTCGGGATCCGGATACCCATCGAGCTGCGCGTCCTGTGGCTACTGACCGCGGGCGACGACGGGGGCGACGGCTGGGGCTGCCTTCCGGGCAACAGGGCCCTCATGCCCCTGGATGCCGTAGCCGCCACCTACCGGCTGAAGATGGACTCCCAGACCCACCAGGACACCCTCAACGCCGACCGCTCCGAGGAGGAGCGGATCACCACGTGGAAGGCGACCTGGATTCCCGTTGTCGCCGCAGGCCCGGCTGACGGCACTTCGGGCCTGTACCTGGACGCCGCGACCGGCTACCTGGGCCGCTGGTCCCGCTACCACGAGTACCCCGACGAAGAACTCGACACGCTGGTCACCTACTTGGAAGAGGCTGCCGACATGCTCGAAGCCCCGGCTCTGGCCACCCGGGACAAGCCCGGCCTGATCGGTGGGGCGCTGGTGTGGCTCAGCAGTATCGACCCCGCCCAGGAAGACCGGTGGCAGCCTCTGCCCGGCTGAGGAGGATCACGCAGAACCCGTCGTCGCCCAGCAGACGCCACTGGGGTCAGGTCTGCTGCTCCATGCTGATGGCCTGGCGGAGTTCCTCGCTCGCCGCTCCCGGTTCCTGCCGCTGGATCTCCAGCAGTGCGGCGGCGATGGCGTCGAGTTTGCGCTGGATGGCGTGCTCGGCTCGCCGTTCGGAATTCTTGAGCAGTGCCAGGAGCAGCAGCGAGACGGCGGACATCGCCTCGCCCACCATCAGCAGCCACGGCGTGGGCAGCTTCAGGGCGTGCGCGGTGATCGCGGCGGCGACCAGAACGAGGCACACGCCGAAGAAGGCGGGAGAGCTGGTGAAGTTCGAGGCGTGCTCGGCCAGGCGCGTGAACCGGCCCGGCCGGTCGCCGTCCCGGTGCGCGGGGTGCTGAGGTGCCATCAGGTCGCCGGCGGTCTTCACGAGGCCGGCCGGTCGGCTGGAGCCCCCAGCGCCCATCCGGAGACATCGTCCAGCCGTCCACGCCACAGCGGAGCGGTCGCGGTCCCGGGCACGGACAGGAACGTGACGTCGACGAGGTGGATGAACCCGTGCAGTCCGTCGCCCGTGCCCGGCTCCGACGCGGCCTCCTTGAGGGCGGACCGGACGGTGTGCGCCAGATGTGCCATGTGGTCGGCCGCGTCTTCCGCTCCGGTGGCCGTCGACACCTCCCGCTCCCACCGGTCGGCCCACGTGCGAGAGCCGACCAGGTTGCCCGCGACGAACCCACCGGGCGTGGTCAGGCAGATCTTGAGGGCCGCCTCGGGCTGCGCGTCGACCAGCCGCAGCAGGATCTCCAGATGCGCGTCGATCGGCGGGAGCGCGGCACCGCTTTCGCTCACCACAGGTCCTCTCTGGTACGTGCTCGGGCCCTGCGGGCGGGCTTTGCAGCCCCGGGCCACGGGTGTCGGTTCACTGGGTGGTGAGCATGCCCTTGCGCAGGCGCTTCAGGGTGCCGGAGAGCAGGCGGGACACGTGCATCTGCGAGCAGCCGAGCCGTTCGCCGATCTGCGCCTGCGTCAGCTCCTCGACGAACCGCCAGTGGAGGATGTGCCGTTCACGCTCGTCGAGCTGGGCGAGCAGTGGCGCCAGCGTGTGGAAGTCCTCCACCAGTTCCATGGCCTGGTCGTCGGATCCGATGAAGTCGGCCAGGGCTGTCTCGCCGTCGGGGCCGCCGCCGATGGTGGCGTCCAGGGAGGCGGAGTTGTAGCCGTTTGACGCGAGCCGGGCCTCGATGACCTCCTCCTCGGTCAGGTCCATCAGCTCCGCCAGCTCCTTGACCGTGGGAGTGCGGCCCATACGGCTCTGGAGCTCCTCGGTGGCCTTCGCCAGCTGCACGCGCGCCTCTTGCAGGCGGCGCGGCACATGTACGGACCAGGAGGTGTCCCGGAAGAAGCGCTTGATCTCGCCGACGATGTACGGGATGGCGAAGGAGGTGAACTCCACCTCCCGGGATATCTCGAACCGGTCGATGGCCTTGATCAGCCCGATGACGCCGACCTGGACGATGTCCTCCATGCCGTCCGCACCGCCCCGGTTGCGGAACCGGCCGGCCGCGAAGCGGACCAGGGACATGTTCATCTCGATCAGGGTGTTGCGCGCGTACTGGTACTCGGGCGTGCCTTCCTCGAGCACCGCCAGCTTCGCGAAGAACAGCTTCGACAGGGTGCGGGCGTCCTTGGGCGCCATCTTGCTCGGTTCGGGGACCGCAGGCAGTGCCTCTGTCGTCTGCTCCTCGGCCGCTTTCGCGATCGTCGTCGTCATCTGTGATCTCCCCACCCTGGCGGTGCACTGCGTTCGAGCTGCTGTGGCCGCGTCTACCCCGTCACCCGCAGACCATGCACATGCCCGGAGGAGGTGCCTGAGCGGGCGGACGAGCTCGCCGCCGGACTGCGGCCCGAGGGGGTGGGGATAGCCTGGAATCGGGGTGCATTCAGGAGCTTTGTGGGTCTTCACGTGGTGTCGAACCGAATCGTCGCATCGTCGTCCGACCGTCGGCGCACCGCTCCACACCACCTGCCCGCTCGCACCACCTCACCTGCTTCCGCCGGCTCTCCTGCCCGTACCCCCTCTCCTGCTCTCCTTCCAATCCCCCTGTTGTGTTGGGAGTGTGCGATGGGCCTGCTGCCGGTCGAGATCAAGGTCAACATCGAGGGTGACGTGGCGGCCGCGTTCTCGGCCCTCCGCAGGTCACATGCTGCGATGACGGCGCGTCGAATCTGGTTCGCCGAGGACCGGGAGGGCGTCGAACAGGGGCGGGTGATGCTCCTGGACGGCGGCGTGATCGTGCGCTTCAGAAGCGGTGGGGGGGCAGCCGGCCGACCTGACCGTCAAGTTGCGTCCCTGTACCCGACAGCGCCTGGTCGGCCGGTTCTCCGCGCCCTTCGAGGTGGAGCCGCTCACGTACAGGATCGAGGAGGACTGGTCGGGGAACCACCGTTCGCTGGCCGCCTCCCTGGTGCACGCTCACCCGCTGGGGGCGCTGACGGGCGCGGTGGCGCAGGGGGCCGACCCCACCGTGCCGATCGACGCGGTGCAGGACCAGTTCCTGCACGCCTGCGCCCCCGCCGTCCAGCTCGACGGACTGGTCGCGCTGGGGCCGATCGCCTCGACCAAGGCCGACGAGGTTCCGCTCGACGACCTCAGCGTGGACCTGGAGGTGTGGTCGGTCGCCGGTCTGGAGTTCCTGGAGGCGTCGATCCGGGTGAAGCCCAAGGACGAGGACGATGCCGAGGAGTTCGCCGCGCGGGCCGAGCGCAAGCAGCGAAAGCTGGCGGACGCGGTGCGGGAGCGCGGGGTGACGCTCTCCGAGCACCCGGAGAACAAGACCATGCGTGTCCTCACCGCTTTGGCGGGGGCCGAGCAGGGCTGAGGGCGGCGCGGGAGCCGGCCCGTGTGGTCGCGGCTCAGGTGACGGTGACGCGGCCAGAGCGCGCGGCCAGCGGGAGGGCCATGGACACGCGGTCCCGGCCCTCCCGCTGACGCCCGCAGGCACTGACGCCCGAGGTACTGCACGCCCGCAGGCACTGCGTTCCGCGTCATTCCGCGTCAGGTGACGGAGTCGACCGCCGCTGCCGCGTCCACCTTCCCCGCGCCCCAGTCGTCGCTGGGCACGCCGCCGGTGAAGGCATCCAAGCGGGCCGAGCTGGTCAGGAGCAGGACGAGGTTGTCCTGGGTCAGCGTGGGACTCGATTGCAGCATGAGGGCACACACTCCGGTGAGGTGCGGTGCTGCCATGCTCGTGCCGGACATGGGCTGGTACTGGCTCATTCCCGAGGCGCCGACGAGTGCCGAGGTGATGGCCTGGCCCGGGGCGGCGAGTGTCGGCGCGTGGCGGCCGTCGCGCGTGGGGCCCCGGCTGGAGAAGGTGGAGAGGTTTCCCTGCCCCGCGCCCTTGGTGATGTAGGAGGCGGCGGTGACGACCTTCCGACTGGTGCCGGGTACGGAGATGGTCGTCTCGTCATTTCGGTGTGCGCCGATGAACTGGGGCACGGTCTGGCCCCTCTCGATCCAGGCGTGCCAGCGGCCGCTGTCGGCCACGGTCTGGCCGATGAGCGTCAGGCTCCAGGTGCCGGGCCGGATCGCTGTCTGGTTTCCGGGGCTCAGCTGGACGTAGATCCGGTTGTCGCCGTTCTGGGAGTGGTGCACGACGGAGTCGACGAAGGCCTTGTTGCCCCCGGGGAGGTCCAGCGCGTCGATCGTGGTGCCGGGGGCGACTTCGGCGCTCGCCGTGCCCTGAGGGGTGGAGATCCGCAGGGTGAGACGGTCGGCGCCGGAATACCAGATGTCCAGCGTGTCCGGTGTGTCGTCGCCGACGGGCACCAGGAACTGCACGACGTCGCTGCCTCCCTCCGTGAGCCGGCCCGTCGCGTGTACGCCGGCGTTCGCCGCGTTGCCCGCGGACTTCACCAGTGCGCGCCCCGGGGCGTTGAGCAGGTTGTCGATTCCGCGTTCCAGCAGGCTGGAGCCGTCGTGCGGTCCCAGGTTGTCGCCCTGGCTGATGTTGACGACCGCGGGCCGCCCGAGGGTCTCGGCGACCTTGAAGACGTAACCGACGGCCTCGAGCGTGGCCATGGAATCGCCCATGGCTTCCGTCGTCACCCTGTTGGCCACGACGACCAGATCCGCCTCGGGCGCTATGCCGACGAAGGTGAAGGCCGGTTTGCCGTTGCCGGCCGACGACCCGTCACCGGCGGCGATGCCCGCCACGTGGGTGCCATGGCCCACGTCGTCGTCCATGTGACGCACGATGCTCAGCGGGTTCGGAGCGCCCAACGCGCCGTCGATCGCGGAACGTTCGTATTCCACTCCGTGGCCGAACGGCGCCGGTGAGGACTCCCCCGCTTCCGGAGTGAGGTTCTGGTCCCAGATGCGCAGGATGCGGGTCTTGCCGGTGGGGTCCCGGAAGCAGCCGTGGCGCCAGTCGATGCCGCTGTCGACCACCCCCACGATGACACCGGCCCCGCGCAGTCCGGGCGGTCCGGTGTGCACCTTGTCGGCCTTGGTCTCGGGGACGGCGGCGTCCAGTTCCGGCAGGGTCGGGCGGGATGCCTCGACGTAGCTGACGGCCTCCAACTCGTCGAGCTCCGTGAGGCGGTCGATCCCGATCTCGGCGCCCACCACGTCCCCGGCCCGGGTGAGCACCGTCAGCCCCATCTGCTGGGTCAGCTCTCCCAGGTCGTCGAGGCCGTGCCCCTCGGCCATGCGCATCAGTACGCGCACACGGGGTGTCCTCACCCCTTCGGTCGTGAGCGCGAAACGGCCGGTGGACTCGAGGCCCGCCAGCTCCGCCGGGCCTTCCTCGGCCCGGGACGTCAGGAATTTCAGCCGTGAGTCGAGCATGAGCGGTCTTCTCTCTGGCGAGAACGCCGGCCCTTCACCTCGGAGGACGGGCGATCACTGTTTCTGTGGCCAGGCGCCCGTCTCGGGGTGGAGGGGTTCGGACAGCTCCACGTAGGCGACAAAGTCGACTTCCGTCAAGCGCCCGAGGTCGCCGGGGGCGACCGTCGCGGTCAGGACATCGCCCGCGGCCAAGCCCACCCGCGCGCCGGCTTCGGCGATCTGCCGGCGCTGTTCCTCACCGGGTTCCCCCTTCACCCGGATGAGCACCTGAAAGGGAGTGGGGCCGAGTGCCTCGTCGGCATTCGCCAGCGCACGCCGTGCGGCCGAACCGAGCTTGTCAGCGCGCATCTTCCCCACCTGCTCCAGTGAGCGGCCCGCGTCCGTACGAACTCGGTGCGCCGACTTCGTTCGCGGGCCGGCGACCCTTCGTGCCGCATTGCCTCTCATACCACCGTAGGCATCACCGGCATCGCCCGCCATTCCGCCGCCGACCACCTCGGGTGGCCGCCCTCAAGCCCCGAAGCGTAGTGCGGAAGCCTGCCGCACGGCCATGTCCTCTGTATGGAACGGGCGTTGAGAGCCGGGATGTGCCCGCTGACGCTTCCCGTTTGCCACGGACTTCCATCGGACGCATCGTAGGAAGCGGGAAGGACCCGCTGCACGGCTCTTGTTCAGCCGCGTCCGCTGTCCCCTTTCACCCCTACGTGCCGCACGGCCATGTGCGGTGCGACGAGGGAAGGTTCTCACGATGCCTGAAGTGTGGATGCCCCAAGCCCTCCAGATGGATATCGGCGACCATGCGCCCTACGACCCCGGGTTCCCCGCAAGGGCGATCGCGCACATCACCGGGGACCTGGAAGCCACCGCCCAGGCGCCCCTCGATCTGGTCCCCTTCGCCAACCTCAAGGGCTTCTTCACCGGCAGCGGCAGGAGTAAGGCTCCGCACATCCTCTGGGATCCCTTCACCGGGGCGTTCGCCCAGTTCTTCCCTGCCACTTCCCGCAGTAGGGCCGTGTTCGACGCGGACGGTGGTTTCCGTCCGAACCGGTCGGGCAGGGTCGTCCTCCAGGTCGAGGCCCTGTTCTTCCCGCACTGTCGCGTCAACGGACAGGCGTACGTAAGGCTGGTGGAGACTCCCTGCAAGGGCTGGGACGTCCTCAACGCGTGGTTCAGCTCCTGGGGCATACCGAACACCTGGCCCATGGGCCGTCCGACCTCTCTCTCCCGCAACACGTGTCCGGACGAGAAGTGGAAGTCGGAGGGCGGGTGGTACGCCCATGCCCAGGTGCCGGAGAACAAGCATGTCGACCCTGGCACTTGGCCGAAGTTCCCGTCGCAGCCGTCCGAACCACCGCCGGTGGGAACCCAGTTCGAACCGTTCCCCGGCGCGTCGTTCTTCCAGGCGGGACGCAGGTCGCCCATCATCGCCGCAATGCACGGCCGGCTCGTCGCCGAAGACTGCGACCGCTACACGTCCAGCACCGGTATCGACGTGTGGGGGCCGGGCGATGTGCGGTCCTACACCGCCTGGCAGCTGAAGCTGGGCCTCGAGGGCAGCGCTGCCGACGGCATCCCCGGCCGGTTCAGCTGGGACAGGCTGGGTGTTCCCAGAGTCTGAGCTTCAGCGAGTCTGAGCTTCAGCGGGAACGAGCGGCCTGAGCCGCGGAGACCCTGCGTTTCCATGGATTGCCGAGTTTGCGTGCGATTCTCATCAGGCGCATGGTGGAAACAGGGGCGACGGTAACGGTCAGCGGCGCTCGGGTTCATTCCGTCGGCCTTCTGCGCGCGGCGGGCCGTGTGCCCTGACGCTTCTGGCCCTCCTCACGGGCCTGTTGATAGGCGCCTAAGATCGTCTCCGCGGCACCGGACAGCGCTCCCTTGGTCTTGCCGCGGGCGCCGGACTCGGTGATCTTCTCCGTGAGTTCCGTGATCCCGGCCGGTTTACGCGGACCCGCCTCAAGGTCGAGACGGTTGCACGCCTCGGCGAAGCGCAGGTAGGTGTCGACGCTGGCGACGACGATCCGTATGTCGATCTTGAGGATTTCGATGCCGACCAGGGAGACGCGCACGAAGGCGTCGATCACCAGCCCCCGGTCGAGGATGAGTTCGAGGACGTCGTAGAGGCCGCTGGAACCGCCCCCGCCGCCCTGCTGTGTCGCCACGGTCATGACGGCCAACCCCCTTGTCCTGCTGTCCCTCGCCGTGATGCGGCTTACCTGTGCAGGTAGCCGCACAACCCGCGGCCAAACGCGGGTACGAGGCTTCGTCGGGGCGGGCCCTGACGGCGACCGCTCACGTACCGACGGGGGCGACGGCGCCGGGCAGGCCGTGGGAGCAGTTCCCTCCCGCGGCCGCCCTGGGGATGCGCATCCGGCGCAGCAGATCGCGAGTGAGGCGGGTGTCGAGTGTGGTGCGCCAGGTGACGTCGGGGTGCGTGGAGCGCAGGTGCGACAGCGCCCTGGTGCCGAGCCCGCAGCCGCGGAACGGTTCGTCCAGGACGACCTCGGTGATCACGCCCTGGGCGCACTCGTCGCAGGCGCGATAGGTCACCCGTCCGACCACCTTGCGGATGTGCACCATCAGCAGACACTCCTGACCGGCCTCTTCCGGGCAGGAGGACGGCAGCAGCTCGACGTCTCGGTAGGCCAGCAGCCTGCGGTGCCAGCGGCCCCCTCGGCGTCCGATGCGCCGGTGCCTTCCCTCGGCCGGTCGCGGTGAGACGCCGTCCCGTAGTCCAGGTCGGCCGTGCGTGTCGCTCGTGGCATACGTCTGGTTTCCCTGCATTCCATCGCGTGTGCCCGGTCCCACGGGCCTCATGCCCTCACGCCGCGAAAGCGTCATGAGGGCCGACGGCTGCCCTGGGCTCAGGCGCGTGCCTCGAGCGCCTCGAGCCCCTCGTGCCAGCGGGTACGGCGCTCCTCGTCGCGCTGCTCCCACCAGGGGGTGCCACGCTCGCCCAGAGCGACCTTCGCCAGCCGGTGGGCGACGGCATATCGGGGAAGCCACGGGGCGCCGGCCCGGGGCCTACTTCACGGACCCCGCCATGACTCCCTGAACGAAGTGCCGCTGGAAGGCGAAGAACACGGCCACCGGGACGATCAGGGACAGGAACGCCCCCGGCGCGAGCACATCGATGTTGCTGCCGAACTGCCGTATCTGCGACTGGAGTTCCACGGTCAGCGGCTGTGACGAGCTGTCGGCGAACAGCAGGGCCACCAGCATGTCGTTCCACACCCACAGGAACTGGAAGATGGCCAGGCTCGCCAGGGCGGGCCGTCCCACGGGCAGCACGAGCCGGGTGAAGATGCGCCATTCGTCGCCCCCGTCCATACGGGCCGCCTCCAGCATCTCGCGCGGTATCTCGGCGAAGTAGTTCCGCAGCAGGAAGATCGCGAACGGCAGTCCGTACGAGACGTGGAAGAGGACGACGCCGGGAATCGTGCCGAACAGCCCCAGCTGGCCGAAGAGTTTGGCCACGGGCAGCAGGCCGATCTGCACCGGGACCACCAGGAGGGCGACCACGAGCAGGAAGAGGGCGTCACGGCCGGGGAAGTCCAGCCAGGCGAAGGCGTATCCCGCCAGCGCGGCGATCGTCACCACCAGGAACGTCGTCGGCACCGAGATCAGCACGGTGTTCCAGAACGCCTGTGTCATCCCGGCATTGCCCAGCAGCGAGGTGTAGTTGTCGAAGGACAGCTGCCCGGGGCTGGTGATCGCCGTCCACCAGCCGCCCTTGGCCGTGTCCTGCGCCGACCGCAGGGACGACACGAGCAGTCCGGCGAGCGGGGTGAGCCAGAGCAGTCCGATGACCACGAGGACGGCCTGCACCAGGCTGTTGCCGAGCCCGCGCCGAAGCGCACTGAGGTTCATCGCTGACTCCCTCGGAAACGACGGACGTTGAAGACCATGGCGGGGATCACCAGCAGCAGGAGCAGAACACCGAGGGCGCTGCCCAGGCCCTGGTCGTTGCCGCCGCCGAAGGACACCAGCCACATCTGGGTGGCCAGCACGGTGGCGTCCTCCTGCACCGGTCCCGGCGCGATGATGTAGACGAGGTCGAACACCTTCATCACATTGATGACGAGGGTCACGAAGACCACCGTCAGCACGGGCGCCAGCAGCGGCACGGTGATCCGGCGGAACACCTGCCACTCGCTGGCGCCGTCCATCCGCGCCGCCTCGAGCGAGTCGCGCGGCAGCGTGGACAGGCCCGCGCCGATGAGCACCATGGCGAACCCGGTCCAGATCCACAGGTAGGCGCCGATGATCGCCGGGGTGACCAGTGCCGGGCCGAGCCAGGAGACGCCGTCGTAGGGCTGGGCGAAGTTCGAGCCGGGGAGGGTGACGGTGTACGAACCCGCCTTCAGGCCGGGGAAGCGGAAGGAGCCGTCGGCCGCGGTGGTGGTGCTCGCGACGGTCTTCCCGTCGCGCGCCGCCTCGACCTTCATCTTCGGCAGCCCGCTCTCCTGGCGGTCCACCGCGCCCTGTTCCCCTCCCCCGCCGGGGGTGAAGTCCAGGTAGACGACTCCGCGCAGTTCGTCGGGGCCGGCCGTGCGGGCGGCCGCCGTGTAGGCCGGTTCCGCGCCCGCCGGCAGCTCCTTGGGCGCGACGCCGACCAGGCCGAGGGCGACCGTGTCGCCGGGTGACACGGTCGTGCCCGTGCGGTACGAGCCGCCGGCGCCCTGGGTCAGGCCCGCTCCGTCACGGGCGCGGGCGGTCGGGTAGGCGGCGGTGTCCTGGAAGGCGTCGTGGACGCCGACGGCCGCCGCGTTCAGGACGCCCTTGTCGGGGTCCTCGTCGTAGGCGAGCCGGAAGATGATGCCCGCGGCCAGGAAGGAGACGGCCATGGGCATGAAGAGCAGCAGCTTGAACGCCGTGGCCCAGCGGATCTTCTCGACGAGCACGGCGAGGACCAGGCCCAGGCCGGTCAGCAGGGTCGGCGCCACGACCACCCAGACGGCGGTGTTGCGTACGGCTTTGAGGGTGGCCGGGTCGCGGAACATCTCGGTGTAGTTGTCGCCGCCCACGAACCGCGTCCCGGAGGCGTCGAAGAAGCTGCGGCCGACCGAGAACAGCACGGGGTAGACGACGAGGGCGCCGAGCAGGAGCAGCGCGGGGAGGATGAAGAGCAGGGCGACGGTCCTGCCCCGCCGCCGGGCGCGCCGCTTGCGGGCGACGAGCGCGGCGGCGGGTGGTGCGGGCGTCTTCGTGAGCGTGGCGGTCATCGCCGGTCAGCCCTTGTAGGCCTTGGCCGCGGCGGTTTCCAGCTGGGCCGCGGTGGCCTTCGGGTCGGACGGGTCGCGCAGGAAGTCCTGGAGGATCTTCCACTCGCCGGCGCCCTTCGTCCCGCCGAACGCGGCCGGGGCCTGGTCCGACATGTCGAAGCGGACGGAGTCCCCTGCGGCGATGAGCGACTTGGCGGTGGTGCGGGTGACGTCGTCCCCGTAGGAGGCGAGGTCGAGCTTCTTGTTCGGGGAGAGGAAGCCGCCCGTCTCGGCCCATACGGCGGCGGCCTCCGGGGTGGCCAGGTACTCCAGGAGCGCCATGCCGGCCTTGGTGTTCTTGCCGTCCTTGAGGACGACGGCCGCGTCGCCGCCGCTGACCACGGGTGCCGCGCCGCCGCCGACGGGCGGGAACGCGAAGAAGTTCGCGTCCTCGCCGATCTTCCGGCCGAACTGGTCCTTGGCGACGCCTGCGACGAAGTCGCCCTCGTAGACCATGCCCGCCTCGGGCTCGGGCCCGAAGACCTTCTCGACGGAGCCCGGGAAGTCGGTGTTGAGGGCGCCCTTCTGGCCGCCCGCGAGGAGCTGCTTGTCCTGGAAGAGCTTGCCGAGCGTGGTGAGGGCGTCGACCACGCTCTGGTCGGTCCACTTCAGTTCGTGGGCGGCGAGGGCGTCGTACTTCTCGGGGCCGGCCTGGGAGAGGTAGACGTTCTCGAACCAGTCGGTGAGCGTCCAGCCGTCCTGGCCCGCGACGGAGAAGGCGGCGAGGCCCGAGTCGGACACGGTCCGCCCGGCCTTCAGCATCTCGTCGTAGGTCTTCGGCGGCTGGACGCCGGCCTGGTCGAGGGCGGCGGGGCTGTACCAGACGGTCGACTTGTGGGCGGCCTTGAAATAGAGGCCGTAGAGGGTGCCCTTGACGCTGCCGTAGTCCTTCCAGACGGGCGCGTAGTTGGCGGCGACGGACTTCTGGGTGGTGGACGACAGCGGCTTGAGCCAGCCGTTGCCGGCGAACTGCTGGAGCACGCCCACCTGCGGGACCATCACGACGTCGGGGGCGTTGCCGCCTTCGATCTTGCTGCCGACCACGGTGGAGACGTTGTCGCCGGTGGACACGAACTGGGTCTTGGCGCCGGTCTTCTCGGTGAACGCCTCCAGCACCTTCTGGAAGTTCTTCTGCTCGGCGCCGGACCAGACGCCGGCCACGGTGACCGTCTGGCCGTCCAGCGACTTGTCGCCGCCGCCCGCGGAGACGGGGTCGCCGCCTCCGCAGGCGGTCGCGCCGAGTGCCAGCACGAGGGCGGTGCAGCCGGTGAGCAGGGGGGTACGTCGTCGCATCATCGTCGATGTCCGTTCGGAGAAGGGGATTTGACGGGAAGGGCAGGGGGCGTGCTCAGGAGTCGGTGTCGTCACCGATCCACCAGGCGGCCGTGGAGCCGGGGAGCACCCCGGCCCCGCAGGGGCCGCTGGACAGCAGGGGGATGCCGGGAACGGGCGCCGGAGCGGGCGCCGTTCCGAAGTTGACGGCGCAGACCAGGCCGTCGCCGCGGGCGAAGGCGAGGACGCCGGGCTGGGTGTCCAGCCAGCGCAGCGAGCCCTCACCGAGCTGGGGCAGGGTGGCGCGCAGGTGGAGGCCGTCGCGGTACAGATGCCAGAAGGAGCGGGTGTCGGCCAGGGCGCGGTCGGTGGCGTACTCGGCGAAGTACTCGGGCTGCGGCAGCCAGGGTTTGGTGCCGTCGACGCCGGAGGTGAAGCCGAAGGGTGAGGCCTGGCCGGACCACGGCAGCGGTACCCGGCAGCCGTCCCGGATGCGGGCGCGGCTGCCGGTGCGGCGGAAGATCGGGTCGGTGAGCACGTCGTCGGGCAGGTCGACGACCTCGGGCAGACCCAGTTCCTCGCCCTGGTAGATGTAGGCGGCGCCGGGCAGCGCCAGCAACAGCAGGGCGGCGGCGCGGGCGCGGGCGGCGCCGAGGCCGCTGCCCTCGACGGCCGGCTCGCCGTAGCGGGTGACCGTGCGGACCTGGTCGTGGTTGTTGAGGACCCAGGTGACGGTCGACCCCGTTCCCGCGATGTCCTGCATGGCCTCGGTGATGACCTTGCGGAAGGCGTCGGCGTCCCAGGAGGCGCTCAGCAGGTCGAAGAAGAAGGCCTGGTGCAGTTCGTCGGGGCGGACGTAGAGCGCGTGTTCGCGGGCGGTCGGGACCGAGACCTCGCCGACCAGGAGCCGTTCGCGGCCGTCGTGTGCCGTGTACTCCTCGCACACCGCCCGCCAGCGCCGCCACACGTCGTGCACCTCGGGCTGGTTCCAGGCGAGCGGGTTGACGGAGTCGCGGGTGCGGGCGTCGGCCTCGGGGTCCGGCGAGTCGGGCAGCTCGGGGTGCTTGAAGAGGCCGGCGGCGACGTCGATGCGGAAGCCGTCGACGCCCCGGTCCAGCCAGAACCGCAGCGCGCCGTCGAAGGACGCGGCGACCTCGGGGTCGCGCCAGTTCCAGTCGGGCTGTTCGGGCGTGAACATGTGCAGGTACCACTGGCCGGGTCGGCCGTCCGCCTCGGTCACCCGGCTCCAGGCCGGGCCGCCGAACATGGCGTGCCAGTTGTTGGGCGGCTCGGCGCCGTCCGCTCCCCGCCCGTCGGCGAAGTGGAAGCGGGCCCGGGCGGGGCTGCCCGGGGCGGACGCCAGCGCCACCTGGAACCAGGGGTGCTCGCTGGAGCAGTGGTTGGGGACGATGTCGAGCAGCACCTTGACGCCCAGCCGCCGGGCGGCCGCCACCAGTCGGTCGAACTCGGCGAGGTCGCCGAAGAGCGGGTCGACGTCGCAGTAGTCGGCGACGTCGTAGCCGTGGTCGGCCTGCGGGGAGGGGTAGAAGGGGCTCAGCCAGATCCCGTCGACGCCCAGCTTCTTCAGATACGGCAGTCCGGCGCGCACTCCGGCGAGATCGCCGACGCCGTCGCCGGTGCTGTCCAGGAAGCTGCGGACGTACACCTGGTAGATCACTGCATCACGCCACCAGTGGTGCGTGTCGATGTGCTGGGAGCTCACCCGTTGACCTGTCTGTGCGGGCTGACTGTTATGCATGCATGTTAGGTAGGTGTTTCCGGAGGGTGTCAACGAACAGGCAGCAGTCATCTGACAGAGCGGGTCGACATACGCGGACTTACCGGGGCAAATCGCACCCGGCTGATACGTCGGCGTTACCTAACATGTAACTAGGGGAGATCGAGGTCGGCTGAGGGGCGTCAGCCGCGGCGGGAGATGTCCGCCAGCTCCCGGGCCAGCCGTCGCACCGCCGCCTCGGGCGTCGAGTGCCCGGACATCGCGTCGTGCACGACCGCCTGCACCACCATGCTGACCTGGTCGTAGCGGGGGCTCTTGGGGCGCGGTGCGGCCGTCAGGACGCTCGCGCGCAGGGTCGGCAGATACGGGAACCGGCGCACCAGCTCCGGGTCCTCGTACAGATCCGCGCGTACGGGCGGCAGCGCGCCCCGGGTGAGCACCTGGCGCTGGACGCCCTCGCTGGTGAGGTACGCGATCAGACGCGCGGCGGTGTCGGGGTGCTCGGCGTGCGTGTTGACGGCGAGGTTGGAGCCGCCGAGCACGCTCGTCCCGGGCCCGTCGCGCCCCGGCAGCGGTACGGCGCCGACCTTGCCGGCGAGCGGGGACCCCGAGGCGGAGGCGCTGACGTACGCGTAGGGCCAGTTGCGCAGGAAGAGGAGGCGTCCGTCCTGGAAGGCCTGCCGGGACTCCTCCTCGGTGTAGGTCAGGGCCTCCTTCGGCACCCATCCGTCACGGACACCGCGGGCGAGGAATCCGATGCCCTCGCGGGCGGCCGAGTCGACGGTGACGCGGTCGCCCTCGTCGCCGAGGATCGTGCCGCCCGCCGAGTACACGGCCTCGGCCGCGTTGACGGTGAGGCCCTCGTAGGGCAGGAACTGCCCCGCGTAGCCGTCGAGTCCGTGCCGCGGCGCGATGGTCTTCGCGGCCCGCTCCAGTTCGGCCCACGTGCGGGGCGGTGGGACGCCCTCCGCGGCGAGGACGTCCTTGCGGTAGAGGAGCAGCCCGGCGTTGGTGACGTACGGGACGGCGTACAGCCGGCCGTCGTACGTCGCCGTGTCCACGACCGGCCGCAGGAAGCTGCCCAGCGGGAAGCGGTCACGCGGCAGCGGGCGGATCCAGCCGGCGGCGGCGAACTCCGAGGTCCAGGCGACGTCGATGTTGAGGACGTCGAACCGGCTGCGCGCGCCGCCGCGCAGATCGGTGATCATCTGGGCGCGCGACTCGTCCGCGGAGTCCGGCAGCTCGACGAGGGTGACCTTCTCGCCGGGGTGGGCGCGGTTCCAGCCCTGGAGCAACGGGCCGAGGTAGCCGGTGAGGTCGCCGGCGGTGGCGAGGGTGAGCGGTCCGCGCCCCTCCAGCCCGCCGGCCGCCCGGGCGCCGGACGCGCCGTAACCGGCCAGGACGACGGCGAGAACGAGGAGGCCCCTACCGGCGGCGCGTATCCACCGCATAGGTTCCTCCCTGTACACCGGCGCCGGGCACCCTCACCCGGAGTCAGAGGCTATGTATACCCGTTAGGTATGGGCGATACTAGGGCCTGGACCACAATACGAGGCTGCGAGGAGGACAGCACGAGTGCGCCTGCCCCTCCTGGCCCTGCTGGCACGCGGCCCGGCCCACGGCTACGAGCTCAAGCAGGACCTTGAGCGACTCCTGGGCGCCGCGTACCCTCAGCCGAACATCGGCCAGATCTACGTGACTCTGAGCCGCCTCGAGAAGACGGGGCTGATCGAGGGCGAGGAGGTCGAGCAGTCGAGTCGGCCCAACAAGAAGATCTACCACCTCACCGACGCCGGGCAGGAAGCACTGCGCGTCTGGTACGAGGAGACGGCGGACGAACCGCGGTTGCGGGACGAGTTCTACATGAAGCTCGCGCTCGCCCCGCAGACCGGTCTCGCCGACCAGATCGCCCTGATCAACAAGCAACGACGCCACTACCTGAACACCATGCGCACCCTGTCGAAGCTCGTGACGGGCGAGAACCGCGACAACCGGACGGCCCGACTGCTCATCGAGGGCGCCATGCTGCACCTGCAGGCCGACCTCGACTGGTTGGAGCGCTGCCAGGAAGAACTGGAGGAGCCGGAGTGAAGGACGACGACGCCCCTACTCCTGCGCTGCGGGCCGAGGGCCTCGTGAAGACCCACCATGGCGAGGGCGCGCCCGCCCATGCCGTACGGGGGGTGGACCTGTGCGTACGGCAGGGCGAGTTCGTGGCCGTCACCGGTCCCTCCGGCGCCGGGAAGTCGACGCTGCTGCATCTGCTCGGCGGCCTCCAGCGGCCGGACAGCGGCAGCATCTGGCTGGACGGCGCGTGTACGGACGGCTACGGCGAGGCGCAGTGGGCCGTGGCGCGCAGGCGCCGTATCGGCGTCGTCTTCCAGTTCTTCAACCTGGTCTCCAACCTGTCCGTCGCGGACAACGTCGAACTGCCCGCGCTGCTGGCCGGGGTCTCCCCCAAGCGGGCCCGCGCGGAGCGGGAGGAGCTGCTGGCCGAGCTCGGCCTGACGGGCAAGGAGCGGAGCATGCCCGGCGAGCTGTCCGGCGGCGAACAGCAGCGGGTGGCGCTGGCCCGCGCCCTGGTGAACCACCCTCCCCTGCTGCTCGCGGACGAGCCCGCGGGCAGCCTGGACAGCAAGGGCACCCGCGAGGTGACCCGGCTGCTGTCCCGGTTCCACCAGCGCGGTCAGACGATCCTCCTGGTCACCCATGACGCGCGCATGGCGAGCACCGCGGACCGGGTGATCAGCTTCTTCGACGGCCGGATCGCCGACGACGCGGCGCTGGACGGCACGCCGTCCCTCGGCAAGGGGATATCCGCCGTACTGGAACTGAAGGACTGACCCGTGCGAGCCACGCTGCGCTGGGCGCACTCGGACCTGCGGACGCATCGCGGCGAAGCGCTGTTCCTGGTGCTCGCCACCGTCGGAGTCGTCACCTCCCTGCTGCTGGCGGCGGCGCTCTTCGGGTACGCGACGAACCCCTGGGAGCGGGTCTTCACCCAGTCCCGGGGCGCACACGTGTCGATCCACACCGGCCCCTCGGCCGAGGCGGCCAAGCTCGCCGGGCTGGACGGCGTCGAGTCCGTCGCCGGCCCCTACCCCACCACCTCCACCACGGTTGCCTCCCGCGGCGCCCGCGCCTCCGTGGAGCTGCGCGGCACCACCGGACGACCCGCCGTCGGACGCCCTCTGCTCGTCTCGGGCCGCTGGCTCGACCCGGCGGCGCCCGACGGTGTGGTCCTGGAGAGCAGCCTCGCCCGGGCGCTGCTGGCCGAGCCCGGCGATGTGCTCACCCTGCCCGGCGGCGCCGCGCCGCTGACCGTCCTCGGTGTCGCCGACAGCCCCGAGCCGCGCTACCGCCAGGGCGAGCAGCCGGGACTGGCCTGGGCGCTGCCGTCCGCCGTGCCGCGCACCGGCTCCGACCGCGGCCAGGTGATCGGGCTGCGCCTGACGGACCCCGGGGACACCGACTACGCCGTCCAGCGCGCCGTCACCGTGCTCGGCGCGGACGCCGTGCGCGAGGTCTCCACCTGGCAGCAGGCGCGAGCCGAGGCGCAGGGCGACGACCGGCTGCTCGGCCAGATACTGGGCCTGTTCGGACTCGGCGCGCTCGTCGCCGCCGGACTCGCCGTGCACGGGGCCATCGGCACCCGCATCCGGGGTCATCTGCGGGACATCTCGATCCTCAAGGCGATCGGCTTCACGCCGGGCCAGGTCACGCGGGTCTTCCTGCTCCAGCATCTCGCCTACGCGCTGCTCGGCGCCGTGGCCGCCGCCGGGCTCGTACAGGCGCTGGGCAGCCGGCTGCCGGGCCGGCTGGGAGACGCGGTCGGGGTCTGGCAGGGGTTGCCGGGTCACGCGGCGACCCTGGTCGTGGTGCCGGTGGGGGCGGTGCTGTTCATCGGCGCGACCACCGGGCTCGCGGCCTGGCGGGCCGGGCGGGTGCCGCCGGTTCCGGTGCCTCGGGCCGCCGCCCCGGTCGGCGGGCGTCTGTCGGGCGTGGCGCGGCGCGCGCTCGGCCTGCGGCTGCCGCCCGCGTTGGTCCTCGGCTGGCACAAGGCGTTCACGCGTCGCCCGCGCTCACTGGCCACGATCGCCCGCCTCGCGTTGCCGCTGACGTTGATCGTGGTGGCGATGAGCGCGTGGACGACCATGGACCGTTTCCACAGCACACCGGAGGAGATGGGGCTGGCGTCCGCGCTCACCGTCCGCGCCGACGACGGCCTGAGCGACGCCGCGACCCGGCGGCTCCTGGCGCGGCGTCCCGAGGTCGCCGCCGCCTATCCGGGCGTCGAGGTGGCGGCCCTGGTGCCGGGCCAGACGGCGACGATCGCGCTGCGCGGCCTCGGCACCCGTACGGACCCCTACCCCTACACGCTGGCCGAGGGCCGCCCCGCCCGCGGTTCCGACGAGGCGGTGGCCGGGCAGGGACTGCTGGACCTCCTGGACGTCCGGGTCGGCGACTGGGTCCGGATGACCGTGAGCGGCCGGCCCCAGATCCTCCACATCGTGGGCCGCAGCATCGAGCCGGAGAACGCCGGCCGGGTCGTCTCCACGTCGCTCGACACCCTCCGGGAGAACGACCCCACGCTCCGGCCGACGCTGTACCAGGTCCGGCTGCGGGACGGCGCGGATCCGCACCGCGTCGCCACCGAGCTGAGCGCCGCGGCCGGACGTGGACAGCTGGACGTGCACACCGTGACGAACCCCGCCGACGGTCTGTCGCCCCTGCGCAGTGTCGTCGTCGGCCTGCTCGGCGTCCTCGCGCTCATCGGCCTCGTCGATCTGCTGACCGCCATCGGCGGCGCGGTGCGCGAGAGCGAGCGGGATCTGCTCGCTTTCAAGGCGATCGGGCTGACTCCGCGGCAGATCACGGCGATCACCGTCACGGCCACCGGTTGCTCCGTGCTGGCCGCGGTCGCCGTCGCCATGGCCCTGGGCATACCCCTCTCCCACTGGTTGATCGACGCCCAGGGCAGGTCGAGCGGTATCGGGGCCGGTATCGCACAGGCGCCGTCCCCCGTCGCACTGTCCGCGTTCGGCGCGACGGCGTTGCTGGGCGCTCTGGCGCTCGCGGCGCTGCCCGCGACCCGCGCCTCCCGTCGCCGCCTCGCGGACACGCTGAGCGCGGTGGCCTAGCCCGGGGAGCCGGACCACTTCGAGGCGCCCCGGCGCTGGGCACGGGGGCCGGCCCGCCGGACCCCCGAACTGGTCCGACGCTCGCGACTTCGACTGGGCCGGCGACCGGCTAGCCCCGCGCGTCCGGCTTCCAGTCCTGGGCAAGGAGGCCGAGCAGCACCTCGTCGAGGAACTCGCCCATCACCCAGGCCGACGAGCGCAGCACGCCCTCGCGGACGAAACCGTTGCGCTCGGCGGCGCGCAGCATCGCGGCGTTGTCCGACAGCGTCTCGATCTGCAGCCGCTGCAAGCCGCGCACGATGAATCCGTAGTGACACAGCACGGCGACCACGTCGGTGCCGTACCCCTTGCCGCGAGAGGACGGCAGCAGCCCGAGGCCGATGTGCGCGAACCGGTTGTGGTTGTCGATGCCCCACAGCGTCGCGGTGCCGACCAGTGTGCCGCCTTCCAACTCCACGACGGAGAACGGGACATGCCCTTGTTCCTTGTCGTCCACCACGAGCCGCGAGTCCTTGGAGCCTGGCGTGATCGGCCGCCACGGTCGGCCTTCGGCGCGCGAGGCGTTGACCACGTCGTCGTAGAGCTCGGCTCGCAGGACCGGGATGTCGTCCTCGTGCCGGGCCCTGAGCCCGACCTTCTCGCCTCTAAGCATGCGAGCTTCCTATCCGACCGGGTTGTCGGACGGCAAGCGAATAAGTGCGGTGAGGGCGGTGGTCAGTGAGGGCGGCGGGCCGTGACGAGCCAGGCACGAGAGTCGAAGTACACGCCGCCGTCGGTGTTGTGGGCGTCGAGGGTGGTGCGCAGCCGCGTGCGTGCTTGCTCGGCGGCGGCCGCGTCGAGGTCGGCGAGCAGGTCTTTGAATTCCCAGAGGCGGAGCACGGCGTCGAAGGCGGTGGCGCTGTCCGGGCCGTAGTGGACGGGCTCGTGCACGCCGGTGAAGTCGACTTCCGTGAAGCCGGCCGCCGTCAGGATGCCTTGTGTGACGGTCGGGTCGGCGAGTGAGAACGGGTCCGGACCGCGGGGTGTGGCCGGTGCGGCGGTGAGGCTCTGGCGGATCGCGGTGGACCACTCGTTGCGGTCGCGCTCTTGCCAGACCAGCAGCACCAGGCGCGCCGCGGGGCGCAGAGCCCGCCCGATATTGGTGAACGCGGCGACCGGGTCGGCGAAGAACATCGTTCCGAACCTGCTGATGCAGAGGTCGAAGGACGTCGGTGGAAAGCGGTGGACCTGCGCGTCCGCCTGCAGGTAGGTGATGTTGGCCAGTCCCTGGTCGTCGCTGAGTCGGCGGGCCCGTTCGAGCATGGGCGCGGAGAGATCGACGCCCAGCGCGCTTCCGGTGACGGCGGCGCGGGCGGCCTCGCGCGTGGACTGGCCGGTGCCGCAGCCGACGTCGAGCACCTGGTCGCCGGATCCCACGCGGGCAGCGGTGCGGAAGACTTCGTTGTGCAGGCGCAGTTCCGCGTCGTAGTCGAACAGGTCTGACATGACCGTCATCCGATCCTCTCGCTTCAGTGACTCGTCGAGCATCTGGCTCCGCCGCCGATCATCGGGTTCCTCGCCGGTCGCACACGCCGAACACGCCGTGCCGGCCGGCTTCCTCCGCCTCGGCGGCCGGACCTGCGACCACCGCAGGGTCGGCGAGCCGGTCGCAGATCGGCAGCCAGAGCGCCGACCGCAACCGGGTCATGGTCGGTCGCCTCCGGTGTGCTGGAGCAGAGCCGGGACGAACACGTCCCACAGCGGCTTCGGCAGGTCGTGCCCGGCGCCTTCCAGGATCAGCAGCGTCGCGCCGGGAATCGCGTCGCGCACCGCGTGCCCGTGTGGGAGCGGGCAGACCGGGTCGTGGTCGCCGTGCACCACCAGGGTCGGCGCCTTGATGGAGGCGAAATCGCGGGACGACCCGTCGAAGGTCATCGCGTAGTGGTTGACCAGGGTGGCCGCCATGTCGCGCGTGCGGGCCACGTCCCGCTCGACCAGCGCCCGCGTGGCCCTTTCGTCGAAGTAGGGCGAGCCGCCCGAGCACGCTCTCGCCGATGCGACGACGAAGTCCACCACCGCGCCGGAATCGGCGGGGTCCGGGTCGGCGGGGGTGCCGCTGGTGAGTTCGTCCGAAGACGGCGGGAGTCCGTCCTCGCCGGTGGAAGTGGAGACGAAGGTCAGTGACTCCACCCGGTCGGGGTGGTCCACCCCGAGGAGGAGCCCGATTCCGCCGGACATGGACCGGCAGACGATGTGGGCGCGCTCCACGTCCAGGACGTCCAGGATGCCGAGCGCGTCTCCGGCCAGGTCGGTGAACGTGTAGCCCGGCCGCCCCGGCGGGTAGCTGGTGGATCTGCCGGTGTCCCGGTTGTCGTAGCGGATCACGAACCGGTCGCCGCGCGCGATCTGTTCGCACAGCCCGGTCTCCCACCACAGCATCGAGGCGGTCGCACCGTCGATGAGCAGGATCGCCGGGTGCGCGGGGTTTCCGAAGGTCTCGAAGCACAGCTCGACCTCGTCGATCTCGACGAGCTTCTCTCCGTGCGAAAGGGGGTCGGTCATGAGCACCACGCTAGCTCCGGCAGTTCATCGCCAAAAGCGATGGTTTCCGATCAAGCCGCCCGTCGGCATCGGCGCCACCGAAGTGGCGCGGCGTGAGCTGAGCGAGCACGGTGTGGTGGCCGTCGTGCGCGCCGAGGCCGCCGAGCGTCTGGAGGTCGCGGCGCGGTTTGGCCACCCGCGTCACGGAGTCCTGGACGGACGACCGGCGGGCCTGGCCGGCGGCCGTCACGCAGGCCTTCGACCGGGTCGCCACCGGCGGCCGGACGTTCGCCGACTTCCAGACGGACAACATCGCCAGGACGCTGCGCAACCTGAAGCGGGAGCTTGAAGCGGAGTCCGCTTCCTGATCCCGCAGACCCCGCTCATGCCGCCCCGGGGCGGCGCGACCGCGGGGCCGAGCGGGACGCGTACGTGGCGCCGGGCCAGGGGCGGTGGGTGGCCCAGCGGACGAGAGCGAGCGGGACGGCGATCCTCAGCGGCGGGGGCACGAGGGCCATCGTGAGACGTACGACGCGGGCGAATCGGCGCAGGGCGCGTTCCTGCCGGGCACTCCAGGTCAGGTGCAGCCGCTCGCGCAGGACGGGTGGCAGGGTTCCCACGGTGACCAACAGGGCGTAGTGCGAGGCCAGTCGGGCGAAGGGTGACCAGAGCGGACCGGGCAGCCGGCGGAACGGCTTGGCGGGGTCGGCGAGTTCGTCGAGAACGTCCTGGACCGACCGGTTGAACTCCAGACGGTGGGTGACCATGTCGTCGTAGTAGTCGAGGAACGACGGCCAGTCCGGCGGTAGGTGACGCTCCTTCAGACCCCATACGCGGCCCACGTCCCGCATACCGCGGTAGTACTCGTCCAGTTCGTCGGCCGACATTCCCTTGCCGAACAGGCGCTGCGCGTCCACCGGGCCCTTGACCAGGGTCGCGTGCACCCAGTGGTACGCCTCGGGGTCGAGGGCGTGGTAGGGGCGCCCCTGCGAGTCGGTGCCCTTCATCCCGCTGTGTACGTGGAGAAGGCGGCGCGCCTCGGCGGTGGCCGCCTCCTGGCCGCCGTAGACGACCGTGGTGAGGGAGAGCAGGGTCCGGATCAGGCGGGGCCAGGGCTCGGCACGGAAGGTGCTGTGGTCGGCGACGCCTGCCCCGACCACGGGGTGCGAGACCTGGAGAAGCAGCAGCTGGGGTGCCATCAGGGTGGCGCGGACATCGCCGAAGCAGCGCCAGACGACCCCTCCCCTGCGCGGCGCCCGGATCTGCGCGGGTATCGCGATTTCCCTTGCATGCAACCGAGTTGATCGATCTGACATGTGCGGTACGCCGGTCATGACGCCTCCGCTCCTCCGTCGCGTCCGGAGTACGAGGGCGGTGCGACGGTCCACGCACTGCTGCGCGGCTCGAGCCTCGTCGTCGACGGAATCCCGGCATTCACCTCTACAGACAAGGGAAACACAATATAGGGCAGATATGCATATATCGGGCAGGCGATCGAAGGGGCACCCGTGTCCACCGTTCGATGGACACGAGGAGGTACGTACGGTCGTGCCGGAACATTCGGTTCCGGCAGAGTCTGATCGGCATGACGACACACGCGAACGAACTCGTGGTGGACGTACGAGGACTGCGCAAGCGGTACGGCGACGTGACCGCGGTCGACGGCATCGACCTCGGCATCCGCAGAGGTGACGTGTTCGGCCTGCTGGGGCCCAACGGGGCTGGCAAGAGCACCACGGTGGAGATCCTCCAGGGCAACCGCTCCCGGGACGCGGGCCAGGTGTCCGTCCTGGGCACGGACCCGGCGCACGGCACGCGTGCGTGGCGCGCGCGGGTCGGCATCGTCTGGCAGGACGAATCCGCGCCCGCCGAGTTGACGGTCGGCGAGACCGTGCGGCACTTCGCCCGCTACTACCCGAGGCCGAAGGACCCGGAGGAGGTCATCGGCCTGGTGGGTCTGGAGGCGAAGACCAGCAGCCGGATCAAGGCGCTGTCCGGCGGGCAGCGCCGGCGGCTGGATGTGGCCCTCGGGGTGATCGGCGACCCCGAGCTCCTGCTCCTGGACGAGCCGACGACCGGCTTCGACCCGGCGGCCCGGCGCCAGTTCTGGGACCTGATCCGCAAACTGGCCGACGAGGGCACCACCATCCTCCTGACCACGCACTATCTGGAGGAGGCGGAGACACTCGCCGACCGGCTGGCCGTGGTCGCCGGCGGCCGGGTCGTCGCCGAGGGCGAACCGAAGGCCCTGCGGGAGCGGTACGGCACCGGGGCCACCGTGGAGTGGACCGAGCCGGACGGCGCCACGCGCGCGGAGCGCACGGAGACGCCCACCCGGACCGTCGCCGAGCTCATGCGGCGCTTCGACGGCGAGATACCCGGGCTGCGGATCAGCCGCCCCACGCTGGAGGACGTCTATCTCCGGCTGACCGGACAGGAGGACGGCCGATGACCACGAGCGTCGTACGCACCCGCACGAAGGAGCCCGCCGACCGGCTGCCCGGAGCATGGAGCCTGGGTCTGGGGCGTGGCGTCCTGGAGCTCAGGCAGTTCTTCCGGCAGCGCGACCAGGTGCTGTTCACCTTCGCCTTTCCGGTGGTGTTCCTGTTCCTGTTCGCGTCGATCTTCCGGGACGACGTGCGCGGGGCGGGCATCACCGCCTCGCAGCTCTACGTCCCCGCGATGATGGCCGCCGGCATCATGTCGACCAGCTTCCAGTCGCTCGGCATCTCGATCGCCATCGAGCGGGACGAGAAGGTGCTGCGGCGGCTGCGCGGCACGCCGATGCCGCTGGCGGCGTACTTCCTCGGCAAGATCTGGCTGGTCCTCGTCACCGGGCTGCTGGAGACGGCGATCCTGCTGCTCGTCGGCGCGACCCTCTACGACGTGGATCTGCCCACGGACCCGGGCCGCCTGTTCGACTTCGCCTGGATCTTCGTGCTGGGTCTCACCTCGTGCGCGCTGCTCGGCATCGCCGTCAGCTCCGTCCCGAAGTCCGGCAAGAGCGCCACCTCGGTGGTCGTACTCCCGTTCCTGGTGCTGCAGTTCATCTCCGGGGTGTACATCGCGATCGACACCATCCCCGACTGGATGCTCGACATCGGCGCCCTGTTCCCGCTGAAGTGGATGTGCCAGGGACTGCGCGGGGTGTTCCTGCCGGAGTCGGCGCAGGTCCTGGAGCAGACCGGCGGCTGGGAGTTCGGGCGGGTCGCCCTGGTGCTGGGGGCCTGGTGCGTCGGAGGATTGCTGCTGTGTCTGCTGACCTTCCGGTGGAAGAACCGGCGCGACGGATGAACGGGCCGGAACGGGCCGGGGGCGCGTACACCTGGGACCGGTCGTTCCGGATCTGGGACGCGTACTTCGCCTTCGTCTGGCTGGCCACGGTGGTGTTCGTGCTCGGCACGGGGCATCCGGGCCGGCCGGTCAGGCTGGTCGCGGCGGCGCTGCTGGTTCTGCTCATCCCGCTGTTCGTGTGGGTCGGGCGCCCCCTTCTGCGGGAGGATCCGCCGGAACCACGGCGGGCGCTGGGCTACCTGGTGGCGGCGATGGCGCTGTTCCTGCCGTCGGCGGTCCTCGTGGGCGAGACCCGGCTGATGACCTTCGCGCTCGTCCCCCAGTGCTTCATGACGCTGCGCATCCGGTGGGCGCTGGTGGTTGTGGCCGTCATCAACCTCGTGCCCGTGGTCGGCTGGGCACTGGTGTGGTGGCCCGGCGACGAGGCCGTCTTCTTCAACGGGATGTTCGCGGTGGTGACCTTCGTCTTCTCGACGGCCGTCGGCACCTGGATCATCCGCATCATCGAGCAGAGCCAGGAACGGGCCTCGCTGATCGCGGAGCTGGACACGAGCCGCCACGAGATCTCCCGGCTGTCGACCGCGCACGGCGCGCTGGCCGAGCGGGAGCGGATGGCCCGGGAGATCCACGACACCCTCGCCCAGGGGTTCACCAGCCTGCTGATGCTGGTGCAGGCCGTCGAGGCGGAGCTCGACGACGACATCGCGCAGGCCCGACGCCATTTGGCCCTGATGGACGAGACGGCCCGGCAGAACCTCGCCGAGGCGCGCGCCCTGGTCGCCGGAGGCGCGCCCGCCGACCTGCACGGCGCCTCGCTGCCGGACGCCCTGCGCCGGCTGGCCGCACGCCACGGGACGGAACTGCGGATGACCGGCCCCGTACGTCCGCTGCCGGCCGGCCCCGAGGTGGTGGCCCTGCGCGCCTGCCAGGAGGCACTGGCCAACGCCCGTAGACACGCGGGGAGTTCGGTCACCGTGGGCATCGCCCTGACGTACGCCGACGAGGCCCTCACCGTGTCCGTACGGGACGACGGCTGCGGCTTCGACCCGCACACGACGACGGGAGGCTACGGTCTGGCGGGACTGCGTGCCCGGGCCACCGAGGCGGGCGGCACCGCCCTCGTCGACAGCACACCCGGCGACGGCACCACGGTGACCGTCCGCCTGCCCGTACCGCCCCCGAGGAGCTCATCGTGATCCGGATCGTCCTGGCCGACGACCATCCCGTCGTACGGGAGGGGCTGCGGGCCATGCTGAGCGCCGAACCGGACCTGGAGGTGGTCGCCGACGCGTCGAGCGGACCGCAGGCCGAGGCGCTGGCCGCGGAGCTGCGCCCCGACATCGTGCTGATGGACCTGCGGATGCCGGACGGCGGGGGCGTGGACTCGATCGTGCGGATGAGCGCGGCGGGGCTGCCCTGCCGGGTGATCGTCCTGACGACCTACGAGACGGACCGCGACATCCTGCGCGCCGTGGAGGCGGGGGCGGCGGGTTACCTGCTGAAGGACCTGCCACGGAGCGAACTGGCGAACGCGGTACGGGCCGCCGCGCGGGGCGAGACGGTGCTGGCGCCGACGGTGGCGGCCCGACTGGTGGACCAGTTGCGCACCCGACCGGAACGCCCACGGCTGTCCGAGCGGGAGACGGCGGTGCTGCGACTGGTCGCGGAAGGGTGCACGAACGCGGAGATCGGCCGCCGTCTGTTCATCGGCGAGTCGACGGTGAAGACCCATCTGCTGCGGGTCTTCGGCAAGTTGGGCGTCGACGACCGAACCGCGGCGGTGACGAGCGCGATGCGCTACGGCCTGCTCGACTGACGGCGTCGCGTCCGAGGGCGTGCCCCCCTCACGGCATCGTGATCACGATCTTGCCGCGCGCGTGCCCCTGTTCCAGGTGCCGCAGGCCCTCGGCCGTGTCGGCCAGGGGGTAGGTCCGGTCGATCACCGGGGTCAGGCTGCCTGCCTCGATGAGCGCGGTGACGGCGAGCAGGTCCTCCTGGGTCGGTCCGGCCGGGGCCGACGGGAGAATCGTGCGCAGCTGCTGCCGGACGAACCCGTTGACCGCGATCACCCGGAGCATGGAACCCACCGCCCCGAAGACGCGGCCGGGCGAGCCGCCTCCGTTGGCCACGAGCGTCCCTGTCGGGGCGAGGGCCCGGCGCAGCCGACTCAGCGGACGGTTGCCCACGTTGTCCAGGATCACGTCGTAGCGCTCGCGTACGTCCGTGAAGTCCTCCCGGGTGTGGTCGACGACGTGCGTGGCGCCGAGTGAGCGCACCAGATCGACGTTGCGAGTGCCGCACACGCCGGTGACCTCCGCGGCCAGGCCCGCGGCGATCTGCACGGCGAACGTGCCCACTCCGCCTGCGGCTCCGTTGACCAGCACCCGCTGCCCGGCCCGCACCTGGCCCACGGTCCGGATGCCACGCAGGGCGGTCACCGCCGCCATCGGCACAGCCGCGGCCTGCTCGAAGGTCAGGCCGGCGGGTTTGGGCACCAGCAGATCCGCGGTGGTATGCGCGTACTCGGCGAAGGAGCCGTGACAGAAGCCCAGCACTTCGTCACCCGGCCGGAGCCCTCGTACGTCGGCGCCGACCGACTCGACCTGGCCGGCGACGTCGATACCTGCCACCCGGCACTTCGGCCGCGTCAGCCCCACGCCTCCCATCAGCCGCGCCACATGGGGATCGCCGCGCAGCATGTGCCAGTCGTAGGGGTTCAGCGCGGCGGCACGCACCCGCACCGTCACCTGCCCGGCCGATATTTCGGGCCGGTCGGCATCCACCAGCTCAAGGACGTCCGGCGGGCCGAACCGTTCCTGCACGATCGCCTTCATCGGGTCGTCCCCCTCTTCTCGGCATCGACTGCCGGGGCGCCCACAGCTGCCCTCCGACGCCGCGGGTGTACGGCGTACACCTCTGTCAGGCACGGTAGGTGTACGCCGTACACCCGTCAAGGGAGCGGGACGGTCAGATCGCGCCCAGGAGCCGCTCGAGGCCGTCCAGCGTCAGATCCAGAGCGAACTCGAACTCGAACTGGTCGTCGCAGCCGGAGCCGACGACGGACTCCGGGTCATGGGCGACCGCCATGGCCAGTTCGGTGATGTGCGGGTAGCGCGCGGCCATCTCCTCGGGCGGCATCGCGTCCGGATCCGGCTCACGGCCCTCCGCGCTGTCCTCGAACAGCTCCTGGGAGAAGCCCAGCAGGCGGCTCCCCATGACATGCATCGCGTGATGGACCAGGCGGATCGAGAACCCCCCGGCCCGGAAGACGCCGATCATCGAGTCCAGGTACGCCATCACCGCGGGGGTCGGAGTGGCCCGCGCCTTCGTCCGCGACTCGATGACCGCGGGCGCCCACGGGTGGCGCAGCAGCATGCGGCGGGCCGACAGCACTCGCCGGCGCACGGTGGTCTTCCAGTCGGTGTCGTCGGCCGGCGGGTCGATCTCGCCCATGAGGACGTCGATCATGCCGTCCAGCAACTCGTTCTTGTTGGCCACGTGCTTGTACAGCGCCATCGGCACGACGCCGAGCGCCTGGGCGATGTTGCGCATGCTGAGCGCGTCGACTCCGCCTTCGTCGGCCAGGGCGACGGCGGCGCCCAGAACCCGCCCCTTGCTCAGCGGCGGGCGGGACTGCGCCGCGACGCCGACCTTCGTCGTTATCTCCACCATCTCCTCTCCCGTTCGACGACGCCGTCAGTGCGCCGGGCGGGACAACAGCGTATGCGTGAAGGGGGTGACGGGGCGTTCGAGGCGCTCGCCGTCCACGGTGATGTCGACCGCCTCGTTGTAGAAGGCGAGCAGCTCCGCGATGGCGGCCACGGCGGGCAGTGGGGCGGGGTAGCTCCATACGACGTCGGGCGGGACGTCCGCCTCGCCGGCCCAGGACCAGTACGCGGCGGTGCCCTTGTAGGGGCAGCCGGTGTGGTGGTCGGTGGGGGTGAGCAGATCGAGGCGGACGTCTTCGCGGGGGATGTAGTAGCGGGTGGGCAGGCCGGTCTCGAAGAGGAGGACCGGACGGCGGGTGTCGGCGACGACCCTGCCGTCGATCGCGATCCGGACATGTCGGCTGCTGGGCAGCGCATCGACACGTTTGTGCGGATCGCGGGGGTGGATGAAGATCTCCTCCTCTTCCTCGTACCAGTGGTCGAGGCCCCTGCCCGTGCGCCGGAACCACTCGAAGGCGATGTGCCCGGCCAGGTCCTCGGCGGGGAAGGTCCAGGCCGCGTTCGCCAGCAGCTCGCCGCCCACTCGCAGGTCATGGAAGACACGCGAGCCCGTGTGCGTGCCGACCGGCGGGTTCTTCGCCGGTCGCAGCAGGTCCTCGCGCACCTCCTCGCGCGGGAAGGCGTACAGCGGCACCGGCACGCCGGGCTCCCAGACGAGAACGGGATGCCGACTGTCGACGACGGTGAACTCGCCCTTGCGGCCCCGGACCCAGCGCGGACTGGGCTCCCAGAGGAGACCTTCCGGGGTGGTACGTACGGAGTCGGCGGTGCTGAGTCTGCTCATGTCCGTTTCCTCCCTGGATTGCTCCGCTCACCCTCCACGTTCCCCCGCCCGCGGAACGCTGTCACCGCAGGTGAGTCCGACCATCCTGCTCGTCTCCCCCGTGGCGGCGGCTTCGCCCAGGACCGCGTGTGCCGCGCCGATCCGGGCGACGGCACGCACGCGGCAGGGGCGGGCGCGGCGCCCGGATCGCTCAGACGGCCACGTCGACCCCGGTCATCGCGTCCTCGGTCTCGGGATCCCGCAGCGCAGGGATGAACAGGGAGAGCACCAGGGCCAGGAGGGTGACGAGGGCGCCGAGCCAGAAGACCCAGGCGTAACCGGCGTCCTGGTAGAAGGCGGTGCCGTCGACCACAGTGCTGTGCGCGCCGAGGAGGGCGTAGGCACCGGCGGTGACGATGGCGCCGAACAGACTGATCAGCATGTTGAGCATGCCGCTGCCCAGTCCCTGCTCGTCGCGCGAGACGACGCCGACCACGAGCGCCGGCGCTCCCGCCACCACGACACCGGAGCCGATGTTGGCGACGCAGGACGTCAGGGCGAGCTCCAGCTCGTTGCCGTGGAAGAAGCCGACGAGGGTGTAGCCGACGGCCATCACCGCCAGTCCGGCGATCCAGACCTTGCGGGGGTCCAGGCTGCGCAGGAAGCGGCTGACGAGGATGCCGGTCCCGAACATCACCAGGTTCCAGCTCACGCTGACCCAGGCGTTGTGCTGCGCCGTCCATCCCAGGCCGGCCGAGACGCCGGGGATGTGCGGGAAGAGGGCGAGCAGGATGGCCAGCCCCGGCATGGTGAACGCGACCGTCTGGGCGAGTCCGCCGGCGGTGAGAGCCAGAGCCACGGGGCGGCGGCGGAGCACCGTCAGGTCGAGGATGGGGTGGGCGCTGGCCCGCTCCACGAACAGGAACGCGATCAGGGCGGCGGCGCCGGCACCGAGCCAGCCGAGCGTGCGGACGTCCGTCCAGCCCCAGCTCTGGCCCTGGCCGACGGCGTAGATCACGGCGGTGAGACCGCCGCCGAGGACCAGTCCGCCCAGCCAGTCGAACCCCGAGTCGAAAGCGTGCCTCGGCGTCTCCGGCACCAGCAGGGCGACCATCAGGAGCGCGACGGCGGTGGCGGCGGCGAGGAACCACAGAGCGCCGCGGTAGCCCCAGTTGTCGACGAGCCAGCCCGCGAGGAACGGGGTGCCCAGGGCGACCAGTCCGACGCTGCTGCCGATCATTCCACTGGCCGACTTGACCAGCCGGCGCGGGAAGATGTCGCGCACCGCGGCGAAGGAGAGGGCGCCGAACGGGCCGTAGAACCCGGCGATCGCCCTGCCGACCAGGACCAGCCAGAAGTCTCCGGCCAGGGCGGCCAGCGCTTCGCCGCCCGCTCCCAGCGCCATCATGGCGAGCATGACGCGCTTCCTGCCGTACAGGTCGCCCAGCTTGATGACGAACGGCGTCAGCAGGATGGTCGCCAGGGTGAGCGTGAGCCCGAACCACGCCACCTGGGTGGTGTGGAAGCTCTGCGCGACGCTCGCGGTGGCGTTGGCGCCGAGGATGCCGCCCGCGGCCAGCAGCTGGGTGGGCCAGGCGAGCGCGATCAGCACCGCGACCAGGCGGCGGTTCCAACGTCCGCCGGCCTCGGCGGAGGGCGCGATGTCGAGTGAGGGGCTTGGCGACGTCGGTGTCATGCCAGCCCTCCTTTCACGGAGGTGCCGAAGGGAATGAGGAGATGTGGGGGTGCGCGGAGGACCGAGCCCGACGTGACACGTCGCTTACCGGCAGGTGACAGCGTGGCAATCCGTCGTCGCGTGACGTTGATGATGACCCGAACACCTAGTGCTCGCTAGGTGTTCAAGGTGTGACCCATGCCACACACGAACCGCCGTCCACCGCCCGCCCCGGACGCCCGACAGCGCCCGGGTACCGTTCTTCCATGGCGACACCCAGGGGACCGCGCGGCGGCTACACGGCAGGCCGGGCACGGCGCACCCAGATCCTCGAGGCGGCACTCCTGCGCTTCGGGCAGGACGGTTACCGCAAGACCTCCCTCGCCCGCATCGCCCGGGACGCCGAGATCACCGACGCCGGGCTGCTGCACCACTTCCGCGACAAGCAGCAGCTTCTGCTGGCCGTGGTCGAGCACTGGCACGACCGCATGGACACCCAGTGGCAGCGGGTGTCGGAGTCGGTGCGGGACGCGTTCCGCTGCCACCTGGAGGACACCGCCGAGACGCTCACCATGCCGGGCATGGTGGAGCTCGCGGTCGTGGTCTCCGCCGAGGCGACCGCGCCGGACCACCCGGCCCACGACTTCTTCGCGCAGTGGCAGGAGAAGGGCGTGAAGGAGCTCACGGAGCGCCTGCGCACCGGAAGCCACAACGGCGAACTCCTGCCCGACCTGGACCACGACGGCATCGCGCGCGAATGCGCGGCCCTCGACGCCGGCCTGCGGCAGCAGTGGCTCGCCTCCGGCCGCTCCTTCGATCTCATTCCGGTGATGCACGGCCACCTGGACCGCCTGATGCGCTGCATCTCCGCCGACGGCCAGGGGCTGTAGGGCGACACCGGGACCCTACCGACGCCTCACCTGCCACCAGCCACTTGCCGCCAGTCGTCTGCCGTCAGTCGACTGTCATGCACATGCCCATGCGGGTTCATGTGATTCACGTCGCACAGGTCAACACCTAGCATTCACTAGGTATTGGTGCGCATGATCGAGCCTGCCCATCTCCGCCTCACGGACCCCACTCACCTGACACCACCGCTCACGGCGCCGAGGACTCGACATGCCCCACCCCTGGACCGCCCGCGTCATCTCCCCCTCCCGACCGGCGCGGCCGTCCGCCGTCGCGGTCCGGCCGGCCGTTCTGTTGCGCGGCGAGTTCACCGTGCGGTCAGCGGTCACCGCGGCCCGGCTCTCCGTCACCGCGCTCGGCGTGTACGAGCTGGAACTCAACGGCGCCGTGGTGGGCGACCACGTCCTCTCCCCCGGCTGGACGAGCTACAGGCACCGCCACCGCTACCAGGTCTTCGACGTGACGGACCGGGTCCGCGAGGGCGCCAACGCCTGGGGCGCACACCTGGCGGACGGCTGGTACCGGGGGCTCCTCGGCTTCAACGGCGGCACCCGGGACGTCTACGGCGAGGACACGGGCCTGCTCGCCGAGCTGCGGATCGAGTACGCCGACGGCTCCGCGCAGACCGTCACCACGGGCGGGGACTGGCACTGGAGCCCCGGGCCCGTGACCGCGGCGGGTCTGTACGAGGGCGAGGAGTACGACGCGCGCCGCGAGCAGGCCGGCTGGAGCGAGCCCGGCTTCGACGACTCGGCATGGGAGCCGGTCCGGATCCTGCCGTTCGACACCTCCGTACTCTTCGAGGCCGACAGCCCGCCGGTGCGCCGTATCGAGTCCGTCGCCCCCGTCGCCGTCACCACCTCCCCCACCGGCCGCGCCCTCGTCGACTTCGGCCAGAACCTGGTCGGACGGCTGCGCGTCCGTGTCCGGGGCGAGGCGGGCCGGACCGTCACCCTGCGGCACGCGGAGGTCCTGGAGGACGGCGAGCTGTGCACCCGTCCGCTACGGCACGCCACGGCCACCGACCGCTACACCCTGCGCGGCGACGCGGACGGCGAGGTGTGGGAGCCGCGCTTCACCTTCCACGGCTTCCGCTACGCCGAGGTCGACGCCTGGCCCGGCGAGCTGGACCCGGCCGACGTCACCGCCGTGGTCCTGCACAGCGATCTGCGCCCCACCGGCTGGTTCTCCTGCTCCGACGGCTCGCTGAACCGGCTGCACGAGAACGTGGTGTGGGGGATGCGCGGCAACTTCCTCGACGTGCCCACCGACTGTCCGCAGCGCGACGAGCGGCTCGGCTGGACCGGTGACGTGCAGGTCTTCGCCCCCACCGCGGCCTTCCTGTACGACGTCCGCGCCTTCCTGCGCTCCTGGCTGCGCGACCTGGCCGCCGACCAGCGCGACGACGAGCGGGGCGTCCCCCCGGTGTTCAGCCCCGACATCCCGGTGATCACCCCCGTCCCGATCCCGCCGGGCAATCCGCCGATGGCCGGATGGTGCGACGCGGCCGTGATCGTCCCCTGGGTGCTGTACGAGCGCTACGGCGACAGCGACGTGCTCCGTGCCCAGTACGCCTCCATGCGCGGCTGGGTCGACGCGGTCGAGCGCCTCGCCGGAGAGGGCCGGATCTGGGGCGAGGGCTTCCAGTTCGGCGACTGGCTGGACCCGGCCGCACCCGCCGACGACCCCGGGCGGTCGACGACCTCCTCCAGCCTGGTCGCCACCGCGTACTTCGCGCACTCCGCCCGGCTGCTGGCCCGCACCGCCCACGTACTGGAGGAGAAGGACGACGCCGAGCACTACGACACCCTGGCCGACTCGGTCCGCGACGCCTTCCGGGGCAGTTTCCACACCGGGGGCGGGCGGCTGACCCAGGAGACCCAGACCGCGTACGCCCTGGCCCTGTGCTTCCGGCTGCTGGAGGACGACGCCGAGCGCGCCGAGGCCGGACGCCGGCTGGCCGACCTCGTGGCCGCGGGAGGGCACCGCATCGGCACCGGGTTCCTCGGCACCCCGCTGGTGTGCGACGCGCTGACCGACACCGGGCACGTGGACACCGCCTTCGAGCTGCTGACGCAGCGCTCCTGCCCGTCCTGGCTCTACCAGGTCGACATGGGCGCCACGACCGTCTGGGAGCGCTGGGACAGCATGCTTCCCGACGGCAGCGTCAATCCCGGCGAGATGACCTCCTTCAACCACTACGCGCTCGGAGCGGTCGCCGACTGGATCCACCGCACCGTCGCCGGTCTCGCGCCCGCCGAGCCCGGCTACCGCCGGATCCTGGTCCGCCCTCGCCCGGGTGGCGGCCTCACCTGGGCCCGCGCCGCGCACGAGACGCCGTACGGCCGTGCCGAGGCCGGCTGGCGCGTCGAGGGCACCCTGCTGCTGGTGGATCTGCTCGTGCCGCCGAACACCTCCGCCCTCGTCGATCTGCCCGGCGCCGAACCCGTGACCGCAGGACCCGGCCGGCACACCTTCCACACCCCTCTTCCACCGTCACGGAAGTGACGCACGGCGCCAGAGGCACGAAGACCGCCGGTGGCGCGCCCGCCTGGCACGGCCCTCCTTCCCCGTACACGCCCGTGCGCGCCTGCGCCCGCCCGTGCTTCTGCGTCCGGCTTGGACCTGGGCTTATTGGGCACACGAGACAGGCACCCGGCTGGTCGGCCCAAGGAGAGAGAATGGCGAAGGACTCACCGTTGAAAGCTGTGGGATGGGCGCGCTCGCTGCCGGTGAACAGCGGGGTGAAGGTCGCCAGGGAGTGGACGCGTACGCATGTCGCCACGCTCGGCTGGACGCAGACCGCACCGGAGCTGGTGGACTCGATCCTGCTGGCTGTGTCCGAGCTGGTCACCAACGCGCACGTGCACGCCCGTAGTGCGGCGCAGCTGATCCTCACCTGGGACGAGGAGTGCCTGCACGTCACCGTGCATGACGCCTCGCCGCACCTGCCCGAGCCGCGTGACCCGGGCGACAGCGCCCCAGGGGGGCGCGGTCTGCTGCTGGTCGATGCCCTCGCCGACAGTTGGGAGGCCTATCGCTGCCCCCGCGGCAAGAACGTCACCGCCTGCTTCCAAGCCCCCACGTCCCCCGCGCCCGAAGCGATGAGCTCGGGCTGAGAGGCCCGGTCACCGAGCGGAGGCTCACCCATGACATCCGACGAGGACGAGCGGCTCGAACGCGCCATCCTCGACCTCCTGGGCCGGCGGCGGCCGGACGCGTCGGTCTGCCCGTCCGAGGTCGCCCGGTCGGTCCACCACGGTGCGGACGACGGGTGGCGGCGGCTGATGGAGCCCACGCGTGCCGCGGCGCAACGGCTGTACCGGGCGGGTCTGGTGGAGATCACTCAGGGCGGAGAGCTCGTCGACCCGGCGACGGTCCGCGGTCCGATCCGGATCCGCCGGACCCGCTGACGGCCTTCGCGGACGGCACCGGTCGACGTCACCCCGACCTGGTCGCCGTCACTGCGGCGGGTTGCCGTGCTTGCGCGAGGGCAGGTCGGCGTGTTTGGTGCGCAGCATCGCCAGAGCGCGGATGAGCGTCTCACGGGTGCCGGCGGGGTCGATCACGTCGTCCACCAGACCGCGTTCGGCCGCGTAGTACGGGTGCATCAGCTCCGCCCGGTACTCCTTGACCATCCGCTCGCGCATCGCCTCGGGCTCGTCCGCCTCCGCGATCTGCCGCCGGAAGATGACGTTCGCGGCGCCCTCCGCGCCCATCACCGCGATCTCGTTCGTCGGCCAGGCATAGGTGACGTCCGCGCCGATGGACTGCGAGTCCATGACGATGTAGGCGCCGCCGTACGCCTTGCGCAGGATCAGGGAGATGCGCGGCACGGTCGCGTTGCAGTACGCGTACAGAAGCTTCGCCCCGTGCCGGATGACGCCGCCGTGCTCCTGGTCCACCCCCGGCAGAAACCCCGGCACATCGACCAGTGTCACCAGCGGAATATTGAAGGCGTCGCACATCTGAACGAACCTGGCGCCCTTTTCGCTCGCCTCGATGTCCAGGACACCCGCCAGGACCCGCGGCTGACTCGCCACGATTCCCACGACCTCGCCGTCCAGTCGCGCCAGCGCGCACACGAGGTTGCGGGCCCAGCTCTCATGAACCTCCAGGAACTCTCCGTCGTCCACGAGGTGACCGATCACCTCGGTCATGTCGTAGGGCTGGCTGCCGTCCGCCGGCACGAGATCCACCAGCGCCTCCGACCGCCGCTCCGGCGGATCCGTCACCGGCCCCCGCCGCGAGCACTCCCGGTTGTTCTGCGGCAGCAACGACAGCAGATACCGCACCTCCGCGATGCACGTCTCCTCGTCGTCGTAGGCGAAATGGCACACCCCGGAGGTCTCCGCGTGCACATCCGCCCCACCCAGACCGTCACGGGTCACCTCCTCACCCGTCACCGTCCTCACCACGTCCGGGCCCGTCAGGAACATCTGTGACGTCCCGCGCACCATGAACACGAAGTCCGTCAGCGCCGGACTGTAGGCGGCGCCTCCCGCACACGGCCCCAGCACCACCGAGATCTGGGGAATGACCCCCGACGCCCGCACATTGCGACGGAAGATGCCGCCGTAACCCGCCAGCGCCACCACACCTTCCTGAATGCGTGCCCCCGCGCCGTCGTTCAAGGACACCAGCGGCGCACCCGCCGCCAGAGCCATGTCCATCACCTTGTGGATCTTCTCCGCGTGCGCCTCACCCAACGCACCCCCGAACACACGGAAGTCATGCGCGTACACGAAGACCTGCCGGCCCTCCACCGTGCCCCACCCGGTCACCACACCATCCGTGTAAGGGCGCCGCGCCTCCAACCCGAAGCCACTCGCCCGGTGCCGCCGCAACAGCCCCACCTCGACGAACGACCCCTCGTCCAACAGCAGGGCGACCCGTTCCCGCGCCGACAACCTCCTACCGCCGCCCGCCCCACCGCTCGGCCCCTCCACCGCCTCCGCGCGCACCTCATGCAACTCCGCCACCGCCACGCGACTACCAGACACGTTGGAAAACTCTTCTACACCGCTCACGGCATATCCCTCCCTCGTAACGAACACGGCACCCCCGAAACCCCCACCACGACGAACCGCCCACGCGGTTCACACGGCAGGGGAAACAAACGCCAGGTCCGACACTCCGACACCAAGACCCACCAACCGACCCGCAACCACGACCCACGCCCTACAACTCACCACCCACCACCCACCACTCACCACTCACCACAAGGCCTACCGCCAACTGCGCGGCGAGCGGTAGCCGGAACCCCCGCCCAGGCCACGCCACTCCGGCACGTCTCTGACCGGCCCCTCATCCACGTCGGCACTCCGGGCAGCCAGCAGGGACGCCACCACCGCCACCACGGCGGCGACCTCCGCCTCCGTCACTCCGCCGCTCCGCACCCGCACCACCGCATCCCGAACGACCTCGCTGCCCATGTCCCCACCTCCCTACGGCCGTTGGCGCTCCCTCTGTCCCCCCACCCTCCACCACCCCGCTCAAAACCAACCGGGGCCCCGCTCGAAACCCACTCACCCCTCGCCCACGAGCACCGCGCCGGACTCTCGCCGAACTCATCTGAAACATTTGCCCCGGCCCACCGCGTCTGTGAGGTGTAGGCCGACGGAAAGGCACCCAGGGGTGGGAATGAGAAGGTCCCGGACATCGTCCCGGACAGATGAGTTCATGGAGTTCGCCACCGGACGGGCCGGGCATCTGCACCGCTCCGCGTGCCTGCTCACCAGCGGAGACACTCACCTCGCCGAGGATCTGGTGCAGGAGACGCTCAGCCGGATGTACACCATGTGGGGTCGGATGTCCCGGATCGACAACCCTGCGGCGTACGCCCAGACGGTTCTCGTCCGTACCTTCCTGACCCATCGACGGCGGTACTCCGCGGCCGAGCGCCCTCTGGCAGACCTGCCGGACACGCCGGCGCCCCGGAGCACGGACGACCCGGCCCTGCGGCTGGCACTGCTCCAGGCCCTGCGGGAACTGCCGCCCAAGGACCGGGCGGTGGTGGTGCTGCGGTACTGGGAGGACCGAAGCGTGGAGGACACGGCGGACGCCATGCACGTGAGTTCCGCGGCCGTACGCACGCGCTCGACCCGGGCGCTGGCCAAACTCCGCGAACGGCTCGGGGGCAGCCTCGCCGAACTGATCACCCCGGCCTGACCACTCGGCCCGCCCCACCGGCCCGACCCACCGGCCTGGCCCCGGTCCGGCCTCCTGCCGTTCGTCTCTTTCCCCACTGCCGCGAACTGCCGGGCCGACGACGGTCCGTCCCGTTCATCGCTCCGCACTCCCGTCCGCACCAACACAGGAACTGGTGGTTCCACATGCCTTTCGAAGACGAGCTCGGGAAGGTACTCCGCGACACAGCGGGCACGTTCACCGCCGACCGGCATTCCCTGGCGGAAGGCAGCCTGCTGCGCGGCCGCCGCAGGCTGGCCCGCCGCCGCCGTGCCTCCGCCGTGGCCGGGAGTGCGCTGGCCGTCGTTCTCGTGGCGACGGCCGGTGTCCGACTCAGCGGCGGGCACGACGGTGACGGCAAGGTCGGCGGCCTGGCCTCGACACCGCCACCGGGGGGTGGCTACGGACACTTCGCCGTCACCGCCAAGGACATGGAGAACATCCTCCAGAACGGCATGGACCGCTCCGGGATCGCCGTCGGGCACCCGAAGCTCCAGGCCACGGGCAGTTCGAAGGCGAGCCGGTCCGCGACGGCGTCGATCGACTTCGAGGACGGCTTCGGCGCGGCGAGGGTCACGCTCTCGGTGCGCCGCGTCGACCCGGCCGAGCAGGACCTGAGGAAGCTGATCACCTGCCCGCCCGAAGACGGTTCCCTGTACGAGGAGTGCACGACACAGCCCGACAACCGGGCCGTGAAGGGGTACACCGAGGCGGGCAAGGCGGGCGGGATCAAGAAATGGGCGGTCACGATGGTCTCGCCCAGCGGGTACGTCATCGAGCTCGCCACCAACAACGTGCCGTCGACGATCAACCCTGACCCGGAACCCGTGACCCGCAACCCCCGAATGAACCCGGGCAAGCTGCGCTACCTGGCGATGTTCGTCGACGGATCGTTCACCGCCGACGGGGAGCCCAACTCCCTGGGGACATTCGAGCCCGACACCCGGGCCGAGCCGGGCGACATCCTGCCCGTCCTCAAGGAGCTGTTGCCCAAGCGCCTCCACGTCTACTCGGAGGGTGGCACCGGAGCCGCCGGCCACGTCGTGGTCGTCGACTCCGACAGCGGCAAGCGGACCTACATCGAGGCCACGCGAATCGCCGGCGACAAGGAATCATGGACCGAAACCCTGTCCGACGGCACGAAGGTGGGCACCCGGCAACTGCCCGGCCAGCAGCCGGGAGTCGTACAGCTCCGGGTCGACGCACTCCGGGTGAACGGTCTGTGGATGTCTCTCTCCGCCTACAACGCCCCGAGTCCGACGTCCAAGAAGAGCGGCACCGCCCCCTTGATCACGAGCGAGGAACTCAGGACCATCGCCATCAGCCGGTCCTGGCTGCTCGCCCGATAGCGCCCGCACCGCGACGACAGGCAGACCTCGGCCGCCGGTGCCGTGTCGGCCGCAGCGACGTCGTGGCGGCCGTCAACCAACGCGTCGAGCAGGGCTCCGTCGACCGGGCGCCGACGCGTCGCGGTGACGGCCTGCCGGACCGCTCACCCCCGCCCCGGCTCGGCGCCACCGGCCACACTCAGCGCGCCGAAGGGGGTGTGCCGGCCCCCGGAACCCCCGGAGCCACGCCACGACACGACTCAGGGCGTCTTCGTCGCGGGCGACTTCGCGCTGCTGCTCCTACTGGCGCCCGTACTGCTCCGAACGGGTTTGGCGGCCGCCTTCTTCCGACTCGCGGCGGTCCCCTTCGCGCCCGCGACCGCCCGCGGTGCCGCTGCCCGGGTCCGTGCGGTCGGCCACTTGAACTCGAGCTCCAGCTCGATCTCCCCGTCACCGACCTCGACCTCGATCTCGGTGCGCAGATCGTCGGGGATCCGCAGACTCAGCGTCCCAGGACCGAACTCCAGTTCCACGTCCCCGCCCTCCCGCAGCGCGGCAGCGAGCGCCGTGAGCTGGTCAGCCGCCTCCAGACGTGACAGCGAGCGCTTCTGCTCAAACTTGAGGTCCTTCATGAACGCCTCCGATCCGGCACGAACAACACATAACGCACATTGTGCGGTCATGCACGGAATCGGACATCCGGTGCGATCGCACCCGCACGGCGTCAGTCGACCGGGTGCCCCGGTTCGATGGCGAGGGCATCCGCGAGCCTCAGCAGCCGACGGTCGTCGGGCTTGCCCTGCGCGCCGGACCGCACCGGGTCCAGAACGAAACCGACGTGGTCCCCCGCATCGATCCGCCGCTCGATCCTGCCGACGAACCACGCGTCCGCGTCCTGGAGCACGGGGGCCCCGCCGTGCCCCTCCGTCCACCGCGTCCGTGCGAACTTGTCCACCCGGTCGCCGGTCTCGCCCCCGAACAGGGCAGCCAGGCCGAACTGTTCCGGCGTCAGCAGATGCACGGCGAGGAACTCCGCGGCGCAGGCCACCCCATAGGTCCGGTTCACCTTCGACAGCCACACCACGAACCGCACCGGCCGCATGGAGCACTGCGAGGCGAAGCCCACGAGGCATCCCGCCCGCTCGCCGTCCGCCTCTGCCGTCACGACACACATGTCGGGGTTCAGCCGGTCGATGAACGCGTCCATGTCCGTCATGCGCATACCCCTCCGCCGGCCATCCGGTGTCCGGCCTCGCGCCGGGCGAGAACCTGGTTCCCGTCGGCCGTCCGTTCACACGAACAGCACCACACGCCGCGTCGGCCGCCCCGAAGCTCTGGAGAGACTGAAGAGACCGGAGAGACCGGAGAGAGGGACCTGGCCCCCGTGCCCGACCGTACGCCCGGCTACGTGCCGCTGTCCGGTACCGGCGACACGGCTTCGCCCGTGTCGGCGACCGCGAGGGACTCGTCCGCGTCACGCCCCCCGGCCAGCCGCAGTGTCACAAAGGCCGCCAGTCCCGCCAGGACGCCGAAGGTGAGAGCGGCCGGGACGCCGTTGCCCAGTGTGGAGAACAGGTGCACGGGCCCCCACACGTCCACCGTGTCGTCGATCGCCATGTGCAGCACCTGGCTCGCCAGCAGTCCCCACACGGTCGCGCAGACCGCGCCCACCGCCATGGCCGGCGCCGTGATCCGGGTCAGCAGGCCGGGCAGCAGCCGCAGCGACCACCACACCACGGCCAGTATGAGCGCGTCGGCGGCTCGGTACAGCAGCCAGTCGCCGAGCGACCCGTTCGCCGGGCCCGCCCATGCGCCGAGCAGCAGCCACTGACGCAACAGGTCGCCGGGCTCGGACAGCAGGCCCCCGCCGCCGAACGAGGTCTGGATCCAGGCCGCCACCGACTGGTACGAAAGGAGGACCACCGACAGCGCGACCACCGCTGTCCCGGCGCTCGCGGCCAGGCGAGCGGCGCGTGGCGACACACTCCGCGGGGGCAGCGGGTCCGCCCCCTTGGCCGTGAGATGCGCGACGAGCGCCGTGAGCAGGGCGGTCAACAGCCCCGCGAACACCGCGACCGGCCCGCTCGACGCGATCACCCCCGCCAGCTGCGGCAGGACCCGGTAACTTCCGCGGCCCCGGGAGGCGATCAGCCATGGTGCGGAGACCGTCACCGCCAGCGTCGCGGCCACGGGGCCCCAGGCCCACAGCGCGAGCAGCGTGGCCGGCGTGCGGCCCCGCGTCGGCGGAATCCTGCGGATCAGCAGCAGCGCGCCGGCCAGGAAGAACACGAAGACCGCCACGAACCTGATCTGCATCGCGGTGCTGTACAGATCGGTGTACGGGGAACCTCCGGTCGAGGCCGCGTCCCCGCCCGCGGTCCCGTCCGACAGCGACCCCGTCGGAGGGTCGTACGACCAGGGTGCGAGCCATCGCCGGAGTTCGCTCACGGACTGGATGTCGAACACGCCGGTGGTGCCGCGCAGTCGCAGTGCCTGCTCGCTCGCCCCCGCCCACCACAACAACAGCGTGATCAGCAGGCCTCCGGCCAGTGCCGGTATCACCGCGTGCCGATATCTCATGATGCCTTCCCCCGTCTTGAACCCGCGTCAGCGAGTGTGGCGATCAGCCGAAGAGTAGAGGTTGATGATCGCTCGCGGCCGGTACCGGCCGGACGGAGCCTGTCCCCGGGCCGCGTGTCGCGCCGGTGGCCCGTTGATCGTCATCCATAACGGGTAGACGGATCAGCATGGCTGAAGTGGTACTGGCTGGACTGTGGGGGTTGGTGGCGGGCTCGGCGCTGCTGGTCGGCGCCGCGCTGGGATACGGGCTTCGGATTCCGCAGAAGGTGATCGCGACGGTGATGGCCTTCGGGGCCGGGGTGCTGCTCTCGGCGGTGTCCTTCGAGCTGGTCGGGGAGGCCTACGACGAGGCGGGACTGACTCCCGCGGTCATCGGCACCCTCATCGGCGCCCTGGCCTACACCGGGGGCAACGTGTGGCTGGCGCGCCGCGGCGCCCGCCACCGCAAGCGTTCCGGTCACGCGCAGGCGCAGCCTTCGGAGGCCGAGCAGGGCGGGTCCGGGACGGCGCTCGCGCTCGGCGCCCTGCTCGACGGGGTGCCGGAGTCGGCGGTGATCGGCGTCAGCCTCCTCGACGGCGGCGCGGTCAGTCTGGTGACGGTGGCCGCGGTGTTCATCAGCAACGTTCCCGAGGGGCTGTCCAGTTCGGCGGGGATGAGGAAGGCCGGCCGTGCCAAGGGGTACGTCTTCGGCGTGTGGGCGGCGATCGCCGCGGCCGGCACGGTGTCGGCCGTCCTCGGGTACACGGTCGTCGGCTCCTTCTCCCCCGCCGTGATCGCCGCGGTGACCGCGGTGGCGGCCGGGGCGATCCTCGCCATGATCGCCGACACCATGATCCCGGAGGCGTTCGAGGACGCCCACCTGGCCATCGGACTGATCACCGTCAGCGGCTTCCTCGTCTCCTTCGCCCTCTCCCACGCCTGACCGCCGGGTCGGGCGTGGAGGGATGGGCGACAGGGGACTTCAGCGACGTCCACCCCTGCGCGGACCCCACCGGGGAAACGTTCCTCATCGTGCTGACACAACACGCGTGCGGAGCGGACTCTCCCGAGGCTGCGATGCCCTGAACGGCGAACGGCCCGCGCCCCTCAGGGGGTGCGGGCCGCCGCTGTCAGTGGCCGGATCCGTGCCGGCCGCCCAGTTGGTCGCGGTGGCGCGGGTCGCCCAGGTAGGTGTCCGCGTCGAAGACGGGGGCCGACTTGGCCTGTGCCTTGGTCCGGGACAGCTGCACGATGCGGGCGTCGTGGTCGATGCCCAGGACGGCGCTCGACGGGATCACCACGTCCTTGCCGAGAACCCACAGGCCGGTGTGCACCACCAGGAACCGCGGACCGAGGTCCCTCGAGTACTTGCTGACCTTGCCGACGTGACCGTCCGTGGCGTCGACCTGGTATCCGGTCAGGTCGTCGTCCGGGGTGTGGCCGGCGGTCGGCACGTGGTGTGCGCGGTATTGGCTCACGATGTCCTCCCTGTCGTCCTGTTCCTGCGTGTGCCCGCTCAGGCGTGCGGCAGACGTGCGGGAAACATCACGACGCACGACGCGGGGCTACGCCGTCCACACCCGTTCCGCGTAGTCGACGAAGTTGCGTCCCATGATCTTCTCGATGCGGCCGGAGGAGTAGCCGCGCTGTTCCAGCAGCCGTATCAGCTCCCGGAACTGGTCCACGCCCCGCAGGTCGACCACGAACGGGTAGGTGTCCGCCCGTTCGCCGGCCGCGGAGACGCCGGCCTCCTGGCGCTGCGCGACGTGCTCGGCCAGCCGGTCCCGGTAGGCGTCGAGGTCGTCGATCGCGGTGACGGGGCCGTCGGTGCCGATGCCGACGTGGTCCTCGCCGCAGACGTCCACGGCGTGCGCGAGGTGCTCGACCACGTCGGCGGCGCGCGCGTGCCCGGTGGGGCTGAGGAACGGCATGAAGTAGATGCCGACGAAGCCGCCGCGGGAGGCCACCAGGCGCAGTTCCTCGTCGGTCTTGTTGCGGGGCAGGTCGGTCAGCGCGCGGCACCCCGTGTGATTGATGGACACGGGGACGCGGGAGTGCGTGGCCGCGTCCAGGCAGGTCCGCTCGCCGCTGTGCGACAGGTCGACCATGAGGTGGAGCTCGTTGAGGGCGTCGACGACCTCGCGTCCGAACGCGGTGAGTGCGGTGCCGGCCGGCGCCATCGAGCCGCCGCCGAGGTGGTTGGCCTGGTTGTAGGTCAACTGGACGACGCGCACGCCGCGTTCGGCGAAAGTGGCGACCCGGCCTGCGTCGTCCCCGACGGCCACCGCGTTCTGGAACCCGTAGATGACGCCGACGCGTCCGTCGCGGGCGGCGGTGCGGATGTCCGCGGCGGTGGTGACCTTCAGCAGGTCGTCCGGGTGGCGGTCGATGATGCCGTCCCAGATGTCGATCTCGTGCAGGGTGTGCTCGTAGGGCGGCAGGTCACCCATGACATAGCCCAGGGTGATGTTGACGGCGGTCAGGCCGGAGGCTCTCGCGTCGGCCAGCGTCCGGGCGTCGACGGTGTACTGCTCGCTGGTCGGGTTGAGGTCGCCGGCCGCGTCCATCGACTGCGGGGCGTTGGGGTTGTCGAGCTGTCCCAGCGCGTTGACGATCAGGGGCGTGCCGGTCAACGGGTCTCCCGGGGTGGGGTGGCGGCGTAGGCGGCGCGCGGGAAGCGGCGGCCCCGCTTGACGGTCAGGGTGATGGTGCGCAGGTGGTCGATGTCGGCCAGCGGGTCCTGCGCGAAGACCGCGAAGTCGGCCAGCTTGCCCGGCTCGACGCTGCCCGTCAGGTGTGCGGTGCCGGCGCTGCGGGCGCCGACGAGGGTCGCCGAGCGGAGCACGTCCGGGGTCGGGATGCCGCACCGCTTCACCAGGAAGGCGAGTTCTTCGTAGAGGGCGGGGAACGGCTCGCCGGGTGCGGTCTCGTAGTCGGTGCCGGTGGCCAGCGCCACGCCCGCCCGGTGCGCCTGTGCCGTGAGCGCGATGGCCAACTCGGTCTGCCGGCGGGCGCGTTCGGTGCTCTCCGGGTCGTCGCCGGCGAGTTCCTCGCTCGCCCTCATTCCGGCGGTCGCGTCCAGGACGACGTCCTGTTCCCGCATCCGGGCGAAGAGCGCGGCGAGCCGAGCGTCCTCGCCGGTGACCAGGCTTTCGTGATCGACGGCCGGCTTGTCCTGGTAGCTGGTGAGCGGCTCCTTGGCGGCCTCGTGCGCCAGCAGGGTCACGTGCGAGACGGTGTCCACGCCGGCCGCGACGACCTCGCCGGGCGTGGCGGGGAAGACGGCGGCGTGCGCCCACACCGCAATGCCCTGGCGGTGTGCCTCGGCGGTGATGGCGGCGACCAGGCCCGCGTCCAGGTCGGCGTACACCTTGACGGCGGACGCGTAGGTCCCCCGGGCCATGGCCACCGCCAGGGGGAGGTCGGTCGTGTCGGTGACGGCCTGCATCCAGGGCACGTGCCCGGGCACGGCGCCCTGGGTCACCTGGTGGGTGCGGGGGTCGTCGAAGAAGCCCGGGCCGGCCATGAGCGCCGCGTAGTGGATGTCCGGGGCGGCGATCTCGCCCACCAGCGCGGCCCGGGCGAGGTCGCCGATCTGACGCAGGTCGTCCGCCATGTCCCGCACGGCCGTGACCCCGCTGTGGACGAGGCGGCGCAGGATCGCTTCGGCGGCCGGACGGTCGGGCGGTGTGGCGAGGTGCTGGTGCGCGTCGACGAGGCCGGGCGTGACGAACTGACCGGTGAGGTCGACGACTTCGGCGCCCTCGGCGCGGGCGGCCGCCACGTCCGTCTCGTCCGCGACGGACCGGATGACGGGGCCGTCCACGACGAGCGAGACGCCGGGCCGGGGCGCGCTGCCGGTTCCGTCGAACAGCGTGAGGCCGCGGTAGACCACCAGCTCGCCGGCCTCGGGCGGCGCGAAGGGGTTCCTCCTCGCGGAACTCTCGTCCACCTCCCCGGACGTCTGATGCGCCGTCGTCCCGGAACTCTCGTTCGTCAAGGTCACCACTCTCGATCTGTTACGCTCTACGTAACAACTCTCTCGCTGCTCAAAACAACCGGTACCCTACCCCTGAATCCCGGCGACGCACACGCCTTGCCGGGACGGTCCGTCAGGTCATCCGGGAAGGGTTTCGATGCCGCAAGCGACCCAAGCAACGCGAACGGCCGTGGACAAGGCGCTGGACCTGGTCGAGGCCGTCGCCCGGGCTCCCCGGCCTCCCCGGCTGACCGACCTCGCCGACGAGGTCGGGCTGCACCGGGCCACCGCCTACCGCGTCCTCGTGGACCTCGTCCGCCGCGGCTGGGTCCTGCGCGTCGACGACCGCTATCTGCCGGGCACCGCCGTGCTGCGCCTGTCCGCCCGGGCGGCGCGCAACTCACTGACCTCCCTGGCCCGCCCGGTGCTGGAGGACCTCTCCGCGCGCACCGGCATGATGGTCAACCTCCAGGTCCTCGACAACGACGGCTCCCGGGTGGTGGACGTGGTCCGCCCGGACCGGCTGGCGATGATCAGCACACTCCGGGACGAGGCGCTGCCCGTCCACCGGTTCGCCGGGCCCCTCGCCCTGGTGGCCGCTCTGCCCCCGGAGGCACGCGGCCCCTACCTCGCCGTGGCCCGCGAGGCCGGACATCCCCTGGACGGCGAGTCGGGCCTGCTCGCCGACCTCGAGCGGACCGGGGCCGACGGGTTCGCCGTCGAGCACGGCCGCAACGAGCAGTTCGTCGCCTCCCTGAGCCGCGCCGTGGTCCCCGTCCCCGGGGCGCCGGTGTGCGCCGTCACCGTGGTCGGCCCGGCCGCCGAGATCGACGAACCCCGGATGCACCGACTGCGGGAGGAACTCGCCTCGGCGGTGGACACCCTCGGCCGCCTGCTGTCCGGCCCGGGCACGGCGGGCGGCGCGTGAACGACGTCCTCGTCCTCGACCGGTCGGCCACCGCGGCGGCCCTCGACCCGCGCCGCCTGATGGCCGCCGTGTCCGACGCGCTCGTCGCCGTGGCACGGGACGCGGTGTCCGCGCCGCCCCGGATAGCGGCCTTCGCGCCCGGCGGTCTGCTGGGCGCCATGCCCGGATACGTGCCGGGGCTCGGCCTCGCGGCGAAACTCGTGTCGGTGTTCGCCGACCCCGCCCGCCCCGGGCGCAGCACCCACCGGGGCATCGTGGCCCTCTTCGACCCCGAGGACGGGCGGCCGCTCGCCGTCATGGACGCCGAACCCGTGACGGCCTGGCGCACCGCGGCGGCCGCCACGCACAGCGCCTGGACCCTGGCCCGGCCGGGACCCGTCGTGGTCGTCGGCACCGGCGCCCAGGCCCGGGCCCAGGTCTCCCTCCTCGCCGCGCTCCGGCCGGCCGAGCCCGTCACCGTCGCGGGCCGCGACCCGGAGGCGGCTCGCGCGCTGGCCGCACTGCACCCGGTGGGCCGCGCGACGGACGCCATCGAGACCGCCGTACGCGAGGCGGCCACCGTGTACTGCTGCACCGGCGCGACCCGCCCCGTCCTGCGCCGCGCCTGGCTCGCCCCGGGCACGCACGTCAGCTCGGTCGGCGGCTCCCACGGACCAGAACTCGACGACGACACCATCCGGGACGCCGCGCTCTTCGCGGAGTGGCACGGCGCCGCCGCCACTCCCCCGCCCTCCGGCGCCCATGAGTTGCAGGGGCTGCCCGAGGGCCGCGTGGTCCGCCTCCTCGGCTCCGTCCTGTGCGGCGAGGCCCCCGGCCGGACCTCCCCGGATCAGCTCACCGTGTTCAAGTCCACCGGCCACGCGGCCCTGGACGTGGCCGCCGCGCACGTCGTCCACCGCACGGCGACCGGCCGCGAGACTGACCGACGACCCCGCTGACGCGTCGGTCCCCGCGCCGCCCGACCCTCGCGGACCTCTCCCGGCACCCGTTCGAACGATTCGAGCCGCGCCGCCCACGCAGCACCGCCGCGCCCTCTCACCACACCCGCCACTCCCACAACATCCGAGGTCAGAGCGCCGCAAGGGTCCTCACCAGGGAGTTCACGGAAGTCTCTGCGCGCGGTCCGACACCCGCATAACGTGCGGTGACCCGAACATATGCACCGCTCCCCCACATTCGCGCGGTCCGCACCACTTGGGGCCCACGACCCAGTAGGAGATCCTGGGATGTCCTCCGACAGCTCCGACTTATACCCGGCGCGGCACCGGCCCGGCCGGCACGCCTCTCCCGACGCGACCCCGCACTGGGCCACCCCGCAGGACGAGACACGCCCGGCGGACCGCACCCCACCGTGGACCGGCAGCCACCGCGACCTCCGCCGATTACGCCGGGCCTGCCGCTGGCAGCGGCGCGTCGCCACGTTCGCCGCGCTCGGCTACTTCGCCGTCTTCCTCACCCTCACCGTGGAAGCGCCCTCGGTCATGACCCGCCTCGCACCGGGCGGCCTCCCCACCGGACTCCTCCTCGCCCTGGCGCAACTGCCCGTCACCTGGCTGGCCGTGCTGCTCTACGAGTACACCGCGCGCCGTTACGTCGACCCGCTGGCCCGGCGTGTACACCGCCGACCCGACCCCCGCCCGCCCGAGGAGCCATGGTCGTGACGGACTTCGACGGCTCCGCGCAGTCCTGGTCCCTGGTGGCGTTCTCCAGTGTCGTGGCCGTGACGCTCATGCTGTGCGTGCTCACCGGTCCCGACCGCGACGACCTCGACGAGTTCTACACCGGCTACCGCTCGTTGTCGCCCCTGCGCAACGGTCTCGCCATCGCCGGTGACTACATCTCCGCCGCCACCGTGCTCACCGTCGGCGGGGTCATCGCGCTGTGCGGCTACGACGGTGTCGTACTGGCCCTGAGCACCGTGCTGTCCCTGCTGCTCCTGATGGTCCTGCTGGCCGAACCCCTGCATCACACCGGCCGGTTCACCATGGCCGACGCGCTCGGCAGACGGCTGCCCGGCCGCGCGGTGCGCATCACCGCGTGTGTGGTCACCCTGGCCTCGCTGGTGCCGATGATGGTCGTACAGCTGGCCGGGGTGGGCCAGTTGCTGGCGTACGTCCTCGGTTTCTCCGACAGCGCGATGCGGACCGGCTGCGTCGTCGGGGCGGGCACCCTGATGATCAGCTACGCGGCCATCGGGGGCATGCGGGGCACCGCCCTGATCCAGATCCTGAAGACGGTGATCCTGCTCGGGTCCGGCCTGATCGTCGCCGGACTCATCCTGCACACCTTCGGCTGGAGCCCCCGGAACCTGTTCCGGACCGCCGCCCACGGCAGCGGCGCCGAGGAGAACTTCCTGCGCTACGGCCTTCAGTTCGCCAACGGGCCGCACCGCGGACTCGACATGGTGAGCACCCAGTGCGCCATCGTGCTGGGCGGCGCCTGTCTGCCGCACGTCACCATGCGGATGTACACCGCCGGCAGCGCGCCCCAGGTGCGCCGCGCGATGTCCTGGGCGATCTCGACGGTCACCCTGTTCATCGCCGTGATCACCGTCATCGGCGTGGGCGCCACGGCCCTCATCGGGCGCGCGGGCGTCGCCGGTGCCGACCCGCGCGGCAACACGGCCTACCTGCTCGGTTCGCGCGCCGCGTTCGGGATGCATCTCTCCCGCCCGGAGAGCCTGCTGTTCGCCACCGTCACGACGGCGATCTTCCTGACCCTGCTGGCCTCGGTCGCCAGCATGACGCTGGCCTGCGCCAACTCCCTGGCCCACGACATCGCCGCCGCCCGCCCGAACGTCTCACCGCTGCGCGAGATGGCCCTGGCGCGGCTGGCCGCCCTGGCCGTGGGCCTCCCCGTCATCCTGCTCGCCGTCGTCGCCCAGCACCGCAGCCTCCAGCCGCTCGCCACCGTCTCCTTCTGCCTCGGCGCCTCGGCCATCGCCCCCGCCCTCGTCTACAGCCTCTTCTGGCGGCGCTTCACCCGCGCCGGCCTGCTGTGCACGCTCATCGGCGGATCGGTCAGCGTCCTCGTCCTCATGACCGGCACCAACCTCGTCTCCGGCTCCCCCGGATCGGCGTTCCCGGAAGTCGACTTCAACTGGTTCCCCTTCACGACCACGGCTCTCGTCTCGGTACCGGCGGGCTTCCTGTGCGGCCTGCTCGGCACCGTCCTGTCCGGGAGGAAGGCGACCGCACGCGAACGGGAACGCTACGCCGCCCTCGAAGCCGTCCTCCTCGCCGGACCGCCCAGTCCCAGGAGCCGCTGAACCCGCCCGACCCGGACCCGACCGGCGGCCTCGACATGCCCGACGGCCGGGACACGGGCGTGCGGAGAGCGGCCGCCCGAAGGCCGGGCGCGGCCGTGTCCCCGAGCCGAGCATGATCGTTACTCCCGATGCCGAACGGCCACCGCCCGGTGAGCGCATCGGCATCCACTCATGTGCGCCTCCGTCCGAGGCGCGCACACGATCAGCGGAGAGGAACAGCCTTGGTGAGCGGCTGGATCACCGTCGGCCTCGGAACCGCCGCCGCGCTCTGCCCCCTTCCGGGCGCCGGCGGATCCGCGGTCATCGTCGACACCACCCCCACCACCACGCACGTGGTGGTGTGTTCCGCCGACGGCTGGGTCGAGGTCGGCGCCCCCTCCCGACAGCGCCCCGCCGCCCCTCCGCCCGCACCACGGCCCCCGCGCACGCCGGGCCGCGCGACACCGCCGGCGCGGGCGGCAGCACAAACAGCACAGGTGCCTCACCCTGTCGACGGCCCACCGGCCGCTCCGCCCCCGCCGGCAGCCCCGTTCCCCCGGCCCGCCGAACGCCGGGTGCCGGCACCGGAACCGCCGCCCGAGGCCGACGCCGTCGTCGCCGACGCCCCTGCCCCGTCGCCCTCCCCGTCGCCCGCCCCGGCACCCCGTGCCGCGCCCTTCCGCTGGGTGCCCCGCTTCCACTACGGCGGCGGTTCGGCACGTCCGGCGCCCGCCGGCCTGTCCACCACGATGACCACCGTCGTGATCACCACCCCGGCCATCCTGGCCGCCGCCGCGCTGCGCCCCGGCTCCCGACGCCGCAACGGCCGCTGACCCGCCCGCCGACCGCCTTCACCTCGACCACCCAGCTGCTCACGCGCTCATCCCACACCTGCTCATCGCTCATCCGCTCAACCTGGAGTCCTGCTGTGCCGGAATGGCTGATCTACACCCTGGCCTGCGCGCTGGTCTGCGCCTTCGTCGTCGCCGCCACCGTGATGCGCCACCGGCGCGTGGCGGACGACGAGGACACCTCACAGACGCCCGACGTGCTTGAGTACATGGTGATGATGGTCGGCGTCGTCTACGCCATCGTCCTGGGCCTGGCCATCGCCGGCGTCTGGGAGGCGCGCGGGGCCGCCGAGGACACCGTGCAGCGCGAGGCCCAGGCGCTGTACGAGATCGACCAGCGCCTGGACGTCTACCCGGCCGCCTTCCACACCCGGGTCCAGCAGCACATCGACGCGTACGCCCGGCATGCCGTGAGCGCGGAGTGGCCGGCCATGGAGGACGACGATCCGATCGACGCCACCGGGGGCCGGTTGCTGACCCGCATCCGCAGCGACATCGCGCACCACACGCCCACCGACGAACTCCAGGCCCAGGCCTATCAGCCGCTCCTCGACCAGATCGCCGCCGCCGACGACGCGCGCCACCAGCGCCTCGACAGCGCCGGCAGCACCCTGCCCGGGGTGGTCTGGTTCGGCCTGATCGCGGGCGGGATCGTCACGCTCGGCCTGCTCTACGCACTCCAGATCCGGCGCTCCGCACGGGAGTTGATGCTGGCCACCGCGTTCAGCGCCCTGGTGGTCTTCCTGCTCTTCATGGTCTGGAGCTTCGACGCCCCCTTCGGCCACTCCGGCACGGACTCGGCTCAGCCGCTACAGGAGTTGTACGCGAGCACGACCTGAGGCAGCAGGCCCGCACCCGAACCCGTACGGCACCGAACCCGCACCCGCACACACGCACGGGTCGTTCACGGGACAGGGGACAACCCTTGGCCAGGATCGGGCCTGGTGAACGCATGCCTGCTGTGCACGATCAACTCACGCACAGCAGGGTTGTGCGTGCTCTTCCAGACGAGGGCGAGCACCGCCGGTGTCTCGATGTCATCGATGACGCGGGCGGTGAGCCGGTCACGGTAGCTCGCGGCCATCGACTCGCTGAGGACCGCGACTCCCAGTCCTCGGGCAGCCAGGTCGGCCATGGCATCCGCGGCGCTGGCTTGCAGCGCGATCGCGGGTCGCAGGCTCTGTGCGGCGCAGGCCCGGTCGAACACCGTGCGTAGGCCGGTGCCGGGTGGCATGCAGACCATCGGGTGGGGGACCAAGTCACGCAGAGTCACCCGGCGTTGTCTCGCCAAGGGGTGTCCCGGGGGAACGGCTGCGACGAGCCGCTCGCTGATGATCGTCAGCGAATCCAGCCCGTCCGGGACGGCGCCCGCGGTACCGACGAGAGCCAGGTCGACGGCGTCGGAGCGCACCCCCTCGATGAGCCGGTCGGAGTTGTCCTCCAGCAGTGAGATCTCCACCCCCTGATGAACCCGGTGAAACGCTGAGAGGGCATCGAACAGCGGGGTGAGGGTGCAGCCGATGACCATCCCGACCGTGAGCCGGCCCCGGATCAGATCGGTCACCTGCCCCACCGCGTCGCCGACCGCCTCAGCTGCGGCCAGTGCGGCGCGGGCGTGTTCGAGCGCGGCACGTCCCGCGACTGTCAGCGTGACGGTACGCCCCGACCGGTCGAACAGCTCGGCACCGAGTTCACCTTCCAGCCGACGGATCTGGGCGCTGACGCCGGACTGGCTGATGTGCACTCGCTCGGCCGCCCGCGTGAAGTTCTGCTCTTCGGCGACCGCGACGAAATATTCCAGCTGCCTCAGGTCCATGACTACAGATTCTAGCTTCCAGCAAATCCATCTGTTGGACTTCTGATCGGCGGGCGACAAGGCTGGGGACCGTCGAAGCCGGACGTACAGGAGGAACCCATGCAGCACTACGAGAAGGCCGTACGGCCCGAGGACATCACTCGGCTGTTCGTCGAACGCTCCAACAACGGTGACGCGGCCGGGGTCGCCGCACTTTACGAAGAGGACGCGGTGATGGCCTACCCGCCCGGGGAGCTGACGGTGGGACGGGAGGCGATCCGTACGGTTTGGGAGAAGGTGCTGGCCAACCGTCCCCGCTTCGAACCGGAACCCCCGCTGCCGACGCTGATCAGCGGCGACATCGCCCTCACCGCCACCCCGCCGAGAGACGGGGCCGGCGCCCGGGCACAGGTCGTCCGCCGCCAGTCCGACGGAAGCTGGCTGCGCGTGCTCGACCAGCCCGAGTTCGTCCCGCCCACCCGCTGAAGCGGCCGCTCACGCGACCGCCGCCCGAACCGTCGTCATGGGGTGTCGCGCTCCCTCGCGGCGCAGGAGGGCCAGTTGCCGGTGGACGGCGGCGGTCACCCTGCGCTCGTCGTCCGTGGCGAGAAGGTCGAGCAGCGCCAGAGGACCTGAGTCATCGTCGGGCGCGGTCCCGTGTCCCTACCGCGTCAGTTCGGCCAGCCACGGGTGTCCGGGGTGTACGCGGTCCAGCCACTCGCCGAGGCGACCGCGCCGGGCCCGGCCCAGCAGTGGCAGCATCCCGTCGAAGTCCGCCTGGTCCTTGGGCCGTGTCGCCTTCGCCTTGAACAACAGCACCAACTCCGGCACCAGGTAGGGGATCCCGTCAGCCGTCCGCGCGATGATCGCGTCGTACGGCAGCCGCAGACTCTCGTCCCGCCGACAGAGCCATGTCTCGCCCTCGTGCGGCTCGCGGAAGACGTCGAACAGGTACCGACCGGTCGCCGGATCCCGGAGCCAGGTCTGGTGCGTGGCCGCCAGCGCCTCGGCTCCCGCCCCCGCCCAGACCCGTCCCGAACCCACCGCGTCCCACGCGTACTCGGGGAAGCGGTCCCGGATTTCCGGGAATCCCGCCGCGGGCACCGCGATCTCCAGATCACCGTGCGCCCGCGACTGCTCCCCGCGAAACAGATCCAGCGCCCACCCCGCGGCGATGCACCAGGGCGTACCCACCCCGTCCAACCGCTCCCCGATCTGCTCCGGCCTCCAGGCGTCCGCCCACCGAGCATGCAGTTCGTCCGTATCGGGCACAGCGCCACCGGGCGGCAGGGGTTCGGTCATCGGCACAACCTACTTCCACGAGCCGCCAGGGTGCGGTGAGCAGGCATGGGTGACCCGTTGAGATCGACGAATTGACCCATGAATCCGACCTGGAAATGCACCCTGTCGCCGGTCTATCAGCCCCCTAGAGTCGTAGTCATGACGAAGAAGAACGAGATCACGCAGACCGTACAGACCATGCCGACCAGGGACTTCGCCCCGATCCTGACCCGCGCCGCCGACGCGGAGACGACCCGTGACCCCAGCAGTGTCATGACTCTTCTCGCGGACTCCGGCCACACCGGCGGGCGGCTCACCAGCTACCGGTCGACGTTCGCCGAGGGCGCGGTCGGAGCACCCGCCCACCTGCACACCAGGGCGTCCGAGGCGTTCTTCGTGATCGACGGAGCGCTCCAGGTGCTGGTGGGCGAGGAGATCACCGTCCTGGAGACGGGCGACTTCCTCGTCGTGCCGCCGCACACCCCGCACGCCTTCGCCGCGGCGCCCGGCAGGACGGCCGACGTACTGTTCGTCTTCACCCCGGGCGCCGACCGCTTCGACTACCTGCGGCTCCTCGGCCGGGTGATGCGCGGCGAGGCCGACCCGCAAGAGATCAAGGACTCCTCGGAGCGGTTCGACAACCACTACGTCGACAGCCCGGCGTGGCGCGAGGCACTCGCCGCGCGCAGCTGAGGCCCGCCCGAGGCGAACGGCGGTGACGCCGCGTGGATTCTCAACGCCCGGGCGCCGCACGGCAGTTGCATCTCCCGATTCCCGGGGCGCGACCCGAGTCGGTGGTCGATCCGAGTCGGTGGTCGACCCGTCGGCGGCGCACACGTTCTTGGCCGCCGTCGGGGCTACGGCGTCCAGAGGTACGGCGTCATCCTGGTGATCGCCTGGAAGCCCAGCCGTCGTAGGAGCGGGGCGCTGTCGGGCGAGGCGTCCACATGCAGGTACGGGACACCGCGCTCGGCGGCGAGGGCGACGCGGGCTTCGATCAGGGCCCGGTAGATTCCCCTGCCGCGCCACTCGACGAGGGTCGAACCGCCCAGCAGGGTGGCGAACCGCGTGCCGGGGCGGAAAGCCAGCCAGGCCGCGGAGACCATCTCGCCAGCCGCCTCGGCGACGAGCACGACGGTGTCCCGCGGAGCGGCGGCGATCCGGGCGATGAGATCGTCGCCGAGGCCGCTCAGGTCCAGGCCCCAGATGGCCGACTGGAGTGCCGCGACGGCGTGCAGGTCGGCGTCGGCACTGACCTGCCGCAGCGTCACGCCCCCGGGCAGCACGGGCCGGCGCACGGTCGCCTCCGCCACCGGGCCGATCAATACCGCGCTCGGAGGGAGGGGGGTGAAGCCCGCCGCGCTCAGTCGGTCGGGAAGGTCGGCAGGGGTGTCGTGAACGCGCAGCCGCCACTCCACCGCCTCCCCGCGCGCGGCGAAGAAGTCGCGCTGCCGGGCTATGAGTTCGTCCAGTTCCCGGCCGCGCAGTCCCAGGTCCGGGGGGCCGGTCACCAGTGCCCGAAGGGGTCCGGCGACCCGGGTGAGCGGGCCGTCGGGGGCATAGGGGGCAGCGTGGGGCGGGGCGCCTCGCAACTGGGCGTCGTAGGCGGCCAGAAGATCCCGGGAATCGGTCATACGGCCCGACGGTAGGACCTGGCCGTCGATCACGCGTCTCTTTGGGGCGACTGCCGGTGGACTGACCTGCCGTGCGGGGCGACGGAAGGACTTGCTGAAGGTGTGGTGCCGCTGCCGCGGTCAGCGCACCAAGGGGAGGAACAGCGTGTCGACGATCTCCTCGATGACGTGGTCGGGTGCGGGGGCGAAGGTCGTGAGGATTTCGTGCCGCAGCAGGTCGAAGGGGAGGGATTTGACGCGTTCGGTGAGGAGTTCCCGTTTGATCTCGCCGCGGTCGACGGCCCGGTCGAAGAGGACGTCGAGAGCTTCGTTGCGTCCTGTCGCGAGGGGGTCGCGCAGGTCGGCGGGGTTGATGCCGGTTCCCTGGTGGTAGCCGGCCAGTTGCACGCTCATGACGGTGACGAGCTGGACACGGGTGGCGTTGATCTCCCGCATGAGGGTGAGGACGTCCTCCCGCAGGCTTCCCGTGTCGGGAAGGTCGAGGAGGTTCTCCTTCAGGGTGTGGACGATGGCTGCCCGGACGAGTGCGTCACGGTCGGACCAGCGTCGATAGAGGACGGGGGGGCTGGTGCCCGCCCGTTGCACGACGGCGTCCATGGTGAATCTCGCGTAGCCGTTGTCCGCGAGTTCCTCCCAGGCCGCGTCGAGGAGCGCCTTCTCCAGTGCCGCTCCGCGGCGTCGCTCGGGCATCCGCACCTCCTTGGATAGACTTGCCTATCTTATTCTAGCGCCCTACTCTGACCGCCGTAAGATAGGACTCTGTATCTTAAGGTGGCTGTCCATGAACATTGCCGACCGGACCGGGCCCGCGCCCGCCGCGGTGGACCCCGACCGTATGGACCCCGCCGTGTGGCGCATGGCGTTCACCGTCATCGTGGGCGCCCTCGCCGTCGTCTTCGACACCACGATCGTCAGCGTCGCCCTCGATGACCTGGCGAAGGGACTCGATGCCCCGCTGTCCACGATCCAGTGGGTGAGCACCGGCTATCTGCTGGCCCTGTTCGTCACGATCCCGCTCGCCGGATGGGCCCAGTCGCGGCTCGGCGGCAGGCGTCTGTGGATCGCGTCCCTGGGCGTGTTCCTGCTCGGCTCGATCCTGAGCGCGCTGGCATGGAACGTGACCAGCCTCATCGCCTTCCGCGTCGTCCAGGGCATCGCGGGCGGCATCATGATGCCGCTCACGGCCACACTGATCATGCAGGCCGCCAAGGGCCGCGACATCGGCAAGGTCATGGCCGTCATCACCGTGCCCACCGCGCTCGGCCCGATCCTCGGCCCGGTCCTGGGCGGCCTCATCCTGCAACTGGCCGACTGGCGTTGGCTGTTCTTCGTCAACGTCCCCTTCTGTGTCGTCGGCGGCTGGCTCGCCTGGCGCAACCTGCCCTACGACCGTCCAGCACCCGGCCGCCCCCACACCCGCCTGGACGTCGTCGGCCTGCTCCTGCTCTCCCCCGGCGTCGCCGCCACCCTCTACGGCCTCTCCCAGGTCGAGGGCGGCGCGGGCTTCACCGGCGCCGAGGTCCTCATCCCGCTGCTCGGCGGACTCACCCTGATCGGCGGCTTCACCGCCTGGGCACTGCGGCGCGCCGGGGCCCTGGTCGATCTGCGGCTGTTCCGCCACCGCGCGGTGGCCTCGTCCGCCGCGCTGATCTTCCTGGCCGGCATCTCCCTGTACGGGGCGATGCTGCTGCTGCCCCTGTACTTCCAGCAGGTCCGCGGCGAGGACGCCCTCGGCGCCGGGCTGCTGCTCATCCCGCAGGGCGTCGGCGCGCTCGTCGCACGCGGCCTGGCAGGCAAGTACACCGACCGCGTCGGCCCCCGCTGGGTCGCCTTCGCCGCATTCGCCTTCGTCACCGCGGCCACCGTGCCGTTCGCCTTCGTCACCGCCGACACCAGCAAGGTCCTGCTCATGGCCGCGCTGTTCGTCCGAGGCATCGGCTTGGGCGCCGCCATGATCGCGCCCACCGGCGCCGCCTACGTGGGCCTGCGACACGAGGAGATTCCCGACGCCAGCATCATCACGCGCGTCGCCCAGCAGATCGGCGGCTCGGTGGGCATCGCCGTCCTGGCCGTCGTCCTCCAGCGCACCGCAGGGGACGCCCGCACGCCTGGCGCCCTGGCCGAGGGCTTCGACGCCGCCTTCTGGTGGTCGGTGGCCTTCACCGCCGTCGCCGTCCCGCTGTGCCTGCTGCTGCCGGGCCGCCCCGGGCCCGTGGCCGCCGCCGACAAGGCAGCTGCCGAACGGAGGACGTGACGGCGAAGGGGTCCGGCGCGATGCCGGACCCCTTCTTCTCGTAGCGGGGACAGGATTTGAACCTGCGACCTCTGGGTTATGAGCCCAGCGAGCTACCGAGCTGCTCCACCCCGCGTCGGTGATGCCACCCTACACCGTGGTCACGGGGCGCTGCGCCGTGCGGCCGTCTCAGCCGCGGACGATGTTCTCGGCCTGCGGACCCTTCTGCCCCTGGGTCACATCGAAGGTGACCGGCTCGCCCTCCACCAGTTCCCGGTAACCGTTGCCGGAAATGTTGGAGTAGTGGGCGAAGACGTCCGGTCCGCCGCCGTCCTGGGCGATGAACCCGAAACCCTTTTCGGAGTTGAACCACTTCACGGTGCCGCTGGCCATGCTGCTCGTCCTTCGAGTCTTGCCGGGAGGTCCCGGCTGGTCTGTGTGCGGGGGCCTCCCACGGACGGAAGGCACCCGGCGTTCGTCCTACCCCGTCGACGGAGTGGTTATCCGACTTCTGTACCGGCTGTGGCGCGCCGGGTGCGGGCACCGCCGAAGTTTCGCGCGCGTTCCGTGCCCTGTCTGGCCCAAGCCCCCGCGCAGGCGGCTCACCGGGCTGGTCAACTGACCGAAAGACTCCGTACCTCTTCGCAAGGGAACTCAATATGGCCATCCTCGTGGTTCTCGATATGCCGGGGATGACCCAGGCCCAGTACGAGCAGAGCGCGGAGAAGGTGGCCGGCCGACCCGGCCCGGTCAAGAGCCCCGCCGACTGGCCGGTGGCCGGTCTCGTCTCGCACACGTCCGCCCCCACCGACGACGGCTGGCTCGTCGTGGACGTCTGGGAGTCCGAGGAGGCGTTCCGGCAGTTCGGCGAGACCCTCCTCCCGATCCTGCGGGAACTCGGCCTCGCGGACGTACAACCGCGGACCTACCCGGTGTTCAACGTCGTCACCCGGTAGCGCCCCAGTCCACCGCCCCATGATCTGAGACGGCCGACGCGGTTGCCGGACGGGTTCATCGCCATTCCTTGACGATCTCTGGAGAGAACGGAGGGACATGATCGTCGGCCGTCGGGCAACGAGGGGGAGGTGACACGTATCGGACTGGTGGTCCTGGCTCTGTTCCTCGCGCTCGCGGCGGGCGCGGCCGCGGTGGGATGTTCGCCGTGGTGGTGGTTCGCCGCCGCGCCGCCGCTCGTGCTGGGGCTGCTGGGCGTATGGGACCTGCTGCAGCGCCGGCACTCCGTGCTGCGCAACTACCCCGTCCTCGGGCATGCCCGCTTCCTCCTGGAGAAGATCCGCCCGGAACTGCAGCAGTACTTCATCGAGCGGAACTTCGACGGCCGCCCCTTCGACCGGGACACCCGCACCATCGTCTACGAGCGGGCGAAGGGAACCGACGCCGAGCAGCCGTACGGCACCGAGCGGGACGTCTACCGCCCCGGCTACGAGTTCCTGGTGCCGTCGATGGCGCCCTGTCCGGTGCCGGAGGCCGCACCGCGGGTCCGGATCGGCGGACCCGACTGCGGCCGTCCGTACGACATGGCGCTGCTGAACGTGTCGGCGATGAGTTTCGGCTCGCTCTCCGCGAACGCGATACTCGCGCTCAACGGGGGTGCCGCGGCCGGGGGTTTCGCCCATGACACCGGTGAGGGCGGTCTGTCGGAGTACCACCTGCGGCCGGGCGGTGACCTCGTCTGGGAGATCGGCACCGGCTACTTCGGCTGCCGGACCGACGACGGCGACTTCGACCCGGCGGAGTTCGCCGACAAGTCCGCGCACGAGCACGTGAAGTGCGTGTCGCTCAAGCTCTCGCAGGGCGCGAAGCCCGGCATCGGCGGGGTCCTGCCCGGAGCGAAGGTCAACGCCGAGATCGCGCGGGTGCGGGACGTGCCCCAAGGAAGGACGGTGATCTCACCGCCCTTCCACCGGGTGTTCTCCACGCCGCGCGAACTCGTCCGCTTCCTCGCCAGGATGCGGGAACTCTCCGGTGGTAAGCCGACCGGTTTCAAACTCTGCGTGGGGTCGCGCCGGCAGTTCCTCGCCGTGTGCAAAGCGATGCTGGCGGAGGGCACCACCCCGGACTACATCGTGGTGGACGGCGCGGAGGGCGGGACCGGGGCGGCGCCCCTGGAGTTCGCCGACCATGTCGGCACCCCGCTCACCGAGGGGCTCCTGACCGTGCACAACGCCCTCGTCGGCGCGGGTCTGCGCGACCGCGTCAAAATCGGGGCGAGTGGCAAGATCGCCACTGGCACCGACCTGGTCAAGCGCATGGTGCAGGGCGCCGACTACGGCAACGCCGCACGGGCGATGATGTTCGCCGTCGGGTGCATCCAGGCGCAGCGGTGCCATACGAACACCTGCCCCACCGGCGTCACCACGCAGGATCCCAGGCGGGCCCGCGCGCTGCACGTCGGCGACAAGACACTCCGGGTCCAGCGCCTGCAAGAGGCCACGGTGGCGAGCGCGTTGCAGATCATGGCGTCCATGGGGGTCACCGACCCCGCGCAGCTGCGTCCGCACATGCTGCGCCGCCGCATCGACCCCCGCACCGAACGTTCCTTCGAGGAGCTCTACGAGTGGCTGGCGCCCGGGCAGTTGCTCGCCGAGCCACCCGCCTCCTGGGCGGCCGACTGGGCCGCCGCCGACCCCGACCGCTTCACCGTGTGATCTGGAGGATCCCGTGTCCCGAACCGTCGCACGCGTCATCGTGGACGCGCTGAGCGAACTTGGCGTACGTCAGGTCTTCGGCGTCGTCGGCGACGCGCTCAATCCGCTGACCGACGCGATCCGCACCACCGAGGGCGTCGAGTGGGTGGGCTGCCGGCACGAGGAGGCCGCGGCCTTCGCCGCGAGCGCCCAGTCACAGCTCAGCGGCACCCTGGGCGTGTGCATGGGCACCGTGGGCCCCGGCTCGGTGCACCTGCTCAACGGACTCTACGACGCGGCCAAGAGCCGTACGCCGGTACTGGCGATCGCCGGACAGGTGCCGCTCGCCGAACTCGGCAGCGACTACTTCCAGGAGGTCGACAACGACGCGCTCTTCAGCGACGTGGCCGTCTTCCGGGCCACGATCACCTCGGGTGACCAGCTGCCGCAGATGCTGGAGACGGCGGTGCGCACCGCGCTGGGCCGCAAGGGCGTCGCCGTGCTGACCGTCCCCGGTGATCTGGGGGAACGGGAGCTGACCGTGGACCGGCCGGCCCGGTTCTCGCTGAACGCTCCGGTGAGCCGGCCGGACGAGTCCGCCGTCCGGCGAGCCGCCGAGCTGCTCGACCGGGCGCGGCGGGTCACGCTGCTCGTCGGACGAGGCGCCCGCGCCGCGCGGGAGGACGTCATCGCCCTCGCCGACCGGCTGGCCGCGCCGATGGTGCTCACGCTGAAGGCGAAGGAGGGCTTCGAGGGCGACGCCAATCCCTTCCAGGTCGGTCAGACCGGGCTGATCGGCAACCCCGCGGCCGCGTCGGCTCTGCAGGATGCCGACACGCTTCTGCTGCTGGGCACCGACTTCCCCTACCGGGACTGGTATCCGGACGGCCGGACCGTCATCCAGGTGGACACCGAGGCCGCCCACATCGGACGGCGGGTGCCGGTGGAGGTGGGGCTCGTCGGTGACGCGGGCGCGACCGTCCGGGACCTCCTGGCCCAGCTGGCCGCCGCGCCCGCCGACAGCGGGGGCGCGCGCGACCGTTCGCACCTGGAGGACGCCCGCAAGCGCTTCGAGCGGTGGCGCGAGGGTCAGGCCCGGCTCGCCGACCCGGCGCACGACAAGGGTCTGGTGGGCCGTGTCCGCTCCGCGCTGGACAACCGCGCCGGCGACATCCGCCCGGAGGCGCTGGCCGCCGTGGTGGACCGCCTCGCCGACGACGACGCCGTCTTCACGTCCGACACGGGCATGGCCACCGTGTGGCTCTCGCGTTTCGTCGAGATGCGCGGCGAGCGGCAGCTGATCGGCTCCTACAACCTGGGCTCCATGGCCAACGCCATGCCGCAGGCCCTCGGCGCCCAGTGCCTGGACCGGGACCGTCAGGTCGTGGCCTTCTGCGGCGACGGCGGGCTGAGCATGCTCCTCGGCGACCTCATGACACTCAAGACGAGCCGGCTCCCCGTCAAGCTCGTCGTCTTCGACAACCGTCGGCTGGGCATGGTCAAGCTCGAACAGGAACAGGCCGGACTCCCGGAGTTCGGCACCGTGCTGGACAACCCCGACTTCGCGGCCGTCGCCACGGCCATGGGCATCACCGGCATCCGTGTGACCGACCCGGCCGAACTGGAGGAGTCCGTACGCCGAGCCTTCAGCACCCCCGGTCCTGTCCTGCTCGACGTGCTCACCAACCCGGACGAGATCGCCGTCCCGGCCAAGCCGACCGTCGCGCAGGGCTGGGGCTTCGCGGTGGCCAAGGTGAAGGAGGTCGTGCGCAGCCAGGGCGACAAGGGAGTTGATGAGCAAGGGGGTTAAGTGGCACGGGGTTGAGGGGTACGGGGGTCGAGGGGCATCGGGACGAAAACCTGTGGAGGCCATGAAAGATCTTGCCTCTACGATGGGCCGATGGCGTCGATCAAGCAGGTCCAGGTCACCTTCGACTGCGCAGAACCCGAGCGCGTCGCTCGTTTCTGGTGCGAGGTGTTGGGGTACGTCGTCCCGCCGCCACCGGAGGGGTTCGCCACGTGGGACGCTTTCGATCGCGCGCTGCCGCCTGAGCGTCAGGGTGCGGCGTTCGCATGCGGTGATCCCTCGGGTGTGGGCCCGCGACTGTTCTTCCAGCGCGTGCCCGAAGGCAAGGTCGTCAAGAATCGGGTGCATCTCGACGTGCGGGTCGGCACCGGGCTCGTGGGTGAAGAGCGCGTGACCGCGCTCGAGGCCGAATGCGCACGACTGGTCGCGCTCGGCGGAACGCGTGTGCGACTGCTGACCGCCGACGAGTACAACGAGTCGTGCCTCCTGATGCACGACATCGAGGGCAACGAGTTCTGTCTCGACTGAACCGAGCGGCGGCGAACGATCGTAGCTGCGAACGGTCGTGGCGGCGTTCGTGCTCCGGACAGCCGGCGTGCCGGAAGCCGGAAGCCGGAAGCCTGCGGCCTCGTACGGTCGGTCAGTCCTGCTCGCGCCCCAGAACGTACAGGTGCGGAAGATTGACGACGATCGCCTCCTGGGTGCTGCGGGCGACGACCACCACGGCCTCCTCGGCAGGGTCCGGGTTCTCCTCGCGATGGGGCACGAACGGCGGGACGAAGATGTAGTCGCCGGGTGAGGTGCGCAGGCGCACCTCATCGCCACGGAGGTCGGCGCGTCGCCCGTCGCGCCCGCCGCCGCGGCGGCACTGGAGCAGGTCACGGACCAGTTCTCCGCCGCGCTGGGCGGACGCACGGACGTCGTCGCCGCCACGGGTTGAGGCGCCGGGCGCCCCGCACCGCGGGGCTTCGTCCGGCGTGCCCGGCCTCCGTGGTGGTTTCCGTGGTCAGCACGGAGGCGTTCGTACGCCCGGCGGGAGAGGGTGTGACCACAGCGATCGGGCCGGCCGGAACACCGGACCGGTCGTGGCCCACGCCTTGACCACGGGAGCGACCATGACCAGCACCGAAAACAGCGCGTACGAGGGATTCACGGCCGAGGAGCGGGCCGCGATGAAGGAGCACGCCCAGGGTCAGAAGAAGGCAGCACGACGTGGCTCGCAGGCGGAGAAGGCGGCGGAGGCCGAACGGGACGTGCTCGCGAAGATCGCCGACATGCAGGGCTCTGACCGGATCATGGCCGAGCGCGTCCATGCCGTCGTCATGGCCAACGCCCCGGCCCTCGCACCGAAGCTCTGGTACGGGATGCCCGCCTACGCGATGGACGGCAAGGTCGTCTGCTTCTTCCAGAGCGCGGCGAAGTTCAAGGCGCGCTACGCGACGCTCGGGTTCAGCGACCCGGCGAAGCTGGACGACGGCACGATGTGGGCGACCGCTTTCGCCCTGACCGAGGTGACGCCCGAGGCGGAGGCGCGGATCGCCGCTCTGGTGAAGCAGGCCGTGAGCTGATGGGCGCACCGGACGCCTCGTGATGCGGCTACCGGACGGCCATGGGTGCGAGACCGAGATCGGCCAGCGCCGCCGAGCCGACGGCGGCATGTTCGCCCCCGGCGAGCAGCAGCGTGCGCGCCGACTGGTAGGGGCAGCCGGCCGCCTCGAAGGCCGCGGCGGCGGCGAGTTGCCGCGGCAGGTCGCCGTCGAGCAGGGCTTCCGCGCGGTCCACCTGGGCGGTGGCGACCGGATTGCCGGCGACCACGGTCCGGGCGGCGTCGATCCGCGACCGGGCGCCCGGGTGCCCGGCGAGCACCGCGGTCTCCGCCCGGAGCGCCACGTACCAGTGGAGCCAGACCCAGGACACCCACTTCCACACCTGATCAGGCTCCGGTACCACCCGCTCCGACGCGGCGTCCGCGTCCCCGTGGTGGAGCAGCACCATGGCGTCGAAGACCGCGCCGTAACCGTGGCGGTGCTCCGGCGCGTTGCCCGCCCGGTCGACGATCGCGCACCATGTGTCCCGGCCGTCGTCGTCGCCGCGCAGGCCGTGCACCATGGCGACCGAGGCGGCGGCGGGGCCGAGCGAGAACGACCGCTGACGGCCGCTCTGCTCCCATGCGTCGAGGAACCGCACGCTGCCGGCGAGCACCCCGTCGACATGGCCTGCGAACGCGTCCGCGACCAGCAGCCAGGACGTGGCGTGGTGCCCCACCTCGGCCAGCAGCGGGTGGTGGGCGAGCTGCCCGCCCCACCGGCGGGCCTCCGGCAGCCGGCCCACGCCGACGGCGGTTCCGGCGGCCATGGCGAGGGCGTCCATGAGTTCGTGCGCACCGGCCGGGGTCCTCGGCGCCGCATCCAGCACGTCGATCCGGCGCCGGGCGGCCGCCGCCGCGGCGAAGACCTCACCGGTCCAGCTCCGGGCCCCGGAGAGCGCGTCGAGGGCGGCCGACTCCGCCACCGGGTCGCCCGCGCGCCCGGCGAGGCCGACAGCGCGTTCGGCGCGTGCGACCGTCTCTTCCACGGTGTTGACGACGTCGCCCTGGACGGCGCCGAACGCGTCCGCGACCACCGCCGCCTCGGCCAGCGCGAGGGCCGCCTCGGCGGCCGGGGCATCCCCGGCCAGCTCTTGTGCCGCCGCGAGCAGGGCGATCACCTCCTCCCTGGCGGGAATCCGCGTGAACGTGCTGGAGAAGCGGTACGCGATGGTCGCGGCGGCCGCCAGGTCGCTGCCCGCGCCGACGCTGTTCCCGGCCCGGCGCGCGGCGTCCCCGGCGGCACGGTGCAGCCGGAACATGTCGTCGCCGAGCCTGCGGCACCCGGCCACCGCGGCGGCCTGTCGCAGCGCCGCGGCCCCGGCGGCGTCGTCGGAGAGCCCGGCCGCCTGCTCGTATCGCTGCTGGGACTCGCCGAGCAGGTTGCGGAAGAAGGCCAGCTCGGCCAGGGACAGGGCGAGTCGGTGCGCGTCCGCGCGCCGCTCCGGCCGGTCGGCGGCCCAGGTGAGGGCGGCCCGCAGGTCGTCCGCCACGGCCTCGAACCGGGCGCGCCAGTCCGCACCCGAAGCTCCCGCGAGGGCACTCGCGCCGGTCAGACACCAGTTCACGTGGCGGGATCGGACGGGGATGAGCTCGTCGGCCTCGGCGAGCCGCTCCGTCCCGTACTGGCGGATGGTCTCCAGCGCGTGGTAGCGGGTACCGGTGACCGACGATGTCACGGCGAGCAGGCTCTGCTCGGCCAGCCTGCCGAGCCCGTCCACCACCGCGGCCGGATCCAGCGGGGCGAATCCGGCGACCTCGGCGGCCGCCTCGGCGGTGAACGGCGCGACGAACACCGACACCCGGCGCAGCAATGCCTGGCTCTGAGGTTGGAGCAGGTCATGGCTCCAGTCCAACACCGCCCGCACCGAACGGTGTCGATCGTCGGCGCGTGGTCCGCCGGTGAGGATCCGCAGCTGATCGGAGAGGCCCGCCGTGAGGCCGTCCGGTCCGAGCGTGGACCACCGCGCCGCCGCCAGCTCGATCGCCAACGCCATGCCGCCGAGCCGTTCGCAGATGGTCACGACCGCCTCGTTCGCCGCCGGACCCGGTGGCCGGCCGGCCGCCGACGCGCGGTCCATGAACAGGGCCACCGCCTCCGAATCGGCACCGCCGGCCCGCGACAGCGGCGGGACCGGGAAGACCCGCTCGAACGGCACCATCAGCCTGGCCCGGCTGGTCACGAGCACCCGCAGCCGCGGGCAGGCCGCCAACAGCCGCTCCAGGAACGGCGCCACCGCGACGCTCACCCGCTCGCAGTTGTCCAGCACCAGCAGCGTCCGGCGATCCGCCAGTGCGGCCTGCAGCGCGTCGTCGATGCCCCGGCCGGGCTGCTCGCCCACCCCCACGGCCGCCGCGACCGCCGCGCCCACCCGACCCGGTTCGGTGATCGGGACCAGGTCGACGAACCACACCCCGTCGGCGAAGTCGTCGGCCACCTCCGCCGCCACCGCGAGCGCCAGGCGTGTCTTGCCCACCCCGCCAGAGCCGATCACGGTCACCAGCTGGTGCATCTTCACCGCCTCGGCCAGCTCCCCGCGCTCCCCCGCCCGGCCGATGAACGGCGTCAACTGCGCAGGCAGGGCGGGGGTGTCGGGCGACGGCTCGGCGTGGGCGAACTCCGCCGCGTGCCGGGCGAGCGCCCGCCGATCCGGCAGCAGCAGCTTGCGCAGCAGTGAGGAGACGTGCGACTCGACGGTACGCACGGAGATGACCAATCGCGCGGCGATCTCCGCGTTGCTGAGGTGCTCCCCCAGCAGCGCGAGCACCTGGGATTCCCGGGCAGATATCTCTGGACTGGTCACCGCCTCATTATCCGTGGCGATTTCCGTGGTCGGCACGGAGGCGACCGGCATCCCGGCCGGGAGAGTCTGTGCCCACGGCGATCGGCCCGGCAAGGCTTCCCGGGCCGATCGTGACCCACGACGGACTTCCGGAGGACCGATGGACGCCGAACCCCGCTCCCGAGCTCAGCGTCGTCTTGACACCGAACACCGGCTCACCCACGACGTAGACGTCTGGGTGGCCAGTGCTTCGGCGGACGGCGCGCCGTACCTGGTGCCGCTGTCCTTCGACTGGGACGGACACGCGCTGTTGGCGGCCACCCCGACGAACAGCCCCACCGGCAGGAACCTGGCCGCCACCCGCGTCGTCCGGCTGGCGCTCGGCCGCACCCGCGACGTGACGATGATCGACGGCGACGTAGAAGTCCTCGGTCTCGACGCGCTGCCGCGGGAGCGGGGCGACCGGTTCGCCCGACGCACCGGTTTCGATCCGCGTGAACCGGCCACGTCGTACAGCTGGTTCCAGATCGTCCCGCGCCGGATCCAGGCCTGGCGCGAGGCGAACGAGCTGTCCGGCCGCGAGCTGATGCGCGACGGGCGGTGGCTGACCTGACGGGAGAGGAAGCCCGGGCGTCTTGTCGTTCTGCCTTTCCATTGCACCGCGCATATGCGTTCGGCCTGCCACCTGGACAGATCCCGGCCCGGCCGAACACGTATGCCCTCACCATTGACCGACGCACGCAGCCGCGTTCGTCGTCGTCGCGTCGGTTCGCACCGAGAAAGTGAACCGGTCCCCTGCCGGGCCGCCGAGTCCGGGCGGACCGCACGGGCGAAATCACGCGGGCAGAGCCGAACCGCATCCGCTCCCCCGGTCGAGAGCGAAGTGAAAGCGACGGTACGCAGCCGCATACCGGCGCTGGCCCTGTGTGCGTGGGCGAACCGGTGATGGAGGGAAGACGACGTGACCCCAACCGAACGATCATCGGACGTCGTGGTGATCGGAGCAGGCGTCGCCGGGCTCGCCTGTGCTCAGGACCTGCTGGCCGCCGGCGTCGGCGTACGGATCCTGGAAGCCTCCGACGGGGTGGGTGGCCGGATGCGCTCCGACCGGGTGCACGGCTTCGTGATCGACCGCGGCTTCCAGGTCTTCAACCCGTCCTACCCACAGGTCCGGCGACGCCTGGCGGGGGACGAGCTGGACCTACGTCCCTTCAGCCGGGGCGTCCTCATCCACACCGACACGGGCAGGCGCCGCCTGACCGACCCCCGCGCTCACCCGTCCACACTCGTCGACCTCCTGCCGGGGCGCCTCGCGGGACCGCGCGACCTGGCGGCGCTGGGCGCCCTCACGGCCTCGGACGCGCTGACCACGCCCCACCGGCTGAAAGGGCGGCCGGATCGGAGCACACGCAAGGCGCTCGCCGACGCGGGCTTCACCAACGCGTTCGTCGAGCGCTTCTTCCTGCCCTTCCTGTCCGGGGTGTTCCTGGAGGACCGGCTGGAGACGTCCGCCCGGGTCTTCCATCTCGTGTGGCGCAGCATGGTGCGCGGCGCCCTGAGCCTGCCCGCCGCGGGCATCGGCGCCGTACCCCTCGCGTTGGCGGCGTCACTTCCGAAGGACACCGTGCGACTGGAGACCCCGGTCGAGCGTCTGACGGACGACGGCGCGGAGACCGTCACCGGCGAACTCGTCCCGGCGCGCGCCGTGGTGGTGGCCACGGGCCCGGGACCGGCCGAAACCCTGATGCCCGACGTCGCCGTGCCCGCGTACCGGGTGGTGACGACCTACTACCACGCCATGCCGGACCCGCCGCTGAACGAGCCCACTCTGCTGGTGGACACCCGGCGCCGTTTCCTCAACACCTGCGTGCTGAGCAACGTGGCCGCCTCCTACGCGCCGCCCGGCCGGGCGCTGGTGGCCACCTCGGTGCTCGGCGCGGACGCCGAAGGCCGGGAACGCGCGCTGCGCTCGACGCTGAGCGAGGTCCATGACACCGATGCCGACCGCTGGGACCTGCTGACCGTCCGTACCGTGCCCGACGCGTTGCCCGCCATGGCGCCCCCTCAGGAACTCAGCCGCACGACCCGGGTGGCCCCGGGGCGATACGTGTGCGGCGACCACCGGGCCACGGGCTCGGTTCAGGGGGCGATGGCCTCGGGTGCGCGTGCCGCCCAGGGAGGTGCTGCGCGACCTCGACCGGTAGCACCCGGCGAGGACCCGAAGACCCGAAGCGCAGGGCGTCTTACGCGGGCGCCGCCTGGTCGTCGAGCAGGATGCCCAGCCGGTCGGCCACCGTGGTGAGGGCCGCGCCCAGCGGGAGCTCGACCCGGGTGAGGGCGTGCTGGTCGCCCCGGGTCGGATCCCGGTTGACGATCAGCACGGGCTTCCCTGCCTGTCCGGCCTGACGGACGAACCGCAGCCCGGACATCACCGTCAGCGAGGACCCGAGGACCAGCAGCGACGCCGCCTCACGGACCAGCGCGCGACAGTGCTCGACGCGCGGCGGCGGAACCGCCTCGCCGAAGAACACCACGTCCGGTTTGAGGATGCCGCCGCAGACCGCGCAGGGCACCACGCGGAAGTCCCCGACCTGTTCGTCGGTGAGATCGGCGTCACCGTCCGGGTTGATCGCGGCCGCCACCGGCTCGAAGTCCGCGTTGGCCTCCTCCAGCCGCGCCGCGAGCTCGCGGCGCGGGCTGAAGGCGCCGCAGGACAGGCAGACGACCCGGCCCAGGCTTCCGTGGAGTTCCACGACGCCTTCACTGCCGGCGGCCTGATGCAGGCCGTCGACGTTCTGGGTGATGACGCCCGAGAGCAGGCCGTGCCGCGCGAACGCGGTCACGGCCCGGTGCCCGGCATTGGGGCGGGCGCGCCCGAAGGTGCGCCATCCGAGGTGGCTGCGCGCCCAGTACCGGCGCCGGGCCCGGGCGTCGGCGGTGAAGTCCTGGTAGGTCATCGGGGTGTGCCGACTCAGGCTGCCGCCCTCGCCCCGGTAGTCGGGGATGCCCGACTCCGTGGAGATGCCCGCCCCGCTGAGCACCAGCACGCCGCCGGCGCTCAGCGCGTCGACGACCTGCTCCGGATCCGTCGTGCCCGGCGGCAGGTCCTCGGCAGGGGTCCAGCTCAGAGTGGGGCGCATGCGCATGCCGCCAGGGTACGGAATCACTCGCCAGAGGCGGGCCCCCGGCGTTCGGTTGCGTCCGCGGGACGCGAGATGGGTCACACCATGATCCGGCGAGCCGCCCTCCGGAGCGGGTCTACGGGCCTGCCCACACTGCATTTACGTGCAGCATGCAGCGAAGTGCGTACAGCCCGTAAGGGGCAGATGTCCCCCTATCGTCGCTCTTTGGCCTGCCGCCGGCGCCGTCGAGCAGACCCGTCCCTGCCCCCGACGAAAGTAGGCGAGCGAAGCTTTGCCGACTGCCACAGTCGCCACTCCCCCGACATCCCTCCCGACCGTTCCGAAGAACGCCACCGTCACGGACCCCGCACTCGTGAAACGCGCTGTGAAGGCCGCCGCGCTGGGCAACGCGATGGAATGGTTCGACTTCGGCGTCTACAGCTACATCGCCGTCACTCTGGGCAAGGTCTTCTTCCCGTCCGGGAACCCGACCGCCCAGCTGCTCTCCACCTTCGGCGCCTTCGCCGCCGCCTTCCTGGTCCGACCGCTCGGCGGCATGGTCTTCGGGCCGCTCGGCGACCGCGTCGGTCGTCAGAAGGTGCTGGCCGTCACCATGATCCTGATGGCCGCGGGCACCTTCGCCATCGGCCTCATCCCGTCGTACGCCTCGATCGGCGTCGGAGCCCCGCTGCTCCTGCTGGCCGCCCGCCTGGTGCAGGGCTTCTCCACCGGCGGCGAGTACGCGGGCGCCTCCACCTTCATCGCCGAGTACGCGCCCGACAAGCGACGCGGCTTCCTCGGCAGCTGGCTGGAGTTCGGCACGCTCGCCGGGTACATCGGCGGCGCCGGCCTGGTCACCGTCATGACCGCTCTGCTGTCCACGGAGGACCTGCTGAGCTGGGGCTGGCGGATCCCGTTCCTGATCGCGGGCCCGATGGGCATCGTCGGCCTCTACCTGCGGATGCGGCTGGAGGAGACCCCGGCGTTCGCGGCCGAGCTCGAGAAGGCCGAGTCGAACCGCCCGAAGGTGCCGCTGCGCCGGATGATCGTGGGCCAGTGGCGGGCGCTGCTGCTCTGCGTCGGCCTGGTGCTCGTCTTCAACGTCACCGACTACATGCTGCTGTCGTACATGCCGAGCTATCTGACCAGTGAGCTCCACTACGACGAGACGCACGGCCTGCTCGTCGTCCTCGGCGTGATGGCCGTGATGATGATCGTCCAGCCCTTCGCGGGCGCCCTCACCGACCGTGTGGGGCGCCGGCCGGTGATCGCCGCGGGCTGTGCGGGCTTCCTGCTGCTGTCCGTCCCCGCCCTGCTGCTGATCCGCCAGGGCAGCCTGTTCGCGGTCGCGCTCGGCATGGGCGCGCTGGGTCTGCTGCTGGTCTGCTTCACCGCGGCGATGCCGGCCGCCCTGCCGGCCCTGTTCCCGACAAAGGTCCGCTACGGCTCGCTGTCGATCGGCTTCAACGTCTCCGTCTCGATCTTCGGCGGCACCACCCCGCTGGTGGTGACGGCTCTCATCGGGGCGACCGGGAACATGATGATGCCCGCGTACTACATGATGGCCGCGGCCGTGATCGGCGGCGTGGCGGTGTGGTTCATGACCGAGTCGGCGGGCCGCCCGCTGCCGGGGTCCGCGCCCTCGCTGTAACGCCGAGGAGGTCCGGACGGGTCGTCGGCCGGGAGACGGGCGCGAGCCGCCGGACGCGTCGACCCGTCGGAGCCGTGACGGTCCGCCGGCCGGCCCGGCAGGCGGTTCGCCCCGGCGGACGGGTCGTCAGCCCGCGTAAGTCGCGCGTCCGCGTCGCTCCGCTCACCGGGAACGACAGGCGGTGGTTCCCATCAACTCTTCGCGAGCCACGTTTGTTCGAACGCAGATGGTGCACACGAGAATCTGACACTGTCTTTACACGACGAAGCGGAGAGACATCATGGGCATCATCGCGTGGATCTTCATCGGTCTGCTCGCCGGCATCATCGCCAAGGCCTTGATGCCGGGCAAGGACCCGGGTGGCATCATCATCACCATGCTCATCGGCATCGCCGGCGGTCTGCTCGGCGGCTGGCTCGGCAAGGTGCTCTTCGGCGTCGACTCCATCGACGGGTTCTTCGACCTGTCCACCTGGATCGCCGCGATCGTAGGCTCCTTCATCCTCCTCGCCCTCTACCGCCTCGTCACCGGCAACCGGCATTCGCACCGCCACGCGTGAACCGCCGACGTCGTAGACGGCCAGGCATCCGGACGGCTCCCACCCGCACTCGGGGTGGGAGCCGTCGGCGTTGAGGGCGCCGCGGATCGCGCCCGTCCCCCTACCGGCCTTCGGGGGAACTTCGGGCCTGCGCGGCTCACCGGCCGTCGGCCAGTGGTACGGGCATGAGGTGTCCACACCCCCCGAACAACCCACCTCGCCGCTCGGACGCCCGAACGGCGAGGAGCCGCACGTACCGGGTCTGCTGCGGACCGCGGCCGCGTACGCATGGCGGATCATCGCCGTCGGCGTCGTCGTCCGCGTCGTCTTCTCCGTGCTCGGGCAGTTCCACCGGGTCGCCGTCGCGGTCTTCCTGGGGCTCGTCATCACCGCCGTGCTGCGCCCCGTGACCGGCCTCCTCGCGCGCTTCATGCCCCGGCCGCTCGCGGTCGCCGCCGCCCTCATCGGCGGCGCCGTCCTCGTCCTCGGCGCGCTGGCTCTGGTGGGTGAGGCCGCGGCGGGTCAGCGAAGCGGTCTGGAGAAGGAGTTCGTGGCGGGGATCGACCGGATCGAGCGTCAGCTGGAGGAACCTCCCTTCCACGTTCCCCCGGACGCGTTCGACGATCTCCGGTCCCGGATCGGCAAGCTCCTGTCGAGCCACCGTTCCACCCTCATCAGTACGGCGCTCAGCGGCGCGAGCCGACTGATCGAGGTACTGACCGTGCTCGCCCTGGCCGTGTTCTGCGCGGTCTTCTTCACGTACTCCGGCGACCGGCAGTGGCAGTGGGTGTGCGACCAGCTCCACGACGGGGCCCGGCGGCGTGTCACGGTCGCGGGCCAGGCCGCCTGGCGGACGTTCACCGGTTACACGCACGGGATCCTGCTGGTGGCCGCGACCAACGCGGTCCTCGTGGGCATCGCGCTGTTCGCTCTGGGGGTGCCACTGGCGGTGCCGTTGGCGCTGCTGGAGTTCCTCGCCGCGTTCATTCCCCTGATCGGGTCGCCGATCGCCCTGGCGATCGCGGCCGTCGTCGCACTCGCCACGAAGGGACCGCTCATCGCCCTGCTGGTCGTGGCCCTGATCGTGGTCATCGGACAGATCGAGGGCCACCTCCTGCACCCGATCGTGATGAGCTGGGCCGTCCGGTTGCACCCGGTGGTGGTCGCCCTGGCGGTCGTCGGCGGAGCGGTCGCGGCGGGGGTGATCGGCGCCGTGGTCGCCGTCCCGCTGGTGGCCGTGGTGTGGTCCGTGCACCAGGCCATACGAAATCACGCCGACGCCGACGCCGACGCCGACGCCGACGGCCCGAAATGAGGCGAGGACCGTGCCGATACGGCCCCCACGGCTACGGCTCGCCGGCAAAGGGGCGCGGCGGCCGACGACCGAGAACCTCGGACGACAAGCCGCCGCGCGCCGGCTCACTTTCCCGCAGGACGCTCGCCGGCCGGGCGTCCGAGATCACGCGAAGATCAGCGACCATGGGTCGCCGTGGTGGCCATGAGCGGCCATGGCCAGTCCGGAACGGTCAGGAGTGGACGATACGGCGCACGTTGTCCACCGCTCCGCAGTCGGCCTTCAGCTGACGCTCCCTCTCCTCCAGGAACGCCTCGCCCAGCTCTTCCCGTCGCTCCATGGCGACGTTCTCGCGGGCGCCGTTGAGGATCGTGCGCTCCTCCTCGTCGGTGTGGTGGGCGACGGCCTGCACGAGCTCTTCCAGTTTCTCGTCCCACTCCTCGGAGCCGACCTCGTCGACCTCCAGGAGCTCGAGGAGTGCCTTGTTGCCCTCCTCGTGCTCCTCCTCGCCGTGCTCGACCTCTTCGTCCTCGATCTTCTTGAAGCGCTTGAGGGCGGGGTACACCTTCGCCTCTTCCGCCAGCGCGTGCGCGATCAGCAGCTGGGCGAACTCCTGCAGGGCGGCCGCCCGGTCGGCTTCGACGCTGCGCATCAGACGGAAGAGATCCTCCATCCTGCGGTGATCCTGGAGAATGAGTGCGACGACGTCTCGGGTGTCAGAGCTGTCAGCCATGGGAGCGGGCTTCACTTTCGTACGAGGAGACCTGGGGAAGGACCGAGTACCCCCAACCGCCGCCTTCATTGATCTCAGAGGCTGCCCTGCTCCGCAACTGCTCGGGCTCGGCGCCGGTCCCCCGGCCGGTCAGACGAAGGCACTCTGCCCGGTGATCGCCTTACCTACGATCAGCGTGTTCATCTCCCTGGTGCCCTCGAACGAGTAGATGGCCTCCGCGTCCGCGAAGAAGCGCGCCACCTCGTACTCCAGGACGATGCCGTTGCCGCCGAAGATCTCCCGTGACCAGGCCACGACCTCGCGCATGCGGGCGGTGACGTGGGCCTTGGCCAGGGACGAGTGCTCGTCCCGGAACACCCCGGCGTCCTGCAACCCGGCCAGCCGATGCAGCATGCCCCAACTCGAGGTGATGTTGCCCAGGCTCTGCACCAAGAGGTCCTGCACCAGCTGGAAGCCCGCGAGGGGGCGACCGAACTGCTGCCTCTGCGTGGCATAGCGCAGGGCCAGCTCGTAGGCGCCGATCATGACGCCGAGGGCCTGCCAGGCGACTCCACTGCGCGTGGCGCGCAGGATCTCCGCGACGTCGCGGAAGGAGGACGCGTTCTGGAGTCGATCGCTCTCCGGCACCCGGACGTCGGTGAGGGTGACGTCCGCGTTCTCGACGATCCGCAGCGACGTCTTGTGGGCGATCTTCTCCGCCTCGAATCCGGGCGTGCCCTTGTCGACGACGAATCCCTTGACCTGGTCGTCCGCCACGTCCCGCGCCCAGACGACGATGTGGTCGGCGAAGGTGGCGTTGCCGATCCAGCGCTTGGCGCCGTTGAGCACCCACGTGTCGCCGTCGCGCCGCGCGGTGGTGTGCATGCCGGCCGCGATGTCGGAGCCGTCGAGCGGCTCCGTGAGGGCGAACGCGCCGACGGCGTCCATCCTCGCCATGCCGGGCAGCCAGCGGTCGCGCTGGGCCTGATCGCCGCATGCGTGGATCGCGTACATGGCAAGTCCGTTGTGCACGCCGAAGAAGGTGGCGACCGAAGCGTCGACACGGCTCATCTCCATCGCCATCATCCCGGTGAGCAGGTGGCTGGCAGCGGGGCCGTGGTCGCCATGGCCCTCGTACGGCAGTCCGACCAGTCCACTCTCTCGGAAACGGTCGATCAGCTCCATGGGGAAGGTGCCGTCGGCCCAGTGCTCGGCCACCAGAGGCTGAACCTCGTCGCGCATGAACGCCCGTGTCCGGAGCAGAACCTTGAGCTCCTCCTCCGTGAGGGCGGCCTCGAAGTCGTAGAAGTCGGCCACGTTCTGCTGTTCCGTGAGTGAAGTCATGGGGCCCTTCTTCCACGCTTGTGCCGGGCGATGCGCACTGCGGGCGTCGGTCCCCTATGGCCGCCCCGGTCTGCTCAACCCCGCGGACGAGGGCTCGGCGTGGTGGGGTCTGCGTCCTTCCGGGTCCGCGCACGGTCGATGGACAATGCGCCCAACCCCACCAGCACGGCCGCCCCGAACCCGTACAGCGGCAGCCACCGGGTCGTGGTGGATGCCAGGCAGTCGGCGACGGCGTCATGGCTCTGGATGTCCTGCGCCTGAGCCAGGGCGGCGCGGTCCCGACCGGCGAGGTCTCCCAACGAGGCCTCCGTCCGCAGACTCTCGTACCTGCCCAGCTCCCGGCAGTCGCTGCGGGTGCCCGGCATCGGAAAGAGCCACGTCGAGCGCTGCAACACCGGGGCCAGTGCGATCGCGACGCACAGGCCCACCACCAGCGAGTACGCGACCAGCGACTGTACATACGCGCTGCGCAGGCCGGGCGCCCACGGAGGCAGGCGGTAGAAGGAGACGATCACCGCGAGGAGAGTCACTCCGATGTAAGCCGCGAACCACTCCCAGGAGCCCTGCGCGAGGGCGAACGTGAGGACGGCGGCAAGCCCGATGCCGATGACACCGGCCTGGCCGGGGTCGCCATGGACTCCTGGGCGGACCGGCGGGGATGTCCGGGCCTGTTGAGCATCGCGGTCGCCCACGGTCTTTCCTCCCTCGTCCGAGGCCACCAGTGTTCGCACACGTCGCACCATTGGCCCGACGCCGGGCGGTCGGCCCGCCCCCGGAGCCGCCCGATTGGCGGATCCACGTGACGCGCTCCCCCGAGCCGTACGGCCGTCACCGTCGTCTGCAGAGACGGTGCCGGGGGCGGCTCTGCCTGGGGAGGTCTGCGCAACCACCTCCCTCCTGCGCCCGTGGAGGTCAGCGTGTCCGTGGTCCAGCGTGAGCCGTGCGAAAGAGGGCAGAAGCCACCGTCAGTACTGCAAACACCTGGTGCCTCGCTCAGCACACAGGTCATCTCACGCAAGACGAGTAAGGAACTTCAGTGGCTGACCTACTGACCGACGGGCAGCCCGACCCAGCGCGGTCCGGGCCGACGGACATCGCCGGCCTGCCCGTACAGGTCCGTCAGGATCTGACGCGCAGGCTGAGGCGCAACAAGCGTCCCTTCAGCGACGAGGACGTCCAGGTCGTCGAACCACCGCTGCTCCGACGCGCGGTGAGTGCCTCGGCACTCGGCAACTGCATGGAATGGTTCGACTTCGGCGTCTACAGCTACCTCGCCGCCACCCTCGGAAAGGTCTTCTTTCCCGGAGCGTCGCCCGCCGCCCAGGTGATCTCGTCCTTCGCCACCTTCGCGGCCGCGTTCGTCGTACGCCCGCTCGGCGGCCTCGTCTTCGGACCGCTCGGAGACCGCCTCGGTCGGCAGAAGGTACTGGCCACCACCATGATCATGATGGCGGCCGGCACGTTCGCCATCGGTCTCATCCCCAGTTACGCCACGATCGGCATCGCCGCCCCGATCCTGCTGTTGCTGTCCCGCATGGCGCAGGGCTTCTCCACCGGCGGCGAGTACGGGGGCGCCACGACCTTCGTCGCCGAGTACTCGCCCGACCGGCGTCGCGGCTTCCTCTCCAGTTGGCTCGACTTCGGCACCTTCGTCGGCTACGCGCTGGGCTCCGCCCTGGTCACCACGTTGAATCTCGCTCTGAGCGACGCCCAGATGCTCTCGTGGGGCTGGCGGATCCCGTTCCTCGTCGCGGGCCCGCTCGGGGTGATCGGCCTCTACATGCGTCTCAAGCTCGAGGAGTCGCCCGCGTTCCAGCAGCAGCTCGACGAACACGAGGAGAGCCTCGCCAAGGAATCGGCGGGCACCGAGTTCAGGACCATCGTCAAGGACCACTGGCGGGCCCTGCTCATCTGCATGGGACTGGTACTGCTCTACAACGTCACCAACTACATGGTCACGGGATTCCTGCCGACCTATCAGACGGAGACCCTCGGCCGATCCAGCAGTTCCGCGGACGTCCTCGTGCTCGTGGGCATGGTGTGGATCGTGCTGCTGATCACCTTCCTCGGCAGGCTCAGCGACCACGTCGGCCGACGCCCCCTCTACGGGTATGCGGCGGCGGGCATGATCCTGCTCGCCATCCCCTCCTTCCTGTTGATCAAGATGGACGGAACCTGGCCGCCGGTCCTCGGCGTGCTGATCCTGTCCACCCTGCTGGCGTGCTTCGCCGCGCCGAGCGCCGCGACGCTGCCCGCCCTGTTCCCGACGGCCGTCCGTTACGCGGCCATGGGCATCGGCTTCAACTTCGCGGTGGCCGCGTTCGGCGGTACCACCCCCCTGGTGACAGAGGCGCTGGTGAGCATCACCGGGAACGACATGATGCCCGCGTTCTACCTCATGGCCGCCGGCGCCGTCGGACTGTTCACGGTCCGCTTCCTGCCCGAGAGCGCCCAGGTGTCCCTGCACGGCTCCCAGCCGATGGTGGGATCGAAGAAGGAGCGACGGGAACTGATCGTCACCTCGCAGGAGCTGTACCGGGTCGGCCGTGAGACGTCCGACCGCCCCTGAGCCCTCACCCGAGACCGGCGCCCCGGAACCCTCGGTGAGGGCCGACAGGGCCCCCACAGGTGTGCCGCGGGTGTGCCGCCCCGCCTAGCCTGGACGGCGTGAGCACCGAGAGCGACATCCGCGCCTTCCTGGCCTCCCGCCGCGCCAAGATCACCCCGCAGCGGGCCGGCCTGCCCGCCTACGGCGGCAATCGGCGCGTACCGGGCCTGCGTCGCGAGGAGGTCGCCCTGCTCGCCGGAGTCAGTGTCGACTACTACGTCCGCCTCGAGCGCGGCCACCTCGCCGGCGCCTCGGAGGAGGTCCTCGACGCCGTGGCGAACGCCCTCCAGCTCGACGACGCCGAGCGAGCCCATCTCCACGACCTGGCCCGCGCCGCCGCCAAACGTCCTGCCCGCGGCAGCGGGCGCGCCCGGGGCCCGCTCCCGGACAGCGTCCTGCGCGTGCTGAACTCCATGACCGACTCGCCGGCCTTCATCCGCAACGGCCGCCTGGACATCCTCGCCGTCAACGGCCTCGGCCGCGCCCTCTACTCCCCGTTGTTCACCCACGACGCCGCCCGGCCGGTCAACATCGCCCGCTTCCAGTTCCTCGACCCGCGTGGCCGAGCCTTCTTCCCTGACTGGGAGGGGTCCGTGCACACCACCGTCGCCCTACTGCGCACCGAAGCCGGGCGGGCCCCGCACGACAGCGACCTGACCGGGCTGGTCGGCGAACTCGTCACCCGCAGCGAGGAGTTCCGCACGGCCTGGGCCAAGCACAACGTGCGCCTGCACCACGCCGGCCGGAAGTCCTTCCACCACCCCGCCGTCGGCGTGATCACCCTCGACTTCGACGCCATGGAACTGCCCGCCCAGCCCGGCCTGACCCTCACCGCCTACAGCGCCGCCCCCGGCACACCCGACCACGACGCCCTGCGGCTCCTCGCCACCTGGGCCGCCACCGAACAGCCTCACCCCACCGCCACCGAGGCGGACGAGGGTCACTCACGTCAGCGCTAGCGCACCAGGTGGCCCGCGGTCACGTCAGGCGGGACCGGCGCGGCGGTGTCATGACCCAGCGAATGGTCCGGGTCAGGGCCCGTCCGGTGGGACGTACGGCGAGCTCCTCGACGACCGGCACCCGGGGCAGCCACAGCATGCCCCGGGCCCAGGGCGGGAGCAGGACCACGGCGTTCGCGGCCAGGCCGCCGTAGAAGGGCCGTAGCGCGAGGGGCAGCGGAGGCCGGAACAGCAGAAAACGGGCGGCCGCGCGGGCCTCGGACGTGACCCTGAGCTCGTGCCGGTAGGCGGTCAGTCGCTCGGACAGCTCGCGGCGGTCGCGCGGCGGGTCGCTCACCCCCAGCGCCTCGGCGACCCGCGCCGTGTCGGCGACGTAGGCGTCGTAGTCGGCGGCGTCCAGCGGACGGGCTCCGAAGCGTTCGTGGGCGCGCAGGAAACTGTCCGTCTCGGCTGCGTGCACCCAGCCGAGGAGATGCGGATCGGCCGCGTGGTACGGCACACCCTCGGCCGTCGTGCCACGGATCCGTTCATGGATGCCACGCACATGGTCGACCGCCCGCTGCGCGTCCGAGGCCGTGCCGTAGGTCGTCACGGCCAGGAAGGTGCTGGTGCGCTGCAGTCGGCCCCACGGGTCGCCGCGATATCCGGAGTGCCCGGCCACCGCCGCCATGGCCAGCGGATGCAGGGACTGCAACAGCAACGCGCTCAGCCCCCCGATGAACATCGAGGCGTCACCGTGGACGGTGCGGATCGGACGGTCCGGTCCGAACCAGCGCGGGCCGGGGGTCTGGTGGATGCGCGCACGCGTCACCGGTCCGTCGGGCCCGGCGACGCGGCGGAACAGGGCCCGGCCCATCTCTTCACGGACTACGGTCAGCACGGTCGGCCTCCCCTCTCCTCCTGTCCAGTGTCCGCGATGTCCGCCGAATCCGGACATGGCGGTCCGGGTCCACCGGCGACCCTGCCCCGCGCCGGCCCACGGCTGCGCATGCGGTATCCGCGACCCGCGCCGCCGTGGGCGCCCTGCCAGGCATGAGCGGCACCCGAGGCGCACGGTCGACCACGGACAGTGCCCCGGCGCGACGACGAGCGACCCGACCGCCCGGCGGCAGGCGAGGCGGATGCAGCCGTCCCTCTGCACCCGCTGGACCTGGAGGAGTCGAAAGAGCTGGAGGAGCTGGAGGAGCTGGAGGAGCTGGAGATCCGGTGGACTCGGTGGACTCGGTGGATCGAGTGGATCGCGTGGATACCTCGACGGCAGCAGGGTTCTGACCACTAGTCAGTTTCGTACAACCTGCGGGGTGTCCTGGGGGTCAAAGCTTCCAAGACGACGACGGGACTCCTCGTCAACCAGGGGGCCGGCATGACCGCTCGCACGATCAGACACACCTCGCTCACGATCGGGACCGCCGTCGCGCTGGCGGTCGGCGGTCTCGGTCTCTCCCCGGCGCCCGCGGCGACCTTGCCGGGTGCGCCGCGAGCGGCCGACGACGAGATAGTGATCCCGTTCGGCACCAGGGGCGACCTCAAGGCCTCTGTCGAGACCCTCGCGCTGGGCGGTGGCAAGCTCAGCGTGCTGGGGACGGCCGACCCCGAGACGAAGCGCGGGCTGTGGGAGTTCGACCTCCCGGCCGTCGGCACCCCGCAGCCCGGCCCCCGGCAGCTCGCGGCATCCCGGGTCTGGACGGACTACCCGTGCGAGGGCGTCGACCCCGCGGAGTACACGTGCAGCGGGTTCTACTCCAGGCTGTGGGCGCTCGGCGACGGCCGGGTCGGCTTCATGACACCGTTCGGCGGCCAGGAAGCCCTCGGCGGCGGAGCCCCCAAGAGTGAGCTCGGGCTCGGCACGTTCGACTGGGAGTCCCCGGACCATGTGGTGGCGGCCGGCGGTTCCTACGCCGCGGTCAACGACGATGGCGTGCAGCGCATCGGCTCCTTCGCCCCCGGCGTGGCCTACCCGGGGCAGGTCCACACCCGGTCGGTCACCGCGGTGTCCATCTGGGGCACGAAGATCTGGAAGCCGGGCAGCATCGCCGGCACGGTCAACTCGTACGACCTGGTCACCAAGGCAAGCTCGGCGAACGTGGCGCTCGGCTCCGGCTGTGTCCCCGACGACCTCCAGGCGGTCGGGCGATGGCTGTACTGGCGCTGTTCCGCGTCCGGCAAGGCCGGAGTGCGGGACGGCGGTACCGGCAGGAACATCCCGGTCCCCGGTGCGTCGCCCGCCAAGGTCGGCGACGGCTATCTGGTCCAGCAGTCCGAGGACGGGCGGACGGTGACGCTCACCGACTTCCACCTCGGCGGAGGCCACCCGGCCACCACCCCCTTCTTCACGGCCCCCGAGGGCGCGTGGGTCGGCGAGCTGACCGTCGACCGCTACGGCGGCCATGTGGCCTACGTCGACGAAGAGCAGATGATCCACATCCGGCCGGTGACGGTGCCACGGTCGCGGATCAGCCTGTTCGACCGGCGCACCGACTCCACGGTGGACCTGCGGCAGGCGAGCGACCGCCTGTGGGAGGGCACCTGGCGCTTCACCCGCCCGCCCGCGTCCTGGACGCTCACCATCAAGGACGCGTACGGCGCCGCCGTCCGCACCCTCACCGGCAGCTCCCACGAAGGCGCCGCCGTCCGCGCCTCCTGGGACGGCACGGACGAGACGGGCGAGAAGGCGGTGAGCGGCCGCTACCACTGGACCATGACCGTGGACCCGGGCGACGGCGGCGCTGTCCGCACCCTCCCGACCGGGAGCTTCCGGCTTTCCGGTGGCCGGTCCGCCTTCCACGACGCCGACGCCGACGGCTACGGCGAGCTGTACACGATGACCGGCGGCGGCCTGCTCGAGGCCCACCGGTTCGCCGATGGCAGGCCGACCGACTCGCGCGGCTGGTCGGGCTGGACCCCGGGCACCCGCTTCGTCCCCGTCGGCGACATGACCGGCGACGGCTGCTCCGACATGCTCGGCAGGACCACCGACGGCAAGCTCTACCGGTACTCCGGCGGCTGCACCGGCGTCTTCCTGCCCGACGCCGAGCGCACACTGGTCGGCTCCGGCTGGAACGGCTTCGACAGCGTCGTCGCCGCCGACGACTTCACCGGTGACCACCGGCCCGACCTGCTGGCCCGTCAGTCCACGACCGGGTACCTCTACCTGTACAAGTCCAACGCCCACGGCCTTCTGGACCCGGGTATGCGCGTCGGCGCCGGATGGAAGGGCTACACCGTCGTCGGCGCCGCAGACGTGACCGGCGACGGCATCGGCGACCTCATCGCACGGGACGCCGGCGGCGAACTGTGGCGCTACGACGGCAACGGCACGGGCGGCTTCAAGCCGCGGACGCTGGTGTTCCGGGACTGGGGCGCGGGCCGCGACGCGATCATCGCGGTCGGCGATGTGACCGGCGACGGCTTCCCGGACCTCGTCTCGCGAACCACCGACGGCAAACTGCTACGGAACAAGGGCTGGGGCGACGGCACCTTCAGCGCCACCTACACCCTCGCCTCCGGCTGGCAGACGCACGGCACGCTGTCCTGAGACGCCACTGACAGTCGCCGAGCGGCCGCCCTGCCACTTGTCGGTGGCGAGGGGCTGGGCGGCCAGAAAGCTCCCTTCTCCGCGTGTCACACGGGACGAGGCGCATCGGGTGGCGAATCCGTGGAAGGTGCCTGGGCACGAGAACCACGGAGAACCACGAGAACCACGAAGACGCCTCCCGCCCCGTGGGTCGGGATCTCGAGGACGGAGCGGGCCGTGTCGGTCGATCTCGCAGGATTTCTCGGTGTGGTGATGGTGGCTTACCTGGTCCCCGGCCCGGACTTCCTGGTGATCGTCCGGGCCGCCACGGTGCGCGTCGCGCTGGGCCGGGCGGCGGCGTTGGGGGCCCAGACCGGGCTGTGCGTGCACATGGTGGCCGCCGCACTGGGCCTGTCCGTGGTGGCCGCCCGCTCGCCCGTCGCGTTCACGGCGATCAAGCTGGCCGGCGCCGCGTACCTGGTGGTGCTCGGCGTCCGCGCCCTGGTGGCGGCCCGTCGCGCCGCCGTCGGCCGCCGAGGAGGCACGACCGAGCCGGTGAAGGGTGCGAGCGACGGGGAGCGCGATGAGGCGTCGACCGAGCGAGCGGACTCGGGTGCCGGTGAGCGCGGCACCTGGGGGCGGAGCTTCATGGACGCCTTCCTCACCAATGTGCTGAACCCCAAGGCCGCGCTGTTCTTCCTCAGCGTCCTGCCTCAGTTCGTCGATCACGAGGGCTCGCTGACCGGGCAGATCTTCTTCCTCGGGACGCTGGACGTGCTGATCGGCGTCGTCTACTGGCTGGCTCTGGTGGGCGTCGCCGCCAGGCTGCGCGCCCTGTTGAACCGGCCCGCGTTCAGGCGCCGGTGGGACTTGACCACCGGATGGCTCTTCATCGCCATCGGGGTCGGCGTCGCCGCAACCAACTGAACCCGGGCCTTGACCGTCACCGGTGCTTCGCTTTTAGTTGCGTTCAGAGATTTCAGGAACTGATCCGGTGGACCAGTAGCCATTTGGCAACGATATCGGTAGCTTCTGGCAGCGTACGTAGCGAAAGGAACGACGTGAACCACAGCCCCCTCCCTCGGTCGCTGCCGAACACCGAACGCACCCGTCACCGTCGCCTGCGGGAGCAGGGAAGCCAGGACCGTGGCGAACTCGAAGCGATCCTGGACGCGGGATTCATCTGCCACCTCGGGGTGGTCGTCGACGGACACCCGATGGTCGTTCCCACGGTCTACGGGAACGACAGACGCACCCTCTATCTCCATGGCTCGGTGGCCGGCCGAAGCCTGATCGCCTCGCCCGAGGCGACGGTGTGCGTCACGGTGACGCACATCGACGGCCTCGTCCTCGCACGGTCGGTGTTCGAACACGGCGTGAACTACCGCAGCGCGATGATCTACGGCGTCCCGCGCCTGGTCACCGATCCGGAGGAGAAGCTCGAGGGGCTGCGCCGCCTGACCGAGCAGGCCGCGCCGGCACAGTGGGACCACGCACGCCGGCCGAACCGCAAGGAACTGGCCGCGACGACCCTGCTCGCCCTCTCGCTGGAGGAGGCGTCGGTCAAGATACGCACCGGCGGGCCGGACGACGGCGACGGACCCGACGCCGCCCTCGGGATCTGGGCCGGAGTCCTTCCCCTCGTCTCGACCTGGGGCGAACCCGAAACCGACCCCCTGCTCCCGGCGGGCATCGAACCGCCCGACCACATCGGGGCCCGCAGCGGCACGCGTCTCGGGTGATCGGCGGACGGACTCGTACGAGGGCGGCGGCGAACAGCGCGAACGCGAGCAGGGTGACGCTCACGCGGACATGTCAGCAGGCGTCGTACTTCCAGGCGTCGCCCTCCAGCGTCCACGGCTGCTTCGTCTGATCGAACTTGGGCAGGCCGTCCACCTTGTAGGTGGCGAGGCCGCGGTCGCCCGACACGTCGGCCTGCACGCCGGTCGCCGGGTGGTCGGGACCGTAGTCCGTCTTCGCCTGCCGCACGACGCCGGTGTACGCGTCCTTGGCGATCTGCTGCGCGCAGCGCGCGGACAGCATGGCGTACGCGGTGTCGGTGTCGGCGGCGAAGTAGGCGGCGGTGCAGACGGCGACGGCGGCCTTGAGGTCGTCGCCTTCATGCTCGGCGGGCACGCTGACGGTGGGTTCGGCGGCGGGTGTCCCGCTGTCGCTCGCGGCCGGGGCGTCGCCGGACGAGGAGCAGGCGGTGAGCGCGGCGAGGAGCAGGGTCGCGGCGGCGATGGTCGCGCGGGTGCGCATGGTTGTCCCCCCTGGACGGTGATGCCGAAGACGGTGGTGCCAAAAAGGGCATCGTGCCATGGCCAGGACAGGCGACGGCCACGCCGGGGGGACATCGGCGGGGCCCTGTGACAAGGCTGTCGTGGGGATGTGACAGTCGGGCGCGTCACCCGTTCCCGACCGACGCTCCGTGCACGGGAGCGTGATGCGGCTCCTCGACGAGGCCGCCGGCACGGTTCCGGCGCGTCGACGAGCTGTCCACGTGAACAGGTCGCAGCGCCATGGCGGCGATCCTGAACAACAGCACGGTGCGCCCCCAGGTCCGATCGGCTCAGGCGCGGCGCGCCTCGGCTCTGCGGGAGGCCGGCTGTGGAGGATCGGGTGGGTGGCGGCCTCGGGACAGGCCGCCCGGCACCGCCCCACCGTGTGAAGAGGTCCGGTCATGAAACTGTTCGACGACCCGCTGCTCCAGCCCCTTGCCCATCAGGCCCTTGCCCATCAGGCCCTTGTCTACCGGGCCCTTGCCCACCGGGCGCTGGAACTCATCGAGGGCGACGCCCTCGGCGTCACGACGACCGCGGCGTGAGCGCCGCCGCGCGCGGGGACGCGGCGGGAGACGGCCGCTACGGCGAGGCCGTCTTCCGTCCCGAACAGGCGGGCGAGGGCGAGCGCATCGACTTCGGCGCCCTCGCCTACGACGACATCACCATGGCCCGGCTGCGGGCTCTCGGGGTCGGCCCGGGGTGGCGCTGCCTCGACGTGGGGGCCGGCACGGGAACGGTCTCCCGCAGGCTGCTGGAGGAGGCCGGGGTGACGAGCGTGCTCGCGGTGGACCGCGACGTACGTTTCCTCTGCGCGCGGCCCGTGCCCGGGCTCGACGTGATGCAGGCCGACATCAGCGCGCCGGACGCCGTCCCCGGCCGGTTCCCGCTCGTGCACGCCCGCTTCGTGCTGATGCACCTCGCCGAGCGCGACCGCCTGATCACCACACTTGCCGAACTCGTCGCGCCCGGCGGTGTGCTGGTGCTCAGTGACGCCATCGACCTGACGAGCGACCGGGCGCCCGACACCCCGTACAGCGCGGTGATGCGGGCGATGTGGCAAGGGCTGCGGTCCACCATCGGCACCGACGTCTCCTGGGTGCCGTCGTACCCGCAGCTGCTGCGTGGGGCGGGGCTCGACTCCGTCGCCGCCGAGATCCATGTGCCGCCGCTGCTGCCGGGCAGTCCCATCAGCCGCTTCTGGGCGGACACTTGGGAGCGGAGCCGAGCGGCGATGCTCGCCACCGGCCTGGTCGACGACGGTGCCGTCGACGAGGCGGTCCGGTACCTGGACTCCGACGACTGCGCCGCGCTGTCGGCCGGCATGCTCACCGTCTGGGGGTGGAAGCCCGAGAAGGTCGAGGAGGGTCCGCGATGACCTGCCCCGGCCCCTCGCGAACGGGTGCTCCTCCTGGGCCGCGAGCTGTCTGCCGTACTTCCGGCGCATGGAGAACTGCCTCGCCGCCGCGTTGGCGGGGTGATGCACGACTCCGGGTCCGGTCAGGCGGGTTGCCAGAGCTCGACCCGGTTGCCCTCGGGGTCGGTGACCCAGCCGAAACGGCCGACGCCCTCCATGTCCTGCGTCGCCTCGGCCACGTCCGCTCCGCCGGCGCGCAGTTGCGCGAGCATCGCGTCCAGGTCGCGGACCCGGAAGTTGAGCATGGTCCGCTGGGCGCGGGACCCGAAGTAGTCGGTCTCGGACTCGAACGTCGCGAACACCGTCGGCCCGGCTCCCTGACGCCACAGTCCGTTCTCGTCGGCGTCCAGGCCCAGGCGATCGCGATACCAGGCGCTCAGGGCCGCCGGGTCGGCGGCCCGCAGGAAGTACCCACCGATTCCAAGCACACGTTCCATGCCGTCATCTTGCCAGGACGGCGGTCGGGCGGGCCGGCGGAGAACGGAGATGACCGGAGTGGCGTGACCGGACAGGCGTTCGGCGCTCGGTCGGCCCTCGGTACTCAGCCGGTCGTGCGGCTGCCGCCGGTGACCGCGGCGGTCGCGTCCGCCGCTCGGGCCTCGGATGCGGCGGTGGCCGCGGGGCCGTTCCGCCGGCCGGGGCAGGCGGTCGCGAGCAGCAGGGCCGCAGCGGTCAGCGTCGCCCCGGCTCCGGCCACCGAAGGCAGTGAGCGGCCGTGGGCCAGCAGGAAGCCCCCGAGCCAGCTCCCGAGCGCGATCCCCACGCAGAAGGCCGAGTTGTTGATGGTCAGGGCCATCGTCGGCGACGTCGTGCCGGCGGTCGTCACGGTCTGGGTGTTGAGCGCCGGGATCGTGCCGAAGTAGGCGGCGCCGAGGAGGCAGAAGAGGACGGCCACGGCCCCTCGGCTGCCGGGCAGCAGAGCGAGCAGCAGCAGGCCCGCCGTGGACGCGCCCAGGGTGATGAGGACGGCCGCGTACGGGGAACGGTCGGCCGCCCGGCCGCCCACCGTGTTGCCGACGATGCCGCCCGCGCCGTAGAGCAGAAGCAGCACGGTGACGGTCCGCGGGCCGAAGCCCGCGGCCTGCGTGAGGTAGGGCGACGCGTAGGTGTAGAGGGCGAACACCCCTCCGGTGCCGAGCATGATGACCAGGGCGACGAGCAGCAGAGGGCCGGGGAGGACGAACCGGGGGCGGGCGACGCCGGGGGCTGTCCGCCGGTCGTCGGGCGTCACCGGCGGGGCCTCGGGCACGGCGCGCCGCATGAGCAGGAGGGTGGCTGCCAGGCTCAGCGCGGCGAGGGCCCAGAACGTCGCGCGCCAGCCGAACAGGTCGCCGATCAGGGTGCCGGCGGGGACGCCGACGACACTGGACAGACCGATACCGAGGGTGATCTTGGCGCCCCACGCGGACCGCCGGTCGGCGGGCGCCATGTCCCGTGCCGCCGCGACGAAGGCGGCGATCAGGGTGGAGTGCGCCAGTGCGCTCACCACCCGGCCGACGACCAGCCAGCGGAAGTCCGGTGCGAGTGCGGCCAGTACGTTGCCGAGGATGAAGACGGCCATCATGCCCGGCATGAGCATCGTTCGGCGGAACCGGCCGGTGGCCGCCGTGAGCAGCGGGCCGACGAGGACGACGGCGACGGCGTACACGCTGATCAGCATGCCGACGGAGGTGAGCGAGACGCCGACGTCGTGCCCGATGGCCGGCAGGATGCCGGCGATGACGCTCTCGGCGGTTCCGATGCAGAAGGTGCAGAGCATCATCGCGAAGACGGGAAGCGGCATGGGATCTCCTTGGTGGCCGTCACCGCGCTGCGCGGCGCGACCGCCGTCCGGCACGGGAGCGAACGTTTCCGCACCGGACGGGGACGCACCGCGCAGCGGCGTGTGCGACGGGAACGTGAGGTCTCAGGTGGTGCCGATGGTGACGGGCCGGTCGCTGTCGTCCCGGGAGGAACTGACGGCCGCCGGCGCCTCGGGCGCGCGGGCGCCCTGGGCCGCCCGCGCGCGGCGCGCCCAGGCCCGTACCGCGGGTCGCTCGACGCCGACGTACAGCAGCCAGGCCAGCAGCAGGCTCGCCGCGGCGACGAGCGCGGCCACGCCGACGGCGACCGCGAGCGAGTCCGTGTTCCGGAAGCCGAGCCGTTCCTGGGTGAAGGACAGCAGGACCTGGTGGATCAGATAGAAGGCGAAGGACACCTCGCCCAGCCACACCCACACACGTCCGGCCACCGCGGTTCCCCGCCCCGCCGCGTCACGTGCCGCCGCGGCGGCGATGAGCAGGGCGAACGGGATCACGACGACCGCGTTCAGCGAGAAGAGGAACGGAACCCGCAGGCTCAGCGCGTACGCGGCCACCGTGAGCGCCAGTGCGGGCAGTACGCCGAGGCCGATCCACCGGCGGGTCAGCACGATCCGGGCCATCAGGATGCCGAGCAGGAAGTCCAGCACCCGCAGCGGCGGGAAGATGTAGACGAGCCACATCTGGGTGATCGAGTGACCGTACAGCGGAGAGTTGGCGTGGTTCGGCCCGAAGGTCTCTCCCGTGGGCAACAGCCGGACGAGCAGCGGCAACAGCACGATCGCCGTGGCGGTCCCGGCCGCCCACCACCACAGCCGCTCGGCGCGGATCCGCAGCACCGAACGGTGCAGGAGCGGGAACAGCAGATAGAAGAGCAGCTCGCAGGAGAGCGACCAACTGGGGTTGTTGACGCTGAAGAACACGTCGTCCTTCGGTATCCACGCCTGGAGCAGCAGGAAGTTGGGCACGCCGCGTCCCCAGCTCGCCGAGGCGTAGGCGTACATGGCGAGGGCGAAGAAGAAGGTGACGACATGGTTGGGGTAGACCTTGGCCAGTCGGCGCCCCCAGAAGGCGCGGGTGGTGTCGTTGTCCCGGGCGGACCAGGCCAGGACGAACCCGCTGAGGATGAAGAAGAAGGTGACGCCCGCCCAGCCGCCGTTCTTCAGGGCGGAGGCGAAGGGACCGTGGCCATGGTCCGGGGTGGAGTAGGCGTCGAGCAGCGACAGGTGGAACAGGAACACCAGGAAGGCGGCGAAGAACCGCATCCCGGTGAGCGAGGGCAGCCGGGACGAGCGCCCGGGCACGGCGGAGTCAACGGACACGAGGGTCACCTCGGGGTGTGAGAGCGGGAGGGTGGCAGGGCGCCGGCGGGTGCGTCGGGCGACGGCGGGCGGCCTCGTGGCGCCCGCCGGGCCACGTGGTCAGGCGGGCCGGATCGACTGGGCGTGCCGGAACAGTCCGGTGGGGTCCCAGGCGGCCTTGGCCTTCTGCAGCCGCCGGTAGCCGTTCTTGTAGTAGAGGTCGTGCCACGGCACGCCGGAGGTGTTCCACCGGGGGTCACCGAGGTCGACGTCGGCGTAGTTGACGAAGCATCCGTCGTTGGTCTCGTTCGGCACCGGCACACCGCCCGTGGCGGCGAACATGTCGCGGTAGCACTCCCGGACCCAGGCGATGTTGGCGTCGTCGTCCGCCGCGTCGTTCCACAGCGAGACGACCTGGTACTTGAGAACGGAGTCCCGCTGCGGCACGGCGGTGTCCGCGGAGGCGACACGGTTCACCGCGCCCCCGTAGGACGCGATCATGAGCAGCGCGCTCGGGTTGTGGAAGTCGTCGCGGGTCAGGTGGTGGTGGGCCGCGGCGATCTGGGCGTCCGTGTACGTGCGCCGCGCGTAGACGGACTTGCCCTTGAACCTGACCGTCGGATCCGGGCCGGTGAAGCCGGGCCACTGGGTGGCGTGCAGCCACGGCACCCGCCGGTACTGACGGACCTGGGGCTGGACGCCGAGACCGGCGCCGACCTCGGATATGTAGTTCTGGAGCATGCGCTCGGCGCCGGGGGCACCGGCGTCGACCAGCGAGTCGAGCACCACCGCTCCGTTCGACTTGTGGAACGGCTTGAGCTGGCTGAACAACGCGGTGTACGGGGAGTCGGGGGCGCTGTGATGGGTGTGCCATTCGCCGTGGTTCCACATCAGCCGGCTGAAGCGGGCCTCGGTCAGCTGCTCCCACGGCCACGCCACCTCGCTCAGCCACACCTCGCGCGGCGGGGTGGGCAGCTGTGCGGTCGGATCGTCGCCCTCGGCGTCGTGGGAGCGCAGCCAGTAGCGGGTCACCACGCCGAAGTTGCCGCCGCCGCCTCCCGTGTGGGCCCACCACAGCTCGCGGTGGGGGTCGTCGGGCTCGCGCGTCGCGATGACGGCGCGGGCGACGCCGTCCGCCTGCACGACCACGATCTCGATGCCGTACAGGTGGTCGACCGCGAGCCCGTCACGTCGGCTCATGGAGCCGTAGCCCCCGCCCTGGATGTGCCCGCCTGCCGCGACGGTGGGGCAGTTGCCGGCCGGGAGGTAGACGCCCCAGCCCTTGTAGAGGCGGTCGTAGACCCGGCCCAGGGCGGCGCCGGGCTGCACGGAGAACGCCCGGCGGCGTTCGTCGTAGGAGATGTCGTCCATACGGGACAGGTCGAGGACGACCGCGATCTCCTCGCTGGTGGTGAAGTCCTCGTAGCAGTGGCCGCCGCTGCGTACGGCCAGCCGATGGCCGGAGTCGACCGCCTGCTGCACGGCCCGTACGACGTCACCGGTGGAGGTGGCCAGGACGATCCGGTCGGGGCTGCCGACCCAGCGCTGGTTGGTGCCGCGCCGAAGGTCCGCGTAGCGCCGGTCCGAGGGACGCACGGTGACGGCGGGCCCGGCCTCGGGAGCGTCGGCGCGGGCCGTCGCGGCCGCGGTGGCGGGACCGATTCCGGCGGCGGTGGCCGCGAGGGCACCGCCTGCGACGGCCGTACCGGACAGGAACGTCCGCCGATGCACGGGCCTGCGCACGGTGGTGGGTGTACCGGCGCGCCGCGCGGGGGCGGCCTGAGCCCGGGCCTCGCCGGTCGCGTGGGGCGGTGTGGCGGCTGAGGGAGAGTCGGGCGGGCCGGCGGGCGAGGACATGGGTGAGGACATGAAGGAAGACATGGGTGAGTCCTTGGCATGGTGGGACGACATGGGAGCGGAGGGCACGCCCGATCGCCGCGGGTGCACGGGCGCGCGGGTGCACGGGTGCGCGGGTGCGCGGGGCGAGGCGCGGTCCGGTGGTGTCAGCGGGGCGTCGGGGCCTGGGCCGTCGGGGCTTGGGCGCCGACGAGTGTGTCGAGGCGGATGCCGAACCAGTCGAGGATGCCGACGACGCGACGCGCCTCCACGAGGTCCGGCGTGGTGGGTCCGGCGACGGCACCGCGCTGCACGAACGTCCGCAGGGCATCGGGCGAGAGCGCCACGGCCGTCCCGGGGAACAGACACTGCTCGGCGTACTCCGCGCCCCGGTCGGGGCCGGCACCGGGCGTGGTGGACCACAGCAGGTACGGCGCCGGAATGCCGCGCGCCACGGCGCGGGCCCAGGCCGGGGAACTCAGGTCGCGCCGCAGCATGTCGTACAGGAGGTGGGCTCCGGCGACTCCGGCGCGGAACCGCATGGCCTTGGCCTCGCAGCCGCCGATCCGGTCGAGGCCGGCGTTGACCAGGGCGTCGACGGCCGGGACGGAGTACTCGACGGCGACGGCGACCGGGCGGTCCTCCGGGCCGGGGGCGGGTGCGGCCTGCGAGAGCAGCCCGCGCATCAGACGGCGGAGTGCGGCGGGCCCGTGGACGGGACCGGCGACGACCGTGCCGTTCGCGGTCAGGCCGTCGGCCGGCACGCCCTGGACGACCGGTAGCAGCAGGTCACGGACCGTCTGCGCGGCTTCGGCCCGAGACCGGGCGACCGCCTCCGGGGGTGTGCGCCGGCAGTCGAGCCAGAGTGCCACGTCGGCCGCCGCTCCGAACGACGGCCCGGGCGGACGGGTGGGTAACGGTGCGAGCGGTCCCATGCGGATTCCCCCTGGATGGTCGAGTGTTGTCGAGGTGTGCGTAGGTGCGTGGGTGCGTAAGTGCGTGGGTGCCGGTGTGTCCTGTGCCGGTCGGTGTGCCGGTGTCCGGTCGGGCGCGCCGGACGGGCCGAGGGCGGGCGGGAACCCGCCTTCGGTCAGGGGCGGTCGTGCCAGCGCAGGTCACCGGGCGTCGCGCGGCGCGCCGAGGTGTGCGCCTCGTACGGCAGGGAGCCGTCCGGCATGTTGATGATCTCCATCTGGATGCCGATCGGGGTGCTGAAGTAGAGCCAGCGGTCGCCGGCGATCGGACCCTGCGTGATCGTCTCCGGCTCGCCCATCAGTGCCACGCCCTCCTGCTCCCGCAGATAGGCGGCGGCCGCGTCCACGTCGTCGACGTAGAAGGCCAGATGGTGGCCGCCGACGTCGCTGTTGAGCGGGGGCCGGGACCGCAGGGCGCCTGTTCCGCTCTGGATCAGTTCGCAGTTGGCGGTGGGACCGGTGCGCAGGAGTGTCCTGCGGGAGTGCTCGGTACCGGGCGGCCAGTGCCCGTCCGACCGGTCCGCCGGGCGCTGCGGGCTCTCCACCGGTTCCGCTCCCAGGACGTCCGTGAAGAAGGCGGTGGCGGCGGCGAGATCGGCGACGGTGTAACTCACGTGCTCCACGCCGAGCAGGCCCAGTGAACGCTCCACGGCGTTGGCGTTGGCGTTGGCGATGCCGATGGCGTCGGCGTACGGCGTCGTGGCGGGTACGAAGCCACGGTCGTCCTGTCGGCCCGGACCGCGCAGCGAGAGCAGCATGCCCCACGGCGTCAGAAACCACCGCCGGGTCCCGGGGAAGGCGTCCGCCGGGCCGAGGCGGACGGTGGCCGACCGGCGCAGGTGTTCCTCCGCCGTGTCCAGATCCGCGACCATCAGGGCCAGGTGATGACCGCCGACGTCGTTCGGGCCGGGCGGCGAGGTGATCTGGCCCGGCGCGGTGTACTCGAAGAGCTCCAGGTTGCTGTACGGTCCGAGCCGGACCAGGGCGACCTGGGCCCGCGCCCGTGCGTGGACTCCCAGTTTCCGGGTCATCCAGTCGCCGTCGGCGTCCTCGACCGGGCCCTCCCGGTAACAGAGTTCGCCGCCCAGCACGCCGGTGAAGAAGGCGATGGCCTCGTCGAGGTCCGGGACGGTGAAGGCGTAGTGGTCCACGGCCCGCGCGGTGGGCAGACCGGTGAGCACCGGCGTGGACGAGGCCGCCGTGGATACGTTGAGCACGATTCCCCCTTGGACGAGTGCGCTCGGTGCCGGGCACCGCGCGGCACACGAACGCTCGAACTCCGGCACCTGCTCGTGACCAGGTGCCGGACCGATGGCGACAGTAGGGGAATGTCATTGCGTGCGCAAGGAACATCTCCCCGGACACAGGGGGTACGTTATGCGATTCACCCCCTCCGACCTGCACTGATGTGGATCGAAGGCGATCCGCCGAATGGTCACCGAGTCATGAAGCCGTACGTCTCCATGTGCAGACATGAAAAAGCCTGCGTACGGGAGGGTTTCCATGACTGTCGGCGCCTCGTACTCTGGGTACGGCTCGGCTGCCATGGGACGTGGCGCACCTCCCCCTCCCCCGCGAGGCGCCCGGAAGGGCTCTTCGGCGGCGGGAAGATCCTTCGAGCACCCTGAAGAAGGCGACATCATGCGAACGCGCAAGGAAGACAGCGTCGAGCTGTGGAGTCAACTGTCCGTTCTCGTCGCGGAAGTCGGTACCGCACTGGACCGACGGCTCTCCGAGGACTTCGAGCTGGGCCTCACGGACTTCCTCTCCCTGCGCGCGCTGAGCAACGGCGACCCGGCGGGCATCCGGATGAACGAACTCGCCCAGCTCCTCGGCCTCAACCAGTCGTCGGCCACGCGTGCCGTCCAACGTCTGGAGGGCCGCGGGCTGGTCGAGAGGGGGGCGCACGCGACGGACCGCAGAGGCGTGGTCGTGCGGGTCACGGAGGCCGGCCGGACCATGGTCGCGGACATAGGCAATCTCTTCCGCCGCGAGGTCGGCATGGCGCTGGAAGTCGCGTCCATGGACAGCAGGACCAGCTCGGTCGTCGCCAGACTGCGCTACGCCCCGACCCTCGACCGCTGAGCCGTCCGGCCGTATCACGCCCCCTGCCGCACGTCGGCGGGGGGCATTTCGCTGTCCGAGCGGCTCGGACGACGCGTCCTGAACGACTGATTTCTTGCGGCAGCAAGGGTCAGCCGCCTGCTTCCGGCCATCCCGATCCGTTTTCCGTTCCGGAGAACCCCAGGTCAATGCCGATCGGTTGGCGCTCGACAGGCCCTTCCTGGCCGGATATCAACCGGCCGGACCCGAGTAATCCTTGCGTGCGCAATGAACTCTGTGTCAGGGTCGGTGACGGCGACGGGGGGCAGGCCACGGTGCGGTGGCCGGATCCCGCGCAGGCGGCCCGGAGGGCTTCGCCGCGCGGACACCAGAACACACTGCCCCGCCCAGATTCGCGACGAACCTGAACCGAGACTCTTCGTCGGAGGCGGAAGCCTGATGCAGCAAGAAACGCAGACCACACGGAACAACGACGGTCTCTTCGCGGTGGGAAGCCCGGCCACCCACTGGTCGGTCAAGACCAGCAACCCGGTCCAGTACGAGATACGCGCCTGTGAGAACCTGCTCGATCCCGGGAACTCCACCATCCTCGAGGACGCCCCGGGCACCGGACGGCGTCGCTTCGTCGTCACCGACCGGGTGGTCGACTCCCTCTACGGTGAGCGCATCCGCGCCTACTTCGAGCACCACGGCGTCGAGCACCAGGTGCTGGTCCTGGACGACGGTGAGACGCACAAGTCGGTCGGCGCCGTACTCCAGGTCACCGAAGCCCTCGACGCGTTCGGCGTCGACCGGCGGCGTGAGCCCGTCATCGCCATCGGCGGAGGCGTCCTGATGGACATCGTCGGCTTCGCCGCCAGCCTGTACCGCCGCTCCACGCCGTTCATCCGCATCCCCACCACCCTGATCGGCCTGGTGGACGCCGGAGTCGGCGCCAAGACCGGCGTCAACCACAACGGGCACAAGAACCGGCTCGGCACCTACTTCCCGGCGGACCGCACGTTGCTCGACCGCTCGTTCCTGGCCACGCTCGACGAACGGCACATCAGCAACGGCCTGGCCGAGATCCTCAAGATCGCCCTCATCAAGGACGCCCGCCTGTTCGACCTCCTGGAGCAGCACGGCGCCGACGTCCTGCGCACCAAGCTGCAGAGCGCGACGGCCAGCGGCCCCACCCCGGCCGACGTCCCGGTCGACCAGCGGCTCGCGGCCCGCGGGCTGCACCTCGACCCCGCGACCGAGGTCGTCGAGCGGGCCATCCAGGGCATGCTGGAGGAACTCCAGCCCAACCTCTGGGAGAAGGTGCTGGAACGGGTCGTCGACTACGGCCACACCTTCAGTCCGACCATCGAGATGCACGCCCTTCCCGCCCTGCTGCACGGCGAGGCCGTGGCCATCGACATGGCTCTGACCACCGTCATGGCCGAGCACCGCGGACTCGTCAGCACCTACCAGCGGGACCGCATCCTCGACGTGATGGCACGGCTCGGCCTGCCGGCCTGGCACCCGCTGTGCACCCCGGAGCGGCTCGGCGAGGCTCTGCGGGACACCGTCCGGCACCGTGACGGAAAGCAGCGGCTGCCCCTGCCGGTCGGCATCGGCAGCGCGGTCTTCGTCAACGACGTCACCGAGGCCGAACTCGGGGCGGCAGCCGAGGCCCTCGCGGGGCTGGTGGCGGGAGTGTCCCGGTGACGACCGCACCCAGCACCCGGCACGGGGAGGCTGACGTCCGGTCGGCGGGGCCGCCCGACTCCCGGCCGCACGACTCCCGCCCGCACGCCTTCCGTTCGATCGGCACCGTGGCGGGGGCCGCGACGGTGCACGGTGTCCACGGCGCCGCCGGGCGCACGCACTGGAAGTGCTTCGCGGGTCGCCGTCAGCTCGACTCCCCCACCGAGGCGGTCGAGTGGGCCTCCATCCCCGCGGGCGGACTGAGCGGTGAACACCGCCACACCCGTACCGAGGAGATCTACCTGATCCTGCACGGACACGGGGAGTTCCTGTTCAACGGCGTCCCCCACCGCGTCGGACCCGGTTCCCTGGCCCTGACCGCCCCCGGAAACGTGCACGGGCTGCGCAACACGGGGGACGCCGACCTCGACTGGTGGGTCATCGAGACCCTCTCGCCCGGCACCGACGCGGTCCTGTCCGGAGCCGATCTCACACTGGGAGTACCCGCCATGGGCGACGCAGTGATCCATGACCTCTTCAAGGAGCGCACCGTCTCCACCGACGGCGTCTTCACCGGCCCCCTGCGCCAGGTCGAGGCCGTCGACCTCGACTCCGGCCAGCGCATCGCCCTGGGCAGGGCCGACGCGGAGCTCGCGGTGTTCGTGCACGGCGGCGAGGGCCGGGCCACGGCGGCCGACGGCACCGCGGCGGACCTCTCGGCGGACACCTGCGTCACCCTGGGCGCGGACACGCTCACCCGCTTCGAGGCGCGCACTCCGCTGCGGCTGCTGGTCGTCACGCTGGCCCTGCCCCGGCTCTCCGCGGAGGCGTCGTGATCATCACCACCACGGGGGACGCGGTGCGCACGGCCATGGGCCCCGCCTCGGGATCCGACTGGACGTGTCTGGTACGCCGGGGGATGTTGCACAGTGAGTGCGAGTCGGTGGAGCACTGGCGGCTCGCGCCCGCCGCCGTTCTCGCGGCGACCCCGCGGCACGGGGTGGAGGAGGCCGTGCTGGTGCTCGAGGGCGAGCTCACCCTGAGCACCGCGTCCGGTGAACACAGCGTCAGAGCGGGGCAGTTGGCCCTGCTGCCGCACAGCTGCGCGGCACACCTCACGGCCGGGCCCGACGCGGTGCGACTGATCACCGTACGGACCCTGGCCGCCGCCGTCACCGACCGGCTGCCACCCCGCGTCCCCGAGCTGCTCAGCTCCTGACCGGCTCCCCTCCCCTGCCCCCTCCCCCTGACCCCCTCCCTCTCGGTCCCCTCTCCTTCGGTCCCTCGCGGCCCCGATCCGGTGGCAATCCGGTCGGGGCCGCTCCGGTCCGGTCGGCGAGATTTGGCCGTAGCGGCCCCGAACCTCGAAAGCGAGCATCATGCGTGCGGTAGTCCTCACGACGTACGGCGGTCCCGAGCAGTTGGTGGTCTCCGACCTCCCGGAACCGGCCGCCCCGGACCCGGACGGCGTTCTCGTCCGTACCGCCGCGGCCGCGGTCAATCCCGTCGACCTCCAGACCCGCGCCGGTCTGCACAGCGCGCACGGCGCGTTCCACCCGCCGATGGTCCTCGGCTGGGACGTGGCGGGCACGGTCACCCAGGTGGGCGACCAGGTCACCGGCTTCAGCGTCGGCGACCGGGTCGTGGCGATGTCCGCCCAGATGGCCACCGGCCGTGGGACCTACGCCGAGACCGTCGCGCTGCCCGCCGGCATCGTGGCCCCGGCACCCGTATCCGTCCCGCTGACCGCCGCCGCGGGACTGCCGCTGGCCGGGCTCACCGCCTGGCAGGCACTCGACGCCCTCGCTCTTCCCGAAGGCGCCACACTGCTGGTCACCGGTGCCGTCGGCTCGGTCGGCGGGCTCACGGTGCAGCTCGCCCGGCTGCGCGGACTGACCGTGGTGGCCCAGGTCCGGTCGGCCGAGGACATCGAGCGGGCCCGTGCGCTGGGCGCGGCTCGCGTGGTGGTGGGAGCGGACGCGTCGGTGCTTCCGTCCGGCGCCGTCGACGGTCTGCTGGAGACGGCGGGCCTGCCGGGGACCGTCGCCGCGGTACGGGACGGCGGACGCGCGGTCTCCGTGGTGCCCACCCGGGTGCCGCAGGCGGAGCGGGGTGTGCACGTGGCCGTCTCGTACGTGGAGCAGGACGGCGAGGGTCTCGCCGCGCTCGCCGCCCTCGTGGACCGGGGCGAACTGGAGGTGCGCTCCGCGAAGGAACTGGGCTTCGAGGAGGCGGGCGAAGCACACCGTCTCCTGGAGGCCGGCGGCGTCCGGGGCAAGCTCCTGCTGCTGCCCTGACCGCGATGCCGGCCGCCCCCGCCGGGAGGGGCGAGGACACGGGACGGAAGACCGAGGAAGACGAAGCTGTGACTGAGCCGCACGACAGCGACGGCCGTGAGACCGCCACGGAGGACGTCGCCCGGCTGTGGGAACGGGTCGCGACGATGTTCTCGTGGCTGGAAGGACAGCTGGACCGCACTCTGACACACCGTCATGGTGTGGGGCTGGCACCCCTGATGGCGCTCGGGGTGCTGGTCGGCGAACACCCCGGATCGGTGCCGGTCGGTGACGTCGCCCGGCGGCTGAGCGTCAGCGCCTCGGCGGCGAGCCGGATACTGACGCAACTGGAGAGCTCGGGTTGGGCGACCAGGGTGGCCTGGCCCTGCGACCGGAGGATCAGCCGGATGGCGGCCACCGAGGCGGGTCGGCACGTGTGGACCCGGGCCGGCCGGACACTCGACCGCGAACTCGACTTCTCCTTCAGGACGCTGCGGTTCGACGAGCGGTACGCGCATGTGGTGGCCCGCTTGTGCCGGGCCGAGGACGACACGCCCGGCCATCCGCGTCATCACGAACCGCCCTAGCGGACCATGCGGGCGACGGGGTCCGCCGCCGGCGTCTCAGGAGGCCGGCTCCGGCCAGACGGCCATGGCCAACTCGGCCACCCGTTGAAGCTCCGCGGTGCTGGCGCCGTCCCGGGCCTGCTGGGACATGCCCTGGACGACCGCGGCGAAGTACACGGCCAGGGCCCGCGTGTCCGTTCCCTCGGGGAGCGACCCGCCGGCCCTGGCCGCGTTCAGTCGCCCTTCGAAGGACCGCACGTTCGCCATCCGGCGCTCGCGCAGATCGTCCTTGATGTCGGCCGTCTGCGGGGAGTAGTTGGTCGCCGCGGTGATCACCAGACACCCGGCGGGGTGGTCCGGGTCCGTGTAGGACACCGCCGCCGCGTCGAGCATGCCGGCGAAGCCCGTGCGCGTGTCGCTCGCGTCGTCGAGCGCCTTGTTCATGAACGCGCCGAACGTGTCGCCGTAGCGGTCGACGACCTCGACGAAGAGCGTGCGCTTGTCCCCGAACGCCGCGTACAGGCTCGGCGGCGAGATCCCCATGGCGGCGGTCAGGTCGGAGACGGACGTGCCCTCGTAGCCGTGCTGCCAGAAGAGCAGCGTGGCCTGGACGAGTGCCGCGTCCCGGTCGAAACTCCGCGGTCGCCCGCGCTTCGTCGTCGTCATGCAGGAATTTTACAACGATCGCTATGGAATTCGTGCTACAGTTAAAACGTAGTCATCGCTACAGAATTCCGAAGCGGAGAGAAGGCAGAGAGACGGTCATGGGAACGCTGACGGGTAAGAAGGCGTTGGTCACGGGCGGCAGCCGGGGGATCGGGCGCGCGATCGCCGAGCGGCTCGGGCGGGACGGGGCACTCGTCGCCGTCCACTACGGCCGTAATCAGGCGGCCGCCGACGAGGTGGTCGCCGCGATCCGCGCCGAGGGCGGTGCCGCGTTCGCGGTCCACGCCGAACTGGGCGTCGCCGGGGACGTGGAGACCCTCTGGGCGGCCTACGACCGCCAGGCCCTGGAGCACTCCGACGGGGCCGAGCTCGACATCCTGGTCAACAACGCGGGCATCACACCGCGCGGCGAGATCGAGGAGACCACCGTCGAGGCGTTCGACGAGGCCGTCGCGGTCAACATGCGCGCGCCGTTCTTCCTCGCGCAGCAGGGGCTCAAGCGTCTGCGGAACGGCGGCCGGATCATCAACGTCTCCTCCGGAGCGACCCGGATCGCGCTCACCGACATCATCGCCTACGCCATGACCAAGGGGGCCATCGACGCCTTCACCCTGACGCTCGCCAAGTCGCTCGGCGGTCGCGGCATCACGGTCAACTCGGTGGCCCCCGGCATCATCGACACCGACATGAACGCCTCCTGGCTGCGGGACAACGACGCCGCCGAGCAGTCGGCCGCGGAACTCTCCGCCCTCGGCCGCGTGGGACGCCCCGAGGACGTCGCCGACGTGGTCGCCTTCCTCGCCTCCGACGACGGGCGCTGGGTGACCGGCCAGGTCGTCGACGCCACCGGCGGTTCCCAGCTCTGACCCGGTGACCGGCCCACCCGGCCAGAACCGAAGCCACGCACGGGTGTCAACGGGGACACCGCGACATCGCGCACGACAGACACTCTGCACAGGGAGGCCCCATGCACGTCGTCATCGCCTGGTGGGACGGGACACGCGGTACCGCATCCGGCACCGCCCGCACGGACCGGTCCGGAGAGGCCGGCTTCGGTCCGGAGGCCGCGGCCTCACTCGCCGCCGCGTACCCCGGTTTGCGGGACGGCCGGTGGATCGACGAGCCCGTGGCGGGCTGGGAGGGGCTGGCGCTGATCTGGGACTGCGCGGACAGCGCCGACCTCTTCCTCCCGGTCATCTCCGAGCGGACGTTCGGCTGCGCCCCTTCGCACCGGTGGGCCTTCGAGCTGGACGACGCGCCGAGCGCACCCGGAGACCCCGACATGGGACCGGCCGAACTGGAGCTGCTGCTGCGCGTCTGAACGCCCCGGCGCCTGAACGCCGCGGTCCCCCGCCTTCCGCGCCCCCGGGCCACCCCCGCCCCGGGGGCGCGGAGCTGTTCACGGCCGCCCTGCTGGACTGATCGGCCCGGAGACGTCCGGCATCGGCGGGCGGCCGCTGACGCGAACGGGGCGGCGTGCGCCGACGCGGTGTCGGAGTACGCCGCCCTCGGGCGGAACAAGGTGCGGGAGGCGGCCCGCGCTGTCACAGCGGTTACTTCGGGTCGCTGTTGAACTTCGAGGCCGACCAGAAGTAGCCGAGCACGGCGAGGCCCAGGCACCAGGCGGCCGCGAGCCATCCGTTGTGGCCGATCTCGGTGCCGAGGAGCAGTCCGCGCAG
>NZ_JBIWMA010000028.1:0-111560 GCF_044766465.1 Streptomyces sp. NPDC102259 | reverse complement strand
ACTCCAACGCATGCACCAGGCCATCCTCACCGTCGACCCCCGCCTCGACATCATCGCCGACCCCCACCACACCCCCACCTACGACCTCTACACCACCTGACACCAGGCCATAGAAACCTCACCGGACACCGGACACCGGACACCGGACACACCCGCGTCCGTGCGTCGGAGTCACGGCATGGACCGCAGTCGCGGGTGCTGCGTCGTTATCCCTGAGGGCTGGAGCAGCGGCGGAGGTTCGGGGCCGGGATCCTCGGTGACGACGACGCCCGCGGCCGAGTGGTCGAAACCAGCCGGCCAGCGCGTGTGCTCGCTGGCCAGCGCGCCGTTCAGACGTGCCTGGTGCAGGTCGGCCGTGCTCAGGTCGGAGCCGCGCAGGTCGGCCAGGCGCAGATCGGCGCGGCGGAAGACAGCGCCCCCCGCATCGGCCTTGCGCACGTTCGCCTCGCGCAGGTCGGCCTCGGTGAAGTCCGCGTCACGCAGGTCCGTTTCGACGAGTCGTGCGCCCCGCAGGTCGGCCAGTACGCAGCGGGCCCGGCGCAGGATCGCCGCCTTGAGGTCGGCGTGCCGCAGGTTGACCGCGACGAGGGACGCCTGGGTCAGGTTGGCGTGGTACAGACCCGCCGCCTCCATGCAGGATCGGTCGAGGTTGACCTCGTGCAGCCACAGCCCGTCGCAGTCGGCCCGGCGCAAGTCCGTGACGCCGAGGTTGACCCAGGACTGCTCCCGGGGTTGCAGCAAGAGCACGCCGAGCCCGGTCAACGCCACCTGGGCGTCGGCGGCCCGGACCTCCAGCGGCACGACGTCGTTGATGGGCACGTCCGCCGCTGGGGCTTCCCGTCCGGCGGGCGGCCAGGGCAGATGGGTACGCAGGTAGGCGGCCTGGATGGAGATGACGGCCTCGCGGTCGCGGGCGGAGTGCTCCGCGATCCGCCACAGCGCGTGGAGTCCGCCGATGCGCGTTTCCAGCTTGTCGCTGCCGAGTTGATCGACGGCCGTGCTGAACCGGTCGGTGACATAGCCCTCCTGGGTGGCGCGCAAGCCGTCCTGACTGACGCGCAGTTGCCGCCAGGTGGCGTAGGCGCCGAACAGCAGGACCAGGCCGCCGACGGCCTGGAGAAGTGTCGTTCGGACGTCGTTCACCGCTTTCAGCCGGTCCTGCGCGGCGACGCTCGCCCCGGCGAGATCGTGGTCGACCACCACACCCGGCAGGAGCACCAGCACCGCGCCCAGAACGGCAAGCCCCGCCGTCCCGGTCAGCAGAGTCGCGGTCACCCGATGCCTGACCAGCCGGGCGTGCCACGGCCCGCGCCCACGGTCCGGCTCCCTCATCCCCATCCCCACCCTCATCCCCATCCCCATCCCCATGGGCATGAAAGCGTAGGCGCAGCCCAGAAAACGATCAAGAAGCACGGATCGGCTCGGCGGCACCCCACTCCCTGGCGGCCCGACGAGCGATCACCCATGGCCGCCGGAAATCACCTCCGTCCCTGCCTTCGAGCTGCCCGCCGAGCCCATCGATGCGTTCCTGCCGCACCGGCACAGCGCCGACGCACAGCGCACAACAACGGCCCCCGCTTCGAACAACGCCTACGATCACGGCATGACTGCTGACGAGCGCATCGGGCAAGCCCAACTCCTATACGAGCGTGCCGTGTTCGGCGGCGACAGCGGTGCGCTGCCGTCCGCCGACCGGAGCCTCGACGAGGTGGAGGCGGACCTCGCACTCGCTCGCGGCCAGGTGATCCACGCCCGCTTCCTGGAGGAGCGGGTCGAGAATGCGCGGGAGCTCGAGCTCTTCGAGCGTGCGGCGGAGTTGTACGGGCGGCTCGGTGACGTGCGCGGCGAGGGCGAGGCGGTGTTCTGGGTCGGCGCTTTCCACCAAGTGGTCCGCGACGACGCCGACATCGCCGTGCCTTCCTTCGAACGCGCCCTCGACCTCGCCACCCGGGTCGGCGACCGGCTGACGACGTCGTACGCGTTGCGGCACCTCGCTTTCGCCGACCACATGCTCGGCAGCTTGGACGAGGCTCGTGCGCGCTTCGAGGAGTCCACCCGCCTGCGCCGGGAGCTGGGGTTCCTGCCGGGGGTTGCGGCGAACCTGATCGGGCTGGCCTATCTCGCCGCCCAGCAGGATCGGCGGGATGACGCGGCGGCGCTGCTCGATGAGGCGACGGAGTTGGCCGAGAGCACCGATTCCCACGGTGTGCTGCGCTGGGTGGCGGGAGCCCGCGAGGAGCTCAGCCTGCCGTGAGGGTCGGCATCGAGGACGCGTCGTACGTGCAGCTTCCGGGACCCGGATGCCGAGGACGACGAGGATCGACGGCCGGCACACCCGACTGACCTGGCCACTCGTCGTGCTCTGCGGGGGCCTGGGACCCGACTTGTCGTGATGGCTTCGCGGTAGGCGTCACGACAGGTGGGGTGCACTCTTCCGGGCGGGATCCTGGGATGCCGGGTGGTCCGGACCGTGGGCCGGGGCGGCGGCACGCAGCGCCGCTTCGACCCGGCGGTTGCTGGTCATGGTCGCCGTGACGGCGGTCATCGTGAGGAGGAGGCCGGCGGCGGCGTAGAGCGGGGTGCGTACGTCGTAGGTGGTGGCCAGCCAGCCGCCGAGGAACGCGCCGAACGGGGCGGCGCACATGGCGAGCATGCGGGAGGTGGAGGCGACCCGGCCCATCAGGTGGGCGGGGACGATCGTCTGTCGGAGGGAGGGGCCGAGCACCATCGTGGCGCCCATGCCCGCTCCGCAGACGGCGAGCGCGAGGCCGGCGACGTACGGGTTCGGAGCGGCGGCCAGGCCCAGGATGGCGAGTCCTTCGATGGCGGCCGTGCAGGTCAGTGCGGTGCCGGTGCCGAGTCGTCGGCCGAGGGAGGAAGCGATGCCCGCGCCGAGCAGGCCACCGGTGGCTTCCGCCGTGAGGAGCAGGCCGAAGCCGTAGGTGTCGATGCCGAGGCGGTCGTGCGCGAAGAGGGCGAGGACGGTCTCCACGGCGAGGAAGGCGATGTTCCCGACCGCCGGGCGGAGCGCGAGCCCGAGCAGCAGCCGGTCCCGGAAGACGTACGAGGCGCCGGCCCGCGCCTGCCGCAGCAGCGACTCGCGGGCCTGCGGTACGGGCCGGGGAGCGGTGGGCAGCGACCGTACGAGCAGTGCGGAGAGCGCGAACGACACCGCGTCGGCGAGCAGCGGAAACGCCCGCCCGAGCGCGAGCAGGGCACTGCCCGCAGGCGGTCCCGCGAAGCCGGACATGGCGGTCTGGGTGCCGCGCAGGCGGGAGTTGGCGCGCTCCAGCAGCGCGGGGTCGCGGCCGAGCAGGTCCGGCAGATAGGCCGTGGCGGCCGTGTCGAAGAAGAGTCCGCCGAGGCCGAGCAGGAAGGCGACGGCCGCGAGCAGTGCGATGCTCAGCACGTTGAGCGCGGCCGCTGCCGCCGGTATCGCGAGCAGCGCCGCACGCGCCGCGTCCGTGACCCACATCGTGCGCCGACGGTCCCAGCGGTCCACCAGCGCACCGCCGAGCACTCCGAAGAGCAGCCACGGCAGCGTCCCCGCGGCCGTGACGACGGCGAGCGCCATCGGATCGCGCGTCAACGTCAACGCGAGCAGCGGCAGCGCGGCATGCGACACCCCGTCACCGAGCGAGGACACCGTCTGCGCGGTCCACAGCCGCCCGAACCCGGTCGGCAACTTCCGAACGTCTGCGGTCACTTGGCGTCTCCTTCGGCCTGCCGGCGCGGCGCCGGGTGGAACAGTGCGAAGACGAGCGACGCGTCCGGCAGCGCCGGATCGGACAGCTCCCGGTATTCGTCCGCGAGTGCCTCCAGCCGCGCCCCCAGCTGTGCGAACTGCTCCTCGGTGAGCCGCAGATGCGCCATCCGCACGTGCCGCTCGCCGTCCGCCGGCGCCGCCTCCAGGTCCGCCACCGCATGCCGCATCAGCACATCCGGCCCTCCCTCGCCCGGATCCGGCAGCACGATCGCCCGCGCGGCCATGGCGTAGTACCGCTCGGTGACCCCCCGCACCTTCCGCGTGCGTACCACCTTCACCAGGCCGGCCCGCTCCAGCAGCCGCACGTGATAGCTGGAACTCCCCTTCGCGAGGCCCACCCGCTCGGCGATCTGCGTGATCGTCGCGGGCTCGAAGCGGAGCACGGCCATGATCCGGTGCCGCGTGAGACTGGAGACGGCGCGCAGCTGCTCGTCCGTGGTGACGTGGAACGTCTCGGGAAGATCATCGGTAGGCATGACTCCAATGGTCAACGTTTCTTGACCATTGCGCAAGGGGATTCCGTCCGAGCCTCCGAAATTGACTGTCCGGCAGGCGAGGCCTCCGCTCCCGCGTCTCCTTCTCGACCGCGCCCGACCCCGCACGCGGGCGACACGTTTGCCGCCGTGACGGCGATCCGCCGAAATCGCCGCACGAAGGGTGTTGACCGACTCGGTCGGGCGTCTATCATCCGTGCTGGCCGAAGAGTCGACCATCGTTCGATACCACGAACACGGCAGCACTGATGCGGTCGAGCCGCCCGCACCAGAACCGGAATCCGTGTCTGCGCCGCGCGTGCCTCGAAGTCGGGCGCGACCGGCCGGCACCTGTCCGGGCGACCAGGTGGCCGCCCGCGGGCCCGGGTTCGAGCACCAACGCCCCGAGAACGCGCACGCCAGCACGGCCCCGTCCATCAGGGAACGCTTCGAAACCCGCCGGCGGCCGCTTCCCGTGCGGACGCCCCGACCCGGGCGCCGATCGGGAGCCGGACGCTCCCTCGATCAAGGAACAGGTGAACGATGTCCTCCTCACTGAGCAGACGGCACCTCCTGCAAGCGGCCGGAGCCACGCTCGCCGCCTCCGCGGCCGGACCCCTCGTCGGCGTCTCTCCCGCCCGTGCGGCCGTCCCTCCCGCCCGCGCCGACATCGGGGTCTCCGCGTACTCCTTCGACTTCGGCCAGGTGCGGCTGACCGCGAGCCGGTGGCTGGACAACCAGAACCGCACCGCCGCCTATCTGCGGTTCGTGGACGTGGACCGGCTGCTGTACACCTTCCGCGCCAACCACAAGCTCTCCACGGCCGGCGCCGCCGCCGACGGCGGCTGGGACGCGCCCGACTTCCCCTTCCGCAGCCACGTCCAGGGACACTTCCTCACCGCCTGGGCGCAGCTGTACGCCGTCACCGGGGACACCGTCGCCCGTGCCAAGGCGGTCTACATGGTGGCGGAGCTGGCCAAGTGTCAGGCCAACGACAGCGCCGCCGGATTCGCCGGCGGCTACCTCTCCGGCTATCCCGAGTCCGACTTCACCGCCCTCGAACAGGGCACACTGAGCAACGGCAACGTGCCCTACTACACGATCCACAAGACGCTCGCCGGGCTGCTGGACGTGTGGCGCCTGATCGGCAGCACGCAGGCCCGGGACGTCCTGCTGGCTCTGGCGGGCTGGGTCGACACCCGCACCGGCCGGCTCACCGGCCAGCAGATGCAGGCGATGCTGGGCGTGGAGTTCGGCGGCATGAACGACGTGCTGTGCGACCTCTACCAGCAGACGGGCGACACGCGGTGGCTCACCGCCGCCCAGCGCTTCGACCACGCCGCCGTGTTCGACCCGCTGGCCGCCAACCTGGACCAGTTGGGCGGGCTGCACGCCAACACCCAGGTCCCCAAGTGGATCGGCGCCCTGCGCGAGTACAAGGCCACCGGCACCACCCGGTACCGGGACATCGCCACCAACGCGTGGAACATCGCCGTCGGCACCCACACCTACGCCATCGGCGGCAACAGCCAGGCGGAGCACTTCCGCGCGCCGAAAGCGATCGCCGCCTACCTGAAACAGGACACCTGCGAGAGCTGCAACACGTACAACATGCTCAAGCTCACCCGCGACCTGTACGCGCTGACCCCGGACCGGGCCGCGCTGTTCGACTTCTACGAGCAGGCGTGGCTGAACCACATGATCGGCCAGCAGAACCCGGCGGACGCCCACGGCCACGTCACCTATTTCACCCCGCTCAACCCGGGCGGGCGGCGCGGTGTGGGCCCGGCCTGGGGCGGAGGCACCTGGAGCACCGACTACGGCACCTTCTGGTGCTGCCAGGGCACCGGCCTGGAGATGCACACCCGGCTGATGGACTCCATCTACTTCCGCAACGACACCACGCTCACCGTGAACCTGTTCGTGCCGTCCGTGCTCACCTGGTCCCAGCGCGGAATCACCGTCACCCAGACCACCTCGTACCCGACCAGCGACACGACCACGTTGACCGTCACCGGCAGCGCCGCCGGATCGTGGGCGATGCGCATCCGCATTCCCGGCTGGACCACCGGCGCCACGATCAGCGTCAACGGAGTGGCGCAGAACATCGCGACCACCCCCGGCTCTTATGCCACCCTGACCCGCACCTGGGCGTCCGGCGACACCGTCACCGTCCGCCTGCCCATGCGGGTCGTGCTGCGGCCCGCCCCCGCCAACGCGAACACCGCCGCGGTCACCTACGGACCGGTCGTCCTGGCCGGCCACTACGGAGACAGCGCGCTCAGCACGCTCCCGCTGCTCGACACCGCCACCATCACGCGCACCAGCAGCACTGCGCTCGCCTTCACCGCGACCGCGAACGGCTCCGCCGTCGGCCTGGGCCCGTTCCACGACGCGCACGGCTTCAACTACACCGTCTACTGGAACACCGGCGGCATCGCCCCGGTACACCTCGTCAACGTGGGCAGCAACCTGGTGCTGGGCGTCAAGGACATGTCCACCGCCGACGGCGGTCTCGCCCTTCAGTGGACCGACAGCGGCACCGCCGACCACGACTGGGAGATGATCGACGACGGGACGGCGGTCCGTCTGCGGAACGTCAACAGCGGCAAGGTCCTCGGTGTGCTGAACATGTCCACCGCGGACAACGCGAGCGTGCTCCAGTGGACGGACAACGGCACCGCGGACCACCAGTGGACGTTGCTCGACCAGGGCGACGGCACCTACAAGATCCGCAATGTGCACAGCGGCAAGCTGCTCGCCATCGCGGGCAACTCCACCGCCGTCGGGGCCTTCGCGGTCCAGACGTCCGACGACGGCACCGCCGACAACCGGTGGCGCGTCGTGAGCGCCTGAGGGCGGGCCGCGGGATCCGTACGGCTGTCCGGCGCCGGGCCCGGACAGCCACGGCCGTCGTGCGTCCCGACGGCTCCCGACCGGCGGGCACGACCCCGGCGGGCACGACCGGGACCGGCTTCCCTCGTGGGTCGCGGGTCGTGGATCGTCGGCCTAGGCTGAGTCTCGACCACCGAACGCGTGGCGAAGAAGCCGGAGGGCCTCGACCTCGGAGGGCTGCTCGACGTCGTCGAGGCGGAGATGAAGGACGCCCCGGATCGTCTGGAGTGGGCGATGAACCACTGCCTGGCGCAGATCGGGATCGAGCACGCCGAGCTCCGCAGCCGTGCCATCGACATCGGTGAGCGCCTCGGGGTGCTCAAGGACTCCCCGACTCCCCCGGGCTGTACCCCGCCGTTCGCGCCCGTCTGGATCGACGAGAGGGTGCGCTCCCGGCACAGCGGTCAGCGGAGTGGGCGCCGGGCGGATCCACGGTCCTGTGACACGTGAGGCACAGCAGCGCGGCCTGGGTTCCCGTGGCCATGGCGGTCGGCGGCGGACGGGGCCTACCGGGCGACGCCCGCTGACGTGACGTCCGACGGCACGCAGGACCTCGTGGTGGCGAGCAACGGCAGCGACCAGGCGGACTTCGTCACCGGCTCCTGCGGCTGAGCTCAACCTTCGCCCGTCGTTCACCGGCCGTCCGACCCCACGGAGCGGTGCTGTTCGGCCTGCACCGGGACCGTCATGCCGCCTTGCCCATGACAACCTCGGGATGGAACTTCGTGACTGCACCGATCGCCCGCCGCCGGCGCCGTGGTCTCACCCACCTCGTCGTCGCCGGAGCGCTGCTGACCGTCGGCGCCCTGACCGGCGTCCCGGCGGCCCACGCCGCCGCCGCCGACGACATCCGCATCAACGAGGTCGTGACCACCGGCGACGTCAACGACTCGATCGAGCTGTACAACAAGGGCACCACCACGATCGACGTCTCGGGCTGGATCCTCAAGGACGACGACAACAGCTCCAAGTACAAGATCGCCTCCGGAACGTCGCTGGCACCGGGGGCGTACCGGGCGTTCGACGTCCACGACAAGTTCGGTCTGGGCTCCGGCGACAAGGCCCGCCTGTACCTCGCGAACGGCACGACCCTGGTCGACAGCTTCTCCTGGAGCGAGCACTCCGACCCTTCCTGGTCGCGCTGCCCCGACGGCACCGGCGCGTTCGGGAAGGCGGCCCTGACCCTCGGAGCGCCCAATGCCTGCGGCACCGGCGGCGGGAGCACGACCCCGGTGGCATGGCCCGGCAGCGGCACCGTGGCGACCGCGGACGCCTCCAACGTGTTCGGAGAGGACCTCAGCGGCCTCTACCAGGAGGGCAACGTGCTGTGGGGAGCGCAGAACAGCGGCAAGCTGTGGCGCCTGGTCCGTGACGGATCGGGCGGCTGGACCCCGGACCCGACCGGTGGCTGGTCCTCCGGCAAGTCCCTGCGCTTCCCGGGCGGTTCGGGAAGTCCCGACAGCGAGGGCGTCACCCTCACCGGCTCCGGTTCCGCCAACGGGGTGTACGTCGCGAGCGAGCGCGACGGCGATGCCTCCGGCACCAGCCGCCTGTCGGTGCTGAAGTACGACGTCGCCGCCAGTGGCTCCACGCTGACCTCCGGCAGGGAATGGAACCTCACCGCCGACCTGCCCTCGACCGGCTCCAACCTCGGCCTCGAAGGGATCACCTGGATCCCCGACACCTATCTGACCGGCGCCGGCTTCAAGGACGCCACCACGGGCACGGCCTACGACCCGGCCCGTTACGGCACGCACGGTGGCGGCGTGTTCTTCGTCGGCGTCGAGGGCACCGGCATGATCTACGGCTACGTCCTCGCCGACTCCGGCGCCTTCACCCGCGTCGCCTCTCTCGGCAGCGGCCTGTCCGGGGTGATGGAACTCCAGTGGGAGCCGCAGGCCGCTCGCCTGTGGGCCGTCTGCGACGACACCTGCGACGGCCGGCACCGCACCCTGACGGTCGACGCCTCCGGCACGTTCACCACCGCCGCCGTCTACGACCGGCCCAGCGGCATGCCCGACTACAACAACGAGGGCTTCGCCCTGGCCGGCGCCGACGAGTGCGTCTCCGGCTCCAAGCCCGTCTACTGGTCCGACGACACCAACGACGGCGGCCACGCCCTACGCAGGGGCGCCATCACCTGCTGAACCCCTCACTCACGTGGCCCCGACCCCGTCCCGGGCCGGGGCCACACCCCTGCCCCGCGTGGGGCGAGGAGGCCCGAGGCGGCCGCCCGACCGGGCGGGTCGCCGGGCGTCGGCGCGGTGCGCGCGATCCCGCGATCCGCCGTACGGCGACACCGCGCGCCTCGGAGACGACAACTTCCGCCGGGTGAGAGGAATTTCCGCGGAAAACCGGTCACGGCGGCACCTGTCGCGCCTTTTTCCCCTCTGTTCAGCTAGCCGGACTCACCTCGACCCGTGAGCACTCGGCTGTCGGCGAAACCCAGGGGGAAGGACACCATGACCACTCCACACCACATACCGAGACGCTTCGGGCGGCTCACCGTGCTCGGAGCCGCGTTGACGGCACTCGTGCTCGCCGGGACGGGGACGGCGACTCTCGCGACGGCCGCGTCGAAGACACCCGAGGCCCCGCCCGTGCCGTCGCTCACCTGGACCGACTGCCAGGGCGGCTTCGAATGCGCGAACGCCGACGTGCCGCTCGACTACCGCAGTCCGCGGGGCAAGACCATCACCCTCGCGGTGGTCCGGAAGAAGGCCGCGGACCAGACGAAGCGCAAGGGCACGCTGTTCATGCAGCCGGGCGGGCCCGGCAACTCCGGCGTGGACTTCGTGCGCAACAACTACGCGGACCTGCCGACCGCGCTCCGCGACTCGTTCGACGTCTTCGGTTACGACGTACGCGGTGTCGGGCGCAGCTCAGCGCTGACGTGCTTCGACGACGCGCGGTACACCCGGGCCGTCACGGAGGCGAAGGGCGTGCCCGGACCGGACGCCTACGGGCCGGCGCTGCGGGAGGCCGCCGAGTTCGACCAGGCCTGTGAGGACAACGCGGGCGAGCTGCTGCCGTACATCGGCACCGAGTACGTCGCCCGGGACATCGACCTGCTGCGTCAGGCCCTCGGCGAGCAGCAACTCACCTACTACGGGCGGTCGTTCGGGTCGTACATCGGGACGGTCTACGCGGCCATGTTCCCGAAGCGGGTGCGGGCCCTGACGCTCGACGGCGCCTACGACCCGGTCCACTACGCGAACCGCCCGTACGCCTACGACCGGCCGCAGTACCTGGCGCTGGACGGTGCGATGGGCCGCTTCCTGGACTGGTGCGCCGCCGATCAGGCCACCTGCGGGTTCGGCGACGGCGATCCGCGCGCGGCGTTCGAGAAGCTGAAGGCCGACCTGGACGCCAATCCCGTTCCGACCGCGAACGGCGGTCTGGCAAACGGTTACACACTGGTCTACCGGCTGATGTTCAACATCAACGAGGGCAAGGTCATCTGGCCTTCGTTCGGCGAGGCGCTGCGCAAGGCCCAACTGCGGGACAACACCTCCTTCCTGCTGCGGCCGCCGTCCCCGGCGAGCTTCGACTTCCTCGGTCCGAACGTGGCCGTCGAGTGCGTCGACCGGGACTACCCGCGCGACCTGCGCCTGCTGAAGCGCAACGTCACGGCGTACGCCAAGGCCGCGCCGCTGCTCGGCCCGGCGATGGCGTACGGCCCGCCGACGTACGACCACCAGCACGCCACCGCCTGCGTCCAGTGGCCGGGCGAGCGGGTCAGCCGCTACGACGGCTCCTACCGGGCCAAGGGCTCGGCGCCGATCCTGGTCCTCGGCACCACCGGCGACCCGGACACCCCGTACCAGGACGCGGTGGCGCTGTCGCGACGGCTCGACAACGCCTCGCTGCTGACGTTTGAGGCGGAGGGGCACACCGCGTTCGGGCGGAGCGCCTGCGCGACGGACGCGGTCATCGCCTACCTGGTCGACCTGAAGGTCCCGGCCACGGGCAAGACCTGCGCGGACGAGACCCAGCCGCCTTCCTCGACGCCGAAGGTGGCCCCGCCCGGCACGACGCTCGGTGAACTCCGCAACGGCGTCGACGAGCGCGTCGAACGCATCGGCGCAATGCGCTGACGGTGACGGGGCCGAGGTGCCGGCCGTTCGCGGTCGGCGCCTCGGCCCCGGCGGGACAACTGCCCCGCCTGGCTTGCTGAGTTGTGCAGAGATCAGAGTCGGCAACGGAAACGTAGGTGTCCTGGGCCGCTGGACGACACCGACCGAAGCCGGCGACGGGATTCGAACCCGCGTTTCCCGCTGAAGAGGCGAAGTATCCGGTGCCTGCGCACCTGCACGAACGCGACACTACCGAACCTCCCCGCCCCTGGCATCCGGGTTTCGGTCGCGGCCCAGGGGGGTGGCCACGACGGCCCGCCGCTCACCTGATGGTCAATCGCCCACGAGGACACCGGGGTTGAGGATGCCCTGTGGGTCGAGGCTCTGCTTCACCGCGTGCAGGGCCCGGGCGAAGGGCTCCGGGCGTTGCAGGTCGTAGTGGGGGCGGTGGTCGCGGCCGACCGCGTGGTGGTGGGTGATGGTGGCGCGGTGACGATGCAGAACGTCGCTCGCGACGGCCTTGAGATCGTCCCAGACCGCCACTTCGTCGCCGGGGCGGCCACCGGCGATCACGGTGAAGTAGGGGGCAGCGCCGTCGGGATAGGCGTGCGTGAGACGGCAGTTGACCATCGCGGGGTGCCCTGTCGCCTTCAGCGCCGCGGCGCCGACCTCGTTCCGGACGGCGTCGACCAGAGCGGGCAGCCGGTCCCATGTGGTGGCCGTCTCGAAGGTCTCGGCGACGGCGCCCATGCGGGCGAGCCCGTCCCGCAGGTACGGCATGCGCAGGAAGGCCGAGCGCCACGCGCCGACGGCCGTGTCCTTGGGCTCGCCCGAGCCGACGGGGTCGGGGCCCGTCCGCCCGGCGTGGGCGCGGGCCAGGTCCAGGGCCTGGCCGAGGCGGTCTTCCACAGGCGCCGTCGAGGACTCGAAGCCGAGGACGAGCACGGCGCGGCCGTCCCGCGCCGCACCGGACAGAGCGGCCTCGCCGGAGTCCAGCAGACGACAGTTGGCGGGCGCGAGGTCGGACTGGGCGAGTGCGCGCACCGCCGGCAGCGCGGCGTGGAAGTCGGTGAAGGACACCGAGGCGGAGGCCTTGTGACAGGGCCGTTCCTGCAAGCGCATCCAAGCCTCGGTGATGACGCCCAGGGCGCCTTCGGAGCCGAGGAAGAGGCGGTCGGGCGAGGGGCCGGCGCCGGAGGCGGGAAGCCGCCAGGACGTACTGGTACCGGCGGGGGTGACCACGTTCAGGGACTGGGTGAAGTCGTCGATGTGGGTGCGCACCGTGGCGTAGTGTCCGCCCGCGCGGGTCGCGAGCCATCCGCCCAGGGTGGAGAACTCGAAGCTCTGCGGGAAGTGACGCAGGGTCAGCCCGTGCGGGCGGAGCCGGCCTTCCAGCGCGGGGCCGAGGATTCCGGCCTGGACGCGGGCGGCGCGACCGACGGTGTCGATCTCCAGGATCCGGTCCATGGCCGACAGATCCAGTGACAGTACGGCGTGGTGGGCCTCGCCCCGGTATTCCACCCCGCCGACGACCGACGAGCCGCCGCCGTAGGGGACGACGGCGACACCGCGCTCACCGGCCCATTCGAGCAGGTCGGCCACGTGCTGGTCGCGGGTCGGGTGGGCAACGAGGTCGGGGATCCGGCCCGGTCGGCCGCGCAGGGCGCGCGACATCGCGGTAGGCCTTGCCCATGGCGTGGGCGGCACGGGGTTCCGGATCGTACGTCACGAGGGGGGCGAGGCTGCGCGGCACCTCGGCGGCGGGTCTGCCGATGCGCAGATCGGCCACCTCGGGCAGGGGCAGCGGCCGCGGCAGGGTGCCGGGGACCAGGGCTCCCAGCGCGCCGCATTCGGCGTCGTCCGGGTGGGCGTCGGCCCAGCCCCATCCCCACCAGGATCGGCTGCGGGTGGCGCGCGGTGCGGCGGCTCCGGACATGGGCGGGCTCCCTCATCGAACTTACCGGCAGGTAAATTACCTTATGGTAAATTCGGTCCGTGACAACCCCCCCTGCGACAACCCTCTCTGCGCGAGCAGGCACCAAAGGCGTCCCGCGAGCTGAGCGCGAGCGGCAGATCCTCGCCGCCGCGACACAGGAGTTCGGCCGCACCGGCTACGAGGGCAGTTCCCTCGCCGCCGTCGCGGCGCGCGTCGGCGTGACCAAGACGCTGCTGCACCAGTACTTCGGCACCAAGCAGGACCTGTACCTCGCCTGCCTCGTCCCGGCCGGCGACCGGATCCTGTCAGCCATCCAGGCCGCGATGCGGGCCACGCCGACGGCGGACACGGCCGTGCAGGAAACGGCCGCCGAGGGGCCCGCCGAGCGGGAACGCGCCAGTGACCGGCGCGCCGATGCGCCGGAGCCTGCGGCCGGCTCGGCCGCGCCGATCGCACGGTCCACACCTCTCCGGGTCATGCACGGCGTCTTCACTGCCCTCGAAGGACGGCGAGAGGCCTGGTTCGTCCTCTACGACACCTCGCTCCCCGCGGAGAGCGAGGCGGCCCGCCGTGCGCGGCACTACCGTGCCGCCATCGACGACTGCGCGGCCGTCGGCACCGCCGACGTGCTCCTGTCGGCCGAGTCCTTCGACTCCCTGGACGCCGACGCTCTCAGCCATGCCTGGCGGGGTATGGCCACCGCCCTGATCCGCTGGTGGATCAACCACCCCGACGAGTCCGCGGACGCCATGACCGAGCGCTGCGCCCGTCTGTTCACCGCCGCACGCGACGTACTCGGCCCCTAGGTCGGGTCCGGGTCAGGGCCGTGCATCCGTGGTCGGGTCCGCGTCGGAGTCGGGACGGAAACGCCCCTCGCCGGTGCACCGCAGGCGATCGGGGGCACTAGCTCCGGTATGCGCCGAAGGATCGATGCGGCTCAGAATTCACTCAGGCGAACAGCCGGGCGAACAGGGCGCCGGACGACGGCGCAGGCGTACCGGGTGCGCAGCGTGGCGCTTCCACCACCTGACCAGGTGCTCTCGGACGCGCCCGACGAGAGGAGGCCCTGTGACGGCGTCGGCGGCGGAGAGCCGGAACCCTGACGCTCAGGAGAGCGGGTCCGAGCGGGATCCGAACCGGTGGCGGGCTCTGTGGGTCACCCTGGTGGCCGGTTTCATGAGCCTGCTGGACGTGACGATCGTGGCGGTCGCCCTGCCCACGGTCCAGCGCGAGCTGCACGCCTCCGCCGCCCAGGTGCAGTGGGTGGTCTCCGGGTACGCCCTCACCTTCGCCCTCGCCCTGGTCACCGCCGGGCGCCTCGGTGACGCCCTGGACCGGCGCCGCATCTTCCTGCTGGCCCTGAGCAGCTTCGTGATCTTCAGCGCGGTCTGCGGCGCCGCCCCCGACATCACCTGGCTGGTGGTGGCGCGGCTCGCCCAGGGGCTGGCGGCCGGCTTCATGGCACCGCAGAACTCCGCGCTCATCCAGCAGATGTTCCGCGGCGCCGAAAGGGGACGGGCCTTCGGATTCTTCGGCGCCACCGTCGGCATCTCCTCCGCCGTCGGCCCGCTCACCGGCGGGGTCATCCTCGCCCTGGCCTCCGGTTCCGAGGGCTGGCGCTGGATCTTCTACGTCAACGTCCCCATCGGCGTCCTCGCCGTCCTGCTCGGCCGCCGGCTGCTGCCCCGCACCCAGCCGTCCGGGCGGGGACACGTGGACGTGCCCGGCGTCCTGCTCCTCGGCCTCGGCGTCCTCGCGCTCATGTACCCGCTGGTCCAGGCCGAATCCGGCGGGCTGGGCCGCCTGTGGTGGCTGTTCCTCCTCGGCGCCTCGCTGCTCGGCGTCTTCGTCCGGCGGCAGCGCCGCCTCGTCGCCCGTGACGCCCAGCCGCTGCTCGATCCTCGGCTGTTCACCACGGTGCGCGGCTACGCCGTCGGCGCCGGGGTCGGCACCCTGTACTTCATCGGCCTCAGCGGGGTCTGGCTGGTCTTCGCCCTCTTCTACCAGCGCGGGCTCGACTACTCGCCGCTGCGGTCCGGCCTCGCGGTGACCCCCTTCGCCATCGGATCGGCGAGCGCGGCCGTCGTCGCCGGCCGACTGGTGGACCGGTTCGGCCGGCTGCTCACGGTATGCGGCCTCACGGGTGTGATCGCCGGCCTGGGCGGCGCCGCGCTGGTGCTCCGCTTCGCGCCCCTCGGCATCGCCCCCTGGGCAACCGCCCCGCTCCTGTTCCTCGGCGGTGTCGGCGGCGGCTTCGTGGTCTCACCGAACATCACCATGACCCTGCGGGACGTGCCCGTGCGGATGGCGGGCGCGGCGGGCGGCGCCCTCCAGACCGGTCAGCGCCTCGGCGCAGCGGTGGGCACCGCGGCGCTGCCCGGCCTGTACTACCTGGTGCTCGGAACCGGCGACGACTACCGCGGCGCCCTCACCACCGCGCTGGTCGCCGCCTTGGCGGGCATGGGCGCGTCGCTGGCCCTCGCGACCGTCGACTGGCGGCGCGACGGGCGGACCCGCCGACCCCACGAGAAGTGTCCGGACGAGGTCGCCCACGATCCGTTGCACTCCCGCCAGTCCTGATCTGCGGGCCGCGTCGTCGTGGAGCGGGGCGAAGCGTCGCGCACATGACCGAGGTCGAGCCTCTCCAATGGCGCTCCGCCGCTGTGCTGGAGTCCTGCCGTCCTGCCGTCCTGCCGTCCTGCCGTCCTGCCGTCCTGCCGTGCTGCCGTGCTGCCGTGCTGCCTCAAGGGTCGAAGTGGGTGGCGATGCCGAACGTCCGGCGCAGGAGCTCCATGTCGTGCAAGTCGCGTCCGGTCGGCTCGTAGCCCTGGTGGAAGTGGACCTGTTGGTCGGCGGAGAGGCACGGGACCGTGCTCGTGCCGATGGTGCCGGTCACGAAGCAGGAGGCCGGGTAGCCGAACGGCCGCTCGGGGTCGAAGGAGGCCTGGGTGGCGGAGCCGTCGGCTGCGAACACCAGCGGGTGGAGGTCGATCTCCCGTCCGGTGGCGTCCGTGACGACGAACCGCACGGGCCGCCGGTCCAGGGTCTCGGCGAATCCCGCGGCCGCCAGGGCGGTCACCACGTCGGGCTCCTGGTCCAGACGGTGCATCAGGTCCAGGTCCCGGTGGTCGCGGGTCTGCTCGCCCACCAGGGCGTCGATGCCCCAGCCGCCCCCGATCCAGGCGTCCGCGCCCGCGCGCCGCAGCAGCGCCAGCACGGACAGCACGTCCTCGGCCGTCATCATCGCGGCAGCCTCGCGGCCCGGCGCGCGCGACGGCGGGTCCCCTCCCCCGAGCTGCGGGGGCGGGAAGGCACCGCCCCCGGCCCGGCGAGGGCGTGCGTCTCGCTCATGCGCGCAGCCAGATCGCGGTGTCGCCCGGCAGTCGGCCCGCCGCGTCCAGGGGGCCGCTGGCGAGCAGGACGTGCTCGTGCTCGGGGAGGGCGGCCGGGGCGGCGGCCAGGTTGACCACACAGACCAGGCCGGGCGCGCGGCGGAACGCGAGGACCCCGGCAGGGGCGGGCAGCCACTCCAGTGGACCGTCGCCGAGGCCCGCCTCGGTACGGCGCAGCCGCAGCGCGGTGCGGTAGAGGACCAGCATCGAGCCGGGGTCGGCGGCCTGGAGGTCGGCCGCGTACGCGGACCAGCCCGCGGGTTGCGGCAGCCAGGGTTCGGTGCGCGAGCCGAAGCCCGCGTACGGGGCGTCGGCGGTCCACGGCAACGGGACCCGGCAGCCGTCGCGGCCGGGGTCGGCGCCGCCGGAGCGGAAGTGCATCGGGTCCTGGATGCGCTCGCGCGGGATGTCCGCCTCGGGCAGGCCCAGTTCCTCGCCCTGGTAGAGGTAGACGGAGCCGGGCAGCGCGAGGGTGAGGAGGGCGGCGGCGCGGGCCCGGCGGGTGCCGAGCGCCAGGTCGGTCGGGGTGTCGTACGCCTTGGTCGCGAAGTCGAATCCGGTGTCCGCACGGCCGTAGCGGGTGACCGTGCGCGTCACGTCGTGGTTGCACAGCACCCAGGTGGCGGGCGCGCCGACCGGGGCGTGCTCGGCCAGGGTGTCGTCGATGGCCGCGCGCAGCCGCTCGGCGTCCCAGGGGCAGGCCAGGAAGTTGAAGTTGAAGGCGGTGTGCAGTTCGTCGGGGCGCAGGTAGCGGGCGAAGCGCTCGGCGTCCGGCAGCCAGACCTCTCCGACGAAGACACCGCCGTGGGCGTCGGCGACGCTCCGCCAGGAGCGGTAGATCTCGTGCAGTTCGTCGCGGTCGATGTACGGGTGGGGGTCGCGGCCCTCGACGAAGTCCGGCAGGTCGGGGTCCTTGGCCGGCAGGGCCGCCGAGTCGATGCGGACGCCGGCCACGCCGCGCTCGAACCAGAAGCGCAGGACGTCCTCGTGCTCCTCGCGGACCGCCGGGTGGGCCCAGTTGAGGTCGGGCTGCTGGGGGGTGAACAGGTGCAGGTACCACTCGCCGTCCGCGACCCGGGTCCAGGTCCGGCCGGCGAACTGCGACGGCCAGTCGTTGGGCGGCAGTTCGCCGTCCTCGCCGCGTCCGGGACGGAAGTGGAACAGCTTGCGTTCGGGGCTGCCGGGCCCGGCGGCGAGCGCGGCCCGGAACCAGGGGTGCTGGTCGGAGACGTGGTTGGGGACGATGTCGACGATGGTGCGGATGCCGAGGGCCCGGGCCTCTCCGATCAGCTTCTCGGCCTCGTCGAGGGTGCCGAAGGCGGGGTCGATGGTGCGGTAGTCGGCGACGTCGTAGCCGCCGTCGGCGAGCGGGGAGAGGTACCAGGGGGTGAACCAGATGGCGTCGACGCCGAGTTCGGCGAGGTAGGGCAGTCTCGCCCGTACGCCCGCCAGGTCCCCGGTGCCGTCGCCGTCGCCGTCGGCGAAACTGCGGGGATACACCTGGTAGATGGCAGCGCCACGCCACCAGTCGTCCGAGGGTGCGGGGGTCTTGTCGGGGTGCGGGGCTGCCACGTGACGGTCCTTTCGGGGCAGGGGTGGTTCTCCGCCGCCGCCCCGGACGGCGGGGCGTCGAGGACGGGGCGGCGGCGGAGGATCGGAAGGGGTGCCGACGGGCCGGGCGGGCGCGGCGCCCACGGCCGGCGGAGGAGCCGGGGGACGCCGGTGCCGGGAGGAGAGGTCGGGTTCAGCCCTTGAGGCCGCCCGCGGTCAGTCCGCTCATGATGTTGCGCTGGAAGAGCAGGAACAACAGCAGGGTCGGCAGGGACGCGATGGTGAGGGCGGCGATCAGCACGTTCTCGGGCACGCTGGTGGCGAGCGAGTAGATGCCGACGGCGAGGGTCTGGCCGGTGGGGTCGGGCAGCACCAGCATCGGCCAGAGGAAGTCCTTCCAGACGCCGACGACCGCGAAGATGGACACCACGCCGAGGATGGGCCGGGAGATCGGCAGGACGACTGACCACAGGACGCGCAGCGGGCCCGCGCCGTCGATCGAGGCGGCGTCCAGGAGTTCCTTGGGGATGGAGTCGAAGAACCGCTTCAGCAGGAGGATGTTGAAGGCGTTGGTCACCGAGGGCAGCCAGATCGCCCAGGGCGAGTTGAGCAGGTTGCGCTCGACGATCGGCATGTCCAGCACGGTGAGGTACTGCGGGACGACGAGGACGGTCGCCGGGATCATCAGGGTGACGAGCATCAGGCCGAGGATCGCCTTGCCGAGGACGGGCCGCAGCTTGGACAGGGAGTAGGCGGCGGCGACGTCCAGCACCAGTTGGAAGGCGAGCGCGCCGAACGCGTAGTACAGGGTGTTGAGGAGCAGGCGGGCGAGGTCCATCACCTCCCAGGCCCGCTGGTAGTTCTCCGGGTGGACGGAGCCGGGCACCCAGGTCGGGGGTGTCTGGACGGCTTCCTGGGTGGTCTTGAGCCCGCCGGACACCATCCAGTACAGCGGGCCGAGGAAGGCCAGCGTGAACAGGGCGACGACGAGCGCGAAGCCCAGCCAGTACAGCAGTCTGCCGCGTGGGCGGGCGAGGGCGGCGGGCGAGATGAGCGTGCGTGTGGACATGTCCGTGACTCCCCCGGTCCTACTCTTCCGCGGCACGGTTGAGCCTGGCGTACACGGCCGAGAAGACGGCCAGCGTGACGAGCAGGATCAGGCCGAGCGCCGCCGCGGCACCGTAGTTGTTGAAGTTGAAGGCGTACTGGTAGATCAGATAGACGACGGTCGTGGTGGACCCCTCGGGTCCGGCGCCGCCGGTCAGCAGGAACGGCTCGATGAAGACCTGCATGGTGGCGATGATCTGCATGAGCAGCATCAGCGCCAGGATCAGCCGGGTCTGCGGGATCGTCACGTGCCACACCTTGCGCAGCAGGCCGGCCCCGTCGAGTTCGGCGGCCTCGTACAGTTCGCCCGGGACGCTCTGGAGCGCGGCCAGGTAGATGAGGGTCGCGCCGCCCATGTTCATCCAGGTGGAGGCGACGACGACGGAGAGCATCGCGGTGTCGGGGTCCTGGAGCCACTGCTGGGCGGGTACGCCGAAGACGTCCAGCACCTCGTTGAACATGCCGTACCCGGGGTCGTACAGGTACTTGAAGAGCAGTACGGACGCGGTGGGCGGCAGCATGACGGGCAGGTAGACCAGGAGCCGCAGATAGCCCTGCCCGTGCCGGAACTCGTTGATGACGAGGGCCGTGACGAAGGGGACGGCGAAGCCCAGGACGAGTGCGAGGGCCGTGAACCAGAGGGTGTTGCGCCAGGCCTGGCCGAAGGCGGGGTCGTTCCAGATGGTGACGAAGTTGTCCCAGCCGGTCCAGCTGACCTGGCCGTCCTCGGTCTTCTGGAAGGCCAGCAGGAACTCGCGGACGATCGGGTACCAGGAGAAGAAGGCGAAGCAGAGCACCGCGCCGATGAGGAATCCGTGGGCGGTGACGTTGCGGCGCAGGGCCTTGCCGAGGCCGCCGGCCGGGGGCCGGACGGCGCCGGCGCGCGGCCGGCGGGGACGGCGTTCCTTGGCCGCCGGGTCCTGGGTGAGGGTGAGGGCCGACATGGGTGCTCCTCGGTCGGACTGCGGTGTCGCCTGACGGGACGGTCCGGATGCGTGACGTGGGCGGACGGGCGCCGGGCCCGCCGGGCGGGGGCGTGCCGTGGGCGCGCTCGCGAGCCGGGCGGCGGGCGACCGCCCGGCCCCGCGGGGGTCACTGGTTGGCGAGGACCTGGTTCACCTGGGTCTCCGCCGTCGACAGGAGCTTGTCGATGTCGGCGTCCTTGTCGGTGAGGATGCCGGACATCACGTTGTCGAGGACCTTGTAGATCTCCTGCGCCTTCGGGGGCTCGGCCTTGCCCGGGACCGGGTTGTCCATGAAGGCCTTGAAGTTCCGCACCGGCATGGTGGCGAACTGCTGACGGGCGGCGTCGTCCTTGGTCTTGCTGTCGTTCAGCCACAGGTTGGGCTGCGGGAGCCCGACGGGGAGGCTGTCGGCCTTGGTGCGCTCCCAGTCGTACTGTCCCTTGCCGACGGTGGTGAACTTGAAGTTGAGCCAGGCGATGGCGGCCTTGACCTTGTCGGGCGAGATGCCCTTCTTGATCATGTAGTTGTTGCCGCCGGCGAGGGTGTTCTTGCCGCCGGGGATCGGGCCCATGCCGAAGTTCTCGTACTTGGCGCCGAGTTGCTGCACCATGTAGGTCACGTCGTCGGGCGCGGCGAGGAACATGCCGAGCTTGTCGGTGGCGATCTGCTTCTGGAGGTCGCCCCACTTCAGCAGCTGGGTCTTGCCCATGGCGTCGTCGTCCCAGCGCATCGCGTGCAGGTTCCGGGCGACCTGCTTGCCGATCGCGTCGTTGAACGCGGCCTTGGTGCCGGAGGTGTCGACGACCTCACCGCCGAGGCTGTACATCTGCGCGGTGAAGTGCCAGCCGCCGGTGTTGCCGGCGCTGTACTCGCCGAAGCCGGCCACGCCGCCGCCGAGTCCGGCGATCTTCTTGGCCGCCGTCCGGACGTCCTCCCAGGTGGCGGGCGGGGTGTCGGGGTCGAGGCCGGCCCGCTCGAAGAGCGAGCGGTTGATGAGCAGGCCCATCCGGTAGTTGCTGGTGGGCAGGCCGTAGAGCTTGCCGTCCTTCTTGAGGGAGCCGAGGACGTCCGGGTCGACGTCCTTCAGCAGCGGCACGGTCTTGTCGTTGACGTAGGCGCTGATGTCCTGGGCGCCGTCGTTGTCGAGGACCTGGTCGAGGTCGGTGAAGTAGGTGTAGAACACGTCGGGTTGGGACTTGGCCTTGAGCATCGCGGTGAAGCGCGGTGGTTCCAGGCACTGGCCCGGGGTGGAGCGGCCCCGCACGGTGACGTGGGGGTACGTCTTGTTGAACTCCTTGACGTCCTCGTTCCACTCCTTGAGCTCGGCCTTCTTGGCCGCCGGCGGCATGCAGTCGATGGTGATGGTCACCTTGGTCCTGGGGTCCAGCGGCGCGGCGGGGTTGGCGTTCGCGCTGTTCCCGTCGCCGTCGTCTCCGTCGTCGCCGCTGCTGCTCGTGCCGCAGGCGGCGAGCGCCGTCAGCGTGAGAGCGCAGACGAGGGTGACCGCGCCGGCGCGGCGGGTGCGGCGGAACCGAGCTCTTCTCATGGGTGGTCCCCTTCGGGCATGAACGTGGAAGGCGCCCCCTCACCCGTACGAGGTGGGGCGCCGCACACTCAATCACCGCCAACAAGACTGCGCAATATCCCGCGCTGATTTCGTAATTGCTTGACAGAGCAACGCAGATGGACCGGCCCGCACCCGGCGATTCGCCGCAAGTCGATGTCGAATACGGAACATTGCGTACCGCTTCCCGGACCGGCGCCGCCGGATCGGCATCTCCGGATCGGCATCTCCGGACCGGCGCCTTGGGACCGGCGGTGACATGACGCGGCCGGCCCACGAAGATCCGTGGGCCGGCCGATGACGCCAGGGGCGCGGCTTGCGCGAGGGGCGCGCGCTGTACGGGACGGGTCCCGTCAGTCGCGCGGCGCCTGGGCCGTCGAGCCGCGAACGACCAGCTCGGGCTCGAACAACAGCTCGCCGGGCGGAACCTCGCCGCCCTGGATCTGGGTGCACAGCAGGTCCACGGCGGCGCGCCCCATGGCCTCGATGGGCTGACGCACGGTGGACAGCGGCGGTTCCGTGCAGTTCATGAAGGCGGAGTCGTCGAAGCCGACGACGGACACCCGCTCGGGCACCGCGAGGCCGCGCCGCCGGGCGGCCCTGATGGCCCCGAGGGCCAGTGGGTCGCTGGCGCAGATGATGCCGGTGACTCCGCGGTCCAGCAGGCGCGAGGTGGCCGCCTGGCCGCCTTCCAGGGAGAACATCGAGCGCTCCACCCGGTCGTCGGAGAGCGGGGAGCCGGCCGCCTCTGCCACGGCCTGCGCGGCGGCGAGCTTGCGCCGGGAGGGCATGTGGTCGCGGGGCCCGAGGACGACCCCGATGCGCTCGTGGCCCAGCAGGGAGAGGTGCCGCCAGGCCTGTTCCACCGCGACGGCGTCGTCGCAGGAGACGCAGGGGAAGTCCAGTTCCTCCACGGGCGCGTTGATCAGGACCACCGGGATGCGCCGTTCGGCGAGCTGCCGGTAGTGGTCGTGCGGGGCGTCGGCCTGCGCGAACAGCCCTCCGGCGAAGACCACGCCGGAGACGTGCTGCTGAAGGAGGAGATCGACGTAGTCCGCCTCGGAGACGCCGCCCTTGGTCTGGGTGCACAGGACGGGGGTCAGTCCCTGCTGGGCCAGCGCGCCGCCGATGACCTCGGCGAGCAGCGGGAAGATCGGGTTCTGGAGCTCCGGGAGGACGAGTCCCACCAGGCGGGCGCGTTCGCCGCGCAGTTGGGTGGGGCGCTCGTAGCCGAGCACGTCCAGCGCGGTCAGTACCGACTGACGGGTGGTCTCGGAGACCCCCGGCTTGCCGTTGAGCACCCGGCTGACCGTGGCCTCGCTGACCCCTACCTTCTTGGCAACCTGAGCAAGTCGTCGCGTCATGGGCGCAAGGTTAGCGCAAGCCACGCAAGCGGCTTGCGCCAACCAAGGCCTCAATGTTCAGTTTCCGTCAGGATTCATTAACCTCTTGCAGGTCGGTGATCAGGGATTGATGTTGATCTTGAAAGTGGAGGTGGTGTTCCGGATGTCCACGGCGTTGCCGTTCAGGCGCAGCCCGTTGAACGTGACCTCGCCGACCGCCGGACCCTGCTCGGGCTCGGGCAGCTCGTTCGCCCACAGCCCGAAGCCCGACTTGGCGTCGTAGGTGTCACCGCTCTTGCGGGCGCCGCTGATCGAGATGTCGGTGAGCACGGTGTCCTTGATCGGGTTCACCGGCCGGCCGCCGACGTACTGCGTCTGGAACATGATTCCGGAGTACGTCGGGTCGACGATGTCCACGTCGTTGATCCGGATGCCCTGGAACACCTTGGACGCGGAGAACAGCCAGATGCCGGGGAAGGTCTGGGAGCCCCAGAAGTGCCCGCCGGAGCGGACCACGGAGACGTTCTCCACCGTCGTCGGGTCGGTGCCGAAGCCGTTCATCGGGTAGCCGAAGTCCAGCGAGCTGACGGTGATGCCGGAGTAGACCAGGGTGTCGGCGATGTGGATGTTGCGGAAGGTGTTGTGGTACCCGCCGTACACGGCGATGCCCGCGGCCCGCCAGGTGAGCAGCGAGGTCAGGTTCTCGTAGAGGTTGTCCTTCATGTCGGCGCCGCCCGCGTCGATCGCGGAGAACAGCGCGAAGCTGTCGTCGCCGGAGGCTCGGGACTCGTTGTTGACGACGTGGTTGTCCGTGGACCCGTTGGTCATGTTGACGCCGTCGGCGAAGGTGTCGCGGATACGCGCGTTGCTGACCGTCATCCGGTCGGTGTTGGCGCCCCAGTACAGGCAGACCATGTGCTCGGTCCAGGTGTCGTCGATGACGATGTCCGACACGTTGGCGAAGTCGAACACCTTGCCCGGCCCGTCGATGCGCGAGGTGTAGTTGCCGAAGTAGGCGAAGCCGCGGAACGCGGAGCCCTTGGCGCTCGCCTCGGCCCGGAAGCCGACGTCGGTGTTCTCCTGGCCGACCGGGGCGTGGAACTGGGTGTACCAGGGTCCGGCGCCGACGACCTGCACTGCCTTGCCGTACACCTGGAACTTGGCGGACGTCTGGTAGTCGCCCGGCGGCAGGTAGACGCCGGTGAGTGTGCCGGTGGTGTCCATGCGGACCCGGTCGAGGGCGTTCTGCACGTCCTGGTGGGTGAGGCCGGCCGGGACGGCGTACGCCGCCGGGTCGGGGTTGGCGACGGGCGCGACCTGCTCCAGGCTGACGAAGTCGATCGCGTAGCGCGAGGTGTTGGCGGCGTCCTTCTGAAGCCGGATCTTCGCACCGGCCGGGACCGTCTCGCCCAGCATCAGGTGCGCCTCGTCGTAGATGTGCCGCGGGGCGCCCGCGGACGGCGCGTTGCCGGGCGAGGCCTCGGCGCCGTACAGCCAGGCGTACCGCGAGGTGAGCGGCAGGGACTTGCGGAAGGTGCCGTCGACGTAGACGTTCAAGGTGGCGTCGGTGCCGCCGCCGCCCGGGGCGTCGGGAAGGGAGAAGCGGGTCACCAGGGTGTTGGTGGCCGCCCGGGTGGTGAACTCCACGTACTCGCCGGTGCCGTTGAGGGTGACGGCCCTGCGACCGGACGCCTCGCCCGCGAGGTCGCCGACGGTGCGGTTGGGGCCGACGGTGGTGGCGCCGCCGCCCGTGGCGCCGTCCTCCGCCTCGTACAGGTCGTACGGCATGTCGGCGCCGCGTCCGACGAACAGGGACTGCTCGACGGTGTTGTTCTCCCGCTTCACCGGGAGTTCGTTGCCGTCGGCCGCGACCGTCGCGCGCACCGTGTAGGTGCCGTCGGCGGCGGTCCAGGCGCCGAGGGTGACCGGCGCGGTGGTGGCACCGGCGGCGATCGCCCCGTCATGGGAGCCGGTCAGGGTGCGGACGGTCGCCCCCTTGGAGTCGACCAGGGCGAGGGTGAGGGCGTGGCCGCCGCCCGCCGAGGCGACGGTGCCCTGGTTGCGCACGGCGACCCGGAAGGTGACGGTGTCGCCCGCGGCCGGACCGGACGGGGACGTGCTGACCACCGGGACCAGGTCGGAGCTGCTGACCGGGCGCACGGTGAGCGCGGCGGGCGCCGTGTAGGTGTTGTTGGACTCGTTCTGCTCGATCACCGCGCCGCCCTCGTCGGCGACGGCGCTGAGCTGGTACGTCCCGGTCTCACGGGCGCCTATCGAAGCGCTGACGGTGGTCTGCGCGCCGGCGGCCAGGGGGCCCACGGCGGCGGTGGCGACCTTGGTGCCGTTCAGCCGCAGCGCGAGGCCGCTGGCGGGCGCGGCGGTCTCGCCGCTGTTGCGGACGGTGGCGGACAGGGTGATGGCGTCCGACTCGACGGGCGAGACCGGCGAGGCGGTCAGCGAGGTGACCTCCAGATCCGGGTTGGGCGCGGCGGTGCCGATCACCTGGAACTCGGCGATCTGCCCGGCGGGGGCACCGGAGTTGGCGGTGAAGCGCAACTGGACGTCGGCGACGCGTGCGGCGACCGGGACGGTCACCGTGTTGCCGCTCGCCGGGCTGAAGGCGTAGTCCTTGGCGGCGACCAACGAGGTGTAGCCACTCGCGGACTGCTCACGCCCGAGCACCTGGACGGTCTGGGTGCGCGGGCCCCAGGAGCTGTCCGGGTTGAGGCGCAGGACCAGCGAGGTGACGTCGGCGTTGGCGCCGAGCTGCACGGTCAGCGTGGCGGGGTGCCCGGAGCCCTCCCAGTAGGTGGCGGTGGAGTTGTCGTTGGCGTTCTCGGCCACGAAGGTGTGCACGGTCGATGAGGCGGTGACGGGCCTGCCGACCGCGAGGTTGGAGCCGGGGCCGGAAGTGCCGGTCCGGGTGACGGAGTTGCTGTTCCCGGAGACGTTCCCGGCGGCGTCCTTCGCCCGCACCACGTAGGACACGGTCACGGTGGCGGGGCGGTTGTCGGTGTACGTGGTGACGTTGCCCGCGACCGTGGCCAGCAGGCTGCTGTTCGCGTACACCTCGTAGCCGGTGACGGCGGTGTCGTCGGCGGAGGCGTTCCAGGTCAGCCGGATCTGCCCGGCGGCGGGCTCGGTGAACGCCAGGTTCGCCGGAGCGGTGGGCGCCTGGGTGTCGCCGGTCGCGCCGCGGCGGGTGACGGTGTTGCTGTTCCCGGAGACGTTCCCGGCGGCGTCCTTGGCGCGGACGAAGTAGGAGACCGTGGCGCTCGCGGGCCGGTTGTCGGTGTACGTGGTGGTGTTGCCCGCGACCGAGGTCAGCAGCTCGTTGTCGGCGTAGACGTCATAGCCGGTGACGGCGGTGTCGTCGGTGGAGGCGTTCCAGGTCAGCCGGATCTGCCCGGTGGCGGGCTCGGTGAACGCCAGGTTCGCCGGAGCGGTGGGCGCCCGGGTGTCGCCGGTCGCCGGGCCGTAGACCTCCAGCTCGGACAACTGGGCGGCGGGCCTGCCGGTGTTGGCGGTGACCAGGACCCGGACGTGGCGGGTGGTGGCGGTGTCGAAAGTGATCGTCACCGTGTTCCCGTCGGCCGGGGCGAACTGGTAGGCCCGCGAGGCCGTGAGGTCGGTGAAGTCGGTCCCGTCGGCGCTGCCCTGGATCTTCAGGGTCTGGGTGCGGGCGCCCCAGCCGTCGGGCAGTTTCAGCACCACCCGGTTGACGCCGAGGGAGGAGCCGAGATCAACCCGGATCCACTGCGGGAGTTCGTTGTTGCGGCTCTCCCAGTAGCTGGCCTTGTCGCCGTCCGCGGCGTTGGCCGGCACGTAGGTCTCGGTGTGGCTGCTCGCGGTGAGGGTGTGGCCGCGGGCGAGGTCGGTGGAGGACTCGCCCGCCGCGTGCACCACCAGTTCCGAGAGCTGGGCGGCCTGCCAGCCGGTGTTGGCGGTGATCTCGACCCGCACATAGCGGGTCTGGCCGGCCGGGAAGGCCACCGTGACGGTGTTGGCCGAGCCGAGGCTGAAGGTGTAGGCGGCGGACGCTTTCAGGGTGGTGAAGCTCGTGCCGTCGGCGCTGCCCTGCACGGACAGGGTCTGGCTGCGGTTCTCCCAGGACGCGGGCAGCTTCAGCACGACCTCGTCGACGCGGGCGGTGGAGCCGAGGTCGGCCTGGACCCATTGCGGCAGGTTGCCGTCCGCGCTCTGCCAGTAGGAGCCCTGGTCCCCGTCGGTGATGTTGCGGGCGGCGTATGCGGAGTGCGAGCTGCTGGCCGCGGTGGGCCGTCCGGCAGCGAGGTCGGGGCCGCCGGCCGCCGAGGCGGTGGTCAGTGACGACACGCCCAGCATCAGCAGGCTGGTCGTGAGGACGGCGGCCATGGCCCGCCATCCCCTGCGCTTGGGTCTCATCTCTCCCCGATCTCCGTCCCGTCCGCCGTGGCGCGGCGGGACACGGTTGGTGGATGGGTGGTTCGACGGCGCACCGGACACGCCTCAATGTGCGGGACAGGGCACCGCTTTTGCGTGAATCGCTCAGAGAGTTGCAGACGGACAGGGGTTCGTCCACCGTCGGGACAGGGGCCGACTCCACCCGTTCGACCCCGGGTAGCCCTGCACAGGGGCCGGGGCAGCGACTTTCGTGCGGGCTTTCGCGATAACGCAAGCGGATCCGCAAGGAACGCAAGCCGCTTGCGTGTCAACTCCCGCTACTGCCAGGACCGTTGACAAAGTGGAGACACGCTAGAAACCTGTGGGCGTACTTTCCGCAAAGAATCGACTGTTCAACTCAATTCGCGTGCACGGCTGGCTTCCCCCATCTCGGGCCGGCCCTCTCGGGGCCGGTCCCGCCCTCTCCGCCCCGCACCTCGCACTCTCCCGCGCCTCCCCGCACCTCCCCGCACCTCCGGGGCCGACCCGCCGTGCCCTCCCCCGTGTTCATCGACCGAACAGAGGACCTCATGAGTTGGAGACCACCGGGCCGTCGGCCCGTGACCGGCGCGGTCGTCGCCGCGCTCCTGTCGACCGGCCTGCTTCCGCTGGCCTTCGCATCCCCCGCCCAGGCGGCTCCCGCCGCGGGCGACGTCAACCTCTCCCTCGGCCGCCCCGCCACGGCGGGCGGCGCGCACGCCGAGTACCCCGCCCGCAACCTCACCGACGGCGTCCAGGCCTCCTACTGGGAGGGCCCGGCGGGGTCCTTCCCGCAGTGGGCGCAGGTCGACCTCGGCGCGGCCCGGGAGGTGGACCGGGTGGTGCTCAAGCTCCCCACCGGGTGGGGCAGCCGTAACGAGACCCTGTCGTTGCAGGGCAGCGCCGACGGCTCCGGCTTCAGCACGCTCGCGGCCTCGGCGGTCCGCGTGTTCGACCCCGCCCAGGCCAACACGGTGTCCCTCGCCCTCGCCGCCCCGGCGGACGTGCGGTACGTCCGCGTCAACGTCTCCGGCAACACCGGCTGGAACGCCGCGCAACTCTCCGAGCTGGAGGTGTACGGCGAGGACGGCGGCACGGACCCGGGCGACCCGCCGCCGGCCGGCACCAACCTGGCCCGCAACAAGCCGGCCGAGGCCACCTCCACCGCGCAGACCTATGTGGCCGCCAACGCCACCGACGACTCCGTCGCCACGTACTGGGAGGCGGCCGGTCATCCCTCGGACCTCACCGTCAAGCTGGGCGCCGACGCCGACGTGAGCGGTGTGGTCGTCAAGCTCAACCCCGACCCGGTGTGGGCGGCCCGCACCCAGACGATCCAGGTCCTCGGCCGACAGCAGTCCGCGAGCGGCTTCACCTCACTGGCCGCCGCCAAGTCGTACTCCTTCAGCCCGGCGAGCGGCAACACGGTGACCGTCCCGGTCAGCGGCCGCTGGTCCGACGTACGGCTGCACTTCACCGCCAACTCCGGTGCGCCCGGCGGGCAGGTCGCCGAGTTCCAGGTCGTGGGCACCGCCGCGCCCGCCCCCGACCTGACGGTCACCACCGTCGACTGGACGCCGGCCGCGCCCAGCGAGCGGGACGCGGTCACCGTCAAGGCCACCGTGCGCAACGCGGGCACCGCGCGCTCCGCCGCCACCACCGTCGACGTCAGCGTGGAGGGCACGGTCGCGGGCAGCGCCGCCGTTCCGGCACTGGACCCGGGCGCCTCGGCGACCGTGGACGTCGCCACCGGCACCCGCCCGGCGGGCAGTTACGGCGTGTCGGCCGTCGTCGACCCGCGGGGCGCCGTCCCGGAGCTGGACGACAGCAACAACAGCCGTACGGCCGCGAACAGACTGGTCGTCACCCAGGCTCCCGGTCCCGACCTGGAGGTGCGCTCGATCACCACCAGCCCGGCCGACCCGGCCGTCGGCCAGGCCGTCTCCTTCACCGTCGCCGTGCACAACCGCGGGATCAGCGCCGCTCCCGCCGGCTCGGTGACCCGGCTCCGGGCCGGCTCGACCACCCTGAACGGCACCACCGGCCAGGTGGCCCCCGACGCCACCGTGAACGTGGCGATCGGCGGGACCTGGACGGCCACCGCGGGCGGGGCGACCCTCACCGCGACCGCCGACGCCACCGGGGTCGTCACCGAGACCGACGAGAACAACAACGTCCTCGCCAAGTCCCTGGTGGTCGGGCGCGGCGCCGCCGTGCCCTACACCGAGTACGAGGCGGAGGACGGGCGGTACACCGGCGCCCTCCTCACCACCGACGCCCAACGCACCTTCGGACACACCGACTTCGCCACCGAGTCATCGGGCCGCGAGTCGGTCCGGCTCACCTCGACCGGCCAGTACGTGGAGTTCACCTCGACCGACGCGGCCAACTCCCTCGTGGTGCGCAACTCCGTCCCGGACTCCGCGTCCGGCGGCGGCGCCGACGCCACCGTCAGCCTGTACGCCGACGGCGCCTTCGTCCAGAAGCTGACCCTGTCGTCCAAGCACAGCTGGCTGTACGGCACCACCGACGACCCCGAGGGCCTGACCAACCGGCCCGGCGGTGACGCGCGGCGCCTGTTCGACGAGTCCCACGCGCTCCTGTCGAAGAGCTACCCGGCGGGCACCGTGTTCCGTCTCCAGCGGGACGCGGGCGACTCGGCCGCCTTCCAGGTGATCGACCTGGTCGACCTGGAGCAGGTGGCTCCCGCCGCGTCCAAGCCGGCCGGCTGCACCTCGATCACCGAGTACGGCGCCGTGCCCAACGACGGCCTCGACGACACCGACGCCCTCCAGCGGGCCGTCACCGCCGACCAGAACGGCCAGATCTCCTGTGTGTGGATACCGGCCGGTCAGTGGCGTCAGGAGCAGAAGATCCTCACCGACGATCCGCTGAACCGCGGGCAGTTCAACCAGGTGGGCATCCGGGACGTCACCATCCGCGGCGCGGGCATGTGGCACTCCCAGCTGTACACGCTGACCCCGCCGCAGGAGGCGGGCGGCATCAACCACCCGCACGAGGGCAACTTCGGCTTCGACATCGACTCCAACACCCAGATCTCCGACATCGCCATCTTCGGCTCGGGCACCATCCGCGGCGGCGACGGCAACGCCGAGGGCGGCGTCGGTCTCAACGGCCGCTTCGGAACGGGCACGAAGATCACCAACGTGTGGATCGAGCATGCCAACGTCGGAGTCTGGGCGGGCCGCGACTACTCCAACATCCCCGAACTGTGGGGCCCCGGCGACGGGTTGGAGTTCACCGGGGTGCGCATCCGCGACACCTACGCCGACGGCATCAACTTCGCCAACGGCACCCGCAACTCCACCGTCTACAACTCCTCCTTCCGCAACACCGGCGACGACGCGCTCGCCGTGTGGGCCAGCAAGTACGTGAAGGACACCTCGGTGGACGTCGGCCACGACAACCACTTCCGCAACAACACGATCCAACTGCCCTGGCGGGCCAACGGCATCGCGGTGTACGGCGGTCACGGCAACACCATCGAGAACAACGTGGTCTCCGACACCATGAACTACCCGGGCATCATGCTGGCCACCGACCACGACCCGCTGCCCTTCACCGGGGAGACCCTGATCGCGGGCAACGCCCTGTACCGCACGGGCGGCGCGTTCTGGAACGAGGACCAGGAGTTCGGCGCGATCACCCTGTTCGCGCAGGGCCAGGACATCCCGGGCGTCACCATCCGGGACACCGAGATCCACGACTCGACGTACGACGGCATCCAGTTCAAGACGGGTGGCGGCGCGATGCCGGGAGTGAAGATCACGAACGTGCGCATCGACAAGTCCAACAACGGCTCCGGCATCCTCGCGATGAGCGGCGCCCGCGGCAGCGCCACCCTGTCCGGCGTGACGATCACCGGCTCGGCCCAGGGTGACGTCCTCATCGAACCGGGCTCGCAGTTCACGATCACCGGCACCCCGAACGGGGCGGCGGGGCGACGCGACGCCTACTGAGCACGCCCGGTGGGCCCCCGGCAGCGGGGGCCCACCGCCTCGCAACCTCTGCGCTCCACCACTCCGGAACCAGGCCCCCATGCCGAGTCGTCGTGGGTCGCGGCCCCGCGTCGAACTCACGCCCCCAAAACCGCCCTTGACGCGTACCGAACCCCCCGCGGCGCCTCGTGACGGCAGGGCGACAGAGTGCTGCGCGAGGTCTGGACACTCCCCTGTGCGCGTGCTGTCATACCGCTGTCACAGAATTTCCAACGTTGAAAAGGCCGCCCGACCGAGCGTCCCGTCACCGGTGTGCAGTTGTCCTCCCCGGGCTCCCCGCCAGGAGCCCTCACGCCCGCCGGGCGTGGTCACGGCCTCCGTACGAGGAAGGGCTCGATGACACGACACGACACCCGCCCCAGAGCCAGAATGTGGGCGCTGCTCGCCGCGGTGGCCCTGCTCCTGCCCCCGAGCGGGCTGCTTCCCACCGCGGCGGCCGCGGAGCCGCCGAGCGGCGCGTCGGCCCCCGCCGCCGAACAGGCGGCCGTCGAGACACACGGGCTGAAGGGCGAGTACTTCAGCATGTCGGCGCCCGGCGCCCGGGACTTCGACCGACTCGGCGGCACCCTCCTCGACCCGCAGATCAACTTCTCCGGACTGACCGGCACCTTCCAGGAGTTGACCGGCAGGACCGAGCACACCACCGCGCGCTGGACAGGCCGGATCGAGGCACCGGCCACCGGTGACTACACCTTCCACGCCATCGGCGACAACGGCTTCCGGCTCTTCATCGACGGCGAGCCGGTCATCGACCACTGGGTGGGCGACTGGGACCGCGAGCAGACCAGCGCCGCCGTCCGGCTGACCGCCGGCGAGCAGCACGACTTCCGTCTGGAACTGTTCCAGGACACCGGCGGCGCCAACATGTACCTGCGCTGGTCGACGCCGACGATGCCCAAACAGATCGTGCCGATGTCCGCGTTCACCCCGCCGGCCGACTTCGAGGTGTACCCGGTCGAGATGTCCGTCGCCGAGAACGGGCGGCGGCTGCGCGCCCGGTTCGAAGGCAGGGTGGGCCGGCTCCAGGGCCTCAAGGACCATCTGAAGGTCGAGGCCGACACGACCGCCATGCCGATCGAGGCGGTGACGGCCGTCCCCGGTGATCCCGCCTCCCTGTACGTCGACCTCGCGGAGCCGATCCAGAAGAACCAGCTGGTCAGGGCCTCCTACGACGGTGAAGGCGGACTGACGGCCGACGGCGAGAGCGTGCCGAAGGTCATCCGGTACGCCGACAACGCCTCCATCCACCGGCTCACCACCGAGTGGGGTGACGCACTCGACGCCGAGCACCCGCTGCCGGAGTACCCGCGCCCCCAGCAGGTGCGGTCCAAGTGGCGGAACCTCAACGGCCCTTGGCAGTTCGGCGCGGCCGAGGCGGGCGAGCAGCCGGACTTCGGGAAGAAGCTCGACGAGAAGATCATCGTGCCGTTCCCGGTCGAGTCCCAGCTGTCCGGCCTGGAGCGGCACGAGGACCACATGTTCTACCGCAGGCTCGTCGACGTCCCGAAGAGCTGGAAGGTCGGCAAGGGCGGCCGGGCCAACCGGCTCAAGCTCAACTTCGGCGCCGTCGACTACCAGGCGAGCGTGTACGTGAACGGCACGAAGGTCACCGAACACACCGGTGGCTACAACGCGTTCGGCGTCGACATCACCGACGCCCTCAAGGCCGCCGGCCCGCAGGAGGTCATCGTCGCCGTCACCGACACCGGAGGCGCCGACCAGCCCACGGGCAAACAGTCCACGAACCCGGGCGGCATCTTCTACACCCAGACGTCCGGCATCTGGCAGACCGTGTGGATGGAACCCGTGGCGCCGGCCTCGATCGAGGGCATCGTCACCACGCCCGACATCGACACCGGCACCCTCGCGGTGACCGTGAACTCCGAGAACGCCTCCCCCACCGCCAAGGTCCGGGCCGTCGCCCGCGACACCCGCGGCAAGGTCGTCGGCAAGGTCACCGGAGCCGTCGGCGAGGAACTGCGCCTGCCGGTGGCGAAACAGCATCTGTGGAGCCCCGACGACCCCTACCTCTACGACCTCGACGTCACGCTCACCGACGGCAGGTCCACCGACCGGGTCGGCAGCTACTTCGGCATGCGCGAGGTCGGCATCGAGAAGGTGGGCGGGTTCGAGAAGCTCGTCCTCAACGGCAAGCCGATCTTCTCCCTCGCCACGCTCGACCAGGGATTCTGGCCCGACGGCCTCTACACCGCGCCCAGCGACGAAGCCCTCGCCTTCGACCTGAAGGCGCACAAGAGGCTGGGCTTCAACGCCGTCCGCAAGCACATCAAGGTCGAACCGCAGCGCTGGTTCTACCACGCCGACCGGCTCGGCCTGCTGGTCTGGCAGGACTTCGTCTCCGGGAACCTCACCGACGAAAGCGGCCGGAAGGCGTTCGTCGACCAGGGCGAGGAGATCGTGCGCCAGCACCACGACTCGCCCTCCGTCATCGGCTGGATCGTCTTCAACGAGGGCTGGGGCGAATGGAGCCGTGAGGAGACCGGCCGCATCGCCGAGTCCGTCCAGGCCGCCGACCCGTCCCGTGTCGTCAACGCCCACAGCGGTGTCAACTGCTGTAACTCCAAGGGTGACTCGGGCAAGGGCGACATCATCGACCACCACGACTACAACAACACCGACCCCGCCTTCCCCGACGACGGCCGGGCCGCGATGGACGGCGAGCACGGCGGCTTCGTCCTGCGCACCCCGGGCCACATGTGGCCGGGCGCCCCGACGGTGATCTACAGCGGCGTCGAGACCAAGGAGGAGCTGACCCGCAAGTACGTCGAGAACACCGAGCAGTTCTATGTCGAGCAGGCCGGCGCGGAACTGTCGGGTTCGGTGTACACGCAGGTCACCGACCTGGAGAACGAGCTGAACGGCCTGTACACCTACGACCGACGCGAGATCAAGGTCGATCCGGTCCAGGTGCGGAAGGTCAACCGCGAGGTGATCGCCGCCGGCGCCGCCGCGGGCCGCGAGGGCCCGCTGAAGGGCGGCGGGCACTGGAGCCTCGACGAGGGCACCGGCACCACCGCGCGGGACGAGGGCCCGAACGCCAGGCCTCTCACGCTCCGCGAGGGCGCCTCCTGGACCCCCGGCGTCAGCGGCAGCGCCCTGAAATTCGACGGCCAGAAGCAGTACGCCGAGTCCGCCGGACCCGTGCTCGACACCAGCGGCAGCTACTCGGTGTCCGCCTGGGTGCGGCTCGACGCGATCCCCGGCAACTACGCCACCGCGGTCAGTCAGGACTCCCGCGCCCCCGTCAACTCCTTCTACCTCCAGTACGGACACGGCACGTTCGCCTTCAGCACGCCCGGCGAACACCGCGCCCAGGTCGCCGTCGCCGCGGAGACGGGCCGCTGGTACCACCTGGTCGGCGTGCGGGACGCCACGAGCAACCAGATCCGGCTGTACGTCGACGGAAAACTCGCGGCGACGGCCACCGGCGGCTCCGCACTAGCGAGCACCGGTCCACTGACCGTGGGGCGCGCCCACTGGAACGGCGCGAACGTCGACTTCTGGAACGGTGCGGTCGACGAGGTCCACGCCGTGGACCGGGCACTGACCACAGAGGAGGTGACCGCCCTCCACACGGTGGAGAACCCCTAGGTCGTGTCCGCGAAGTGGTGGGTTCACCCAGGGTCCCGGTGGCGGGAGGAAGGTCTCCCCCGCCGCCGGGGCCGCTGCCTTCGCCGGTCACTGCGGGGTCATGGCGCCCAGGGTGTCTCCACGGACCATGTGGTGTCCTCGGTGAACAGGGCGGGACTGTCCCAGGTGTGTGTGCCGCCCGGGGTGGCCAGCCACAACTCGGCGTTGTAGTGGCGCAGATACTGCTCGGGGAAGTTGTACGCCGACAGCCGCACGACGCCGTTCGCGCCCCGCACGGGGCAGAAGGTGGCGTCGGCCCGGAACACGTCGGTGCTGCCGGACTCCTTGTACACGCGGTACTCGCGGTGGCGGAGGTACTGGCCGGGGTAGTTGCGCGACTCGAAGCTGTAGCAGCCGCTGTCGGCCAGGCCGGAAACGATCTTCCAGGTGGCGTCGTTCTTCAGCAACGCGTCGCTGCCACCGGTGACGACGTCGGTGAAGCCCGCGCCGTCCCTGTGGCGCAGGTACCGGTCGGTGTAGCCGGGTGTCGTCACCCGCAGGGACCTGTACTGGCCGACGGGCAGGGTGACCGGGGTGGTCGAGGCCTGGGACGCGTCGATGAGCGCGCGGTTGGCGGCCCTGACCCGGGCCTCGTCGACCTTGACCACCTGACGGTCGTAGGTCAGCAGGCCGTTGGCCTCGTTCTCGACGTCGGTGATCTCGGTGTAGACCGACGCGGACAGGCCGCGCGGCATGCGCACCTCGCGGATCGCGTCCAGCAGGCCCACGAACCGGTTGTCGAGGTGGGCGAGGTCGGGCTGGTCCTCGTAGCTGAAGCCGCCGCCCGGGTACCACTCGTGTCCGGCGACCTTGAACCCGAGCCCGCCGAACTCGCCGAGCACGGCGGCCCGGGTGGCGGTGGGCACGGTGGTGCCGGGACCCACGTAGACGTGATGGTCGACCACGTCGCCGTTGCCGCCGTCCACGGAGCCGCAGCAGTTGGCGCCGCTCATGTTGTTCACCAGGCGTGTCGGGTCGTACGCCTTGACCTTGGCGGCGATGCGGGCCTGGTCGTACTGGCCCCAGCCCTCGTTCTGGTCGACCCACATCACCAGGGAAGGTGAGCTGCGGTGCTGGTCGATGACGCGGTCGTACTCGGCCTCCCACTGGGTGCGCGCCGCGGTGTCGGGGGTGCGCAGGTCCATGGCCGGCATGTCCTGCCAGACGAGCAGGCCGAGCCGGTCGGCCCAGTAGAACCAGCGCTGCGGTTCGACCTTGATGTGTTTGCGGACCATGTTGAAGCCCAGGTCCTTGTGCTTCTGGAGGTCGTGCTTCAGGGCCGCGTCGGTGGGCGCGGTGTAGATGCCGTCCGGCCAGTAGCCCTGGTCGAGGGTGCCGGTCTGGAAGACGAACTTCCCGTTGAGGACCGGGCGTTGCATGCCCCCCACGCCGGCCAGGCCGATGGTGCGCATGCCGGTGTAGCTGCCGGCCGAGTCGACGGTGGTGGTGCCGGAGAGCAGGTCGGCCCTGACGTCGTAGAGGAACGGGTCGTCCGGGCTCCACAGGTGCGGGTTCGGGACGGGCACGGTGAACTCGGCGCCGACGGCGCCGGTGGCCGTGCCCACGGTGACGCCGCCGGTGGAGACCGTGACGCGGGCCTGGTGGCCGCTGGTCCCGGCCCCTCGGACGGTCACCTTGAGGCGGCTGTTCGCCGGGTCCGGGACCAGGTCGAGGCGGCTGATGTACGCGGGCGCGGTCGGCTCCAGCCACACCGTCTGCCAGAGGCCGGACGCGGCGGTGTAGAAGATGCCGCCGCCGGCGTGCGGGGTCACGTCGTTGATGCGCTGCTTGCCGACCGCCTGGGAGCCGGTCTGGGTGGGGTCCCAGACCGAGACGACGAGGGTGTTGGCGCCGCCGTTCAGCAGGTCGGTGATGTCGTAGGAGAAGGCGTCGTAGCCGCCACTGTGGGCGGCTCCGGCCTGGCGGCCGTTGACCCAGACGGTCGTACGCCAGTCGGCGGCGCCGAAGTTGAGCTGGACGCGGCGGCCGTTCCAGTTCGACGGGACGGTGAAAGTGCGCTTGTACCAGAGCTTGTCGTTCTGGCTGATCTTGCGCTGGATGCCGGAGAGCGCGGACTCGGCGACGAACGGGACCCGGATCTGTTCGGTGAACGAGGCGGGCTGTCCGGCGTCCGCCGAGGTGACGGCGAAGTCCCAGATGCCGTTGAGGTTGGCCCAGTCCGGGCGGGTCAGTTGCGGGCGCGGATATTCGGGGAGGGGGGTGTCGGTGGGGACCTGGTTCGTCCACGGGGTGGTCATCGGCGACGGCTTGGGCGTCCACGCCTGCGCGGCGGCGGCCGCGGGGGCGGTGGCCGTCAGTGCCGTGCCGCCGACCAGGGTGAGCGCGGCGAGCGCGGTGGTGGCCCACCGCCCTCGCCGCCTCAGCCAGGCGAACGGCTTTCGGCCTGCGGGGACTCGACGCATCGTGCCTCCTTGACTCGTGGGGTGGGGAGACGTGCGCGTGCGGCAGGCGGCCGGGGGAGATCCGACCGCCTGGGGCTTGTTCGGGGCTGGTTCGGGGGCTGCTCGGGGCTGGTTCGGGGCTGGTCACATGAGTTGTCGGCGGCGGCCGAGCCAGGTCTGGGCGATGACGACCACCGCCAGGAACGCGCCGCTGACGACCTGCTGGTAGGAGGAGTCGAGCGAGCCGATCTGGTTGATGACGTTCTGGATCACCTTCAGCAGCAGGACCCCGACCAGCGAGCCGCTGACGTAGCCGAGCCCGCCGGTCAGCAGGGTGCCGCCGATGACGACGGCGGAGATGGCCTCCAGTTCCATGCCGCTGCCGAGGATGGTCACGCCGGAGGCGAGCCAGGCGGCGTTGAGGGCGCCCGCCAGTCCGGTGAGCAGTCCCGACAGGGCGTAGACGAGGATCTTGGTGCGGGCCACCGGCGCACCCATCAGGGCGGCGGCGTCCTCGTTGCCGCCGACCGCGTAGACGTGCTGCCCGAAGCGGGTCCGGCGCAGGACGACGGCTCCGGCGACGAACAGGGCCAGTGTGATCCACACCGGGTTGGCGAGGCCGAGGGTGCTGCCCTGGCCGAGCTCGGCCAGGAAGGAGTCCTTGCCGATGAGATAGGTGTCGGCGCCCTCGTCGGTGAGCGCCAGCATCAGTCCGCGCGCGCCGAGCATGGCGGCGAGGGTGACGATGAAGGGCGCGAGGCGGGAGCGGGCCACCAGCAGGCCGTTGACCACGCCGATCAGTCCGCAGACCGTGAGCGGCAGCAGCAGGGCGACCAGCGTGCCGTGGCGCGATCCCCAGGCCGCCAGGACGCCGCCGAGGGCGAACAGGGAGCCGACGGACAGGTCGATTCCGCCGGTGATGATGACGAAGGTCATGCCGAGGGCGACGATCGCCAGGAAGGCCGAACTGGTCGCCATGTTGCCGATGTTGTCGCCGGTGGCGAAGGAGTCGAAGGAGAACGACGCCACCAGGGACACGATCAGCAGGACGGCGAGCGCGCCGTGCTGCTGGACGAGGGCGCTCAGGCGTTCGGAGCGTACGGAGCCCACCGGGCGGGCGTCCTTGGGCGGTTCGATGCCGGCAGTGGTCACGGGTGCGTCCGTGTTCGTCGTGGTCAACGCCGTCCCCGTCCCCGTGCCGCGTAGACCGCGGCGACGATCACGATGGCCTGGGCGATCTGGGTCCAGGAGGGTGGTAGATCGTGCTTGATGAGGGTGGCGGTGAGGAGCTGGATGAGGACGGCTCCCGCCACGGTGCCGCCGATGTTGACCCGGCCCCCGGTCAGCGGGGTCCCGCCGACGACGACCGCGGTGATGGCGGACAGCTCCATCAGGTTGCCCAGCGAGGTGGGATCGCTGGCCTGGAGACGGGCGGTGGCCAGTACGCCCGCGACCGCCGCGAGGAGCGCGCAGGCGACGTACACGGTGATCAGCACGCGGCGCACGGGCAGGCCGGCGAGCTGGGCGGCGGGGCGGCTGTCGCCGATGGCGAGGAGCTGGCGTCCGAAGGTGGTGCGGCGCACCACGAACGCCACCAGCAGGGCCAGGGACGCGGCGATGAGGATCAGGTAGGGGATGCCGAGGACGTCGCCCGAGCCCAGGGAGGCCAGCGAGGGGTTGCGCAGGTCCTTCAGCTGCGGCAGCAGCACCAGGGCGACTCCCCGGCCGCCGACCATGAGCGCCAGCGTGGCGACGATCGGCTGCACCCCGACGAACGCGACGAGCGCGCCGTTGGCCAGCCCGACCGCCGCGGCGAACAGCGCGACCGCCAGCAGCGCGGGCAGCAGACCGTAGCCGAGGTAGAGGGCGGTCACGGAGGCCGCCAGCGCCATCACGGCGCCCACCGACAGGTCGACGCCCTCGGTGCCGATGACCAGGGCCATGCCCAGGGCGACGATGACGACGGGGGCGACCTGGACGGCCTGGGTGCGGAAGTTCTCCGCGGTCAGGAAGTGCGGGGTGATGAGGGTGTTGACGCCGAGCAGCGCCGCCACACCGGCGTAGACGCCGTAGGCCTGGAGCCATCGCAGGACTCGGGTCCTGTCCAACGGAGCGCTGCGGAGGGCGACTTCAGCCATCGACGTTCGCCTCCTCGCCGGCGTCCCGCGTGGGGGTGTCCCCGGCGATGGTCCGCATGAGCCTGTCCTCCGTGACGTCGTCGCCGGTCAGCTCGCCGACGACGGCGCCGTCCTTCAGTACGACCACGCGGTCGGACCCTTCGATGAGTTCCTCCAGGTCGGAGGAGATGAGCAGGACGCCCAGGCCGTCGGCGGCCAGTTCGTCGACGAGTTTCTGCACTTCGGCCTTGGCGCCTACGTCGATGCCCCGGGTGGGCTCGTCGAGCAGCAGCACCTTGGGGTTCATCGCGAGCCACCGGGCGAGCAGCACCTTCTGCTGGTTCCCGCCGGAGAGTTCGCCCACCTTCTGGTGCGGTGAGGACGCCTTGATGCGCAGCCGCTCGATGAAGGTGTCGACGACGTTGTCGACGCGGGCCTCGGAGACCAGACCGAAGCGGGAGAGCCGGGGCAGCACGGCCAGCGCGATGTTCTCGCGCACCGACAGACCGGGGACGATGCCCTCGCTCTTGCGGTCCTCGGGCAGCAGGCTGATCCCCGCGCGGATGGCCGCCGGGGTCGAGCCGGGGCGCAGCGGCACACCGGCCACCGTGACGCCGCCCGAGCGTGCGGGCAGCGCGCCGGCGATGGTCTTCGCGGTCTCGGTGCGTCCGGAGCCGAGCAGTCCGCCGAGGCCGACGACCTCGCCGGGACGGATGTTCAGGGAGACGCCGTGCAGCTTGTGCGGGACCGTCAGGTCCGAGGCGGTGAGCACCGGTTCGGCGTCGGCCGTGCCGTGGTCGCCGGTGAACTTGGTGAGGCCCTCCGCGCGGACCTCCCCCAGGTCCCGGCCGAGCATCGTGGACACCAGGGAGAGACGGTCGAGGTCGGCGAGCCGGCCGTGGTGCACCCGTCGGCCGTCGCGCAGGACGGTGACGGTGCCGCACACGGCGTACAGCTCGTCCAGGCGGTGGCTGACGTAGACGACCGCGATGCCGGCGTCCCGCAGGCCCCGGATCACCGAGAACAGGGTCTCGACCTCACGCGGTTCGAGGGAGGAGGTCGGTTCGTCCATGACGACGACGCGCGCCTCGGTGGCGACCGCGCGGGCCAGGGCGACCATCTGCTGGGCGCCGACCCCGAGGGTGCGCAGCGGCCTGCGGACGTCCACCCGCACCCCGTAGGTGCTCAGGGTCCGTTCGGCCTCGCGGTTCATACGGCCCATGTCCAGCACGCCGAACCGGTTGCGCGGCTCGCGGCCGAGGAACAGGTTGCGGGCCACGCTGAGCAGCGGGATCAGGTTGACCTCTTGGTAGATGGTCGAGATTCCGGCCTTCTGGGCCTCCAGCGGGGTGGTGAAGGAGGCCTTGCGGCCCTGGAAGACGATCTCGCCGGCGTCGGGCCGGTACACGCCGGTGAGGAGTTTGATGAGGGTCGACTTGCCGGCGCCGTTCTCGCCGATCAGGGCGTGGACCTCACCGGCGCGCAGGGTCAGGTCCACGTCGTCCAGAGCCCGGACGCCGGGGAAGGTCTTGCTCAGTCCGCGGACGGCGAGCACTTCGGCGGGGGGTGCCACCTGTGCCTCCAGGATGCGATGCAGGAAGTGACGGAGAGCGGGAGGGGCCCACGGCGGGCGAGCCCCTGACGGCCGGTCAGTAGGCCCTGCCGATCCCTGCCTTGGCGTTGTCCGTGGTGTAGGCACCGTCCTCGATGACGATGTCCTGCGCGACGCTCTCGCCCTGGGTGAAGGTGTCCAGCGTCTGGAAGGCCAGCGGCCCGAAGCGCGGGTTGGACTCGACGACGCCGCTGATCCAGCCGTCCACGACGCCCTGGACCGCGTTGCGGGTGCCGTCCACGGTGACGATCTCGACGTCGCCCGCCTTCTTGCCGGCGCCCTTCAGCGCGGCTACCGCGCCCAGGCCCATCTCGTCGTTCTCGGCGTAGATCCCCTTGATGCCGGGCTTCGACTGGATGAGCTGCTCGGTGACCTGCTGGCCCTTCTCGCGGGCGAAGTCACCGGTCTGCTCGAAGACCACCTTCAGGTCCGGCGCCTTCTCGGCGATCCGGTCCTTGAAGCCCTTGGTGCGTTCGGTGGTGACGTTGTTTCCGGCCGAGCCGAGCAGGATCGCGACTTCGCCCTTGCCGCCGGTCGCCTCGATCATCTGGTCGGCGGCGCGCCGGCCCTGCTCGACGAAGTCGGAGGCGATGAAGGAGACGTAGTCCTTGCAGGCCGTGGCGTTGATCTTGCGGTCGATCGTGACGATCGGGACCTTCTTGGCCGCGGCGGCCTGGAGCACCGGGTCCCAGCCGTCGGAGTTGAGCGGGGCGATGACCAGCAGGTCGGCGCCCTTGGCCAACAGGTCCTGGACGTCGCTGATCTGCTTGGAGAACTGCGACTGGGCGTTGGCCGTCAGCAGCTTGACGCCCCGCTTCTTCGCCTCGTCCTTGATGGACTGCGTCTCGGCGATGCGGAACGGGTTGGCTTCCTTCTCGGACTGGGAGAAGCCGACGGTGGCGTTCTTGAGGTCCGACTTCTCACCGCCGTAGGCGTCGACGGTGCAGGTCTTGCCGCCCGGCGCGGGCGAGGCGACCCTCTGCGCGGCGTCGGCGGCCGCCGAGGACTTGGTGTCGCTCGACGTGTCGTCCTCCGACTTCGCACAGGAGGTGGCGGTCAACGCCACCGCCGCGGCCAGGGAGACGACCACGGGACGGGCGAGAAGACGACGACGGTGGGTGGTGCGCTGCATGGTGACCCCGATCCGGACGACGCTGAAAGGACACTGGGGAGGTGGTGAACGAGCAGAGGTCGAGCAAGGTGAGGAAGGTCGGGCCGTAGTCGAGCGGTAGCTGAGCAGTAGCCGTGCGATGGCCGAGCAGTGGCCGTGCCGAGAAAGGTGCTTCTCCCCTGACGGGAAAGGTCGTTCGACCCGCCGCACAGTGGTTTTTACATCGTTGGAAGAGCGCTGTAAACCCCCTGTGCACGCACTGTGCGAGGCTCGCCACGAGCGAGTCGGAGAACACCAGCCGCCTCTGCGGTCTCAGGAGTGGCGGTGGGGAACGCGGCACGGCCGCGGAATCCAGGTGCCTCGCGGCACCGTCGGGGCAACAACGCGCTCACGAAGTCGTCCCGCCCGCGACCACGCCGGTCACGACCGCACACGCAAAGAGCAAAGCCAGTCAAACAAGATGGAGTTGGCGAATCGCCCGACTTCGGACGCCAGAAGGCGGGTGACTGGCCAGCCAACATGGTAGGCAGGGATGGACACTTGACCACACTGCCGAGGCGACGGGCGGGTCACGCAGCCTTACGAGGGTTCGGGCGACGGGTCGTTCACACATGCACCGCCCCGGAAGTCACCCGCGGCCGTCGCCGCTCGCCGCCGCCCGCCCCAGGGTGCTCTCCCGCTCCACGAGGCTGTACTCCGCCCGGACGCGGCGCGGCTCGGGCGCCTCGTCGCCGCCGAGCCGTGCCAGCACCGACTCGACCGCGAGACGTCCGATGGCCGCCTTGTCCGGCGACACCGACGTGAGGGTCACCGCGCCGAAGCGTCCCTCGACCACGTCGTCGAAGCCGACGACGGCGATGTCCTCGGGGACGCGCAGTCCCCGTTCGTGCAGGACGCGCATCGCGCCGATGGCCATCGGGTCGTTGTAGGCGAAGACCGCGTCGGGGCGCCGTCCGGAGTCCAGGATGCGGGTCATGGCGGCCGCCCCGTCCGCGTGCCCCCACCCGTCGGTGGCGGCGACGAGCCCGTCGTCGGCCGGGAGGCCGGCCGCGGTGAGCTCCTCGCGCCAGCCGCGTACGCGCAGTTGCGCGGGCTCGCTGCGCCCGCGCCGGGCGCCGATGAAGGCCACCTCCCGCCGCCCGAGCCCGTTCAGATGCCGGACGGCGGCGCGGGCGGCGGCGACGTTGTCGATCGCGATGTGGTCGTACGGCAGGTCGTAGTCGCGTTCGCCGAGCAGCACCAGCGGTACGTTCTCCGCCCGGTCACGCAGGTCCTCGGTCTCGAGCTCGATGGGGCTGAGGATGAGGCCGTCGATGACCCGCGCCCGGAATCCCTGGCTGACCAGGATCTCCTGCTCGCGGTGCCCCCCGGTGTGGTCCAGCAGCACGATGTACTCGTGCGCGGCGGCGGCGTCGATGACGGCGGCCGCCAGCTCGGCGAAGTAGGGGTTGCCGAGTTCGGGTAGGGCGAGCGCGATGATGCCCGTGCGCCCCTTGCGCAGATGCCGGGCGGCCAGGTTGGGCCGGTAGCCGAGCACGTCGATGGACCGCTGGACACGCTCGCGCATGGCGGGTGTGATGTGTTGGTAGTTGTTCACCACGTTGGAGACGGTCTTGATGGAGACCCCCGCGTGCGCGGCGACGTCCTTGAGGCTGACCCGCACGGCATTCCCTTTCGCAGCGTCCCGACGGATCGACGGCCGGTGCGGCTACGGGGTCGTCACCGTGGGCGAGCGCCGAGCCCCCATGCTTGACTTTTACAACGTTATACAGGCGTTCTCGCCACACTGACAAGGCAGGTGCCGCACGGCGCTCGCACGGGGCGCACGCGTCCGCCCGGCGGGCTGTACCAGGACGTCCGCGGCTCCTGCCGTGTTCCGGCCTCATGGCCGACGCGCCCCGCGTCTGCCCCTCGACTACAGTTTCCCCTGAGACGTGCTCCCAACGGTCGCCATTCGCCGCTGCCCTGGCCGTCGGCCTCACGTGCGCCCGTTAGCCGGGCGCTGCACGGTTCTCGACAACCCGATTCGAGCATCGAACCCGCCCGCCGCGGAGTTCCGGAACAGCACGAGAGGGAAAAGCCATGCCCTTTGCTTCCGCCAAGGACGGCACGGACATCTTCTTCAAGGACTGGGGCTCGGGACAACCGGTCGTGTTCTCCCACGGCTGGCCGCTCACCTCCGACGCCTGGGATCCGCAACTGAAGCTGATGGCGGACAACGGATTCCGGGCCATAGCCCACGACCGGAGAGGCGGCGGCCGCTCAGGACAGAGCTGGGACGGCAACAACCTCGACACCTACGCCGACGATCTCGCCGCGGTCATCGAGAAACTCGACCTGCGTGACGTCATTCTGGTGGGACACTCCACCGGCGGCGGCGAAGTGACGCGCTACATCGGGCGACACGGTTCGAGCCGGGTCGCCAAGGCCGTCCTGCTCGGCGCAATCCCTCCGCTGATGCTGAAGACGGACGCGAATCCGGAGGGGCTGCCGATCGAGGCCTTCGACGAGATCCGTGCGGGCGTGGCAACGGACCGCTCCCAGTTCTACAAAGACCTCAGCGCGGCCTTCTACGGCGCCAACCGTGACGACTCGACCGTCACCCAGGGAACTCGCGACGAGTTCTGGCTGTGGGGAATGACCGTGGGCATCAAGGGCGCGTACGACTGCGTCAAGGCATTCTCCGAGACGGATCTCACCGAGGACCTCAAGAAGATCGACGTCCCGACGCTGATCGTGCACGGGGACGACGACCAGATCGTGCCCATCGTCGCTTCCGGAGACAAGAGCTCGAAGCTGGTCAAGGACGCGGTGTACAAGGTCTATTCAGGTGCGCCCCACGGATTGGCGATGGTCCCGAAGTTCGCCGAGCGGTTCAACAAGGACCTCCTCGAATTCGCACGCGGCTGAGCTACGGAACTCTGGGCTACGGAACTCTGAGCCACGGAACTCTGGGCTACGCAACGCTGGCCTACGGAACAAGGGCGGGCACGACCAGATCTCGCTCGAAGACGGCCATGGCCCGGCCGGGGCCGTTGTAGTCCTCGACGATTCGCGCCTCGAAACCGAGGCTGCGATGGAAGGCGATCGAGCCGGTGTTCGCGACAGACGTGATCGCCTTCAACCGCCGTGCGCCATGACGTTCCGCCGCTTCGGCGAACGCCGCGTACAGAGGACGCCCGAGACCCGTGCCTCGGGCGTCGTCCCGTGTGGCGATCAGATGGACGTACCCCGTGCCTTCCGGCGTGACGAATCCGAAGACGTACCCACGGATTCCGTCCTCGGCTCGGGCGACCAGGCAGGTGGGACCGAACTCCCGTACCAGTGCCAGAAGGTGCAGTGAGCGAAGGTCGCGTTCGCCCCAGTAGCGGGCGTGATCGGTCAGGACCTGGTGGAAGTCGGCGACGCCGGCCGGCGCGATCTGTATTTCCATGACGACGATCGTCGCAGGCGCGTCGACTCACCGCGGGCGAAGGTCCGCACAGGTCGGGCGAGTTCGGCGACCTGCTCAGCGTCCCGGCCGCCGGAAGTGGGCGTAGGGCGGGTACGGCTTGAAGCAGATCAGCACCTCCAAGGGGTGTCCGCCGCCGGGTTCCTGGACCAGCGTGGGAAGCGCCGCCATCAGAGCCGAGTGGCCTTGGGTGACACCCTTCCGGCGCGGGCCCCAACCCGCCGCGTGGGCAAGGCAGGTGGCGGTCTCGGCGAAAAGCTCCCGGTCGCCGAAGAGGAAGAACGTGCGGGCGTACGTGGCGTGCCGCAGCTCACCCCGGGAGTCGGCCCGCCTCCCGCGCTCACGCCATCCGGCGGCATCCCTGGCCGTGCGTTCCTCGTGGGTGCCGACGGTCAGCGGAGTGCCGTTCACCAGCTTGCGCCGCAGCTCGGGCCACTTGCTGGGACGCAGGCCGAGCGTGTCGTGGACCAGGACGAGGTCGACCGGCGTGCCGACGCCCTCGTCGGGCGGAAGGCCGTCGCGCAGCGGCACGTGGACGATCGTGTGCCGGGAGTAGGCGGCGAAGGAGAACAGACCGGCGAGCCGGCTCAGCCCGTCATGGTCGCCGAGCAACATGCCGATGGGCTCGGGGGCCCGTAGCGACGTGTGGCGAAGGGGCTTCCTCGGCTGGACGACACGGTGCTCGTGCGGCCCGGTCCGGGGCCTGAACTGTTGCAGCCTCAGCCGCATACGGAGTACCTCATCGCCACAGGATCGCGGGCGCCGCGACCCCGGGCAACGGAGATTCCGCCCGGCAGCGACCAGCGCGTCGTGACGTCGCCCCCGGGTGGGAGACCACTTCGAGCGGCTGCCGACCAGCACGAAGGGCTCCACGAGCCGGGTCGGCCGGCGTCACCGCGTACACCGGTGATTTCGCTGATTGCGCCCTCCTCCGGCGCCAGGACTCTGGTCAGGTCCCAGCCACCCGCATCCTCGTCAGGAGGGCTTCATGCGTCATGCCCCGCGCCGGCTCCTCGGTGTTCTCGCGGCCGCCACCCTCGCGTTCACCCTGTTCTCCGCAGCGCCGACGGCCGTCGCCACCACGGCCACCACGACCGCGTCGGTCGCCTCCGCCGCCCAGCCGCTGTCGACGAGCACGCCCGTCGTCTTCGTCCACGGATACACCGGCAGCGCGTCCAACTGGACCACCGCCATGAGCGTCTTCCGGCTCAACGGCTGGTCCAGCTCCAATCTCTTCGCCTACGAGTACAACTCCTACGGCAACAACATCACCAACGCGCAGGGTCTCGCGACCTACGTCAACACCGTGAAGGCGCGGACCGGCGCGAGCAAGGTCGCCATCGTCAACCACTCGATGGGCGGCCTGGTCAGCCAGTACTACCTGAAGGTCCTGGGCGGCAACACGAGCGTCAGCCACCTCGCCTCGATCGCCGGCGCGAACCACGGAACCACCTATGCCGGCGCCTGCCTGATCTACACGACCTGTCAGCAGATGTACCCGGGCTCGTCGTTCATCGCCCAGATCACCGCGGGCGACGAGACGCCGGGCACCACCGCGTACGCCACCTGGTACTCGGCGTGCGACGGCGTCATCATCCCGTACACCAGCACCCGACTGGACGGCGCGACGAACAACAACGTGCTCTGCCAGACGCACATCGGCTACCTGACGGACACGGTCGTCCTCGGCCAGATCGCCGACTTCGTCGCTTCCTGACCCCACCGCAAGAACAGCCCCGCACGCCCCGTTCCCGGCATCGCACCCGCCGGGAACGGGGCGCGTGGCATGGGCGGGTCACCCGGCGTCACTCGGCGCCGGCGGCGAACCGGTCGGTGTCGCTACGTCGGACCGGACGGCCCGGGCGGCTCCCGGGGGTCACGGCCGTAGGGCGCTTCCCGTAGGGCGGTTCCCGTAGGCGCTTCCCGTAGGGCGGTTCCCGTAGGCGGTTCCCGTAGGGCGGGGCCCCTCCCCCGTGTGCGGTGGTATGACGGGGCTGTAATCGGCGCCGCGTACGGAGTGCGGGCCGAACGACGGGACCACACAGGGGAGTTGGGCATGGCGGCAGAGAACATCGACGAAGTCGTGGACGGGCTTGCCGGGATCGTGCGGGAGGCCGGCCGCACCGGTGACCGGATCGGGTACTTCGCGGCACTGTACCGACAGGTGACTGTCGAGATCCGCACGGCCATTCACGGTGGGGTGTTCGACGACGGCGCCCGAATGGACCGCTTCGACACGCTCTTCGGCAACCGCTACTTCGACGCGTACGACGCCTGGCGTCGTGACCGGAGCGGGCCGCGTTGTTGGCGCGAGACGTTCCGACTGCTCGACGACGCCGACACCATCATCGTCCAGCACCTGCTCCTCGGCGTGAACGCGCACATCAACCTCGACCTGGCCATCGCCGCCGCGCGGACCGACCCGGGCGAGAACATCCACGCCCTGCGGCGCGACTTTCTGCTGATCAACGACATCCTTGCGCGGGTGGTGCTGGCCGTGCAGGAGTCCGTCGGGGCCGTGTCGCCACTCATGTCGCTGCTGGACCAGGTCGGAGCCCGCACCGACGAGCGGATCCTCGACTTCAGCGTCCGCCAGTCCCGCGAGGAGGCCTGGTACAACGCCGTCCTGCTCGCCGGCCAGAACGAAGAGGAGCGCGAGGCCACCATCGAACGGCTCGACGTCCGGGCCGCCGTGCTCGCACGGCTGATAGCGCGACCGGGCGGCCTCGTCCGGCCGGCCCTGCATCTGATCCGGAACACCGAGAGCGACGACGTGCCGGCCGTCATCACTCATCTGAACAACGCCATGAAGCGCCCGTCCACCCGACGGGCGACGGAGTGAGGCCCGACGGATTCCGAGAGAATCGCCCGGTGACTGTATCCATCGACCGTAGTCGGTCCCTCGAGGAGCTTGAACGTGATCGCCGGCAGCCGCCCCCGCCCGACGCCACCCGTCTCATCGCGACGGCGCATGCCCTGCGAAGCCGGCCGGTCGGGACGCTGACCGTTGAGGACCTGCGCCTGCTGATCGGCTCGGACCGGGCGGGTCCGCCCAAGTCCGCATCAGTCGTCGCGACCGGTCGGGGCGTCGGCACGTAACTTCATCCGTCCCCAGGCTCTTTGACGGACTGGCGGGCATGGTCCACCTGCGCCGGCCGAACCCGACGAGTGCGGCGCTGTCCAGGAACTTCCGTTTCATACGCGTAGGTTGGCCGTGAGGGCTGTCGCGCACGAACGCGGGGGGAGGGCCGGCGAGGCGGGCCTGTGCCGCCACACAGCCCCGCCGTGGCCCCGCTGTGCCACCGCCTCCCGCGTGCCCGGCCCGCTGTACGCGGCCCCGGCCGGCTGATGGCATGACCGGCATGTCTTCCGCACCCCCTCCACCGCCAGGCCCGGACGCGCCGAAAGCCCCGTCCGCTTCGACGACTTCGTACGCGGCACCAGCACCGGAGCGCCGAGCATGAGCACCGGCGACGGACATTCGCTCGCTGTCGTGGTCTTCCTCGTCTTCGTCGCGGTGTCCCTGCTGATGTGCGGGCTGGCGGCGGCCGACCTGGACGACCCCGAGCACTTCTACGCGGGCGGCAGCGCCTCCTTCGGTCCGGTCGGCAGCGGACTCGCCATCGCCGGGGACTACATCTCCGCGGCCACCCTGCTCAGCACCACGGGCTCGGTCGCCCTCGACGGCGCCGACGGCGCCCTCTTCGCCTGCGCCACCGTCGTCTCGCTCTACCTGGTCATGCGGATCCTGGCCGAACCCCTGCGCCGCGGCGGCGTGTTCACCCTGGGGGACTTCTTCGCCGACCGGCTCGGCGACCCCTCCGTACGCCGCGCTCTCGGCGTCGCCACCCTCGTCGTCCTCACCCCGCTGCTGCTGGTGCAGCTCTCCACCGCGGGTCACATCATGGTGGCCATGTTCGGCCTCCCCGACGGCGCGCTCACCGGCTGCACCGTCGCCTGCGGGACGCTGATGGTCTGTTACGCCGCGTTCGGCGGGATGCGTGGCATCGGTTACGTACAGGTCCTCAAGGTCGGTGTCGTGCTGAGCGCGGTGCTGCTGGTGGCCGGGCTCGTCCTCGCCCGGCACGGATGGTCACCGGCAGGCCTCTTCCACGCCGCCCAGGACCGCTCCGAGGCGGGTGCCGACTACGCGCGCCCCGGACTGCACTTCGGCCACTCCTTAGCCGGGCGCCTCGACCTGGTCAGCTTCGAGACCACCCTCCTGCTCGGCGCCGCCTGTCTGCCCCACCTCACCATGCGGCTGTACCCGCTGCGCGACGCCCGTACCGCTCGCCGTGCCGTCGGGTGGGCCGTGGGGCCCGTCGCGGTGGTGTGCGCCGCGGTGGTGGTGGCCGGACTCGGCGCCTGCGCGCTGATCGGCCGGGACCTGCTGCGGGCCGCCGACCCCGGGGGAGCGACCGCGCTGCTGATGCTGACGGGCGCGCTCGACCCGGTCGCCGGTGGAGCCCGGCACAGCATGGTGTTCGCCGCCGTCGCCTGCGCCGTCTTCGTGACCACACTCGCGGCCGTCGCCGGCATCACCCTGGCGGCCGCCTCCAGCCTCGTCCGCGACTTCGGCGGAAGAGCGGTCCACGCAACCACGCGCCGCTCGCCCGGCGGTGAGATCCGCCGGGCCCGGATCGGCATCGTCCTGGTCGGAGCCGCCGCCGTCGTGCTGGCCGTGATCGTCCAGGACCGCGGCCGACTGACGCTGATCTCGCTGTCGTTCACCGTCGCGGCCTCGGTGCTCGCTCCGGTCCTGCTGTACGCGCTCTTCCTGCCCGGCCACACCGCCACCGGTGCGCGCTGGACCGTCTACGGGACCCTGCCGCTGATCGCGCTGCTCCTGACGGGGTCGCCCGCCGTATCGGGCACGCCCGTCGCGCTCTTCCCCGACCGCGACTTCCACTGGTTCCCGCTCCAGACCCCGGGGCTGATCACCATCACCGCGGGCTTCCTGCTCGGTCTCATCGGTCGCACCCGCCCCGAGGTCGCGCGAGAATCCTGGCACCACCGGACGAGAACCATGCGCGGTGACGCACGCAGCCCCGACGCTGCGGGACGCTCCTGAGCCTCGTCCGCCGCCGCTCGACGAGCACGTGGGAGGCGACGGCACCGCCCCTCGCCCCCGGCCCGTGATCGGCAGTCGCGCGCCTGAGCCGCCGGGCCGTAGCGGGTGCCCTCGCCTTCGCCTTGCCCGGCCGCGATCCCGGAGTCGGAATTGACCACCGCTCACCTGGTTGCCGAGGCCCTGGTGCGCGGGGTGGCGGCTGGGCAGGCTAGTTTGCTCGGGTGAGTCTCCTTGATGATGTGGCTGAGCGCGACGGCTGGCGCTGCTGGGTGTGCGACGAACCGGTCGACCCCGACAAGTCGGTGAACGACCCGCAGGGGCCCAGCGTTGACAGCCGGACCGCCGACCGGAAGGCCAAGGTCGCCGAGCGGCTCGCGCACCGCGGGTGCAACAGCCGCAAGGGCGCGGTCAAGGTGGTCATCGCCTGGCCTGACCGCTTGTACGTGGTCGAACCCGCGCCGCTGATCACCGTGGCCGCGAGGCTGGAGCGCAAGGGGGGCCGCGAGATGGTGGGCCGTTGTCCGACCAGGAAGGACGCCCAGGAAGCGGCGGACTGGCTGGTGGACAGGTTCTCCCGACTGGCGCCGGGGCTGCCGGTGACCGCCGACGTCGAGGCGGGCGGCGGCCAGTTCCTCGTCATCCTGGCCACCGGCCGACGCTGACCGGGGATCAACAGCGCACACTCGCGTCGAGGTGAACCGTCGGCCCTTACCCAGGGCCGGCACGGAGGGCGTTCCTCACTGCGGGGCCGGAGCCCCTTTTCGGGCCCCGGCCGCGTGCTGGTGAGCTCTCACGGTGGTGGAGTAATGCCTGCGGCGTTGGCCTGGCGGGTCAGGAGGTGCCCCGGGCGGGCGGGCCGGGGGGCGGGGTGTGCAGGATCTGGTCGAGGTAGCCGGGACCCGGCGCCGGGACGACCTCGTGAGCGGTGCGGTAGCGGAGCGTCTCGGTCTGCCAGGCGTGGTAGCCGCTCATCCACGCGGTCATGATCTGGAGGTAGGTGTCCACGGCGGCCCGTTCCTGGTGGCGCAGTCCGAGCTGGGCGCACAGGGCGGGTATCTGTGCGGCGAGTTCCTGGAACCGCCGGACGCGCCGGTCCACTTGGTGGGCCGCGGCCGTGACTGCCTCGGCGCGGGTGAGGTGGCGGGCGTGTTCGAGGACGAGGACCAGGTTGTCCATGTCGCCGCGGGCTTCTTCCTTCTCCAGGGAGTACACGTCGTTGCACATCAGGGTGACGTCGATGGCCGTCTGGCGCATGATGCGCAGCTGGGGTGAGTGGAAGGCCGCTGCGGGGACCGTGATGCCGGCGGCGCGTTCACCGAGGGAGAGGGGCAGGTCGGTGGCGGCGGTGCCGCGACGTACGTGGAGGTAGGTCTCCATGTCGGCGGGGGTGCCGCGGAGGCGACCTATCGCTTCGTGGGCCTGTGCGGCGAAGTAGTACTCCCATTCGTGTGCGGTGCGGGCGGTCCAGGCAGGGTGGGCGCCGCGGGTGCCGCGAGCCCGGATGTCGGCGAACGCCGCCGTGCAGGGGTCGGCGTCTGCGGGCGGGGTGGTGCCGTGCGCGATGTCGATCAGCTGTTGGCACACGCGGGTGGTCCGGTCAGGGTCCCTGCCGAGCGGGCCATCGAACTGGTCGTCGAAGACGAAGAAGAAGCCCATCGCGTCCGCGCACAGGTTCAGGGCCGCGCCCCGGGCGTGGGGGAAGCCGAGGGCGGCCAGACGGGGCATGTCCCAGGAGGCGTACCAGGCGGCGGAGCGGTCGTCCGCGACCAGGCCGAGGCGGCGGACCCATGCCAGGTTGTGCCGGCGGGCCTCGTCGAGCCCGGGGCTGACCCCCGCGACGGCGGGGAGGTCGAAGTCGATGTCTTGGGGCACGGAATCCTCCCGGTGTTCATGGAGTGCAGCACGGTCGGGGCGGGTGGTGTCTCGGCCCCGCCCAGCGCCCAGCGTGCTCCGCCACACCGACGGGTCTCAGTCCTTGAGGTCGCCCGGTCTCACACATCGCCAGGGCCGTAGTGGCGTTCGTCCCCCGCGGCCGGGTCCGGGGCCGGGGTCGCGAGGTCAAGCGCGAGCGGCTCCGCGCCGCCGACGCCGAGCCGTTGGAGGGAGAAGGCCATGGACGCGCTGACGCTCTGTGGTGTGCGGAACGCCTCGGTGCTGCGGATGGCCGGCAGTTGCTCCCGGATCGACTCGGGCGTGGGGTCCTCCTTCCACAGCACTCCTTCGGTGGCGCCCAGGAAGATCCGCCCGACACGGCGGCCTGCCGCGTGCAGAAGTTCCCCGGTACAGGGCACGGACTCGTGGGCCAGGAGGGCCACCACGGACGCGACGAGATGGGCGGGGAACAGGTCGGTGAGCAGGTCGGTCATCGATTCGTCGCCCTGGAGCGCTTCGAGGGACATACGGGTGGCGGCGATCGGTACGACCGCGTTGACCTTGATGCCGTACGGAGCTCCTTCGGCGGCCAGCGAGGTGGTCAGCCCCAACACGCCGCCCTTGCCCGCGGCGTACACGCTGAGTCCGGTATCGCCGAAGAGGGCGTCGGAGCACGTGTTGACGATCCGCCCGTACCGGGACGCGACCATGTGCGGCCATACGGCCCGCACCATGTTCAAGGTCCCGCCCACATGGGTGTCCAGCACACGTCGGCACTCCTCGTCGGAGAGCTCCCCCAGCGGACGCATGATCGAGATCCCCGCGTTGTTGACCAGGCCGTCCAACCGCCCCCAACGCTCGACCGCGGCCCGGGTCAGCGCCCGGGCGCCGTGCACGGTGGCCACGTCGTGGACGTCCGCCACCGCCTGCCCGCCCAGCAGCCGTATCTCCTCGGCCACCGCGTGCGCGGGCGACGGCGACGCCCCACGCCCGTCGATCCCCGTGCCCACGTCGTTGACGACCACCCTCGCGCCCCGCGCCGCGAGGACGAGGGCGTACTCCCGGCCCAGCCCGCGACCGCCGCCCGTCACCACCACCACGCGATCTTCGAAACGGATTTCGTCCACCTCGCCACCACCTTCCCGGAAGACGTGCGATCCCCGCACACCCTGCCCCGAGAACGGCGATCCGGGCAGGGAGCGCGGGAACCGACCCGACGCATCCGCACCCGCCACACGTGCCACCGACCGCTCCGGCACGCGCCGTTGCACGGAAGGGCGTCCCTGTGGCCCCGGCGGCCTCCGCGCGCCGAACTACCGAACCGCTGTACCGCCGAACCGCTCAAGTGGCTGGCTTCGTTCCCCGACGTTTTCGGGCCCGTTCACCGTGAGGTGGACGGGCCCGTTCGCGCCCTGCGCATGCTCATGCGCGGGTTGCGTGTTCGCGCGACGCTCGCGTGGTTACAGGGCGGCCTTCTTCGCGCCGGAGAACGCGGCGAACGCGCCGATGGCGAGGAACAGGAAGGTCATGGCGTCGGCCGTCTCGCTCCAACCCTCGGTCAGCAGGTCGAAGTGCTCGGTGAACAGCGAGGTCGCGGAGACGCCGATTTCGTCGGCGCCGATCATCGCGATGCCGATGAGCTGGCCGAGATAGACCGCGCCGAGCGACAGCAGGGCACTGACCACGGGCAGCACCGGGTTGGTGCCGCCGACCTTGCCGGCCGCGAAGCCGATGAGGAAGCCGACGCCGACGGCCGCGTAGCCGATCTCGTACTCGGTCGCGCCGACGATCCCGCCGTAGACACCAGCGGTGACCAGGGCCACGACGACGGCGACGACCAGGCCCAGGGCGAGGTTGTGGCGGGCCGGCGCGGCCGGGGGCGCGAACGGGGCCGGAGGAGGCAGGGCGACGCCGGGCTGCTGGGCGTAGGGGTTGCCGTCGGTGGGCTGCGGTGCACCCGGTGCGCCGGCGGCGGGCTGCTGGGCGAACGGGTTGCCCTCGGACGGCGGCGGAGCTGACTGGGCCATGACAGGATCCCCCCACGGGACTGATGCGACGAGTGCTGTGGTGTGTGCGCACGAGTGTGCGACAAGACGCCGAACACTAGCAGGCACGGCGACGCTGTTCACCAGGGATTACCTGGGGGATTCCGGGTGGGAATCGGCCGACGAGTCCGCGCCGGAGGTGTGGGAATCCGTGAGGGATGCCGCCGGGAGTCGCGGCCGGAGGTCGGCCCGGGTCGTCTCCCGCAAGGCCTTACGCCGTAGCCTTCGTATCGGTGTCGTACCGCTCTCGCGCCCCTTCCGGATCAGTGGCGGGACCCTCGAATTATGGGGTTGCGAGCCGATCCGCCTTGGAAAATGAGCGGCAGAGTCACCTTGGTATGGTGCGCCGATGTCAGCGATCAAAAAGTTCCAAGTCACCTTCGACTGCGCGGAACCCGAGCGCCTCGCTCGCTTCTGGTGCGAGGTGTTGGGGTACGTCGTACCGCCGCCTCCGGAGGGGTTCGACACTTGGGACGATTTCAAGCGCTCGCAGCCACCTGAGCAGCGGGATTCATGGTTTGCCTGCAGTGATCCCTCAGGTGTGGGCCCACGGCTGTACTTCCAGCGCGTCCCCGAAGGGAAGGCCGCCAAGAACCGGCTGCATCTTGATGTGCGGGTGGGCACCGGGCTTGTGGGTGAAGAGCGACTGGCCGCGCTTGAGGCGGAGTGCGCACGACTGGTCCCGCTCGGCGCGATACACGTGCGAACGCTGTATGACGGCAATGATTCGTGCATCCCGATGCAGGACATCGAGGGCAACGAGTTCTGTATCGACTGAGCATCTTGAGTGGTGAAGCCGTCCAAGTGCCAAGCCATGGCGGCGCGTGGTTTGGCGGGCAGCTGGAGCAGCAGGGAGAGCACCCGGCGTTCTTGCCAGGCCCGGCTACCAGGGTTCCTGTTCCCGGCCTGCCCCGCCGGGGACGGGTTCCCGCACAACCGGGGTGAGCCGGGGCGAGCCGGGGTGAGCCGGGGTGGGAGCTCCATGCGGGTGAAATCGTTGTCCTGCCCGTGGTCGTGCGCGGACGGCACCGGGGAGGGTGGGCATCGTGGCCCCCGGCCCGGCCCATCCGTCGTACAGGAGGACCCATGCTCGGCACCGACTTCATTCTCGGATCACCCAACTGGCTGGACCTCGGCAGCCCCGACACCGACGCGGCCGCCGCGTTCTACAGCGCGGTCCTGGGCTGGCAGTTCGAGTCCGCCGGGCCCGAGGCGGGCGGGTACGGCTTCTTCCAGATCGAGGGGAAGACCGTTGCCGCCCTGGGGCCGCTCAGCGAGGAAGGAGCGAGGTCTGCCTGGATGGTCCATTTCAAGACCGAGGACATCCAAGGAACGGTGTCGGCCGTCACGGCCGGCGGCGGGAGGGTACGGACACAGCCCATGGACGTCATGGGCGAGGGCTGGCTGGCACAGGCCACCGACCCGCAGGGCGCCGAGTTCGCGCTCTGGCAGCCGGGGAGGACCGCAGGGCTGGGCCTCACGTCCGAGCCGGGCGCGCTGCTCTGGGTCGAGCTCCACGTGCCGGACCCCGTCGCGGGCATCGGCTTCTACCAGGGCCTCTTCGGCTGGCGCAGCCAGGACATGCAGACGCCCGGCATGACGTACCGGGTGCTGAGCGTCAAGGACGGCGAACAGCAGGCCGCCTCGTTCGGCGGAGCCGCGCCGATGAGTGACGGCGCGAACGGTGGAGTCGAGCAGCCTCGTTGGGTGCCGTACTTCCACGCGACGGACGTCGACGCCACGGTCACCGCGGCCACGGCGAATGGCGGGTCCGTGCTGATGCCGGCGGCGGACGTCCCCGACGTCGGCCGGATCTCCTGGCTCGCGGACCCCTTCGGCGCGGTGTTCGCGCTGCTGAAGCCCGACCCTCGGATGTGACGGAACGGGCCGCGGCGGGGCAGCCGCGGACGTCGAGCAGGCCGGCAGCCCCTGATTCGGCCTGCGGCGCGCCCACGCGACCACCCCGCCGCCGCGCCCACCCGCCGACGCCGTACTCGCGGCGACGGCCATCCGGCCCCACACGCCCGCCCCCCGGCGTCACCCGTCACCCGTCACCCGTTACGTGTCTGAACGCCGGCATCCATGGCGGGTCGGAGAGACACCGGGATCAGGCAAGAGCCCCTTGTGGTGACAGCCAAGCCCTGTAACCGGACGCCGCGTCGGCGGTCACCGCGGTCGCGCGGTTCGTCTACCCCGCGTCCAGTGGCCGTTCGAAGAACGTCTCCAGGACCACGGTCGCCTGTGTCCCGCTGACCCCGTCGATCGCGTACAGACGGCGCAGTACGTCCTGGAGCTGCTCCGTACTCGCCGTGCGCACCTTCACCAGGACCGCCGCGCTGCCCGCGATGACGTGGGCCTCCTGGATCTCCGGTACGGCGGCGAAGTCCTCGGCCCGGTCGCCCATCCAGGCCGTCGAGTCGATGAGCACGAAGGCGAGGACCCCGCGGTCGAGGGCCGCGGGGTCCACATCGATCGTGGTGGCCCTGATGACTCCGTGCTCCCGCAGCCTGCGCACGCGTTCATGGGCCGCGCCCGCCGACAGCCCTACGCCCTTGCCCAACTCGGCGTAGGACCGGGTCGCGTCCATCTGGAGCAGTGCGATCAAGCCGCGGTCGATGTCATCTATCGGCTTCATGCTTTGACCATATCCTGTTCGGTGATCTACGTGTTACGTTGAATCAGATCCTGATCAGCATATGTGAGGGGACACGCATGCCCGCCGATGGCCTGTACGAGATCCTGGACGACCGCTTCCGTACCGGACGCTGCACGAGCGGCGACGGCAGGTTGGAGGTGCTGCACAGCGACTGCCGTTGGGCGGAGGGTCCGCTGTACCTGCCCGCCTGGCGCCAGTTGATCTGGAGCGACATCCCGAACGACCGCATCCTGCGCTGGGACGAGGCCACCGGGACGGTCGGAGTCTTCCGTGACCCGGCCGGACACAGCAACGGCAACACCCTCGACCGGCAGGGCCGCCTGGTCACCTGTGAGCAGGGCAACCGCCGGGTCACCCGTACCGAGCCGGACGGCACGGTGACGGTCCTGGCCGAGCGTTTCGAGGGCAAGCGGCTCAACAGCCCGAACGACTCCGTCGTGCGATCCGACGGCACTGTCTGGTTCTCCGACCCGGACTTCGGCATCACCAGCGACTACGAGGGCCATCGGGCCGAGTCCGAGATCGGTGCCTGCAACCTCTACCGGATCGACCCGGCGACGGGCCGGGTGAGCCTCGCCGCCGACGGCTTCGACGGGCCCAACGGCGTCATCCTGTCGGCGGACGAGAAGCGGCTGTACGTGTCCGACTCGCGAGGCGCCCGCATCTACGCCTTCGACGTCCACGACGACGGCACGCTCTCGGGGCAGGAGGTCTTCGCCGAAGCGCGAGCGGGCGTCCATTTCGACAACATCCGCCTGGACGACCGGGGCCGCCTGTGGGCGGCCGCCCTGGACGACGGCGTTCACTGCTACGACCCCGACGGCACCCTCATCGGACGGCTCCGGGTGCCGGAGTCGGTCTCCAACATCACCTTCGGCGGGCCGAAGAACAACCGTCTGTTCATCACCGCCACCACCTCGCTGTACTCACTGGTGATGTCGGTGACGGGAGCCCCCCGCGTCTGAAGCGCATAACTGATCTACCGGCGATCCTCCCCGTCCCCGAGGGGCGGGGCGCCGCACCATGTGAACCGGAAACAGGAGCAGATGTGAACGAGCCGGCCTCCCTAGCCCTTCAGCAGGAGATCGCCCGGGAACTCGAGGTCGCCGAGACCTTCGAGGTCGAGGCGGAGATCGAGCGCCGGGTGGCCTTCCTCACGGAGCGGCTGACCTCCACCGGTCTGTCCTCCCTCGTGCTCGGCATCAGCGGCGGCGTCGACTCCACCACCGCCGGCCGGCTGTGCCAGCTCGCGGTCGAGCGAGCCCGCGACGCCGGGCACGAGGCGCGGTTCTACGCGATGCGGCTGCCCTACGGCGTCCAGGCCGACGAGCACGATGCCCAGCTCGCGCTCTCCTTCATCAGGTCCGACCAGGTGCTGACCGTGGACATCAAGCCCGCGAGTGACGCCGCGCTCGAGGCCGTACTGGGCGCCGAGGTGAACTTCCGCGACGTCTACCACCAGGATTTCGTGCTCGGCAACATCAAGGCCCGACAGCGCATGATCGCCCAGTACGCGGTGGCCGGCGGGCACCACGGGCTGGTCGTCGGCACCGATCACGCCGCCGAGGCGGTCTCCGGCTTCTTCACCAAGTTCGGTGACGGCGCGGCGGACCTCGTCCCGCTGTCGGGCCTGACCAAACGCCGGGTGCGAGCCGTGGCGGACGCGCTGGGGGCGCCGGCCGGCCTGGTGCACAAGGTTCCGACGGCCGACTTGGAGACCCTCGATCCGGGCAGGACCGACGAGGACGCGCTCGGGGTCGCCTACGACGACATCGACGACTTCCTGGAGGGCAAGCCCGTGGACGAGGGCGTCTTCAGGAAGATCGTCGACCGCTACCGGCTCACGGACCACAAGCGCCGACCGCCCTTCGCTCCCTGAGGCCTCAGCAGCCCGCAGGCCCGGGAAACGCATATGCACGTTAGGGCAGGTCGTTCAGTCGTTCCTGAGGGGCCAGGACGTCCCTGTCAGAGGCCGAACAGCTCCGCCGCGTTGTCGTGGCACACCGCCCGCAGCCACTCGTCCCCCAGGCCCAGCCGCTCCAGGACGTGGAGCTGGTGCACGTACGGATAGGGGATGTTGGGGAAGTCGGAGCCGAGCAGGACGCGGTCGCCGAGCCCGGCCAGCCGGGGCAGGGCCCGGCGGGGGAACGGCATCAACGCCTCGGCGAAGTCGGTGAACGCCATCGTCGTGTCCAGCCGCACCTCCCCATACCGCTCGGCGAGGCCCAGGAACTCCTCGTACTCGGGCATCCCCAGATGCGCCACGACCAGTCGCAGCCGGGGGTGGCGCGCCAGCACCCGCGCGATCGGCTCGGGGCCGGTGTGCTTGCCGGGTGCCGGCCCGGAACCGCAGTGGATGACGACGGGGATCCCCGCCTCCGCCAGCAACCCCCATGGCTGATCGAGGAGTTCGTCGGCCGGGTCGTACGCCCCCACCTGCACATGCGCCTTGAACACGCGCGCGCCCGCCTCCACGGCCTCCCGGACGTACGTCTCGACGCCCGGTTCGGGGTAGAGGGTGGCGGTGTGCAGACAGTCGGGGGTGCGGCGGGCGAAGTCGGCAGCCCAGCCGTTCAGCCATCGGGCCATGCCCGGCTTGTGCGGGTAGAGCATCGCGGTGAAGGCCCGTACCCCGAACTCCCTGAGCAGGGCCGTTCGTTCCGTCTCCTCGTCGCGGTAGGTGATCGGCCACTCGAGCCCGCCGGTCCGCGGGCCGAGCGCGTCGAAGTAGGCCCAGACCTTGCGCAGGACCCGCTCGGGCATGAAGTGCGTGTGGACGTCGACGAGACCGGGAAGACCGAGTCGCCCCCAGAAGCGGCGCACCTCCCCGGCCTCCTCCCCCACGGAGGCGGGTTCGGCGGTGCCACCAGGGTCGACGGGTTCCATGCGGTGATCATCCATGGGGCCCACGATCGGCCCGGGTGAGGCGCCGGGTCCACTCCTTTGCGCGCGGATTCCGTGAGGGATCCGTCACCAGCCCCCCGGCCGTGTGGACCGGGGTCGGCACGAGCCGTCCGCGGCCGGGAGGTGGAGGTCGGGGTCCGGCCCTGCCGACGGCCCGTGCCTCTGCGCTTCGTGGGGCGGGGCGGCTGTCGGCGGACGGCCGTCGGCCTGGCCGGCGCGCGGCGGGAAGCCGGTGTCGCCGTCACGGCTTGGCCGGCTTCACCCTCCTGTCGACGCCGTTCACCCGTACGGTGACGTCCTTCCGGTTCCGCGCCCGGTCGGCCACGATCTCGTAGGACGTCACCTCTCCGTTCCGCCAGGCACAGCTGACCTCGTAGCCGCCCCGGGCGCGCAGCCCGGTGAAGGATCCCTCGGCCTTCCAGCCGTCGGGCAGCGCGGGCAGCAGGTCGATGACTCCGTCGTGGCTCTGGAGGAGCATCTCGGCCACCGCGCCCGAGATACCGAAGTTGCCGTCCATCTGGAAGGGCGGGTGGTTGCAGAACAGGTTGGGCAGCGTGTTGTAGGTCAGCAGTCCGCGCAGCATGATCTGGGCGCGCCGTCCGTCACGGAGGCGGGCGAAGAGGGCTGCCCGCCAGGGCCAGGTCCACGAGCGGCGGCTGTCGCCCGACACCGTCGCGGCCGTGAACGGGACGCCTTCCTTCTCGCCGCACCGTGCCTTGAGGGAGACGAGGGCGGCGGCGGCGAAGTCGGGCGTCCTGGGGGTGATCTGGCGGCCCGGGTAGACCGCGAAGAGGTGCGAGGTGTGGCGGTGGATGTCGGTGGGACTGTCGATGTCCTCCTGCCACTCCTGGAGCTGACCCCACCGGCCGATCTTGTTCGGCGCGAGGCGTGCCTGCAGGTCCGCGACCTTGGCCCGGTAGGCGGGATCCGCCTTGAGCACCGCCTCGCAGTCGAGGTAGTTCTGGAACAGGTCCCAGATGATCTGCTGGTCGTACATGACGCCGTCCTCGCGCGGCCCGTGCTCGGGGGACCAGCCGTTCGGCGCCACGAGGAGTCCGTCCTCGCGCTCCTCGAGATGGTCCTCCCAGAACTCGCAGATCTCCTTGATCATCGGGTGGGCGACGGTGCGGAGATAGGTCAGGTCCTGGGTGAACGCCCAGTGCTCGTAAAGGTGTTGGGCGTACCAGGCGCTCGCGACGGTGTTCCACTCCCACGAGTTGCCGCCGAAGATGCTCTGGCTGGTGCGGGCCGTCCAGCCGCGCGTGTCCTTGCCGAAGGCGTTGCGGGTCGCCACGCGGCTGGGCACGGCCACCTGCTCGATGAACCCGACGAGCGCCTCATGACACTCCGACAGGTTCGTCGTCTCGGCTCCCCAGTAGTTCATCTGGACATTGATGTTGGTGTGGTAGTCGGACGCCCAGGCCGGCTGGTTGCTGTCGTTCCACAGGCCCTGGAGGTTGGCGGGCAGGCCGTTCGGGCGGGAGGAACTGATCAGCAGGTACCGGCCGTAGTCGAACATCGTCTGTTCGAGTGTCGGGTCCTCCCCGCCCGCCGCGTAGCGCGCCAGCCGGGCGTCGGTGGGCAGGGCGACGACGGCCGCGGCGGAGGCGCCCCAGGCGACCGAGACCCGGTTCATGAGGGCGCGCGTCTCGGCGATGTGCCTGTCGCGCAGCTCGTCGTAGGGCCGGGCGGCCGCCTTGGCGAGCGTGCCGGCGACGATCGGTTCCGGTGCGGCTCCGCGCCATCCGGCGGCGGCGTCGAGCTTGTAGTCGGTGCGGGCGTCGAGGAACAGGGTGAGCGTCGTGCAGCCGCTGAACCGGAGCACCGGCCCGTCGGCGCCGAGCTCGCCGTCGGCGTGTACGGCCCGGACGGTGCACGCGTGCTTGAGCCCGTTGCCCATGACACCGCTGAACGCGATGCGTCCGGCGCCGGCGTCGACGGTCGTCGGGGCCTGGTCCTGCGCGGACGTCAGCGAGATCGCTCCGGAGAGTCCCCCGGCGTCGTCCGACGTGTACCGGAAGACCATGACGTCCGCGGACCGGCTGGCGAAGGCCTCCCGCAGGACGCGCTGTCCTGGCGCGCCGAAGCGGGTGACGTGGAGGCCGTCGACGAAGTCGAGGGTGCGCCGGTAGTCGACGACCGTGCGCTGAGCGCGGGTGTCGAAGCCCTCGCCCTCCAGCGCGATCTCCGCGATCTGGAGGCCGGTGGAGGACGCGCCGGGGGTCAGGGTGAGCCGGTAGACGCGGTAGGCCGTGCGGTGGGCGAGGGTGAAGGTCCGGGTCTCGCCGCGGCCGGCGAAGGGCGTCCCCGGCTGCTGCGTGTCGAGGGTCGTCCAGGCGGTCCCGTCCTGCGACGCCTCGAGCGTCCACTGTCGGGGATCGTCCCGCGGGCGGTCGGGGGCCGCCGTCAGCGTGTACGAGGTGACGGCGACCGGGCGGGGCAGGTCGGCCTGCCAGACGACGGCCGGTGCGGCGCCGTCGACCCGCCAGACGGTGGCCGGATCGCGGTCCGCCGAGCGCGAGATGTCCGTGGCCCGGGACCCGGGCCGGGCACCGGATCCCTGGGAGTGCCCGCTCGGCGACGACAGGTACACCGAGCCGTCCCCGCGGAGGTCGACGCCGGCCAGGCCGATCTCGCTCACCTGGAAATGGCTGACGCCCGCCTCGGGGACGAAGTCGAACCGGTAGAAGCGGTAGGCCGCGGTGTCGGCGCAGGCGAATTCCTTGGTCTGGAAGCGGCTCTCGAAGGGCGCCGGCAGGGTGCGGCTGTCCAGCGTGGTCCAGGTGGCGCCGTCGGCGGAACCGGAGAACGTCCACTCCCGCGGGTCCCGCTGGGGCACGTCGTCGGCGCTCGTCAGACGGTAGGAGGCGACCGCGACGGGGGCGGGCAGTTCGACCTGCCACCGCACCTTCGTACCGGGCCCCTCGATGCACCACTTGGTGCTCGATTCGCCGTCATACGTCTTGTCGACGCCCTCCGACGCGGAGGACCTGTACGGTCCCCCCGGAGCCGTGACCGTGGCCTTCGGGCGGGAAGCGAAGGTGACGACGAGGTCGCCGAAGTCGCGGTACGAGCCGAAGCCGGTCATGCCGGTGTCGAAATCGCTGTCCGGTTTGCCGGCCAGGGCGTTGTCGTAGTCGTTGACGCCGCCCCACAGGCTCTGTTCGTTGAACTGGACGCGCTCCTCGTAGGGATCGGCGAAGAGCATGGCGCCGAGCCGTCCGTTGCCGATCGGCAGGGCCTGCGACTGCCAGTCCGCGGCGGGGACGGAGTACTTCAGCGCCTTGCGCGACAGGGTCGGCCACTGGACGCCCGCCGACGCGTGGGCCTCGGCGGCGACGGCCTGTCCGGTGGCGGTTATGCCCGTCAGCTGGGTGGCCAGAGGCGCGACGGCGAGAGCACCACCGAACTTGAGGATGCTGCGTCTCTGCGGTTGCGATTCATTGATCACAGTAAGATCTCCCGGCCTATTCATCGGCTCTTTCACGGAAGGAGAAGCGGCCACATCGACATCCGTCGAGGGCGTAGGCGTCACCAGCCATCCTCACGGGAGGATAGATCGGATGTCTAGAGGGCGGTCAGCCCTCCGCTGACGGTCCGTCCGCGTCGACGTGGCTCGCCGCGAGCCAGTGCTCGACGGCCGCCACATGGACCGTCGCGGCGGACACCGCCAGCAGTGCGTCACGCGCCACGAGCGCGCGGAGGATCTCGTCGTGTTCCGCGTGCGCGCGCTCCACGGCGCGCCGCGCCCGGCTCCCCCGCACGATGCGGACCCGCTGGGTACGGGTGGAGAGGACGCGCAGCAGCATGGACAGCACGGGGTTGCCGACGGCTTCGACGATGCGCAGATGGAAGGCGATGTCGTGGGCGACGAACTCGTCGACCGTGGCGGCCGCCCGGGACCGTTCGAGAATGGCGCCGAGTTCTTCGAGGTCCTGGGCGGTCAGCAGAGTGGCTGCCAGCCCGGTCGCCGGCGGCTCCAGCAGTCTGCGCACCTGCAGCAGTTGAAGGGCGGTCCGCCCGTGGGAGACGTCGGCGGCGAAGGACATCGTCTCGAGCAGGAGGTGCGGCTCCAGGCTGGACACATAGGTGCCGTCGCCCTGCCGGGCGACCAGGATGCGCATGGCGGTCAGCGCGCGGACCGCCTCACGCAGCGAACTCCGCGACAGACCGAGCTGACCGGCGAGCGCGTCCTCCTTGGGCAGGCGCGAGCCGGGCGCGAGTTCCCCCGCGACGATCATCGCCTTGATCTTCTCCATCGCCTCGTCCGTCAGTGCCACGAGGGGCGCCTCTCCGTCCCGAAGGAACACGACGGGGCTCCGCGCGGACCCGGAGCGGGCCCGCGCGATGCCCCGAGTACCGCGTCTACTCCTGCTTCTCGCCGGAGGCGAAGCGGGAGATGATCAGCGCGACGATGATGATCGCGCCGTTGAGGAACTGGTTCCACAGCGGCGGTACGCCCGCCAGTGTCATGACGTTGACGACCAGTTGGAGGGTCAGCACACCGGTGAGCGCGCCGAACACCGAGCCCTTGCCGCCGTTGAGGCTGACCCCGCCGATGACCGTCGCGGCGAACACCTGGAAGATCCAGCCGCTGCCCTGGGTGGCGGAGATGGAACCGTAGTGGCCGCTGTAGAGGATGCCGGCGAACGCGGCCAGCAGGCTGCCGATGATCAGGACGACCCACACGATCCGGTCGACCCGGATGCCGGCGGTCCGGGCGGCCTCCGCGTTACCGCCGATCGCGTACAGCGCCCGCCCGTGCCGCAGCCAGGCCAGCGCGCACCCGCCGACGGCGAACAGCACCGCGCAGATCCAGATGGCGGCCGGGACGCCCAGCCAGGAAGCCTTGCCCAGGTAGGTGAAGGAAGGGGGCAGATCCACGATGGACTGGCCTTCGGAGAGGGCCACTTGGAGTCCGCGCAGCATGGTCAGCCCGCCGAGCGTGACGATGAACCCGTTCAGGCGCAGCTTGAGGATGAGGAACCCGTTGAGAGCGCCGATCGCCACCCCCACCAGGAGGCAGAGCGGGATCGCCGTCCACTGCGGGAAGAGCCCCAGTCCGTCGAACCGGCCGCCGCTGGTGGGCAGGACGAGCCATACGGCGATGACGGGCGCCACCCCGATCGTGGACTCCAGGGACAGGTCCATCCGGCCGACGATCAGGATCAGCGCCGTGGCCAGGACGAGCAGGCTCAGCTCGGTCGACTGCTGGGCCACGCCGATGAGGTTGTCGGAGGTGAGGAAGGCCGGAGAGACGATGAACCCGATCAGGCCCAGCACGAGGATGGCCGGGACGAGGGACAGTTCACGGAAGCGGCCGAGATCGAGTCCGCGCCGGCTGCCCTTGGCGGTCGTCTGCGCCACGCTCGCTGCGGGGTCGGTGACATCGGTGGTGGCGGACATGACTACCTTCCGTGCTCTTCGGTGTCGGCTGCTGCGGGGGTACCGGCGACGCCCTCCATGGCGGCGACCATCTGATCGTCCTTCCAGCCGCGGTCGAACTCCGCGACCACGCGTCCGTGGAACATGACGACGACCCGGTCGCACACCCTGAGGTCGTCCAGTTCGTCGGAGACGATCAGCGCGGCCTTCCCGGCTTCGGCGACCCCGCGGATCCTGGCGAGCAGGAACTCCTTGGACTTGACGTCCACTCCGTTGGTGGGTCGGATGGCGACCAGGACATGAGGGTCTGTGGCCAGGGCCCGGGCCACGACGACCTTCTGCTGGTTGCCGCCGGAGAGCGCGGAGACCGGGGTGCCCGCACCCGGCGTCTTGATGTCGAGATCGCGGATCATGCGCTGGGCGAAGGTCCTGGTGCGGGCCGGCAGGACGGTGCCGAACGGGCCGAGCTGGTCGGTGACGGTGAGGGTCGCGTTCTCGGCCACGCTGCGATGGTGGACGAGACCCTGCACGTGGCGGTCCTCCGGCACCAGGCCGACGCCCGCGGTGAGGGACGCCGGGACGCTGCCGGTACGGACGGTCCGCCCGTCGACCGAGATCCGGCCTCGCTCGGCCCGGTGCAGCCCGGCGACGGCCTCGCCCACCTGGACGTTGCCGCTGGCGGTGGCGCCCGCGAGGCCGACCACCTCACCGGTGCGGACGGAGAGCGACAGGTCTCGGCACGTGCCGGACAGGGTCAGTCCGTCGACGGTCAGGAGCTCCTTGGCGCCGGCCGGGGAGGCCGTCCGCGCGTCGTCGGCACTCGTCGTCGTGGCGGACTCGCCGGTCATGGCCTCGACCAGCTCGTGCTTGCCGAGTCCGGCCACCGCCGCGGTGCGGATGTGGGCCGCGTCGCGGTACACGGTGACCGTGGCGCACAGGTCGTAGACCTCTTGCAGATGGTGGGAGATGAAGAGGAAGGCGACCCCCTGCCGTTGGAGGTCCCGGAGCTTGTCGAAGAGCCGGTCGATTCCGCGGGCGTCCAGCTTGGCCGTCGGCTCGTCCAGGACGATGAACCGGGCGCCGAACGACAGGGCCCGTGCGATCTCGACGAACTGCCGCTGCTCCACGGTGAGATGCCTGGCCCGGACCGTGGGGTCGACGTCCACTCCGTACTCGCCGAGGAGCTGTTCGGCGCGCCGGCGCAGTTCCTTCCAGCGGATGGGGCGCAGCGCGGCGTCGCTCTGCCGGTTGAGGAAGAGGTTCTCGGCGACGGTCAGATCGCCGATGATCGTGGACCGCTGGTAGACGCAGGCCACCCTGGACCGCCAGGCGTCGATGTCGCCGAAGGCGGGCGCCGGTTCGCCGGAGAAGCGCAGGGTGCCGGTGTCGGGCTGCTGGAGCCCGGTGAGGAGGGACACGAGCGTCGACTTGCCCGCGCCGTTGCGTCCGACCAGGGCGTGCGACTCGCCCGCGGCGACGGTGATGCGGGCGTCGCGCAGTGCGACGGTGGCGCCGTACCTTTTGCTGATCCCGGTCGCCTCGGCCACCGGGGCGCGGCTCACGGGGCCTGTCGCCGGGGCGGTCGCGGAGTCCGCCATGGTGAGTACCGTCCTTCTGGTCCGGATGCGGGGGTACGGGCGTGGTGGGGGCGGGGCGGGGCGGAGCGACGAGGCGGGCGGAGGGACAAGGTGCGCCGGCCCCTCCGCGTGCGTGCCCTCGGGGTGGGTCGCTAGCCGACGTTGTTGCCCCACAGCGTCTTGTCCTCGACGTTGTCCTTGGTCACCAGCGGGGCGGGCAGCTGGTCCTCGAGCCCGTTCGGGATCTCGATGATCGTGGAGTCGTGGTCGGTCTTCCCGGCCTTGAACGTCTTGCCGTCGGCCGCGGCCTGGGCGTAGTACAGCGCGTACTTGGCGTAGAGGTCGGCGGGCTGGGAGACGGTCGCGTCGATCTGCCCCTTGCGGATCGCGTCGAACTCCTGCGGGATGCCGTCGTTGGAGATGATCGAGATGTGCCCCTTCTGGCCGGCCGGCTTGAGCAGCCCCTTCTGCTCCAGCAGGGCCAGGGTCGGCTGCAGGAACACTCCGCCCGCCTGCATGTAGACGCCGTTCAGGTCGGGGTGCTGGGCGAGCAGGCTCTGGAGCTTGGCCGAGGCCACGTCGCCCTTCCAGTCGGTGGGCAGCTCGAACACCTTGATCTTCGGGAACTTCTCCTTCATACAGGCGGCGAAGGCCTCGGAGCGGTCGCGCCCGTTGATGGAGTCTAGGGCGCCCTGGAGTTCGGCGACCTTGCCCGTGCCGCCGAGCTGCTTGCCGAGGAACTCGCAGGCCTTGGTGCCGTACGCCTTGTTGTCGGCGCGTACGACCATGTAGACGTCACCCTTGTCGGGGCGGGTGTCGACGCTCACCACGGGGATCTTCTTCGAGGCGAGCGTGTCGAGCGTGGAGGCGATGGCGCCGGTGTCCTGTGGCGCCATGACGACCGCCTTGGCGCCCGTGTTCTGGAACACCTGCACATTGGCGACCAGTTTGGTGACGTCGTTCTGCGAGTTACTGAGCGGCAGCGCGTTGACGCCGTCGGCCTTGACGTCCTTCTTCACGTAGTCGGCGTAGGAGTTCCAGAAGTCCGAGTCGGAGCGCGGCAGGTCGATGCCGATGGCAGGCTTGTCCGCGCTGCCCGCCGCACCCGAGCTGGTGCTCTCGCGGTTGCATGCGGTGACGAGGGCGAGCGTCACGAGGACGGCGCCGACGGCTGCGGCGGCGGAGCGGGTGCGAGCGAGCTTCATGGCCGTGTGTTTCTCCTTAGCCAGGGCAGGGCGGTGCGCGGCGGCGGCAGAGGCGTCCGTGCCCGGTGGGCGGGGCGAGAACGCCAACCGTGAGGGTGGCTGCCGAGGGTGTGCGCGGACCGAGCCGGCGGGGATGGGATGAGGGTGAAGTCGAGGGCCGAGAAGGCGGAGCTGAACAGCCGAGAGCAGACAGTGAAGCTGATTCCTCCGATGTATCCGGGACGACGTGGACGTTACGACGGCGTTGCCGACGTTGACAAGGGTCCCGTCCCCAACGATTTCCACAGCGTCACCCGGCGTGCGGTCACCAGCCCGACCGACGACCTTCCTTGCCTCTACCCGAGCCTGACTGAGCTGCGCTGACTCCCCGCCGTCCACCCGGGGCGCGACAGATTCGGGAGTTCACGATTCGGCATAGTCCCGGTTCGGAAGCGATGTCCGGACCCCCTCTCGTCCGTCGCCGCCGCGGCGGACGTGCCGAGCAACTCGGCGGCCCGGAGGCGGTGGCGGCGTCTCGCCACCGATCCGCGGCGGGTCTTCGGTCCGCCGCGCGACAGGACCGGCGGGCATTCGTCCGACGGCCCGCGCCCGGCCGGCGAGACCGCCCCGACGAATGCCGACAAGTCTCTGCGGACTTCCATGGGAGCGGCCGGATCGCGCAGGATACATCCGAGGACTGCATTGCCCGGACGCCCATCAGCCCTTACAGTCACGGAGTCGTCATTCCTCCGATGAATGTGGGTCGAGTCCAGGCCGTGCGCGTGATCCGGCCGGTGACCTGTGCAGAGAGGCCGGCCCGGCTCGCCCGGCGGCTCTTCGCGGCACCGGGCACGGGGCACGCGGTACGGGCACGGGGCCCCGGAAGCGCACTCGCGGAGGAAACACCCATGAAGCCCCCATGGCAAGGGAGTTGCTCAGTGAAGCTGCTACGCGTCGGTCCCCCGGGAGAGGAGCGGCCCGCGGTCCGCGTCGACGACGACCGACTGCTGGACCTGAGTTCGGTGACCCCCGACATCGACGGCGTCTTTCTCTCCTCGGGCGGTGTCGACCGGGCGCGTGCGGCGGTCGAGGCCGGCGATCTGCCGGAGCTCGACGCGGAGGGCCTGCGTGTCGGCGCGCCCGTCGCCCGGCCGGGGAAGATCGTCTGCGTCGGTCTGAACTACCGTGACCACGCCGCCGAGACCGGGGCCGCGATCCCGGCCCGTCCGGTGGTCTTCATGAAGGACCCGGGCACCGTCGTCGGCCCTCGTGACGAGGTGCTGGTCCCGCGCGGCTCCCGGAAGACCGACTGGGAGGTCGAGCTCGCGGTCGTCATCGGACGGCGCGCCCGCTATCTGGCGGGTCCCGGGGAAGCGCCGGAGGTGATCGCGGGATACGCGGTCAGCCATGACGTCTCCGAGCGCGAGTTCCAGCTCGAGTACTCGCCGCAGTGGGATCTCGGCAAGTCCTGCGAGACCTTCAACCCGCTCGGCCCGTGGCTGGTCACCGCCGACGAGGTCGCCGACCCGCAGGACCTGGGGCTCCGGCTGACCGTCAACGGCGTCAAGCGTCAGCACGGCCACACCCGCGACATGATCTTCCCGGTCCACCACCTCGTGTCGTACCTGAGCCGGTACATGGTTCTGGAGCCGGGTGACGTGATCAACACGGGTACGCCCGCGGGCGTGGCCCTCGGCCTGCCCGGCACCCCCTACCTGCGTCCCGGCGACACCGTCGAACTCGAGATCGACGGGCTCGGCGGCCAGCGGCAGACCTTCGGCCAAGCGTGAAAGGCACCCCCTTGTCTGCAACCCCCGCCCGGATCATCTCGGTCGACACCTACGACATCCGCTTCCCGACCTCCCGGGAACTGGACGGCTCCGACGCGATGAACCCGGACCCCGACTACTCCGCCGCCTATGTGGTGCTGCGCACCGACGCCGACGACGGGCTCGAAGGCCACGGCTTCACCTTCACGATCGGGCGCGGCAACGACGTCCAGGTCGCGGCGATCGGCGCCCTGCGCCCTCACCTGCTGGGCCGCTCCGTCGAGGACCTGTGCGCCGATCCGGGATCGCTCAACCGCGATCTGATCGGCGACAGCCAACTGCGCTGGCTCGGCCCCGAGAAGGGCGTCATGCATATGGCTATCGGGGCGGTGGTGAACGCGGTGTGGGACCTGACCGCCAAGCGGGCCGGGCAGCCGCTGTGGCGTCTGCTCGCGCACGCCGATCCCGAGTGGCTGGTCTCCCAGGTCGACTTCCGCTACATCGCCGACGCCCTCGCCCCCGAGGACGCCCTGACCCTGCTGCGGGACGGGCGCGCCGGGCTCGCCGAGCGCGAGGCGGCCCTGCTGGAGCTCGGCTACCCCGGGTACACCACCTCGCCGGGCTGGCTCGGCTACTCCGACGAGAAGCTGACCCGGCTCGCCAAGGAAGCGGTCGCGGACGGCTTCACCCAGATCAAGCTCAAGGTCGGCGCCGACCTGGCGGACGACATCCGGCGGCTGCGCACCGCCCGCGCCGCCGTCGGTGACGGCATCCGTATCGCCATCGACGCCAACCAGCGCTGGAACGTCGGCGAGGGGATCGAGTGGGTCCGGGCCCTCGGGGAGTTCGACCCGTACTGGATCGAGGAGCCCACCAGTCCGGACGACATCCTCGGCCACGCCGCGGTCCGCGAGGGCGTCGCGCCCGTGAAGGTCGCCACCGGCGAACACGTCCAGAACCGCATCGTCTTCAAGCAGATGCTCCAGGCCGGCGCCCTCGACGTCCTCCAGATCGACGCCGCCCGCGTCGGCGGCGTCAACGAGAACCTGGCGATCCTGCTGCTGGCCGCGAAGTTCGAGGTGCCGGTGTGCCCGCACGCCGGCGGTGTGGGGCTGTGCGAGCTGGTGCAGCACCTGTCGATGTTCGACTACGTGGCCCTGTCCGGCACCACCGAGAACCGGGTCATCGAGTACGTCGACCACCTCCACGAACACTTCGTCGCACCGGTGGTGATCCGCGACGGCCACTACACCGCGCCGCTGTCCCCCGGCTTCTCCGCCGCGATGCACCCCGGCTCCCTCGCCGAGTACCGCTACCCAGACGGCACCTTCTGGGCCGCCGACCTCGCCGCAGGGGACCAGCCCTCATGACCGGCGTCTGGGGCCTGACGGCTGTCGTGACCGACACCGCCCTCATCGCCATGGACGGCGGTATACAGGGACTCCGGCTCCCGCCCGGCCGCCACCCGGCGCTCCCAGGTGCCGTCGAGCGCCCAGTTCCGCAGAGGCTCGATCCTGGCCCACCGGGCATCGGTCAGTCGATGCCTTCGACGATGCGGAAGTCGCGCTCGACGCCGTCGGCGAGGGCGACCAGCGCTTCCTGGTAGGCCGCACTCTCGCGCGCCGCGACGGCCTGCTCGAAGCTGTCGAACTCGATCAGGACGGTGCGCTCGGCGATTCCGGCCTCATACGCCACGACCCGACTACCGCGGGAGAGGACCCGACCGCCCCCGGCCTTGACGGCCGAAGGGGCCAGCTTGTTGTAAGCAGCCAGCTTCTCGGGGTCTGAAATGGTGCGGTAGACGCTGACCCAGTAGCCCTTGGGCATGGAACCTCCAGTGGTGGGATGAGTGCATCTGACTTACGGGTTGGTCTCGGACGAGCGTCGGCGGGCGGGAGCGAGGCTCGCCAGCGTCGTGATCGCCATGGCGCCGATGCCGACCAGCGCCGCGGTGGTGTAGGCGCTGTCGTCGGGGAAGAGGTGGCCGGGGCCGGTGCCCGCGGCGAGGATCAGGCCGCCGATGGCGCTGCCCAGGGAGTACCCGACGCTGCGGACGACGTAGTTGAAGCTCATGGCGCTCGACGTCTCGCTCCTGGGGGTGACGGCCAGGATGACGCCGGGCATCGCGGCCGAGAACCCGCCGACGCCGAAGCCGAGCACGCCCATCGCCGCGAACAGTTCGGCCAGGTCCGACCGGGCCGCCGCGAACAGGGCGAACCCGCCGCCGACCACGACGGCGCTGCCGGCCAGGAGCAGGGGATCGGCGATCCGCGTCCGGACTCGCGGCGTGAGCTTGCCGGCGACGAACCCCAGCACCGAGAACGGGATGAGGACCAGCCCGGCGACGAAGGTCGTCAGCCCGAAGCCGTAGCCGGCCCCGTGCGGCGTCTGCGCGTACCGGGTGATGAGCGTGAGCAGGAGGTACATGCCGATCCCGCCGACGAACATGGCGAGGTTCGCCCCGGCGACCGCCGGGTGCCGCACCGCCCGCACATCGACCAGGGGCGTCGTGCTGCGCAGCTCGATGACGGCCCAGACGCAGAGCAGCACCGCCGCGACGACGGCGAGGCCCGCCGCCACGGCGAGGTGCCGGCTCCACAGATTCCGTTCGCCGGCGAGGAACAGCACCAGCAGCAGCGCGGCGGCCAGGACGACCGCGCCTGCCACGTCCACGTGGGCGGAGCGGCCTTCGGGAGCCTCGGGCATGGAGCGCCACGCGGTCAGGAGGGCGGCGGCGGTGACGACCAGGCCGAGGCCGTAGGCGGCCCGTACCCCGCCGAGTTCGGCGAGCAGTGCGGCCAGCGGGTAGCCGACGCCGGCCCCGATGATCGAGACCACCGAGATCAGGGCGATCACGGCCGCGCTGCGCTCCTCGGGGAGGTGGTCCCGGGCCACGCCCATCATCAGTGCCGTCAGCCCGAGCCCGACGCCCTGGGCCGCCCGGCCGGCCAGCAGCCACGCGAACGGCAGCGGCAGCACGGTGAGCGCGCTGCCGGCGACGACGACCGCCAGCGTGGCGAGGATCGTGGCCCGCCGGTGCGGGCCCGCTCCGAGTCGGCCCAGGACCGGCGTGGCGACGGCGCCGCTGAGCAGCGCGACGGTCAGCGTCCACTGCGCGCTGCCGAGCGAGACGTGGAACGAGGTGGCCACGCTGGTGATGAGCGGCGTCCCGAGACTGGCGACCGCCGCCACGACCAGGGCGATGAACATCAGGGCGGGGACCAGCAGCCGTGCCTCGGAACGCGCCGCCGGGAACGCCTTCACCGGGACCCCGCCGACCGGCTGCCCGGTCACTGCTTCGGCCTTTCGCGGTCCTGGCTTTCGAGCTCTGCCAGATGCTTCAGCGCCGGAAGGGCCGCCACCAGCGCCTCGACCTCGTCGCCGGTGAGCTCGCCGATCAACCGCTCGAACGCGTGGACGCCCGCCTGGCGCCGCGTCCGGACATAGGAGGCGCCGGCCTCGGTCAGGCACACCAGCGTGACCCGCTTGTCGGACGCGTCGCCCCGCCGCTCGACGAGGCCGGACTCCTCCATCACCCGTACCAGGGCGGTCATCGCGGGCTGGGTGACGCCCTCGACCGCGGCAAGATCGGTGATGCGCTGCGGGCCGGTCCGGTCCAGGGTGGCCAGGGTGGCGGCGGACGTCAGGCTCATGTCCCGGGGCAGGCGTCTCGCGGCCCTGGTGGCCAGGCCGTAGAGGGCTGCCCCGATGGCGGCGGACGCGCCAGGAGCGGTGTCTTGACGACTCATGCTCGAAGCATAACGCTTTTATATTCATAGTTTATGGAAATGGTGGACTGCCTCGGACGGCCTCGACCGCTGGGAGCCGGTGACGTCGCGGTGCGCTGCCGCATCGACTTCAAGTACACCCTCGGCCTGGAGACCGTCTCGGGCAGTCCGAGCGACGGCCGGCGCGGCACTGCGCGGCAGCGCGGTCGCCCGGGTCGGCGTGGTGAGGACGGCGAGACAGCCGACGACCAGGGCGATGCCGGTCCAGCCGAGCAAGGGCAGGCGTTCGCCGACGACCAGGACGGCGAGCACGGCCGCGACGGCGGGTTCCAGCAGCGAGAGCGTGGTCGCGGTGCTCGCCGGTACATGTGCGAGGCCCCAGCCGAACAGGACGTAGCCGATGAACATGGGGACCAGGGCCATGTAGGTGCCGACGGCCGCGTGGGACCAGGAACCGACCAGAGGGGCGCCGGTGGACAGCAGCACGGGGACGAGCAGCAGGCCGCCCAGCCCGAAGACGGCGCCCATGGCCGCGCCGGAGGTGACCCCGCGGCTGATCAGACGGTGGGCCACCCAGGAGTACAGGGCGTACGTGAAACCCGCCGCCAGTCCCAGTCCCACGCCGAGCACGGTCGAGCGCACCGACCGGGCCCCGGCGCCGGAATGTGCCTGGGCCGCTTCGGCCACGCACAGCAGAACGGTTCCCGACAGGCCCATGGCCGCGCCGGTCGTCCAACGGCGCGTGAGGCGGCGTCCGTCCACCAGTCGTTCGATCACGGCCGACGCGAGAGGCGCGGAGCCGATCGACACCACCGTGCCGGCGGCCACACCTGCCATCCGCATGGAGGTGTAGAACGCCAGCGGGTAGGCCGCCACCGCCAGCGCGCCGAGCACGACCACCCCGCGCTGCGCGCGCAGCTCGGACATCTCCCGTGCGATACGCGGGGCGGCGACGAGGGCTTGGAGGAGTCCGCCCAGGCCCATGGCGGCGGCACCGATCGCGAGGGGACCCACGGCTGGGGCGAAGGTCGCGGCGGTGCCCGTGGTGCCCCACAGCACCGATGCCACGAGCACGCACAGCGAGCCCGCGCGCACCGAGCCGACCGCAGGTCCGCCGGACCGCGTCACAGCCGGTCCAGCAGGTTCGCCGCCATGGTCCGCGCATGCTCCAGTCGGGTACCCGCGCCCTCCAGGCCGGCGCGTGCCATCGCGCCCTCCAGCAGGAACGACAGCTGCTCCGCCATCGCGCCGGCCTCCTCGGGCCGGCCGGGCAGCAGTTCCCCGAGATGCCCGCGGAGCAGGGACTCGACCTCCTCCTTGTGCCGGCGCACCACGTCCCGCCCGTCGTGCCCGGCGGGCAGTTCGGCAGCCGCGTTCAGCAGGCCGCACCCCCGGAAGCCGTGCTCGTAGGCGAAGGCGGCGTGATCGGCGTACGCGTCGAAGACGGCCAGTACCCCGCCGCGACCGTCCCGGGCCTCCTCGAGCCGGTGCCGGTACATGCCCAGCCACTCCTCGTGCCGCGCATCGAGGTAGGCCATCACCAGGTCGGCCTTGGACGAGAAGTTGTTGTAGAGGCTCATCTTCGCCACGCCCGCCTCGGCGGTGATCGTGTCGATCCCCGTCGCCGTCACGCCGTCCGCGTAGAAGCGGCGCGCGGCGGCGGCGAGCAACCGCGTGCGCGCCTTACCGGGCGCCTTCGCGGGCCCCTTGCCGGACGCCGTCCCGGACGCCTTGCCCGGTCGCGGCGCAGCGGCGGGGGTGTCACTCATTCTGGATTCCTCCCACTTCTAGGTAGGTCAGTCTACCTAGAAATGGGCCAGCGGGTGTGCCGCGCCCAGGGGAGGAACCCTCCGGAGACGGAGCCGCTTCACACCCTCGCTCAGGCCGGCCGCCGGTCACCTGCCGCGGCGGCGGCGCCGGTCACGGTCGCGGGATCGACGCCGGTCAGTTCCACGATGCGGTGCGGCGGCACGCCGACGGCCAGTGCCCGCCCGATCAGATCGTCCCTGCCGCCGGCGCAGTCGCGGTAGGCGAGCAGTTCCTCCTCGACCCGGGCGTGCGCGGCCGGCGCCAGGTGATGGCGCACACGGTTCAGTTCCTCCTCGTTCAGCGGGACCGGCAGCCGTTCCGCTCCCTCGGGAACGGCTTCCCGCTCCTCCGGCGGCACGAGTCGCAGACGGGGGGAAGCCGCCGTGGTTCCCTGAGCGTCCAGCCACGCGCGTACCGCCGTGGTGTCCATGCAGGCGAGGTCACCGACGGCGGACGGTGCCACGCCGAGCGCCACGGCGGCGTCGTCCAGCAGAAACAGGTAGGCCTCGTCGGTCATGCTCGGCTCCTTGTCGACGGGAGACATCCGGCCACCCAGGTCGGGGGCCGATCGACGTCCCTCTACCCCACCACACCCGGATTACCGTCGGCCCATTGCCGTCGGCCCGCCCAGCCGCCTCACCGACCCGTCGCTCCCAGCCGTCAGGGGCCGGAGCCCCGGTCCACCGCACGGTGCACCACCAGGCTCTCCACCCCGTACGACAGCTCGGTGGTGACGTCGTCGGGAGGCGGGTGGTAACGGCCCGCGCACACCGAGAGGTTGACGATGAGGTAGGCGTGCCACGAGGACCCGACACCCCGTCCGTCGGCGAAGACCCGCTCCCCGTTCAGCGACCAGACCACGCTGCGCCTACCGAACGTCACGCTCATATCGATGACGCCACCGGGGCGGACGGCTGTGTCGCGCACGTAACTGTGGCCCTCGCGTACGTGGTTGCTCAACTCCAGGAGGTCGGCGTTGTCCGGGTGGTACTCGAACACGTCCACCTCGTTGCCGCCGTCCCGCCAGGTCCAGATCGCCGGCCAGGCGCCCAGCCCGGTGGGCAGGCGCACCCGGGCGTCGAGCCGGTCCCCGGTGCGGACCATGAAGCCCTCGGCGCTCTCCTCGGTGGTCAACAGGCCCGCGTCCCACAGCCCGTCGGCTCTGCGCGTGGCGCGGAACGTACCGGTGCGGGAGTGCGAGGGGTCGGCGGTGAGGTGGTCCAGTTTGTTGTCGCCGGGGTTGGTGGGACCGCCGTCGGGATAGGCCCACGAACGGCCCGCCACCCACTGACGGTCAGAGGAGAAATCAGCTGTGAAGACGACTGCGCTCACCCGCGGGCTCCCTCTGTCGCCGGGTACGGCATCACATGTCGGATTTCTCCCCAGAGACACCTCGGCCATGCGGCGCCCGGATTCGCGCGACGCGCGATTCACCCGTTCGGCGTAAGGCACGCGCGGCGCGCGGAACCGGACGGCATCCGTACCGGCCTTCGCCGCTCCGCCGTAGGCCCGCATGCGCTCGTTCGACGAAGGGCGCACGCTGTTGGCATGGGCCTTGCGCACCCCGTCGTGATCTATCCGCCCGCCGAGGACGGCGGGCGACGGGTGCGCGCCGGTGACCACTTCCTGGGCATGGCGTACGGCCTGCTGGACATCGCCGAGTTCCTCCGGGAAACCGGATTGGACGACGCCGACGAGGCCTACGTCGAGTCGTCCGCCCTCATCGAGTGGCGAGGCGGCGGCCCGAAAACCTGGCAGCACGACCCGGACCACGGGTGAGCACGTCGCCGGGTGCCCTCGGGATGCCGGACGGCGAGGTCGTGTGTTTCGCCCCGCGCGGGTCGGGCGGCCCCGGCGAGCGGGTCCGGTCACGTCGTGGGCGGGGTGGCGGCCGGGGGATGCGGCTCCCAGGCCTCGGCGAGACTGCCGTAGACGGTGAAGATGGCGCCGGCGCCGGTGATGGTCAGCAGGCGCAGCATCTGCGCGGGCGGTGCGGCGAGGACGAGCCGACTGCCGGTCTCCTGGGTGTGGCGACGAAGGCGTAGCAGGGCGTTGAGGCCGGAGGAGTCGCAGAACGTGACGCCGGTCAGGTCGAGGATCGCGGTGCGGTGGTCGCGGAGGACGCCCTCCACGGTGCGGTGCAGGACGTCGGCGGTGTTCAGATCCAGGTCACCGGCCACGGTGAGGGCGGTCGTCCGCTCCCGGATGTCGGCGACCTCGACGCGCAGGCCGGAGTTCATGACTGGCTGCTCCCGTCGTGGGTGCTGTGCGCGGTGGACGGATCGGCGGCGGCCGACAGTCCCGTCAGGGTCGCCGCGGACGCGGTGTCGTCCACGGCGGGGCCGAGCCATTCGCACATCAGGACGGTGGCGTCGTCCTGGAGTTCTCCGTCGTGATAGTCGAGGACGGCCTGGATGAGACGGCGCAGGGTCTCGGGGACGGGCAGGCCGTCGGCCTGCCGGCGGATGAGGAAGTCGGTGAAACGCTCGAGGCCGAACTCGCTTCCGCCGGGGCTGCGGGCCTCGGTGATGCCGTCGGTGCAGAACACGACGCGGTCTCCGGGCTGCAGTTGTTCGCGGCAGACGGTGCTGGCCAGCCCCAGGCCGGTGCCCATGGGATGGGCCGGAGGGCAGTGCAGGTGGCTGCTCCAGCGATTGCCGCGGATGATGATCGGCGGCTGGTGGCCGCGGTTGACCCAGCTCAGCACGCCTGTGCGGGTGTCGAGCGTGGCGAGGATGCCGGTGACATAGCGGCGCTGCCCGTACTGGTCGATCAGGGCGGCTTCCACGGCTTCGCCCTTGGCGACGAGGCCCGCGCCCTGTCGGCGGGAGTTGCGGCAGGCTCCCAGTGCCAGGGCCCCGCACAGCCCGGCCGCGGTGTCATGCCCCATCGCGTCGAAGAGCGTCAGATGCACGAGGGGACCGTCAAGGGCGTACTCGTACACGTCGCCGCTGATCCGGTGGGCGGGTTCCATCGACGCGGAGATCACGACCCGCCCGTCGGCGTACGTGCTGGGCGGCATCAGGTTCCACGCCATCTCGGCCGCGATGTTCAGCGGCTCGGTCCGCACCAGCCGGGCCAGGGTGTCGCTGGAGGTCCGTTTGGCGGTGATCAGGAGCGCCACGAGGGCGGCGAGGCGGTCCGCGTCCTCACGGGCGCGCGCGTCGTCGACGACGGACCGCACCCGCAGCAGCCCCAGCCGCTCGGTGCCGTCCACCAGCGGCACCCACCAGTCGGCTCCTCCCGTCTCCTGCGGTGCGGCGGACATGAGCCGGCCGTACTGGTAGGCGCGCCCGGGAGCGGTGCCCTCGATCCGGATGTGTTCTCCGGTGTCCGGCGGGGCCCCGTCCGGTCCGATGAGCAGGTGCAGCGCATGCCGTGGGAGATCGGCCACGTAGATCCACACAGCGGTGAAGCCCGCGGCCAGGGCGCATTCGCCGGCCTTCGTCGGCAACTCGTCGAGAGGCATCAGATGGCCGGCGTCCAGCAGACCGGCGAGCATCGCCCGCCCACCCGCCTCGCGGTCCACGTCCACGGCCCTCCTCCCCTTCCGACGGAAGCGGCTGCGGAATCCTCCTGCGGCTCCGGGTACCCCTTCGCGGCCCAGGGACGCGGGCGCCGGCTACGCCCACGGCGACGCGGGCTCGCGCGGTCCCCGGCGCTCCCCCGCCGTAGCGTTCCGTGGCGCGCCCCGTAGAGCTCCCTCAGGTACGGCGGTGGCGTGTGCGCATGACATCGGAGACGCGAACGCGGGTACCCGCAGCTGCGGAGGTAGCTCATGTTCGAGGCAAGCGATATCCGTGAATGGCGCGGCCATGACGTGGTGGACCCGCAGGGGCACAAGATCGGCGTCCTGGAGTCGGTCTACGTGGACACCGGGACCGACATGCCGTGCTTCGCCACGGTGACGGTCGGTCTTCCCACCCGTCGCCGCCTGGTGTTCGTGCCGCTCCTCGGGGCGACGGTCGGTCCGGGCTATCTGAAGGTCGCCCACGACAAGAACGCGGTGAAGAAGGCCCCGTCGATCGACCTCGACGGCGAACTGCACGCCCCGGAGGAACCGAAGGTCTTCGCGCACTACGAACTGGACTACGCGCCGGGCGTCGGCGGCGAACGACGCCTCGCCCGCCGCTGACACACCGAGGCCGCCGGGAGAGCCAATGAGCCTGTTTCTGTTTCTGATCCTCGTCGCCCTCGTCCTGGGCATCATCGGATTCGCGGCCCACGGGCTGTTCTACCTGCTGATCATCGGCGCGATCGTGCTCCTCGCCGATCTCTGCTATGCCGCGGTCCGCTTCCGCCGTGGCGGACGGAAGCACCGTATCGCCCGCTGACCTGCCGCACCGCCGTCGTTCGGCGCGGCAGGCCGGGCGCCCGCGACGCGTTCAGTTCGCCGTCAGCGCGGCGCGATCGCCGCCTCGGCCGCCGCCTTGATGCGGGCTCCGAAGCCGGGAGCGTCCTTGCGGGCGGCGGTGAGCGCCAGGCCGACGAGGACCTTGCCCAGCCCGTGGCCTTCGAGGACGTTGAAGATACGGACCCGGGTTCCGCCGCCGGGCAGCGGCTCCAGGTCGTAGCCGCCTTCGCGTACCGTCACGCTGTTCTTCGACGCCTCGGCCCAGCGGATCTTCGCCGGGGCTTCGAGTGCGGTGATGCGGAACTCCCTGGCGGTCTTCATCCCGGCGTCCTTGACCGTGCTCCGGAAGACGGTGCCCACCGTGGTCGGGGCGTCGGGAATCCGCTCGATCTTGAGCACCCGGGGACTGAACTGCGGATCGTTGCGCCCGTCGGCGAGGTAGGCGAACACCTCCTCGACAGCCCGATCGACCTCCACCGTCGCTTCGAACTGTCCTGACATGAGCACTCTCCATCCGTCGAGTCGCACGCGCGCGAAGGCCACGCCGTACCGCCCGTCATGTCGTGGCGGCGCCGCGACCCCATGGGACCACCGAACACCCCGCGCGGCAATCGGCAATGCTCCGCGGGGCGGGTGCGGCAAGGAGCACGGACACCTGTGCGAGCCGGGCGCGGGTTCGGAGAAACGCCCCGGGCACGCGGTGAGCGGGCCCGGGGCGATCTGCCGCGGAGGCAGCTTCGTTACACCGCGGCGATGCCCTCCATGCCGGATTCGGCGAAGGCGGGCAGACCTGTGACCGTCGTGACCTTGGTGAGGGCGCCGTCGCGGCCGACGCGGAAGCCGTCGACCGTGCCGGAGGTGGCGTTCTGGACGTAGACGAACCGGTCCTCGGCCACGGCGATGTCGATGACCCCCTGGGACTTCGCCGACGGAGCGGTGGCGATGCCGGCCTCGTCGGTCAGGGCGAGCCGGCCGTGCCGGTCCATCCGGTAGCCGGTGACCGTCGAGTTGCCGGTGTTGCCGCCGTAGAAGAAGTCGCCCGCCCGCTCCAGCCAGCACAACGTGTCCTGACCATTGGGCAGTGGCTTCTGCACGAGCTCCAACGCACCGCTGTGCCGCACCCGGTAGGTGCTGACGGTCGACTCGCCGGCCTCGGCGACCAGCATGCGGCCCGCTCCGTCGAAGGCGACGGCGAACGGAACCATGCCCGCGGATTTCGTCACCACGGGTTTCGCCGCCGGGCGACCGTCGCGGCCCACCGGGAAGACCTCTATGGTGTTCGCCGACTTGGTCGTGACCACCAGGTTCCGGCCGTCCGGCGTGAACGCGACCTGGCCCGGCGAGCTGCTGAACAACGGCACGCGCCCGTTCTCGAGGCCCAGGCCGCGCTTCGATCCGCTCAGTGGCTTCAGCCCCTTCGCGGTGATCCTGTATCCCTGGACGCTGCCGGCGCCGCCCGCGTTCAGCACGTACGCCAGGTTGCCCGAGACCGCGATGCCCGCGGGGAACTCTCCTCGCGTCGACACGGTCTGTCGATCCGTCAGCTGCTGGCCGTGCACCGCGAAGGATGTCAGCGTGCCGCTGCCCGCGTTGACCGCCAGCAGCCGGCCGGAACGCCCGTCGTAGACGAGACTCCCCTGCGAGGCGAGGGAGTCGGTGGGCGCGTCGACCTGGTCCCCGCCCCTGCCTCCGGTCGCGTACTCCCCCGCGGCGGTCAGCTTGCCGTCGTCGCCCCGGCGGAAGACATGGATGGTGTTGCCCGCGAGCTCGTTGCCCTGGACGAAGACGGCGTGGTCGGCCTTCGAAACGGTGACGGTCGGTGAGACCTGGCCCGCGGAGGCGACGTTGACCGTTGCCACCACGGCAGCGACAGCCACCGTGCCACCTCCGAGAACCGTCATCCTCTTCTGAAGCTTCGACCTGCGTTTGTTGTGCCTGCTCACGTGCGGCTCCTCGACTCCGGGGGGCTTGCGTGACCAGAGTTGCCGAAGTGACAGCAGTGGTGAAGGTGTCCGAGGTTCACGTCAGAGTCCCGTAAGAACCGCGCCGGGACGGTTCGGGCCGCCGAGGCCCGTCGACGACACGCCCCGGAGCACGACGCGGGCCCGCCGCGTGTGCGACGGGCCCGGTCTTCGTGGCCGAGGCGGGATGTGAACCCGCGACCTCTGGGTCATGAGCCCAGCGAGCTGCCTACCTGCTCCACCCGGCGACCTTCACTGCAGGACGCCGGGGACGTGGCGGGCCGAGGATGTGACGGGCCCTCAGGCGTTGGCGTGGCGGCGCGCGGCCGTCCGACGTGGGGCGGCGTGGTGCACGGACCGGCCCTCGCCGGCCGTCTGTTGACGCCACAGCCACAGCGAAGTCACCGACAGCAGACCGGCGAAGACCACCAGGAAGAGCACCGACACCCACATCTGCCGGCTCCCGGGGTCCTCCCATCCCGTCCACACGGCCGATGCGGCCCACAAGGCCGCACCGCCCGCGTAGACAGGGCGGACGCGCCGCAGCTGCCGCACGGCACGCACGGATTCGACGTGATCAGTTTTCTGTGCCATGTGGGCCCAGGTACCCCGATCCGCGCTCTTCATCAGCACTCGGACGGGGACGCGGCACGGACTGGTCGGTCGTGGCGCCGGATCACGCTGGGATGTCGACGTCGGCCGTCCGGTCCTGGGCACGGGAGCCGCTGTGCAGGACGACGGAAAGTCCCCGCGTCCGAGTGCCGTCCGGCAGCTGCCAGGAGCCGGCGACGTGGCCGATCGCCCGCGGGGGCGTGGGGGCAGCGTAGTCACCTCCCGCGCCGACTCCTCCGCGGCCTCGGTCTCAGCCCCGGCCCGGCCCGACGGGCGCGGTGATCTCCCGCTTGAGGATCTTGCCGCTGGGGCCGGTCGGCAGGCTGTCCACGAGCCAGACCTCACGCGGGTACTTGTACGCCGCCACCCGGCTCTTGACGAACTCCCTCAGCTCCTCCGGCGTGGCATGGGCGCCCGGGCGCAGGACGACGGCGGCCGCGATCTCCTCGCCCAGATGGCTGTGCGGCACGCCCACCACGGCGGCCAGGGCGACGGCCGGGTGCTCGTGCAGGACCTCCTCCATCTCGCGCGGGTACACGTTGTAGCCGCCGCGGATGATCATGTCCTTCTTGCGGTCGACGATGTACAGGTAGCCGTCCTCGTCCTGGCGCGCGAGGTCGCCGGAGCGCAGCCAGCCGTCCGGGATGGCCGTCGCCGTCTCCTCGGGGCGGTTCCAGTAGCCCTTCATCACGTTCGGGCCCCGCACGACCAGTTCCCCCACCTCACCCGGGGCGACGTCCTGGCCCTTGTCGTCGAGGAGCCGCACCCGCACGTCCCGGATCGGGGTGCCGATGGAGCCGGGCTTGCGCGGCCGGTCGGGGTGGTTGAAGGTGACGACCGGGCTGGTCTCGGACATGCCGAAGCCCTCCAGCACCGCACAGCCGAAGCGCCGCTCGAAGCCGTGCAGGACCTCCACCGGCAACGAGGCCCCGCCGGATATGCACATCCGCAGCGTGGACACGTCCACCTCCGACGGGTGCTGGAGCAGCGCCGCGTACATCGTGGGCACGCCCTCGAAGACCGTGGCCCGGTCGCGGGCGATGGCGTCCAGCACGGTCTGCGGTGCGAAGCGGGGGATCAGGGTCAGGGAGGCGCCGGCGCGGACGGCCACGCTCATCGTGCAGATCTGGCCGAAGATGTGGAACAGCGGCAGACAGCCCACCACCACGTCCTCCGGTGTCATGCGCTGGACGTGGACCGTGTTGACCTCGGTGTTGTGCCGCAGCCCGCCATGGGTGAGCGTGGCCCCCTTGGGGCGGCCGGTGGTGCCGGAGGTGTACAGGAGCACGGCCACGTCGTCGACGCCCGTCTCGGCCGTCTCGGGCAGCGGCTCGTGCCCGGCCAGCAGTGCGGCGAAGGCCGCGGGCTCGACGGCCAGGTGCCGTACACCGGCGGCGGCAGCGCCTTGGGCGCCTTCTCCCGGCGCCTGGTGCCATTCGAACAGCAGCACCGCCCCGGAGTCGTCGAGGTGGTACTCGGCCTCCCGCGTCTTCAGCAGCGGGTTCATCGGTACGACGATCCCCCCGGCGCGGAGCACGCCGTAGTACAGGACGACGAACTCGGGAACGTTGGGCAGCATCAGGGCGACGCGGTCCCCCGGCCGCACGCCCTCGGCCCGGAGCAGCGCGGCGGCGCGGGCGCTGCGCTCGTCCAGCTCCGCGTAAGTGGTGACCTGCTCGCCCAGGCGCAGCGCGGGTCGTCCCGGCTGCCGCTGTGCCGTCTCCACCAGGAACTGCGCCAGATTGGCCATGAGCCGCCTCCACGAACGTCATCGTTGAAATCCGTCGTTCACCTCCGCGACATCGTGCTGCCACACACGGCGACGGGCCATGGGCGGCAGGACAGCGCCACCCCTCCCGGATTGTCCCGGGGAACAAAACGATGGCGTTAAGCTGCGGGAATGGAGATCTCGGGCGTGGCCGCGGCGCTTCATTCCAGACTTCCGGAACTGGGTGAGCGGATCGCGCAGCGTATCCGCTCGGACGTCGACGCCTACGACGAGGAGTCGCTGATCCCCTTCGACTCGCTGCGCCGCTCGTGCACCGCCAACGCGGACCTCGTGCTGAGCCACCTCGGTCACGCGGACGCCCCGGATCCGAGCCCGGCCCGCGAGACCGGCCGGGTGCGCGCCGAGCAGGGCGTGCCGCTGGCGGACACCCTGCACGCGTACCGGGTCGGCTTCGAACTGCTGTGGACGGAGATCCTGCTGGAGTCACGTACGCATCCCGAGGTCTCCGACGACCAGTTGGTGTCCCAGTCCGCGGAGATCTGGGCGTTGTTCGGCGTGTACGCGGAGGCGGTGGCGGCGGCCTACCGGGAGACCTCCGCCGAGTTGACCTCGCAGGGCCACGCCCGGCGCTCGGCACTGGTGGAGGCGCTGTTCACCGGCGTCATCGCCGACCGGACCACACTGTGGGAGGCCGCCCGCGAGCTGGGCCTGCCCGAGCACGGCCCCTACGCGGTGGCCGCGGCGGCGGCCGGCGCTCCCGGCGAGGAGCCGATGGCGGGCATCGAAGCCGTGTTGCGTCAGGCCCAACTGGCTTCGGCGTGGCGGCTGTTGCCCGACCATCAGATCGGTGTGATCGCCCTGCCCACGCCGGCGGCGGAGAGCGCCTGTCTGCGTGTCCTGCGGCAGGCCCAGGCCCGCGTGGGCGTCAGTCCGTGCTTCCACTCCCTGCGGGACACTCCACAGGCGCTGCGCTTCGCTCGCCTGGCCGTGGCCGGGCTGCGGGGCACCGGTCCCGGTGTCGCGAGGTTCGACGACAATCCGCTGGCCATGGTGGTGGCCGCCGCTCCGGCGGAGGCGGCGCACCTCGTGGGAGTGGTCCTGCAACCCCTGGTCGATCTCCCGGTCGCGGAGCGAGCTCGTCTGTTGGACACCCTGGAACACTGGTTCGGCGCCGCCGGCTCGGCCACGGGCGCGGCCCGGGGCCTCTTCGTCCACCCCAACACGGTCCGCTACCGGCTGCGCCGTATCGAGGAGTTGACGGGCCGTTCCCTCTCCGACCCGCGTGCGGTGGCCGACATCGGCGCGGCGCTCCTGGCCGTCCGTAATGCCGGCGTCGGACCGGGCGAACAGCCGCCGCCCGCACCGGACTGACCCCGGCTCACTCCGGTCAGCTCCCCGCTCCGCCCGGTGCCGGCCCACCGCCGACGATCGGAGCGGCGTCCGCGACCCCGGCCGTCGGGCCCGCCCGCGCGGCGGGAGAACCTCGCGGAGGGAGATGAGGCCCCGGGCCGACCACCCTTTCGGGCGGCTTCCGCCGCAGGTGAGGAGGACGCCTCCAGCCTTCGGCCACGGCCGATTGCGCCGTCCGCGATCGGGGAACGCGTCGGTCTCGAGAGACGCGGTTTCCAGGCCCCGCCGCGATCTCCCTTCTATCGTGGAACGGCACAGTGCGGCTCGGCACCGAGACAGGCGGCAGGACATGCGGAAACCCCTGATCGACTATGTGGCGGTCTTCCGAGCCCTTCCCGGCATGGTGGCCCTCCTCACCCCCGACCTGATCTACGCGGACGCCAACGACGACTTCCTGCGGCTGGCCGGACGCACCCGCGAGCAGCTCGTCGGCCGGTACATCTTCGACGTCTTCCCGGAGAACCCGAACGACCCGGCCGCGGCCGGCATGCGGGAGACCCGGGAGTCGATGCTGCGGGTGGTCGCCACCGGCGAGCGCGACACGATGGCGCTGCTGCGCTACGACATCGAGGACTCCGACCGGCCCGGCGTGTGGCGCGAGCACTACTGGAGCCCGGTGAACGCGCCCGTCCACGGCCCCGACGGGCACGTGGCGCTGGTCGTGCACCGGGTCGAGGAGGTCACCGAGCTCATCCACGCCCGCGGCGGCCCGAACGGCGGGGCGCGGGCCCGGGTGCTGGAGGCCGATCTGTACACCCGGGCCCGCGAGCTGCAAGAGGTCAACGAACGGCTCCGCCGGGCCCACGCCCATGAGCGGGAGGTCGCGCTGGCCCTCCAGGCGGCGATGCTGCCCGCGCCCGGCCCGACCGGGCCGCACGCCGCTGCCGTGCGCTACCGGCCCGCGGTCGGCGCGCTGAACGTGTGCGGCGACTGGTACGACCTGGTCGACCTGCCCGGCGACAATCTCGCGGTCGCCGTCGGCGACGTCGTCGGGCACGGCCTCGCGGCGGCCTGCACGATGGGACAGCTGCGCAGCGCCCTGAGCGCCGCCTGCCGCGTGGCCGACGGCCCGGCCCAGGCCGTGGAGGCCCTCGGCCTGTACGCCCGCTTCGTCGAGGGCGCCGAGGCGACCAGCGTCGTGACGACCTTCATCGACTGGGACAGCCACACCATCACCTACAGCTGCGCCGGCCATCCACCGCCCGCCCTCGTGCACCACGACGGGACCGTCACCTTCCTCGACCAGGCCACCGATCCCCCGCTGGCCGCCCGCCCGGAGCACCTCCCCCGCCCGCAGGCCCGCACCGGCTTCGCCGAGGGCGCCACCCTCGTGCTGTACACCGACGGCCTGATCGAGCGGCGCGACGAGGACATCGACGCGGGACTGGCCCGGCTCGCCGCTTCCCTCACCCACCACAGACACTTGACCCCCGAACCCCTGGCCGACGCCCTCCTCGCCGACCTCCTCCCCACCACCGGCACCACCGACGACACGGCCCTGATCGTCCTACGCCTGTGACCGGCCCTCCCGACCAGGCTCTGCCGCGGGACGTCGAGGGTCTCCCTCCGTTGCCGTCAGGCGAAAGGGCCGGACGCGTCGCGGGTGCCGGGGGCGTCGGGGGTGGCTGTGTGATCGGGGTGGTCGCGGGTGCGGCGGGCTTCCTTCAGCTCCGCCTCGTAGAGGTGGTCGCGCCCTTGGGCGAGCTGTCGCACCGCCTCGCGTTCCAGCTGCCGGAACACGCGGTAGTACGTCCCGTCGTAGGCTTCGACGATTTGGAACGTCCAGTGTCCGGGGATGACGTTGCGCCCCAGGATCTCCGTCTCGACGCGATCGGCCCAGGTCTCGTGGCCCGCGCTGCGCAGCAGGGCGATCGCACGGTCCAGTTCCAGGTCCGCGGTGCCGGTGAGCTGGTGGAACGAGTAGAGGTGCCCACGGGCCCGCTCGACCGTCTCCAGCGCTTTGGACAGTGAGCCGAGCGCTTCCACCGTCTCGTCGCCGACGCCCGGGGGACGCCGGTGCTCATGGTCCGGCCCGTGGAGGTCACCCATCTTCGCCACTTCCTTCGCGCCCGGGACTGCCGACCTGTCCGGACCAGCACAGCACGGCACGGGCGGCGGCACCGTCCGTGCCGTCCGGATGCCCGATCGTCGCACCCGTTCGAGCCGGGCTCAGCGCACGACGTCGACGAGGTGGGGCACCACCCGGGTGAGGCGCACCACGGCCCAGAGGATGAGGATTGCGCCGATCGCCTCGGGCAGCAGCCACCAGCCCGTACGGATGCTCTCGTCGAAGAGCGCCACGCCCAGCAGGAGGCTCACGGCCGCGTCACCGATGGTCAGCGCGGGCTGAGACGCGACCAGGGGGCCGGCTTGCAGGGCGTTCTCCAGCAGCAGGAGGGCCAGGACCCCGGTGAGCGCGAATCCGTAGGTCTGCCAGGCGGTGAGGAACGCGGGCAGGCCGTCGTCGGCGAGGCGTCCCGTGGCCGACTTCAGCAGGGCGGCGGTCAGGGCGTTGCCGACCGCCGCGGCCGAGGCCAGCGCGGCGGCTCGGAACAACGGGGAGGAGGCGGAGCGCGCGAGGAGGAACGCCACGGTCATCGCTCCCAGGGTGAGCGCCAGGACCGGGATCCAGCGCGCCATGGAGGCCTGCTCCCGGCTGCCGGAGGGGGCTGCCGCCGCCAGGAGCACGGCCAGTCCGGCCACCACTGCCCCGACCGCCCACCAGCCTTCCGACGACAGCCGGCGGTGCATGAGGGGCACCGCCAACAGCAGCGCGAAGGGCAGCTCGAGGATGAACAGGGGCTGGACCAGCGCCATGGGACCGTTGACGAGGGCCAGGGCCTGGAACACCGCGGCGCCGATCACGCCCGCGATGCCGATCGACCAGGCGGGCCGCCGCACGAGGGCGCGCAGCAGCCGTACTCCGCCGCCCTGTTCCACCGTGGCGGCGGCCTTGCGCTGGAACGCCGTGCCCACCGCGTTGCTGACGGCGCCGAGGACGGCGAAGACCACGGCGAGCACCATCATGACTCCACCTCGCCCGACTCGCCTGCCCTAGTTCGGCGAAGGGCGCCGCCGCCCGGTGGGGCCGACGGCGCCCGTCCCGCCGTCTGCTACTTCTTGCCGCGGCGCAGCAGCAGGTAGGCGAGGGCCACCGCCGCGGCGGCGCCGATGAGGGCGCCACGGTGGTCGCGCACCTGTCGGGGCGCCTTGTCCTGCCACAGCTGCTCGGCCTGCCCGGCCCTGGCCCTGACCTGGACGGCGGCCGCGGCGGCCGTGTCCTTGACCGGGGCGGGCACCTTCTCCTCCAGCAGATGGGCCGCCTCGGTCGCCTTCGTCCTGGCCTGCTCGGACAGATGCGCCGCCGTGGTGCCGGCCTGTTCCTTCAACGCGGTCGCCTTCTCCTGCGCGCGGGCCTTGACGTCCGTCTTCGCGGCGAGGGCCTCGACCGTCTCGCCGAGTTCGTGGCGGGTCTGCTCGACCTGTCGGCGCAGTTCTTCGGGGTCGGCCGCGGTGGGCTCGTCGTGGGGTGGCTGGGTCATCGTCGTGCACTCTCCTTGATCTCCGACACATCGGCTTTCACGCTGTCGACGGTCCGCTCGGGCACCGGTGGGGCGGCCGCGCCGACCTGCTTCTTGCCGGTCAGGGCCAGCACGGCGGTGATCACCGCCAGTACGGCGGTGACGATCAGGGCCGCGGCCCATACCGGGAGCGGCACCGCGATCGCGGCGATCGCGGTGGCGACCAGCGCCTGAAGGGTGAGGAAACCGAAGAGTCCGGCTCCGCCGAACAGTCCACCGCCCTTGCCGTAACGCTTGCCCTTCTCGACCATCTCCGCCCGCGCGAGCTGCATTTCGCCGCGCACCAGTTCGGTCAGCTGCTGCGAAGCGCGTTGCACCAGGTCGCCGACCGAGTCACCGCCGTCGGCGGTCCGCGCGCCGCGCTCGCCGTCCGTGCCGTACCGTCCTGCTTCAGCCATCGCCTTCACCCCTTCCTCTTGGTGCCGCACCGGGTACCCGGTGACCGGCGGGAAAGACATCCCCGCTGCGAACGGGGACGCGTCAGGCCTGCGCCCGCGTCTCCCCCGCGCCGACTGTGTCGGGAAGGGGCACGAGGTCACTCGTGCAGAACCCGCAGCGGCGCGCCTGGGCGGGCACCGGGTTCAGGCACTCGGGGCAGTCCCGCTTGTCCGCCTGGACGTCCTGGTGCGGGGCGAAGCGTTCGTGCAGCTTGTTGATCGGCAGGACGACGAGGAAGTACAGGACGCAGGCGATCAGCAGAAAGCTGATGACGGCGTTCACGAAGCTTCCGTAGGGGAAGACCGTCCCGCCGACGACGAAGGTCCTGCGGCTGTAGTCGCCCGTCGCACCGGTGGTGAAGCCCACGACCGGGGTCAGGAACGCCTTCACGAAGCCGTTCACGAGTGCGGTGAACGCCGCGCCGATCACGATGCCCACGGCCAGGTCGACCACGTTCCCGCGCAGAATGAAACTGCGGAAACCCCCCAGCAGATCCCTCACGGTCCACTCCGTTCCTCTCGGCTTCGCCCGGCCGCTCGCGAGGTCGCCCGGCCGCGGCGGTCTGTGGTCGTCTTGCCGCGCCGCCGCCGCTCACACCACCGTCGGCGGCCCGGCGGATCGGGGGGCCCACTCGGATGGCCGCTCGCCCCGCGCGACGGCGCCGGTCGTTGCCTAGCGTCGAAGCGACGGCCACCCGGCCGAGAGGAGACACCCATGCCCCATCGCACCGTCGTCGCGGGCATAGCCGCGACGATCATGATCTTGGCTCCGCTGTCCGGAGTCGCCCACGCCCAGGACCTCGACTGCCGCGACTTCACCTACCAGGAGGACGCTCAGGCGGAGTTCGACCGGAACACCGGCGACCCCAACCGCCTCGACGAGGACCAGGGAGCGGACGACGGCATCGCCTGCGAGGTCCTCCCTCACCGTCCGCTGCCCACGCTCGTTCCCCCCACGAGCATTCCCGCGCCGGTCCCGACCGGCGTGGCGCCGGCGACGACTCGTCCCGCCGCGCTGCCCAGCCTCGGTGTGCGGGGCGGCGTCGGCGGCGCCGTGACCGCGGGACCGTCCGGCTGGGACGTCGGCTTCGGCGTCGGCCTGGCGGCGGCGGGCCTGCTGGCCGGCGCCGCTTGCGTGAGGCGGCGCCGACACCGCGTCTGACCGGCCCGCCGTGGGCCCCGCCCGCAGCCCTGTGCGCGCCGCGGGCCGACGGACCCGCGGCCCGCTTCAGGAGTTCGTGCCGTCGGGATGCCGTCCGGGGCCCTGGGTCCGGTTGGTCAGCGGAGTCGGCGACAGGACGGTGTCCTCTTCACCCGGCTCCAGGAGGGTGGCGGCGGCGCCGACGATCAGGGGGTCGGGACTGCCGACCGCTTCGGCGTCCTTGGCGGCGTAGTCGATGCGATGCAACAGGATGCGCATGGCTTCGAGGCGGCCCCGGCGCTTGTCGTTGCTCTTGACGACCGTCCAGGGGGCGTGCGCGGTGTCGGTGACGCGGAACATCTCGACCTTGGCGGTGGTGTACTCGTCCCAGCGGTCGAGGGAGTCGAGGTCGGTCGGTGAGAGCTTCCACTGGCGTACGGGGTCGACCTGGCGGATCGCGAACCGGGTCCGCTGCTCGGCCCGGGAGACGGAGAACCAGAACTTCACCAGGAGCACGCCGTCCTCGACGAGCATCTCCTCGAAGAGCGGGCACTGTTTGAGGAACAGTTCGTACGACCGTTGCGTGCAGAAGCCCAAGACCCGTTCGACGCCTGCCCGGTTGTACCAGGAGCGGTCGAAGAAGACGATCTCACCCGGCCCGGGGAGATGGTCGACGTAACGCTGGAAGTACCACTGGCCCTTCTCCCGGTCCGTGGGCTTGCCCAGGGCCACGATCTTCGCGCCGCGAGGGTTGAGGCGCTCGGTGAATCGCTGGATGGTGCCGCCCTTGCCCGCCGCGTCCCGTCCCTCGCAGATCACGACCAGACGGGCGCCGGTGTCAGTGACCCAGCGCTGGAGTTTGAGCAGTTCGATCTGGAGGACGCGTTTGGTGCGCTCGTACTCCTTGCGGCTCACCTTGCGGTCGTAGGGGTAGTTCTCCCGCCACGTCGTGATCGGCTGACGCTCGCCGTCGAGCAGCACCGGCTGTTCCGGTCTGCGGTCGTCCACCGTCAGCCCGTCGAGCAACCGGGCCTCGACCTCTTCACGCTCCATCTATTCCGCGCCTCCTTGAAATGCGTCTCCCGCGCCTGCTGGGTTCCGTGCCGACGGCCGCCTCAAACGCGCAGGTACGCGTCCCGGCTCGCCCTGCGACGACCTGCCGGAAAGCCGTTTGGTCCGGCCCGGCGCGGAAACCCCGATGGTTCGACCGAACCCGGCGACACGAGGTTCACCCCATCGGTACGCGCCTGGTGCGCTGCCCTCCGGGTCGTGAGAGCGTGACACACCAAATGTTCTTTTTATGCATTTTCGGTTCATATCGGAGGACTGTCATCCCATGAGCGAGACCAATCCCCTCAAGCGGGCGGCCCAGAAGATCACCGACAGCCTCCAGGGGGACGGCGGGAAGCCGGAGGACGGCATTCCCGGCAAGCCCGCGCCCGAGTCCCCGTCCCTCGCGGAGCCGACGGAGCCCCGCGATCCGCTGCCGCCCAAGCCGGACCAGAGCGGCCCCGACACCGTGTCGCCGACCGGGCAGCCGACGGGCGCCGACCAGGCCCGCACGGCGCAGTCCGGCAGCTATCTCACGACCGCCCAGGGCACCCGGCTGCACGACACCGACCACTCGCTCAAGGCGGGTCCCCGAGGGCCGGTGCTGCTCCAGGACCACCATCTGCGCGAGAAGATCATGCACTTCGACCACGAGCGCATCCCGGAGCGCGTGGTCCACGCCCGGGGCGCCGCGGCGCACGGCACGTTCCAGAGCTACGGCACGGCGGCCTCCGTGACCAAGGCGGCGTTCCTCGCCGAGGACGAGGAGACGCCGGTGTTCGTGCGCTTCTCCACGGTGCTGGGGTCGCGGGGCTCGTCCGACACGGTGCGGGACACCCGGGGATTCGCGACGAAGTTCTACACCAGCGAGGGCGTCTTCGACCTGGTCGGGAACAACATGCCCGTCTTCTTCATCCAGGACGCGATCAAGTTCCCGGACATCATCCACGCCGGCAAACCGCACCCGGACCGGGAGATCCCGCAGGCGCAGAGCGCGCACGACACCTTCTGGGACTTCGTCACCCTGCACACCGAGGCCACCCACCACACGCTGTGGAACATGTCCGACCGGGGCATCCCGCGCTCGTACCGGACCATGGAGGGCTTCGGCGTCCACACGTTCCGCCTGGTCAACGCCGAGGGCGCGACCACGCTGGTGAAGTTCCACTGGAAGCCCAAGCTGGGTGTGCACTCGCTGGTCTGGGAGGAGGCGCAGATCATCAACGGCGTCGACCCCGACTTCCACCGGCGGGACCTCGCGGACGCCATCGAGGCGGGCGCGTACCCGCAGTGGGAACTGGGCATCCAGACGTTCCCCGACACCCCGGACCAGATGTTCGAGGGCATCGACCTGCTGGACCCGACGAACCTCGTGCCCGAGGAGCTCGCGCCCGTGCAGCCGGTCGGGCTGCTGACCCTCGACCGCAACCCGTCGAACTTCTTCGCCGAGACCGAGCAGGTCGCCTTCCACGTCGGCCATCTCGTCCCGGGTGTCGACATCACCGACGACCCGCTGCTCGCGGGCCGGCTGTTCTCCTACCTGGACACCCAGATCACCCGCCTGGGCGGCCCCAACTTCCCGCAGCTGCCCATCAACCGCCCGCACGCCCCCGTCAACGACATGCAGCGCGACGGCCTCCACCAGACGGCCGTGCACCGAGGGGTGGCCCCCTACCGGCCCAACTCGCTCGACGGCGGCTGTCCGTTCCTCGCGGGGGCGGACACCGGGGCGTTCATCGAGACGCCGGTGCGCGTACCCGAGAGCACCAAGGTCCGCGAGGCGCCCGAGTCGTTCGCGGACCACTTCAGCCAGCCGCGCCGGTTCTGGCTCAGCATGTCCCCGCTGGAGCGCGAGCACATCATCGGCGCGTACACCTTCGAGCTCGGCAAGTGCTACGAACAGGCCATCCGGGAGCGGGCCTTGCAGGTCCTGGCCAACATCGACCCGGAGCTGTGCAGCGAGGTGGCGACGGGCCTCGGACTGCCGGCGCCCGCGCCCACCGTGCCCCTCGCCGACGTCGAGCCCAGCCCGGCCCTGTCGCAGCTCGGCCGTAGCTGGCCGACGGACGGCCGCGTCATCGGCATCGTCGTCGGCCCGGACGGCGACCTGGACGGCGTACGCGCCGTGCGTGAGGCGGTCGTCGAGGGCGGCATGGTCCCGCTGGTCGTCGCCCCGGCGGGCGGCGTGCTCGGCTCCGGCGAGGGCGCGGTCACCGTGCAGCGCACGTACGGCACCGCGCGGTCCGTCGAGTTCGACGCGGTGCTGCTGGCCGGCCTGCCCGGTGTGGGCGGCGACGCGTACGGCGCCCGCGACGCCAAGGCGTTCCCCGCGGCCGCACCGCAGCTGACGGGCGACCCCCGCGTCACCCTGCTGGTGTCCGAGGCGTTCCGGCACGGCAAGGCCGTGGGCGCCTGGGCGGGCGGCGAAGCGGTCCTCGAAGGGGCCGGAGTACCCACCGGCGCGCCGGGCGTGGTGGTCGGTGACACCGGTACGGCCGCCCTGGAACAGCTCGTCCCCCTGTTGGGCGAGCACCGCGCATGGGACAGGTTCACCGCGGCCTGAGCGGTCCGGCCGGGGCGGCAGCCGTGGATCGGCGTGCCGCCCCGGCCGTGTCGTGGAAACGCTTCCGGCATACGGGGGTTGGACCATGCAGACGTTTCTGCCGTACCCGGACTTCACCGAGTCGGCGGCCGCCCTGGACGCGCGCCGACTGGGCAAGCAGCGCGTCGAGGCGCTCCAGGTGCTGCGCGGGCTGACGGTCGTCGGCTACGGATGGCGCCACCACCCGGCGGTGCGCATGTGGACCGGGTACGAGGAGGCGCTGGTGCGCTACGGCCTGGAGGTCTGCGGTGTGTGGACGGCGGCCGGACGTGCGGACACCTGCGCCGCCTCGCTGGTGACCGGCTTCGCCGGGCGGCCGGCCGGGGTCCGCACCCAGGAGCGGCTCGCCGAGGCGGGCGAACTGCCGCCGTGGCTCGGCGATCCCGCGTTCCACCGCAGTCACCGGTCGGCGCTCGTGCGCAAGGATCCCGAGTTCTACGCGGCCCTGTTCCCCGGTGTGCCCGACGATCTCCCGTACGTCTGGCCGACCTCCGACCGGACCGCTCCCCGCGAGGAGTGAGCCCCCTCCTCCCTCTGCTCCCCCTCACACGGACCCGCCTGACCACAGTGGCCGGGCCCTCCAGCTTTTGACCCTGCCGGCCGGTGCCGACGACCTGCGGACGTACACAGCGGCCCGTCACCGCCTGGCACTTGAGCTGCGAGCGGGACCGCGCGACCTCATCGCCGACATCACGGACTGAACGCCGGAGGAGATCAATACCGGCGTCGCCCTCCGGACCGAGTGGGGACGCCGTATCGACAGCGGCCGCGCACCAACGAAACGGTGGGGCTATGGGCGCTGCTTCATCCGGTCAACGATCGCCCAGTCCACCACGTGTGACAGCTGGATGTACGTCTTGTCGCCGGACGCCGAAGTCCGTTCGTCGCGGAAGCCCAGGAATGCATAGGATTCCGGGTCGAAGATGAGGTACTTGCCTTGCGCGAACGGGCTCTCGGGGTAGGAAATCCCGACTCCGGTGCGCCCGGCGGAGTCCTTCACTCCCGGAACTGCCTTGACGCCAGGCACCAGGGCCAGCGCCTTGTACGCGGCGGGACGCAGCCCCTGGGGCAGCACCGGCCATTTCAGGAGCTCACCGAGCATGAAGTAGGCATGGGACCATTCCACTGCGCTGAAGTCGCTGATCGAGCTGCTGGACGGTCCGCCGCCGACGATGTCCGGAATGAGTTTCTTCGGGTCGGTGGGCAGCTTCTTCAGCTTGCTCCACTCCCGGGGCGGCCACACGCTCTCGCCCTCCTTCAAGGGCTCCTCCCAGATCACCCGGCCGAGTTCCATGGTCAAGGAGCGCTTGGAGCCGTCCACCGAGTCCCAGCTCACGTCCTCGTAGGTCTTGACCGCGCCGGTCTTGCGTTCCGTCTCCTTGATGATCCGCTTCGAATAGATGAACTGGTCGTCGCGCGGCGCCACAGGCTTCTCGTACGTGCCCGTCTGCGCTGCCGCCCCGTTCAGCACGGTCACGGCACTGACGTTAACCATCCTCGGGGTCGCCGTGCCCGATACGCCGGCGGCACGGTCGGGGTGATCGCCCTCGTCGGTGCCGCCTTCAGTGATCAGTACCGCCGTTCCCGTAGCCGCGACGGCGATCACCGCGGCTGTCGCCAGGCGGAGCGCGTGGCGACGGCTGGGGGCCGCGTCGGACTGCTGCTGCGCGCGTGCAATCGCGTTGAGCAGTCGGTGGCGGGCCTTCGCCCGGGCCGGGTCGGTGAGCGGGGCAGCGTCCGTGTCCCAGACCCGCAGGAGTTCGAGTTCGTCAGTCATGGCCGGGTACCTCTCGCAGTGTCGTCGGATCGGATCCGCCCAACGCTTCGCGTAGCTTGCCGCGAGCCCGGTGCAGCCGTGATCTGACCGTGCCGATGGGGACGCCGAGGGCCTGGGCCACCTCCTCGTAGCCGAGACCACCCCACGCCACCAGCAGTAGCACGTCCCGGTGCCGTGCGGGCAGCGCGGCCAGTGCCGCTGCCAGCTCGCGCCGTACGGCCTGTGCCCCCACCCGGGCCGCGGCACGGTCGGCCAGCGGCTCCTCGTGATCGGCCGGGGTCGGGATGCGGGCCATGGCTTTGAAGCGGCGGCCCTCGGCCCGCCGGTGTCGGCCGACCAGGTTGGTCGCTATACCGAACAGCCAGGGCCGGGCGCCGTCGCCCGGGGCCCGCGAGGGGTTGTACCGGTGCCGGTGCTGGAAAGCGGTGGTGAAGGTCTCTGCCATGAGGTCGTCGGCCGGCTCGCCACCGAGCCTGCGGGCCAGATAGCGATGTACCTCGTCCGCGTATCGGTCGAAGAGCACGGCGAACGCTTCGGGCTCATCCCGGGACCGCTCAATCACCGAGGCATCGCTCTCCACCCCCGCGCGGACGCCTGGCTCGACGGTCATCGGGGCTCCTCTCGTAGGGAACATGCTTTGAAGGCTGGGTTTCATCTCTCCTTCGCCGCTCGCCTCCGGCGAGTTCCCTCGGGCCTCTCACAGCTGGAGCTCCCGAACGGCGACCTCAGGATCCGGCGGAGCGATCTCGACCACTGGCGCAACGACCGTGAGGACGCCGCCTGATGGAGACCACGACGTGAAGGTCTAGATCCTCACCTACAACGGCGCTCGGAAGACCACGTACGCCGTGCGCTGGGCGGTTGCCCAGGCCGCCCTCCGCGCTGCATGGCCAGGCGCGACCCTGCGCCTCTAACCCGGCTGACCGGTGCTCAGCCCCTCGCGCCGTCGTCAGGAGCGCGCGAGCCGGGCCGCGAGATAGGGCGCGGTGGCGCTGCGGCGGGCCCTCGCCACCTTGGCCGGCGGGCCCGCAGCGACCACCCGCCCGCCCGCGTCGCCGCCGCCCGGCCCGAGGTCGATGACCCAGTCGGCGGTGGCGATCGTGCCCAGGTCGTGCTCGACGAGGACGACCGTGTTGCCGGCGTCGACGAGCCGGTGCAGCTGTCGCAGCAGCAGCGCGATGTCCGAGGGGTGCAGCCCCGCCGTCGGCTCGTCGAGCAGGTAGAGCGCGTGCCCGCGGCGGGCTCGCTGCAGTTCGGTGGCCAGTTTGATGCGTTGCGCCTCACCACCGCTGAGTTCCGTCGCGGGCTGGCCCAGCCGCAGGTACCCCAGTCCCACCTCGCGCAACGTCTCCAGACTGCGGGAGGCGGCCGGGACGGCGGACAGGAACTTGGCGGCGGCGTCGACGGACAGCGCCAGCACTTCCGCGATGTTCTTGCCGCGGTAGGTGACTTCCAGCGTTTCGGCGTTGTACCGGGCGCCCTGGCAGGTCGGGCACGGTGCGTAGGTGCCGGGCAGGAAAAGCAGTTCCACCGCGACGAATCCTTCTCCCTGGCAGGTCTCGCACCGCCCTTCGGGCACGTTGAAGGAGAACCGCCCGGCCGAGTAGCCGCGCGCCCTGGCCTCGTCCGTCGCCGCGTACAGCTTGCGCACCGCGTCGAACATGCCCGTGTACGTGGCCAGGTTGGACCGGGGGGTGCGGCCGATGGGCCGTTGGTCGACCCGGACCAGCCGGTCGAACGACTCGACCCCCTCCGCGTCCTGCACGTCGACCTCCAGCTGCGCCTCGTCGGGCTCCTCGGGTACGAGTCCGAGGTGGCCGCGGACGACCTCGGCGAGCACCTGCGTCACCAGCGTCGACTTACCGGACCCGGACACGCCCGTCACCGCCGTCAGTACGCAGAGCGGTACGTCGACGGACACGTCGCGCAGATTGTGGCGGGAGACGCCGCGCAGGTGCATCCAGCCGTGCGGTGTGCGCGGGCGGTGATCGAGTGGCTGGGCGCGCCCGAACAGGTACTGGCTCGTGGCCGACTCCCCGACCCGCTCAAGACCGGCGACCGGGCCGCTGTACAGCACGCGTCCGCCGCCCTCGCCCGCGCCGGGGCCGATGTCGACCACCCAGTCCGCCCGCCGTACGACGTCCATGTCGTGCTCCACGACGAACAGCGAGTTGCCCGCCGCCTTGAGGCGGTCCAGCACGTCCAGCAGCGGTTCCGCGTCAGCCGGGTGCAGGCCCGCGGAGGGTTCGTCGAGGACGTAGACGACGCCGAACAGCCCCGAGCGCAGCTGGGTGGCGATCCGCAGGCGTTGCGCCTCGCCGGGCGACAGTGTCGTCGAGCGGCGCCCGAGGTTGAGATATCCGAGGCCCAGATCGAGCAGTACGTCGACCCGCGCGACCAGATCTCCGCAGATCCGGACCGCGACCTCGGTCGTCTCCCCGGACCGGGCGGTCGACGTGGTGGCGTCGGCCTCGGACCGCCCCGCGACGGGCCGCAGCAGCGCCACGACCTCGGTGAGCGGCATCGCGTTGATCTCGGCGATGGAACGTCCGGCGAAGGTCACGGCGAGCGCCTCGGGCCGCAGTCCGCTGCCGTGACATTCGGGGCAGGGCACACTCCTGACGAACCGGAGCGCCCGTTCGCGCATCTTCTCGCTCTTGGAGTCGGCGAGGACGTGCATGACGTGCTTGCGGGCGCTCCAGAACTTGCCCTGGTAGCCGTAGTCGACGCGGTCCTCCTCCGGCTCGATGTACACGGAGGGCTGCTCGTCCGTGTACAGCAGCCAGTCCCGGTCCTTCTTCCGGAGCCTGCGCCACGGTCGGTCGATGTCGATCCCCAGGCCGTTGACGACGCTGCGCAGGTTGGCGCCCTGCCAGGCGCCCGGCCAGGCGGCGATCGCCCCCTCGCGGATGCTCAGCGAGGGGTCCGGGACGAGCAGGTCCTCGGCGACGTCGTGCACGACGCCCAGTCCGTGGCACTCCAGGCAGGCGCCGGCGGCGGTGTTGGGTGAGAACGACTCGGCTTCCAGCCGTGCGGCCCCGGGCGGATAGGTGCCGGCGCGGGAGTACAGCATGCGCAGCAGATTGGACAGCGTGGTGATGGTGCCGACCGTCGAGCGCGAGCTGGGCGACCCGCGTCGCTGCTGCAGGGCCACGGCGGGTGGCAGTCCGGTGATTTCCTGCACGTGCGGTGCGCCGACCTGCTGCAACAGCCTTCGGGCGTACGGTGCCACGGACTCGAAGTAGCGCCGCTGGGCTTCCGCGTAGAGCGTGCCGAACGCGAGCGAGGACTTCCCCGAACCGGAGACGCCGGTGAAGGCGACCATCGCGTCCCGCGGAACGTCGACATCGATGTTCCGCAGGTTGTTCTCACTGGCGCCCCGGACATGCACGAAGGAGTCGCTCGCGTCCTTGTTCACCGTTCCTGATTACCTGATCGCGCCAAAAACCGCGCGACGGGCGCCGTCACCGCCGCTCACGGCGCGCTCCCCAGTGATCGCATCCGTCGCGTCGGCCACAGACTGGAGCCGGGTGAGGATCCGGTGCCAGGTGCCGTTCCGCTGCCACCGGCGGAACAGGTCGTAGACCCGGCCCCAAAAGACCTACGGTGACAAGGTGTTGACGTGTGATCGAAGCTGATGCTCCCCTGGGGCCACCGTCGGCGTCAGCGACGCGTCCGCAGGCGGGCCAGCAGGCCGCGCGCCTGGGCACGACGGCGCGGATCGGCCGCCGCACGGCGCGCCTGTTCCATCGTGCGCCGCCCCTGGGGGCTCCTGGCGAACTCCTTGATGCGCTGGATGACGCTCATCTCTTTGTCCTCCCCTTGTCTGACGGTGGGTCGCCCCTTCCGGTCGTCCGGCTACCCCCGAACGCGCCGATCAGGCCGGTCGATTTGCCGACCGGGCCGACCGGGCCGACCGGGCCAGGCGAGTCCCTCCGGTCACTCCGTTCCCTCGGGTCGCTGGGGTCCCTCGGTCCGCTCCCTCCCCGTCGGCTGTCCGTTCACGCCGCGCGTCCCCTCGCCGCCGTCGTCCGCGCCGGCGTGGCCGTGGGGCGGGCGCCCGCGGCCTGGGGGCGGGCGGCGCGGACCCGGTAGGTCGTCTTCGTCGGGTCCGCGACGGGATCGCCGACCGTGATCCGGCCGGCCGCGTACAGCTCGTCGCACTCGCTGGCGGACAGCGCCACATAGCAGCCTCCCCGGCCACTGTCGGCGTCGAGCGGCCGCCAGTAGCCGTACACACGGCGTCCACTGGCGTGCTCGGTGACGAACACGGGTGTACGCGGATCGGAGAGGACGCGCAGTACGTCGGTCCCGGCGCGGCCAGGCGAGGCGCTGGGGCGGGGCGGGTGGGCCGAGCGCCTGTCCCGGGCCGCGCCGCCGTCGTCCGGGCGGGCCGCACGCGGCGCCGGACCCGCGGCCGGTCGCGCCCTCTCCTCGCGGCCGATCGGGAGCGGGAGCGGGCCGCGCTGGCGCGGCACGCCGGCCGCCGTGCCGACCGCGCCCGCCGCGCCGGGCACCTCCTCGCTCCGACGCCACCAGGGATGCGCGTCGGAACGTACGTCGAGGATCTGCGGCTGGACGGCGGTGGGCGGCATGATCGGTGACCTTTCCTCGGCAGGGACATGAGACCGACTACCCGGCTGAGGCGAAGTTGATCTCATGTGGGGGCATCCTTCATGACGGCACTGACAACGGGCGGGTTCATCGGCGCCGCCGCCCGACGCTCCCGGCGGTTGACCTCCAGCGATACGGGCACTCGGCGAGCCACGTGTCAGCGACTACGGGAGGTGCGCGGTGGCGGTACGGCATCGGCTCGTGAAGGCGAGTCCGCAGACGGTGTGGGACGTCCTCGCCGACGGCGACCGCTACTCGGAGTGGGTGGTGGGCACGTCGTCGACCCAGGAGATGACGGGCGAGTGGCCGCGCGTGGACGCGGAGATCGCCTACGAGATCCGGGTGGGGCCCCTCAAACTGACCAACGAGACGGTCGTACGGCGCTGCCGGAAGCCGGACGTGCTGGAGCTGGAGGCGCGGGCCGGCGTGCTCGGCACGGCGCGGATCGCGTTCGAGCTGCGGCCGTGGGGCCGGTACTGCCTGGTGATCCTGGACGAGCATCCGTTGCAGGGCGTCGGCGGGCTGCTGCACAACGCCGGCGTGGAAGTGGTGACCCAGCTCCGCCACCGGGCCCTGCTGGGCCGGCTGGCGAAGGTGTGCGAGTCCGACGCCCGCGGCGAACGGCCCGACGACGCCCGAAAGACGCCCGCGGCGGCGCGCTCGCACGCCGTGGGAGGCGCCGATGCCTGACGCGGTGGTGATCGGCGCCGGACCCAACGGGCTGGTGGCGGCGAACCTGCTGGCGGACGCGGGCTGGAGCGTGGAGGTCCTCGAGGAACAGCCCGAGCCCGGCGGCGCCGTACGGCACGACCGGTCGGTGGATCCCGAGTTCGTCAGCGACCTCTTCAGCTCCTTCTACCCGCTGGCCGCCGCCTCACCGGTCCTGACCAGGCTGCGACTGCACGAGCACGGACTGCGCTGGAACCATGCGCCCAGTGTCGTGGCCCATCCCCTCACCGACGGCACCTGCGCGGTCCTCGACCGCAGGCTCGACGTCACCGCCCGCTCCCTCGACGCCTTCCACGGCGGAGACGGGGCCGCCTGGCGCCGCCTGCACGCGGTGTGGGAACAGCTCCGCCCGGACATCCTCGACGCGCTGTTCACCCCGTTCCCGCCGGTGCGGGCCACGGCCCGGCTGGCGGCCAAGCTGCGCGCCGCCGGCGGTCTGCGACTGGCCAGGACACTGGCTTTGCCGGTGCGGCGGTTGGGCGAGGAGGAGTTCGGGGGCGAGGGCGGCCGGCTGCTCCTGGCCGGCAACGCGCTGCACGCCGATCTCGCTCCGGAGGCCGCGGGCAGCGGTGGTTTCGGCTGGTTGATGGCCATGCTCGGCCAGTCCTACGGCTTTCCCGTGCCCGTCGGCGGCTCCGGCGCCCTCACCGAGGCCCTGGTCAGGCGGCTGCGCGCGCACGGCGGCGTTCTGCGCTGCGGGCAGCGGGTCAGCCGGATCGTGGTCCGGGACGGGCGGGCGGTGGGGGTGCGCACCACCGCCGGGGAGCAGGTCGGCGCAGGCCGCGCGGTGCTGGCCGACGTCTCCGTCCCCGCGTTGTACGGCGCGCTGGTGGAGCCGGAGCACCTGCCGTCCCAGCTGCTGTCCGACCTCGAGCGTTTCCAGTGGGACTTCGCGACCTTCAAGGTCGACTGGGCACTGAACGGGGCGGTGCCCTGGCAGGCCGAGACGGCGCGTCGGGCCGGGACCGTGCACCTGGCCGACGGCCTGCACGAGCTCACCCGGTTCGCCGGCCAGCTCGCCATGCGTCAGGTTCCCGACCGGCCCTTCGCCCTGTTCGGCCAGATGACGACCTCCGATCCCGGGCGCTCCCCCGCCGGCACCGAGTCGGCCTGGGCCTACACCCATGTGCCCCAGCTGGTCGAGGGCGACGCCGGCGACGAGGGGCTCACCGGCGCCTGGGACGCGAGCGAGCAGGAGCTCATGGCCGACCGGGTCGAACACCAGGTCGAGCGGTTCGCTCCCGGCTTCCGGTCCCTGATCCGCGCCCGCCGCGTCCTCGCCCCGCCCACGCTCCAGTCCCTCGACGCCAATCTGCACGGCGGCGCGATCAACGGCGGTACGACCGCGCTGCACCAACAGCTCCTCTTCCGCCCCTTGCCCGGCAGCGGGCGCCCGGAGACCCCGGTGCGTGGGCTGTTCCTGGCCTCCGCGGGCGCCCATCCCGGCGGTGGCGTCCACGGCGCGCCGGGCGCCAACGCCGCCCGCGCCGCGCTGCGCCGGCACCTCCCGCCCGGCGGGACGTTCGTACAGCGGGCGCTCGCCCGCCGGGACCGCACCGGCGCGAGGAAGCCGCCTGCCGGCTGACCGGACCGGTGCCACTCCCCCCGAGGAGCCGACGAACGGAGCACGCCGTGCATGACAGTCCCCTCCAAGACCGCACCGTCGTGGTCACGGGAGCCGCCCGCGGGGTGGGAGCGGCGCTGGCTCGGGAGCTCGCCGGGCGCGGTGCGCGCCTGGCGCTGATCGGCCACGAGGGGGCGGCGCTGCGGTCCGTGGCCGCGTCGCTGCCCACTACCGCGCTGGCCGTCGAGGCCGACGTCACCGACGGCGAGGCGCTGGAGCGGGCGGCCGGGACCGTCCGCTCACGGCTGGGGCCGCCCTCGGTCGTCGTCGCGAACGCGGGGATCGCGGAAGGCGGCCCGTTCGCCTCGGCGGACATGGCCTCCTGGCGGCGGGTGATCGACGTCAATGTCACGGGCAGCGCCCTGACGGCACGTGCCTTCCTGCCGGACCTGGTGGAGACGGCGGGCTACTACCTCCAGATCGCTTCGCTGGCCTCGATCGGGGCCGCTCCCCTGATGAGCGCCTACTGCGCCTCGAAGGCCGGCGTGGAGGCCTTCGCGCACGCGCTGCGGGCCGAGACGGCCCACCACGGTGTGGCCGTCGGCATCGCCTACCTGAACTGGACCGATACTGACATGATCCGGGACGCCGACCGGCACGCGGTGCTGCGTGAGCTGCGCGCCCAGATGCCTCCGCCCGCCCGACGCGTCTACCCGGCGGAGTTCGTGGCGACGCGCCTGGCCATTGCCGTGGAACGCCGGCGCACCGCCGTCTACGTCCCGGCCTCGCTGCGCCTCGTCCAGGTGACGCGTGCCGTGCTGCCGGCCCTGGTCGTACGCCGGGCCCGTCGCGCGCTGCCCCGGCTGGAGGCCGCGGATGCGTTGCGTCCCACCGGCCCGCTCGGCGCCGGCGGCGCGGCCGACGAAGCGGCGGCGGCCCAGCGGCGCGGCACCCCGAACGAGCGGTGAGCGCCGGGGCCTACGCTTCCCCCGCCTCGCGGGCCCACTTCTCGACAACGGGTACACAGCTCTCGGCGAAGTGCTCGTAGTCGTCGGGGGTGTTGTAGACATGGGCGGACAGCCGGAGGTAGCCGAGTCCGTCGAAGCTGGTGAACGCGGCCTCCACGCCCAGTTCGGCGGTCGCCCGGTCGCGCAGGGCGTCCGCCGCGACCCGGCTCGCGCCCAGGCCATCGGGCAGCCGGACCAGCCGCATCCCCGGCACGGGCATGCCGACGTCGACGGAGTCGGCCGGGGTCCCGGCCCGGGCGAAGGCCTCCGCCACGACACGGGCGCCGTGGTCCGCCAGTTCGTCCATGTACCGGCGGGCCGTGTCCCAGCCCCAGGTGTCGTCGATGAAGTCCAGCGCGGCGGGCGCGGCCAGGAAGCCGGTGGCGTCGAGCGTGCCCTGGTGGTCGAAGCGGTCCGGGAACGGTTCCGCGGCGCCCCAGGAGTCGATCAGCGGGTGAAGGTCCGCCCGCAGCGGGCCGTGCGCGACGAGCGCCGCCGTGCCGCGCGGGGCGCACCCCCATTTGTGGAGGTTGCCGACCCACGCGTCGCAGACCAGGCCGTCCAGGGGCGCGGCCAGCAGACCGGGGGCGTGCGCGCCGTCCACGAGCAGGGTGATTGCGCGCCGCGCGGCCTCGGCCCCGACGCGTTCGACCGGCAGCAGCCGGGCCGTCGCGGAGGTGATCTGGTCCAGGACGATCAGCGCGACACCGTCGTCCACCTGCGCCATCACCGCTCGGTACGCCTGCTCGGCGTCGGCCGCCAGAGGCACCCGGGCGGTGCGTACGCCGGTCCCCCAGCGGCGGGCCAGGCGCTCCGCGCCCATGGTGACGGCGCCGTAGCCGTGATCGGTGACCACGATGTCCCCGCCGGGCCGGGCGGCCAGCGCGGCGTAGACGACACTGGCCCCGGCGCTGGCGTTCGGCACGAGCGCCAGGTCCTCCACGTCGGTCCGCAGCCGACCGGCCACGGCCGCGCGGGCGGCGGCGATCCGGCCGGGCAGTGCCGGGAACCACGCGACCGGGGCGCGTTCCATCTCCGCCCGCAGCGCGTTCTGCCGCTCCTGCGCCACCCGTGGGACGGCGCCGAACGAGCCGTGGTTGAGGTGCCGCATGTCCGGGTCGAGCGTCCAGGCCTCCCGCGCGGGCCGCCCGTCGGGCAGCGTCAACGGTCGGGGCACGGTGACGACTTCGCCCTCGTTCACGGATCTCCTCGGATCGTCCCTGGTCGGATGCCCTGCCGACGCCGGGCGGGGCCACGATACCCAGGCGGGCGGGGACCCCGGACGGAGGTCCTCGGGCCCTCGGAACGCGCGGAAAGAAGCCCGGAAGCTTGCCGCAGTGATGCCCGGCCCGCGTTGCCCGGAGCCCCTGTTCAGCGGGAGACGGGCGGGAGGGCGCGCTCGAGGAAGTCGAGCCGGACCTGGCAGGGCAGGGTGCTGTCGAGGCCGAGGGCGGTGCGGATGGAGTCGGTGCTGACCTCGCGGGGGATCTCCAGGCGGCGTTCGGCGTCGCCGATGATCTCACCGATGGTGTGGTGGGCTGTGCGGGGGTGGTGGCGGATGAGCCAGTCGAGCATCTTCGTCACCGGCGTCGTGATGCCGTAGAACGTCGCGGGCCCGCCGATGGAGCTGTCGAGTTCCTTGCCGTAGGCGAGTTCGTCGAGGACGGCGTGCAGAACGGTCGCGGCCAGGTCGTGGGCGTCGATGATGCTGTCGGTGTCTGCGGCCACGCTCAGGGCGAGTTCGTCGGCGATCTCTTGGACGGCACTCGCGGTGCGGAAGCGCAGTGCCCAGCGCTTGCGCCAGTCGGGACGCTCCCACAGGGTGCCGAAGAATCGGCGTGCCAGGCGCTGGCGCAGCTCGGCCAGGCCGATCGACAGGTCGCTGTCACCGGAGTCGAGCTTCGCGGCCGCGCTCTCCGGGGAACGGTCGCGTTCTTCTGCCCAGTCCTGGGCCACGGGGCGTGCCCAGAGGCTGCGGCCGCTGACCGCGGCTTGGGGCGGGGGCACTTCGCGTTGGTCGCGGGCGATGTAGGCGCGCAGGGTGGAGGCCGCGATGCCGCCGATCTTCGCCATCTCCGGCACGCCGATGAGCTGGTCGGCGGCGAGTTCGGGTGCGGACAGGCGCACCACGCACTGCGACAGCGGCCGTGCGCCTGCGCGCCGGCGCGCGGCCCACAGGGCCAGGTGGTCGTTCCACGGGTCGGGGGGCGGGGCGTCGAGGTCGAAGTTGGCGACTTTCAGCAGGCGGCCGCCGCCGGGGTGAGTGTTGTCGTCGAGGAGGTCGGCGGCGGTGATGGTGGTGGCTGCTTTGACCGGCCGGCGCTCGAAGCGTTCGCTGGGGGCGTCCCAGACCTGGTCGGGCCGGTACCAGGTGGTGCCGTCCCACCAGTAGCCGCCCTGGCGGAACAGCAGCTGCGGCCCCCACCAGCTGCTGTGCCAGGGCGAGGCGTCCTGGTCCCGGACCAGGAGAACGGTCCGGCCGTGTTCGGGGTGGTGGTGGACGACCCAGGCGAGATCGTGGCGGATCGGATCGGTGGTGAAGGCGATCCAGGCCCCCTTGGTGTCGGCGACCTTGTCCCAGCGCCCCCAGGTTCCTCCCTCTTCGTGGCGTCCGACGGCTTCGATCGCGGCGGGGTCGTCGACCGGGATGTGGCCGTCGTCGACGAAGGGCAGGCCGGGGACGGGGTGGTCGGTGTGCAGGCCGTTGGCGACTGGCTGAAGACGATGCATGAGTGTTGCACTCCTCGAATTTTAAGTGCTGTAGATGCTTACAGCACAAGCGATGCCCTCGTGGCAGCACCGCCAAACCCCCTTGCATGAGGTCAAGTTGGCGACAGCTCAGACAGAGACGCCTGCGCCGCCCCGCGCACCCCGGCAATAAGGGCGGCTTGAGCGCGCATCGCAGGTGAGCTGATCGCGCTGAAGTCGTTCGTCAACGGCGATGAGGCGAAGCACCGGCAGGAAGGACCGTACCGCGACGCCTGGCGTGACGGTGGAAGCGCCTCCCGCCTTCCGGTTCGAGATTCGGCCGAATCCGGTTCCGCTGAACGGACTTGAGGGGAGGTGCTTGGCGAGGGTGGCACACAAGCGCGCGGAAGGAGACCGGACGAAGAAGGTGATGCCTGGAGCCTCGGAAGGGATAGGGGCCGTAGTGGTGGCTGCCGTTTCGCCAAGGTTCAGTCGTTGCATCCTCTGGCGAGGTAAACCCTGGTCCTCCTCATTGCACCCTTCCGGTGAAGGCCCAACTACGAGGCGATCTCTCCCACAGTTGACGTGGCGGCCCCGAGCCGTCACACCCTTCCTCGCTTGCCTCCCGGCCTCGGATGGCCGTCAGACGGATGTCGGGGCGACAGCAAGGCATGTCCTTCAGGCAGGTTTGGAGGCGGCGCACAACTTGGCTGCCGCTTCCATGCCTCTGCGAACGCCGGCCCGCCAGATGGTTCCCGTAGTGGTGACCTCGGCGGCGAGGCGGCCATAGAGGCGCCCAGCACGGCAACTTCACCTTGATCGACATCACCGGCGGCAACAACCTGCAGCTCCACGTCTGCCCGTCTTCTCCGTACCACCCCCACTTCGAACTGCTCCAGTGAGCTCGTGCGAGCGTATGAGCAGCAGGCGCGAAGCTCACCCAGGCTGGGGACTCGCCGCCCTCGGACTGGAATGATCTGGAAAGGGCTAAACAATGGGGTAAGTTTGTAGTTAAGCTGGATTTCGGTCTTGAGTGAAGGTGCGGCCATGGCATCTGAGGAAGAGCTGTTCGCGTCCGTCGACGCTCTGCTGAACGAGGAGCCGCATCTGCCGCCTCCGGCCGAGCGTGCCCGGCTGCGTGAAGCCGCCGGCATCACCCAGGCCCGCCTGGCCACCACGCTGAAGACCACGACCCAGTCGGTGAAGAACTGGGAGAACGGCCGCAGCGAGCCGAAATCACCGCGCCTGGACGCCTACCAGCGACTGCTGAACGGATGGGCGGCGAAGTACCCAGCCCCCGGTGCAGCCCCGGCTGCCGCGACGACGCCGCCGGCCTCCACCCTGCCGGCCGCGTCCGGGGTCGAGACGGCAAACGCTCCCCAGGCTCCCGTCGTTCCTACTGCGGCACCGGCGCGTCCCGCCATCCGGCCCGCCGCGGCATCACAGCGTCCGGCCGCGAGGAAGGCGGCGCAGCCCGCCGTCGATCCGCGTTTCCCGCACGGCCCGCTGGCAGTGCTGGACGGTGACGGCTGCGCGTACGGCACGGACGGCATCGTGCTCGACTGCCCCGCGACCACCGTGGTGGAGCTCGTGGAGTGGACGCTGCGCGAGTCCGGTCTCGGCGCGCCGCGCCTGCACCGCAACGGCAAGGACAGCGACCCGCTGATCGCCCTCACCGCGTCCGCTGCCGTGAAGCTCGGCCTGCCGGAACGCCTGGAAGGCCACGAGCAGCGCCGCTCGCTGCGTCTGCCGGAGGACCATCCTGTGGTCAAGCAGGTGGCAAAGGCGAAGTGGCGGCTCACCCAGCGTGGATTCGGTCCGTGGGCGCGGATCTACCGCAAGGCCCAGGGGCGTGAGCGGCAGTGCGTGCAGTTGGCGATCCTGTCCTGGGACGCTCTGGATGAGCGGTCCTGGCCCGCAGTCACGGACATGGAGCCGGCCGACGTCGCCCGCGTCCTCGGCGTCTACGCCACCCGCGTCATCACCCCGCGCGGCTCCACCGCCGTATCGGGCCTTGAGCTGATGACGGCGCTGCGGCCACCCACACGCGCCACGCAGGACCCCGCCACCGGCAACTGGGTGCCCGGCCACAACCCCGGCTCGCTCGGGACGGAGCCGATGGACCCGGCGCCGCCGGAGGCCACCCCCGAGCACCCCGTCGTCGTGGAGTCCGGCTGGAGCGGCGGGTTCCTGAACGAGGAGGCCTACCAGTGGGTGCGGGACGTCGATCTGCTGACCGACGAGGAGTGCACGCTGCCTTACGCGGTCGGCCTGGACCTCAACACGGCCTTCCTCGCCGCCGCCGCCCGCCTGGTCGTCGGCCTCAGCGCACCCGACCACTTCCGCGCCCCGACGTTCAACCCGAAGATCCCCGGCTCCTGGCTGGTCGACCTCTCCCACGTCGAGGTGGACCCGCGCCTGCCCTCGCCCTTCACACCGGACGGCACCCGGCCGACGGGACCCGCCTGGTACCAGACGCACACCGTCGCCTACGCCCAGGAGCTCGGCTACAACGTCGCCCCGCTGGAGGCGTACCTGCGCCGGGAAACCGGCGCGTACCTCGATCCGTGGCACGACCGGCTCAAGAACGCCTACGTCGACACCCTCGCCGACCTCGGCGTCACCAAAGACCTCGCCGACACCGAGTTCCTCGCCGCCATGGAGCGACACAAGGACGTCGACCCGGCCATGGCGGCTGTCCTCGCCGCGATCAAGGCCACCGTCAAGGGCGGCATCGGCAAGCTGCGTGAGCGCCCCCAGGGCAAGGGCTATAAGGAGGGCGAGCGGTGGCCGGCCCTCCAGCGCCCCACCTGGCGTCCGGATATCCGTGCCGCCGTCATCTCCAAGGCGCGGGTCAACATGCACCGCAAGCTCACCAACATGGTGAAGCTGACGGGCCTGTACCCGCTGGCGGTGCTGTCCGACTGCGTCGTCTACCCCTCCCCCGGCGCCAGCCCGCTCGACTTCCTCCCCTACGCCGCCTCCGGCAAGCCGCAGCCCGGCGGGTTCCGCCTCGGGCCCACACCTGGCCTGGCGAAGCTCGAGGGCGTCCAGTCGATGCTGTGGGCGGTCGACCTCATGGAGAAAGGGCTGAACCCGGCCCGCCACATCGAGGGCGGCGACGCCGTCCTCGACGAAGGAGAATAGGGCCGTGGCGGAGATCGAAGACGCCATTGAGCGGGCCGACCGGGAGAGCTTCACCCGCGAGCCGCCGAAGACGTTGAAGGGCCGGATCGGCTTCCTGATCCGGCAGTTGGGCAGTGCGAAGGCCGTCGCGCAGGAGATCGGGGTCACCGCCGACTCCGTGAACCGCTACCGCCGCGGCGCCCGCAAACACGCCCGCCCCGACGTCGCCGCGAAAATCGACGACGCCGTACGCGCCCGCTGGCAGCCCCTGGTGCGTAAACGCCGGCAGAAGCAGGCCGCCACCACACGCGGCATCACGGTGGAGACACGGGCCCGCTTCGGCTACACCGCACCCATCGGCACCACCGACGACGGACGCCTCCGCCGGCTCACCGTCCATCTCCCCCCCGGTCTACGCACAGCGCCTCTTCGACGCCCGCGAGGCCGGGGCCAGCGACCAGGAGATGCGCGGGATCATCGCCGAAGGCTTCAAAGACGTGTATTTCCAGGACGGCGGAAGCCGCGCCACCGGACTCACCGACGTCGCCATCACCGACATCGACTACCTCGACCTCGGCTACTGAGTCCTGTTCCCCCTGCCGGTAACGGGACAGCGTGGACTGAGCGCTTCAATCGGCGGATGAGCGCTTCACCTGGCGAGTTGGTCGGTGAAGAGCAGCCACCGCCAGCGTCGGCGCTCCGTGACGACAGCCGCGGCGGCCAGCATGGTGACGGGAGCCGCCGCCCAAGCGGGCCAGGCAAGCCACGAGGAGGTCACAGCCGCAGCGAGTTGGAGCAGCACCAGCAGTATCGTGGCCCAGCCCGGCACCGCGATGATCACGTTTGCCTTGTCCCCCGAGGTGGACAAGGCCGTCGGAAGACCGATCAGGACCACCACGGACAGGACGGCAAGCAGCCATGAGTGGCTGGCCAGGGCCCAGGGAGTGGCCACCCACGCGACAAGTTCCGTTGCGAAGCGCAGAGCGGACGCAGTGCGGTCGTCGGGTCGTCCCAGGGTCGTTTCTCCACCAGCAGCGTCGGTCACCTGCGGACGATCTCACAACGCGCGGCCAGCTGCCAGGAGTTCGGGACGTCGCCATCGCGTCGCAATCGCCCATACGGCTCGCCCAGCCGGGACGCGCGGGACGCTACGCGGTCCGGTTGGCGAAACCCGCCACCTCAAGGGCTCAGTCACAGGTGGTCGCCTTCATCAAGTTGCTGATGAAGTTCACCACCTTTTGCAAGGCCCGGCCTAGGAGTTGTCTTCAAATGTCACGCCCACATCAGGAGCGATGCGAGGGTGACGGCTGCCTGGTAGGACTCGGCGGTCTTGTCGTAGCGGGTGG